>URAJ01000006.1 GCA_900545715.1 uncultured Opitutales bacterium
ACTTTCCAAAGGGAATGGATTTGAGAAAAGCTACGGAAAGGGAACTAAAATTTGCATTGAATGAGATCAACTCTCGCCCCCGAAAGACACTAAATTGGAAAAGTCCAAGCGATTATCTTCACGAACTAAAGTGCGCCGCCCCCTAGGGGGCAATTAGTAAATGAATCAATAACTTTAATCTTTACAAACAATCAACAATATCTAAAAACATCTACCGTCAGTTATGCACTGGCGTTTTGAAAATAAAGAAAAAAAAGACAAGAATCGGAATTAACTGTAAAATGTTAAAACGGTAAAAATTTGATTGAAGATTGCCTCTTAAAGAAAATTATAAGGATAAATTTACGGTAAATAATCTTATGGACTCAAAAAAAACATCAGGGCAACCTTTCAACCTAAAATTTGCGCCAAACCCGAGCGGCTGGTGCCGGCATTTTTCCGGGCGCGCGGCAAAACTTTCGCCCGCCGACAAGGTTAAAGTTTTTTATGACGCGGGGTTCCGCGCAATGGAGTTTAACGAATACGGCGAACTTCCCGTCGAGGAGCAAGAGGCTGTCGCAAGGCAGATGGAAAAGTTGGGGATGCAGATGGGCGTATTTGCCCCGCGCGTCGGGAGCTGGGAGGTTCCGAACCTCACCGGAAACATTCTCGACCCAAAATCGCGTATACGCGACAAAGAGGGGGTTAAGCGCATGGTGCGCTCCATTATGGAGTCGGCTCTCGAAGTCGGAAAGCGCGCGGGGGCTAAATGGTTTACAGTTGTAATAGGGGCGGAGGACCCGAGCCTCGAATACGGCTATCAATTTTCAAACGCTGTCGAGCACCTCAAATACGCCGCGGATTTTCTCGAGAAAAACGACGGCCCCATTATGGTGTTGGAGTCGCTCAATATAAAAAACCATCCGGGCCTGTGGCTTAAAAAAATTCCGCAGGCGTACGCCGTTTGCAAGGCTGTCGGAAGCCCAAAATGCAAGATTTTAAACGATCTCTACCACCAGCAGGTCACCGAGGGAAACCTTATTGAAAACATCGACGCCGCCTGGGACGAAATCGCATACTTCCAGATTGCCGACAATCCCGGGCGCAACGAGCCCGGCACGGGGGAAATAAACTATAAAAAAATTATGGAGCACATTTATAAGAAAGGGTACGAAGGAATAATAGGCCTCGAACTCGTACAATCAAAAGCGACCCCCGAGGGTGACGAGTTCTTTGTGGACAGCGTCCGCTCGATAGACGTTGCGTAGGCTCGGCATTTTTTGGCGATTCCTTTGCGGGAGCGGCTCTTGAGGGTTGAGATAATCTTGGAAACGGAGTGTAAAATGAAACTGCTAAAATACATATTTTTTACGGCGGCGATACTAATGTCGTCTTTGGCGCTTTATGCGGGTGAGACGGTAAAATATGTTTTCCTATTTATCGGAGACGGAATGTCTATACCGCAAAGAATGACAGCCGAGGAATTTTCACGCATAAATACGGGGAAGGGGCTTGCGATAAATTCCATGCCGCACCAGGCTCTGACAATCACCCGCTCAAAGAACTCATTCATTACGGATTCCGCCGCGAGCGGCACGGCGATAGCGTGCGGCGTCAAGACTAATAACGGGGCGATAGGCGTGGGGGCGGACGGCTCAAGGCTTCAATCCATTGCCGAGGTCGCGCGGGATTCCGGAAGAAAAGTCGGGATTCTCACGAGCGTCACCTTAAACCATGCGACTCCCGCATCTTTTTACGGACACAATCCAAGCCGCGGAAATTATTACGAATTGGGGCTTGATATGATAGCTTCCGGCTTCGACTTTTTCGGGGGCGGCGGCATCGGCAAGAGCGACGACAAAAAATCGAAAGCCTACAAAGGAGACATTTACAAGCTGGCGGAAAAGGCGGGATACAAGGTTGTGCGCCGCGACATGGAATCTCTAAGAGCGTTGAAGCCCGGTTGCGGAAAGGTAATCGCGACGGGTTCTGACGGGGCGCTCGAATACTATCTCGACAACCCTTCGTCTGCGCGCATATCTGAATTCACAAAGAAGGCGATAGAGCTTCTCGACAACGATAAGGGATTTTTTATCATGGTCGAGGGAGGGAAAATAGACTGGGCGTGCCACGCCAACGACGCGGCGACGGCGGTTTCGGAAATAATAGATTTTGACAAAGCAGTCGGAGTGGCGTTGGAATTTCTGAGGAAAAACCCCGAAGACACGCTTGTGGTAGTCACGGCAGACCATGAAACGGGCGGGCTCACAATGGGCAGCGACGGCACTGCCTACAATTCCTACTTGGAGCGCTTGAACGCACAGAAAACTTCAAGGGGATTGTTCGACTCCCGCTTGCGCCGCCTTTTGAAGGAAAATGAGGCCCTTGAATTCGGCGGAGTAAAGGCGCTATTGTCTGAGACGTTTGGATTTGTTTTCGAGAAGGACTCGAAGTCCGGGCTTGCGCTCTCCGACGATGAGGTGGACGAGCTTAAAGAGGCGTTCGAGGAGTGGAAAGACGAGCCAAAGGGCGATGAGTTGTCGTTTGTTGCGGCGAAGATTTTGAATAATAAGGCGGGGCTTGCTTGGACGACCCATGCTCACACGGCTCTGCCGGTCGAGACTTCCGCCGCGGGTGTTAAATCCGAAAAGTTTTCGGGCACGATAGACAATACGGACATTGCAAAAATATTAAAAAATCTCGTCCGATAGCCTGATTTTTGATCGCATTTATATAGTATATAGCAGCGCGGGGTATGCGCTTTTACGCGCGGTGGCAGGATAGCGTCAATCCGCGCGGTTATTGTGGGCGGGCGTTGCGTTTTATAATGCGGAGCGTGCGAGATTCCTTTACGTCGGGATTTTCGCAGGTCTTGGGCGCGTATTTCGGCATTTTTTGAATGCATGCTCAGAATTTTAGCCAAAGAACGCTTTGATTCGCATGCTGGCGGGCTTAGACGCGAGAAATTTAGCGCGCAGGCGTCAATAAAAAATTGACGCGCGGGCAATAGCGTTTAAATCTTGACGCGATTTATAAAAAAATATGCCGGAAGAATCCGAAAACAAGCAAATGCATTTTATCAGGCAGATAGTTGCCGAAGACATAAAAAACGGGCTGCCGCCTTCAGCCGTGCACACGCGTTTTCCGCCGGAGCCCAACGGCTGTTTGCACATAGGCCACGCCAAAGCTTTTTGTCTCGATTTTGGGACTGCCATCGAAAACGGCGGACTTTGCAACCTGAGGTTCGACGACACAAATCCGGATAAGGAGGACACCCGGTTTGTGGACTCAATCCGCGAGGACGTCCATTGGATGGGGTTCGATTGGGGCGACCGCGAGTTCTATGCGTCCGACTATTTCGAGCGCCTGTACGGCTTTGCCGAGGAGCTTATAATGAGCGGCAAGGCGTACGTCTGCACATTGTCGCCCGAGGAATTTAAGGAATACAGGGGAGTTCCCGGACAGCCCGGCAAGCCGAGCCCGCACAGGGACCGCCCGCCGGAAGAAAGCCTCGATTTATTCCGCAGAATGAGAGCCGGCGAATTTGAGGAGGGGCAATACGTATTGCGCGCCAAGATAGACATGGCCTCCCCAAACCTTCATATGCGCGACCCCGCCATATACAGGATAAAGAAGGAGGCCCACCACCGCACCGGCACAAAGTGGTGCATATACCCTATGTACGACTTTGCCCACTGCCTGAGCGATGCGATAGAGGGCATAACCCACTCTCTATGCACTCTCGAATTTGAAGTGCACAGGCCGCTTTACGACTGGTTTATAGACAACACGAGCATTGTTAAGATGCTAAAAGTCCATCCGCGCCAATACGAATTTGCGCGCCTGAACTTGTCGTACACTATGATGAGCAAGCGCAAGCTTCAGCAGCTTGTTGCCGAAAAAGTAGTGGACGGCTGGGACGACCCCCGCATGCCGACTCTTTCGGGAATGAGAAGAAGGGGATACACCCCGGAGGCAATCCGCGACTTTTGCGAAAAGATAGGCGTAACAAAATTTAACAGCCTTACCGACATCGCCCTGCTTGAACATTGCGTGCGCAACGATTTAAACAAAATATCCTTGCGCAGAATGGCGGTGTTCGACCCCCTCGAAGTGGAGATATCCAACTGGGGCGATGACGAGATAGATATGCTCGACGCCGTAAACAACCCCGAGGACGAATCTGCCGGAACCCGCAAGATACCTTTCTCTAAGCGGATTTACATCGAGCGCGAAGACTTCATGGAAAACCCGCCGAAAAAGTTTTTCAGGCTTTCTCCCGGAAAAGAAGTGCGTTTGAGGTATGCGTACTTTATGAAGTGCGACGAGGTTGTGAAGGACTCTTCCGGAAATATGGTAAAGCTGATATGCTCGATAGACAGGGCGTCGCGCGGGGGAAATTCTCCCGACGGGCGCAAGGTAAAATCGACCATTCACTGGGTGGACGCGTCGGCGGCGAAGAAGGCGAAGGTTCGCCTCTTTGAGAATTTGTTCACGCGCGAGGATATGTCCGATTTGCCCGAGGGAAGCGACTTCAAGGAATTCTTAAATCCGAATTCGGTTGTGGAGTGCGAGGCACTTGTTGAGCCCTCGCTTATGGAGGCAAAGGCGGGAGAGCATATACAATTCGAGCGAAACGCCTACTTCATGCCAGACTCCAAGCTCTCAACGCCCGGGAATCCGGTATTTAACAGAACGGTGACTCTGAAAGACTCGTATGGCAAGTAGTGATACCCTGAAGCGTAGCGCGCTTTTGTCCGCCGCAATTATCGCCTTTTCTCTCTTTGGTTACGCGGGAGTAGGCAATGAGCCCGTGGATTCGGGCTACGATATTCCCGCCGCCAATCTCAGAATGCGCGATCCCTACGTTTTTGCAGACAAAGAGAGCGGCAAATACTACATGCACGCAAATGGCTTCAAATTGTCGGACGCCGAAATATCAAAGTTTGGCGTGGGGCGCAGGGCTCTGTATGCCTACGAGAGCAAAGACTTGAAAAACTGGAAACTGTTAGGACCATCCTTCATAGCTCCCGCAGACTTTTGGGGAAAATCGGACTTCTGGGCGCCGGATATGTTTTATATAGACGGCAAATATTATATAATAGCCACATTCAGCGCCGAAAAGCCGTCCATAAAAACCGTGAGTGGAAAATTGGTGCCGATGCGCGGTTGCGCGGTGCTTGTATCCGACAGGCCCGATAAAGGCTTTAAGCCGCTTTCCGGCAAGCCCATAACGCCCGAAAACTGGATGGCCTTGGACGGCACGCTGTTTGAGGACGGCGACGGCGAACTTTGGCTTCTGTACTGCCGCGAATGGCTGCAAGTTGGAGACGGCGAAATAGTCGCCCAAAAAATATCCCGCGATATGAAGAAGACGCTTGGAGAGCCGAAGGTTCTGTTCAAGGCGTCGAGCGCGCCGTGGATAGCGGACAAATCCGGAACGCACGTCACCGATGCGCCGGTCGTAAACCGCCTTCCCGACGGCACTCTATATATGACTTGGTCTTCTTTCTCCGGCAAGTACCGCATAGGCGCGGCGAAATCGCCTTCCGGAAAAATAGACGGCGAATGGGTGCACTTCCCGCGCGCTTTGAACGACGACGACGGCGGTCACGCGATGGTTTTTAAAACATTTTCCGGCGACACCAAAATATCCTACCATTCGCCAAATTCAAAAAATGAGACTTTGACGATTCGCGATTTCGGGTTTAAAGACGGCAAATTCTTTATTGGCGACAAATAATTCATTTGACGATTCGGATTTCAGATATAGAAAATGCCGAAAATGCGAAATTCGCGGGAGCTTAGGCAAAACCGCATTTAAGAGAGTTTTTTACTTTGAGGAAAAAATTATGAAAGTCTATATAAACGGAAAATATTACGAAAAGGACGACGCGAAAGTGTCGGTGTTCGACCACGGTTTTTTGTACGGCGACGGTATCTTTGAGGGTATCCGCCTATATAGCGGAAACGTGTTTAAGCTCGACAAACACATAGACAGGCTTTTCCGTTCCGCCCGCGCAATAATGCTCGATATGCCGTGGACGAAGCAGCAGATAATCGACGCCGTTTGCGACGCATGCCGCACAAACGGGCTTCAAAACGGCTACATACGCCTTGTCGTGTCCCGCGGCAAGGGAAAGCTCGGGCTCTCTCCGTTTTCGTGCGAGGATCCCCAGCTTGTAATAATCGCCGACGAAATACAGCTTTATCCGCAAGAACTTTATGAGTGCGGCTTGAAAGCCTTGACAGTTCCCACGCGCAGGAACTCGCAGGCGGCGCTTCCGCCCATGGTTAAGAGCTTGAATTACCTCAACAATATTCTCGCGAAAATCGAGGCCCACAATTCAGGATACGAAGAATGCCTGTTGCTCAACAATGAGGGGTATGTTTCCGAATGCAGCGGAGACAACGTATTTATAGTTTTCGACAACAAGCTGATTACGCCCCCGATAAGCTGCGGCTCGCTCGGCGGCATGACGCGCGGAACTGTCATAGAGCTCGCCAAGTCTCTCGACATAGATTTTGACGAAAAACCGATTACGCGCTTCGACATCTGGACTGCCGACGAGTGCTTCCTTACCGGAACAGCCGCCAAGCTCATTCCGCTTGTAGAGCTCGACAAGCGCGTAATAGGCGACGGCAAGCCCGGCAAAATCACAAAGCGCCTGATAGACGCATTCAACGAAGTAGCCCCGAAGATAGGCGTGCATATCTAACAGAGTTGCGGTCTATGCGCTTTTGCGCGGGCATTAAAATTTAAGGGACGCCATTTGGCGTCTCTTTTTTTTCGCGCCAGTAGTTTTTTTTAGAATAACGGCGGTAAAATTGTGCGGGTTTAATTAAGCCTTGTGGGGGGGGGCCGTAAATTTTTATCATAAAAATTCGGCAAATGGATTTTTATGCGGGCACATTTTTTTTTTCGATTTGGCATTAAAGAAATCAAATAGAAATGCGATGTAGCCGCTGACTTTTACAATAAAAATATTTTTACGATAATAAATTCGCGCCGCATCGAGATTAAATAGTGGAGCGAAAAATAAAAATTTTATATGAAGCAGGGCTATATATTTGTCTTGCGATTTAGCGCCGATGGGAGAAGTTATTTTACATATGCCAAGTACAGACAACGACTCTTTTGCAAAGAAACTTGAATTTGAGGTTTTGGAAAGCCGCTTTGGATATTCGCGCGTAAAGGGCAGGGTGAAGCCGGAATTTCTGAACGGGCTTGGAATAGCGCACGGCGGATATTTGTTCTCAATGGCGGATTTTGCGCTTGCGTTAGCCTCCAATACCGACGAACGCTCGGCAGTCAGCGCGAGCGCCTCTGTAAACTACATAAGCCCATGCCCGGCCGGCGCGGAAATCACTGCGGAGGCAAAATGCACGTTCTCTGACGAGAAGGGCGCAATATTCGATGTCCGCGTTTTTGGAGAGTCCTCGGAAAGACCTTTTATGATTTTTCAGGCGCGCGCAATTTTTAAGAGAAAGAAGTAGTATCCCGTTTTTAGCAGATAAAAATGGTTGACTAATTAATAAAACGTTAAGATATTTGTAGAGTTCAACGGCGGTACGCATATCCCGGGTGATGGGGGTTTGTCATTTAACGTCGCAGGACAACGTCAATTCAACAATTATAATAATATGGATAGAAGAAGTTTTGTAAAAAATAGTGCAGTAATAGGAGCAGCGGCGGCATTGCCCCGTTTTAGTTTTGCGCAGGTTAAAGGCAGCGACAGAGTCAAAGTGGCGCTCGTAGGCTGCGGTGGCCGCGGAACGGGAGCTGCATGCAATATGATTGCAGCCGACCCCAATGTAAAATTCGTTGCTCTTGGCGACCTATTCAACGGAAGGCCCGACAGAGCCGCTAACAAGATTTATGAATTTGCCAAAAAGACTGTCGGCGAAGCGAAGGCCTCCGAGATAATCGACACTTCAAAAGTAAAGAAATTTGTAGGTTGGGATAATATTGACCAAGTTCTCGCAGAGGATGTTGATTTGGTTATCGACGCAACCCCGCCGGTATTCCGCACCCCCCACTATGAAAAGATAGTTGCAGCCGGGAAGCACGCCTTCCTCGAAAAGCCGGGCGCTGTGGACGTAATCCAGGGCCGCAAGATGTACGAGCTCGCCAAGGAGGCGGAAAAGAAGGGTCTTTGCGTTGTATGCGGCAACCAGCGCCGCTACGACAACCGCTACCAAGACTTGGTAAAGCGCATGCAGGACGGCGAAATAGGCGAACTCCTAGCCGGACAGTGCTATTGGAACAACGGCGGCTATATTGGCGGTTCTGCCGAAGGAGGCCCTTGGGGCGGCGGCAAGGAGGGAACAGAGGACACGCTCGAATACCAGATACGCAACTGGTGGAGCTTCATCTGGGTTTCCGGCGACCATATTGTCGAGCAGCACGTCCATAACATCGACGTATTGATGTGGGCGTTTGGCGACGACCGCCTCCCAATCGAAGTGACGACAGCTCTCGGCGGCAGAAGCACTGACTTGCCTTGCCCGCGCTTTGGCGACAGATTCTCGCACTTCGCAATCGACTTTGATATGGGCAACGGCCTTCGCATGGAAAGCTATTGCCATCAGGATCCGAATACGTCCCCGAACGTCAGCGAGAGAATCGTTGGTTCTAAGGGCATATTCCAGGGATTGCGCCTGACCGACCTCAAGGGTAAGACGATATACGCTCCCGCAAAGCTCGAGCTCGACCCCTATATTGCCGAACACAAATATCTGCTTTCTGCAATACGCAGCGGCAAGAGGGTAAACGAGCTAAAGAACCTCATGAATTCCAATATGGCCGCTATCGCCGGAAGAATGAGCGCTTTCTCCGGAAAGAGGTTCAAGTACGAATGGATGGTCAAAAAGTCCACGGAAGACATAGTTCCCAAGAATGTCGATTTGATGGGCAAGACGCAGGATCTGAGCTTGAAGAATCCGGTATCGGTTCCCGTTCCCGGAAAATACAAGCTTGTATAATCCATTCATTGATGCCTGAAGCGGGGTTGTTTCCCGCAGATGTAAATTTAGAGGTCGCCAATTATCTTGGCGGCCTTTTTTTTAGATAGCCTATTCGGTAATCGAACCGTAGAATTCTAAAAAAATCTTTTTTATAGTTTTTTAGTATAAAATTTTTTATATGCGAAAAAAATGCAATCTAAGATACGTTGGTTGCACAGAAAGAATCCAAATAAAGAAGCACTGAATGCAAGATGATTCCAATATTTTATCGCGTATTTTTCCGCTTAAAAAAATCGCAAAAGAAATAAAATACGCGGAGAATCGCTTTGAATTTTTTTGCAATGGAATGTCTGCAAAGTGTTTATTTTAGGGAGATGGAGGCTTATCGGGCGCCTGCAAAAATACAAAGTTTTTGAGTGTTAAGGAAGTGTCATAAAATAGTTGCAATTTATTTTTTAAGCATCATATTTCTTTAACTAAATTTTTTAACAGGAAAAAAATATGGCACCAGCTAAGGTATATAAGGAAAAGGACGCTAATAAAAACATCCTTAAAAATAAAACGCTCGCCGTAATCGGCTATGGTTCCCAGGGGCACGCGCATGCGCTCAACCTCAAGGACAGCGGTTACAATGTAATCGTAGGGCTCTATCCCAAGAGCAAGTCGATAGAGGTGGCCAAGAAGCAAGGCTTCAAGGTTCTCCCCACAGCCGAAGCAGTCAAGGCCGCCGACATCATAATGATTGCCGTACCGGACATGATTCAAGCCGATCTCTATGAAAAGGAAATCGCGCCGAATCTCACAAAGGGCAAGACTCTCGTGTTCTTGCACGGGCTCTCAATCCACTCCGGCCTCATTAAAGTGCCTGCCGGCATAAATGTAATTATGGTTGCCCCCAAGGGCCCCGGCCACACTGTTCGTTCGCAATACCTCGAAAACAAGGGCGTACCCGCCCTCATCGCTGTTGCGCAGGGCGGAAAAGACGCAAAGGCAATCGCCTTGGCATGGGCTGACGGCATAGGCGCAACCCGCGCGGGAGTAATCGAAACCACTTTCAAAGAAGAAATGGAAACAGACCTCTTCGGCGAACAGGCGGTTCTCTGCGGCGGCGTGAGCGCGCTAATCCAAGCCGGTTTTGAAACTCTCGTTAAAGCCGGATACAAACCCGAAATGGCATATTTTGAATGCTGCCACGAGCTCAAACTTATCGTTGACCTCATAAACCAAAGCGGCATAGCCGGCATGAGGTTCTCCATATCCGAAACTGCAAAGTACGGTGATGTCACCCGCGGTCCGCGCGTAATCACCGACAAGACAAAGAAGGAAATGGAAAAAATCCTCAAAGAAATCCAGTCCGGCAAGTTTGTGAAAGAATGGGTTGCCGAATACAAGAGCGGCCTCAAAAAGTACAACAAACTCCTTGCTGAAGGCGAAAAGCACCCGATAGAAAAAGTCGGCCAGCGTCTGCGCGCGCTAATGCCGTGGGCTGCAAAGCAGAATATCAAGGGCGCACAAGCCTCCTATTCCGCTGTTGTGGAAGCGCCCAAGGCGCCTGCGAAGGCTCCCGCTAAGAAGGCGAAAAAATAGCGATTCTATTTAATCAAAGGACTCGGTTGCGAAATCGACCGGGTCTTTTTTTTTAATGCCAGAATCCAAGGCGCGCAAATAAGACAGTGCGCCGCGGGTTTATTTAAGAACTGTGCGGATTCTATAAATTCCCGCCGAAAAATATATATTGAATGAAGAAAATAAGGCTCGCAACACGTTCAAGTCCGCTGGCAATGGCGCAAGCGCACATGGCCGCCAAATATATAGGCTCCCGCATTCCAGGGGCGGAGTTTGAAATAGTTGAGGTAAAAACTTCCGGCGACAAGCGCCAAGATTGGTCTCTTGAAAGGTACGGCGGAAAGGGGCTTTTCACAAAAGAAATAGAAGAATCTCTACTTTCGGGCGAGGCCGATGTTGCCGTCCACAGCGCGAAAGATCTCCCCACGGAAACTCCAGAAGGGCTGGTATTGGCAGGTTGTATGCCGCGCGACGGTTGCGCCGATGTCTTGATTCTCCGTTCAGGGGTACAGGTTCCTGAACTGATAGCCTCTGGAAGTCCGCGCCGCCGGGCGCAGCTAAAAAAAATTTTTCCACAGGCAGTCTGGACCGAGTTTAGGGGAAACGTGCATACGCGCCTTAAAAAACTTGCCGGAGGTTTTGCCGACGCTTCGGTGCTTTCCCTCGCCGGTCTTGAAAGGCTTGGAATCGAGTCTTACGAGGGGTTGGAATTTAAGCCGATAAAGCTTGACGTATGCGTTCCTGCGGTGGGGCAGGGAATAATAGCGCTTCAATGCCGCGCAGAGTATGCCGAAATTTACCGTCCGATTACCGATTCGCAGACGAACATGGCGTTCGCGCTTGAGCGGGAGTTCTTGAAGTCGCTTGGCGGCGGTTGCCAGAGTGCGTATGCCGCAAATTGCGAAGGCGATGTATTGAGGATATACCACGAGGAGTGCGGGTTTCAAAAAATCGTGTTTCCGGAAGGCGGAGATTTTGCGTCGAGAATGGAGATAGTGCGCGATTTAGCCGGCGGATTGAGGGAAAAGAAACTGCATTGATTTTTTAATGCGGGTAAAATTTTTAAAATGTTTTGCGGGCGGGTTGGCTTTTAGCTAAGCCGCCTTTGATATTGCAGATTGGGGCGGCATGTTTTGCGAGAGTGCGCGGATTTATGCGCGCGTATGCGAATCTTGCCGCTTAATATTTTTAGTTTTAGCCTGCGTTGCGGCGGCGGTTTCCATAAGAAGGGCGGAATCTCGCTAATATTAAACAGCGGGGCGTGGAAGATTTTTAGTCCTAAAATTATTTCCGAAGTTGGTATTTTTTTGAGGTGCTTTAAATTTTTCTGAATAGAAAATAGACTGAGGCGGGGTTTAAGAATTTTATTGAAATGGGCAATAAACAATTTCCCGCGCCTTAAATGAAATGGCTGGAAAGTTGTATTTGAGCAGATGGGCGGATTTCTTAATGCTTTAAAGTTTTTAAAAGGTATGCGGAATGCGGCGCATTGAGAAAAATATTTTTTCTTGGATTGGCATAGCCATGGATAATAAACAGTGGGAGCAACACGGAGTTTTTTGTTGGCGGGAGTAAAAAATCTTTGTAGTGAAAGAAAATTTTTCCCCTCGGTTATATATATGTGAGATTTTTTAGAGTATGTTTGGGAACGTGAATATAGTTGGGTTAGAATACTTGGTTCTCTGTGCGCATATTCTGCCAAAACATTGGATGGGCGATTTACCGTGGATTGCAAAACAGCCTAAAAAAAGCTTGAAATTTTCCGCCTTGCCGCTTCAATAAACCTTATGAAGTCCATGAAACATGTATTACTATCATTTGTAGCATTAGCTTTTGCAGCGGCAGCCTTTGCGGCTCCTTCCAAAGAAGACCCCATAATAATCCAACATTCTAAGCTCGACGCAAAACGCTTGCAGCCCGGCGCAGTGCCGAGTTCAAGCGGGCAGTGGACCCGCATAGAGATTCCGTTGTTTGCGAAGGAAAATCCCGACAACAAGGCGAACAACCAAAAGTGGATTCGCAATGTGGACGTCGATTTGATATTGGTGTATAAGGATCAGATGGCGACCGACAAGCGTTCGCTGGACAGCCTTATTGTATTGCGCTCAAAGGCGAAGTTGTTCGCCTTGGAAATAAACAAGAAGACGCCGGTAGTGTTCTATATTCCTTCCGAGGCGTACGAAATATACAGGCTTGCGGCGGATCCGTTTGCGTGGAAGATAGAGGTGTCGATAAACGGTACGCCGATAGAATTGACGAAGCAAAACATAAAGACAATGCTTTCGAGGAACATTTACAAGAATGATGATCCGAAAGCGGTGTACGAATCGTTTATGAAATTGGTGGAGAAATCGGCCAAGGTAAACGACGGCGTGCTGATGTCTTTGCCTGAGTGCCCGTTCAACGTAAAGTTGTACGAGTATGGTAAATCGCAGTTGGTGCCGAATTACATTACGACAAAATAGGGCCGAGGTACAGCGCGCAACAATGTGCGGCAGAGCGCGTTGCATGCGCGCGGTGCAATTTGTGCGAAGTAAATGCAAAAAATGCTTTACTAAGCGGCTGAAAAGGTATTAGATTTATTTTCATTCCGAATTTTTATTTTACCCCCGTTCACATTCAGAAATGAGTTCTAAAAGCAAGCTTATAATAAACTGCGGAGCAACCCACGTTAGCGCGTCGGAGTTTGGAGTATCCGCCGGCCGTCTTGTTTTGGAAAGTTTTCAGGTGCAAGAACTGAAATACGACTATTCCAACCAGGAAGAATGGCTATCGGAACTTGCGGCGACGCTAAAGATGATGAGAGTATCAGGTAAGGCGACAGTAATAGCGCCGTCGATGCTCCTGCTCACAAAGACAATAAAAATACCCCATGTAGACGAAGCCCGCAGGGCCGAGGTTATACAATTTGAGGCGGAAAAGAATATTCCGTACCCGATAAACGAGGTTTCGTGGGATTACGAAATAATATCCGACGACGGAGTCGAAACGGAAATATTCCTGACCTCGATGAAATCGACGGCTGCGGACGATTTTTGCATGGCGCTTTCGCAAGCCGGCGTAATACCAGAGTCGATAGAGGCGTCCTCAATACTCGACTACAACGCGTGGAAGTATTGCGGGCTTGAAAACGACGTAATTCTCCTAAATGTAGGGTCGCGCTTTACGAATTTGATGATAGCGCGCGAGGACGGAGTTTTCGTGCGAAGCATACCTGTTGGAGGAAATTCGATAACGCAGGCAGTTGCCGATTCGCTCGGGCGCGACTTTGTGACAGCCGAGGAGCTGAAGCGCGGATTTTTTGCGAATGCGTCGCTTTCCTCGAATGCGGGAGCGGAGCACTTTACAAATGCGGCGACGTCCGTGATGCGCAGGATAGGTGTTGAGATAAAGCGCTCTATAGTAAATTACAGACGTACTTCGCGCGTCGAAGCCCCGAAGAAAATATATTTGTGCGGCCGCGGGTCGCTCTTGCCCGGGTTTGCCGAATTTTTGGCGGAAGACCAGAAGATGAGCGTGGAATACTTTGACGCTCTGGCGAATGTATCGGTGAGTCCGCGTGTAAACCAGGAATTGTTGTCGAGCTGCGCGTCGCAGGTGAGCGAAATAATCGGCGAGGCTGCAAGGCTGGTAATTCCCGGCTTGATGAGCGTAAATCTGCTGCCCAAGCACATTGTTGAAGAAACGGCATTCGCAAAGACGAGGCCGCTGATGGTGTTGGGTGCGGCGATATTGGTGGCCGCAACATTGCCGCCAATGTTCTTATTTACAAAATCGATAAGCGAGAAGACTGAAGCTACCGCCAAATTCCAGTCGATGATGCTCCCGATAGAGGACAGGGCTGCGGAGTTCAAGAAGAACGGCGAGACTGCGAATTCTTTGGAGGCAAAAATAAACGGTTTGGAAGGTTTGGCGAAATCGAAATCTAACTGGATAAATCTGTTTATAGATATAGAGAAGCGTCTGATGGAGCAAAAGGACGTCTGGCTCGACAATCTGAGAGTGCACCGCGCAGTAAAGAACGGCGTGCAGGAGTACAAGCTCGAGTTGACGGGAAGGCTTTTGATAAGAGACGTGGATCCGGAAAATTTGGAGGCGTACGATACGCAGAAGGCAATAGACAGAATAACAAAGCTGCTGAATTCCTTTGTAAGTTCCGAATTTTTGAAGTCGTTTGAGAATGTGAGGACCGACCCGTCGAATCCCCGCATTTTGAAGTTTGACTTTACTCTTGTTGTAAACCCCGACAAGCCGATATAACGGTCAAAGAATTTGTCTGATGAAATACTTTAAGAAATACCCTATATTTTTTATAGCAATGTTCGTATTGATAGCGCTGTTTATAGCCGGCGCTGCGTACGATGTAATGCTTTATAATAACGATACGGCGTCGCTTGGGAAGCTGAATAGCGTGATGAGGCAGTACGACGATGTGCTTGCGACAGACCCGACCCAGCCCTCGATAGACGCTTCCGCGAAGAACATAAAGGAGCTTGAAAAGCACCTTGCCGACTTGGAGAAGGACTTGACCCGCGAGAGCGAGCATATATTCAAGCCTCTTACGGCCGAAGAAGGGTTCCAGTTGCGCGAGCAGTTGCGCGGTATGGTAAACTCATGGCGCGCCGAGGCGAAAAAGCGCGACATATACGTACCCGATGAAATGGACTTTGGGTACAAAAAGTACGTGGCGCCGACCGCCGACTCTCCGAAAGACGAGGCGATGCCAGCGATATGGAAACAGGTTTGCGTTTTGGACTACATCAACCAGAAACTTTTCAATTGCAAATCTAAAGAATCCCCCATGGCGATATTGAACGTCCAGCGCGAGATACTGCCTGAGGAAGGGATAAAAGAGGAAAAAAAGACGCGCCGAGTAAGGGCGTCTGCGCGATCGAAGTCGTCGGCTGCGCTGAGGGGCGACAACTTTAAGATAGACGAAAATATAACCGCCCGCAAGCCCGGCAGTTTGAACACTCTGGCATACAGGTTTGTGTTTACCGGGCATACTGATGTGCTCCGCAGGTTCTTGAACCAGTTGAAGGATTTCGACGCAATGCTCGTTGTAAGGAGCATAGATGTGAAACCCGCAGATACGTCGCTAATAATGATGGCGAACCCTGAGGAGGCCCTTGCCGAGGAAACGTCTGATGCGGCCGATGCGTTTGCATCGACAGGTTCCGAAGATGGCGGTGAAGCGCCTGCCGCGCCGGTGATAGACGAAAATAAAGTTCCTGTTGTGACGGACAACATTTCGGAATTCACAGTGGTGATAGAATACGTAGAAGTGGTCAAAGACGCGGCAAAGCCAGGTGATAAAAAGGACGCCGACAAGAATGGCGCAGCCGATAAAAAGGCAAAGGCGGCCACAAAACCAAAGAAACAATAAAGAAGCGGCACAGAAATGAAATACTACGATAAGATATTTTTTGTAATCGCCGTGATAGTGGCGGGTTTGTCTTGCGGATATTATTTTATGAACGAACCGAAGGGCGAACTATTGGAAGCGCGCGTGCAAACATTAGAAAAGAAATTGCCCGCCGGCATACCGTGGAAGAAGATAATAGTGCCCGAATTGAAAGTGACGTCGATAGAATGGCCCGAAGTCAGGGCGCAAGACGAAGCCGGAAAATGGTTCTTCCAAGTATTTACGCCGCCCCAGATATGGGTTGACAAGAAGGGAAACTTCATGACCGAGTCGCCTTATTACAAGGAGGTCGCGAGGCAGTCGTTTGCATTGAAGTATGTAGGCGTATCCAACGAGCCGTATCCGATAAAATACCTCGGATATTTTGGGACAAAAGCGGAGCCGATAATCCAGTTTGAGAATACGGCTACGAACCTATCATTCATAGGTAAATTGAATGAGGAGATAATTGCGTCTGCTCCGTCAACCGGCAAAAAAATCAACCTCGGGCTGACTCCCAAGAAATTCGAGATAAAACGGGTTAAGAACGATAAAAACAATACAATATCGGACATTGTGACCGTAGTGTTGTACGATAAATCCCTTGGGAAGGACGTGACGATTTACTCCAATAAGGAGACCGTCATAGACGACCGCAGGAGAATATCGTTCTCTGCTCCCGACGGCAGTGTATGGCATGTCAAGGCGCCAGGCGAATCGCGCAAGATTGGGACAGCTACATACAAGGTGAAGTCGATAGATTTTGATAAAGGCAATGCCGTAATTGAGATGATTCCGGACAATGCCGATATCGAACCACAAACAATGAACCTAAGCGCGGCGGGAGTGACACCCGTCAAATAATTGAAAATAATTCTTTAAAAAACCCCAAAAAGTGTTAACGTCCATTTAACAAATTATAAATACAGCGAATATGAAAATAAAGACAACCCAACGAAAAGCGGCATTTGTCGCGGCGATATTAGCTTCCGCCGTGACGGCAAGCTTTAGCTATGCCAAGCCGGACCAGACCCAAGAGAAAATCCGTCTTATGGTTGCGGCCGTACAGGCGCGTGACGCGGGCGATCTTAAATCTTCCAAGCAATCGCTTGAAGAGTTATTGAAGATTGCGCCCAATGACGAAGGCGTACAGCGTATGCTTGCCGACGTGAATAAAGACATAGAGCGTCAGGCAAAAGGCGAAACACCTGTGCTTGTTGGTACAAAAGCCGCGCAAGAAGAAGCAGCCGCTAAGGATGCCGAAGCTGCGGAAGGCGAAGCAAAAGTCGAGCCCGTCGATGCTGCAATGTCCGACGCTCTGCGCAAACAGCAGCTGCAAGTTATAGCGGCATTTGATTTGATTGACGAAGCGTACGATCTCATGGACGACGGCAACTGGGATGAAGCCGCTAAGAAATTGTCATTTGCCCAGGAAAAACTCCCTGAAGAATCCTATTCCCCGATAGCCGACGAGGCTCGTTCAGAGCTCAATAGGGCGAAGGCTGCAATGGCGAAGTCCCGCGCGAAGATTGCAATGTCTGAAAGAGACACAGCCGCTGCAAAGTCTTTTGCCGCCGAGTACGCCGCTGCTGAAGAAAGCAAGGACGCCGGCAACGCGTTTGTAGAAGAGGTTGAAGAATTCACAGCCAATCCTTACAACAATTCGATATCCGATATAAGCCCGGATTACGCCACTCGCCAGAACAAGATTGAAAACCTTTTGGAAAAAGGGCGCAGGCAATATCTGTATGGCGACTATCAGGGAGCGCGTGCGACTTTCCGCCAGATTGAAACGCTTGACGCCGACAATATACAGGCGAAAGCGTATCAGCGTTTGATTTCTGAAAAGCTTGCCGACCGCGGCCGCTTGACTTATCTGGCAACCCGCGAAGCGATGATGGACGAAGTAAGCAAGGCGTGGCAGCGCCCGCAAGTTTACACCGGCACGACAGTCGATAGAGGCGGCGCGAGAGCCGATTCCGTCATCGACAAAAAACTCGCCGAAATCATCATCCCGAACGTGAGCTTCCCCGCTCCGGGCGTGACACTCGCCCAAGCGATAAACACTCTCTCTATATTGTCGGTTGAATACGATAAGTCGAACGACGCGAAGAAGGGTGTTAACATAGTTCTTTTCGGCGATAACGCTTCCGAAGCAAAGCCGGTAGTTCTCACACTCCGCGATCTTTCCCTCGGTCAAATACTCGACTGGGTCACCCAGCAGGCCGGTTTCCAATACGATATTGAAAAGGATACAATCGTAGTCCGCAAGGCAATGGATAACAGTGTCGCTTCGATGGACACTCTCGACTTCCCGCTCCCGACTTCGACTGTTATGCGCATGATAGGCTTCAAGGCTGCGGTTGGCGAGTCCGGCGATTCGGACAATCCGTTCGGCGGCGGCGGCGGTGGTGCTGCAGCTGGCGCTGGCGACGGCAAGGAAGAGGCTATCAAAAACTTCCTCGTTAAAGCCGGTGTAGAGTTTGGTCCCGGAGCGACTGTCGCGTTTGACGGTTCAAAACTTTGGGTCACGAATACTCGCCGCAACCTCGATAAGGTTCGCAACATTCTCTTGCGTTATAGCGAAACCAAGCAGGTTGAAATCGAAGCCAAATTTATGGAAGTCAACCAGGGCGTCTTGAAGGAACTCGGATTCAACTGGAATGTTTCCAGGAAGAATGCTGATGGCTCTTACAGCACTCTGTTCTCCACAGTTGGAAGAAACACAACCGGTCTGATAAGCACATATAACAATCGTACGCTTGCCGACTCTATAACAAGCGCGAGTGCCGGATCTACTCCGATAACAATCTTGAAGCCCGCCCTTGAGGCGACACCAGACGTTCCGAATCCGTACACTGTCGAACCTGTTGTTCCGATTTTGCCTTCAACTATAAATATGGCTTCCGGCGCGGCTCAGGCTGCCAACACAGTTCTTGGTGTTATAAACGGCTATGATGTAAGTTTGATAGTCAATGCTCTCGAACAGCGCCAGGGTTCAGACCTGCTCTGCGCTCCGAAGGTGACGGTTATATCCGGCAGCACTGCTTCGATAACGGTTTCGCAACGTATGCGTTATCCGGAATCATGGGGCGACGTTCAATCTAACGTAGGTTCTTCGTCAGTCAGCGTCGGTGACACTCAAACTTCTTCCGCTGGTGTAACTATCACCCCCGGTACTCCTCAGGACTTCACTTCGGTTGACGTTGGTGTGTCGATGGAAGTAACCCCGAATGTTGAAGAAGACGATAGCATCAACCTCGTACTCAATCCGAATGTAACGGAATTTGAAGGGTTCATGGAATACGGCGGCGTTGCGGTCGCTATATCTTCCGGAACAACCGTGACGGTTCCCTCCGGATTCATTCAGCCGGTGTTCTCGGTCAGAGAAGTTAAGACTACTGTGACGGTATTCGACGGCGCGACGGTTGTAATGGGCGGTTTGACTCGTGAAGAAGTCCGCACAATCAACGACAGCGTTCCGATTCTCTCCGATATCCCGTGGATTGGCAGACTCTTCCGCTCGAAGGGTGAATCCCGCCAGAAGAGGAATCTGTTGATATTCGTCACTGCGAACAGAATCTCCCCCGGAGGCAGCGTTGGCCGCGAACAGTTCCAGGATATGCGTCCCGGAAGCGTCTACCAGAATCCTGTCATAGTTTCTCCTGGTGGTGCTGTACATCGCGTACTTGAAGACGAAGCTACTGAAACTGTCACTCGCTAATCCAGTATAATAAACCTCTTTAAAGTGCCCGTTTAAACGGGCGCTTTTTTTTGCTAAAAAGGGGTGCCTAAGGTTAAAAAAATAGATTAAAATTGCCCGTTTTATCGGGTTTTTTTGTAAAAACAGACGCGTAGTAAGATGTACCTATATTCTTGGGCTTATTCTATTATTTTTTTGCCTATATGGGTCTGTATTCCAGCTTTTATAAAAAATATTTTCTCAGCTTAATAAAAATAGGGCGTGATTTTAAGCAATTTATATTTCTACGATAAATCGGAAGATTCTAATGGTTTGACTCATTTATTTTTTGATTCTTGGAAAGCATAATACATCTTTTACAATTCGCTTTTTAGTTTACTTTTAAACTATATTTTATTTTTGCATTTGATGAGTTTTTTCAGGAATAAAGCTTCTTGCTTATAGGGAAAATCGTCGGTAGATTGATTGAATTATTCTCTTTTTCTTAGAAATAATTTTATATTTTATGCTAAGTGCCAATGCGGCAGGCAGTTAAAATAATAAAGATGTTTATCCTCCGTTTAAAAATTTTTATTATTGATTAGTTCATTTATGGGCGTGGATATTCTGCCAAGCCCGCTTTGTGGAGTTATAATTGCACGTTTCTTTTCAAACTTAATGGGAATATTTAGTTTCAAAGAGTTCGCGCAGGGGTGGAAGAAACTATTAGAACTTGCTGTAAACTTTTATGTTTAAATTAAACAAAAAAAATTACCTATACAAAAAATTCAGTCCTTCCCAAACAGTCATGCTCTAAGATATTAATTGCTTCGATAAAGCTGCAAACATTCTTTGCTTCGCAAAAACTATTATTTTATTTCCGAGACGACGAGGCTTGCTCCGCACGTTTTTTGAACGCGACATTTTATATTTCCTGACCGATATGAATCATACATAGTCTATGGTGATATTATTTCATTAGAACTGTAATTTTCTAAAAGAGAAAAGAAAATTTACGTCCTGACTCAACATAATAAATGCGGCAGATGATACGCATAAAAAATATGCGCGTCTTGCGTTTTCGCCGAGGCAATATCTGTTGCGTATGCAGATTAAAAATATACTAAGCTGTTCGTAAAATCGCTAATAAAACAAGATATTTCTAATTTCAGGCTTTATAAGATAATATTATATGGCTTTGCAGAAGGCGTCAATATACTGAAAATACACAGCTCTGCGCCGTTTAGCGCCAAGTAAAAGCCAATTTACATTGCATAGAATTGATAGTGCCCATGCTTGCAGATAATCTTAATGAAGTACAAAAAAGCCCTCCGAATGAAATCGGAAGGCTTTTATTTTTGCAGTGCCAGTTCGCTTGTTGCTTACAAGTGCATACAGAATAAACTAAAAATTTCTTTTTTTTGCAAACCGCTTAAATTCAGGCCTTGGGACTATTTGCCGGCCGTGACATTTACGCATTCGATATTTAACACCTTTGCGATTTTTTGTATCTCATCAGCGTGGTGCCCAATACCGAGTGCAAAGTGGTGGGTTGGCCCTTCCATGCACCAGCTCCGCAAGAATGTGCGAATATCAGGCTTAAACTTAGCGTGGGTGTTTGTATTCCCCGTGGGCGGAATGGCTCCCGCAACAGACTCTCCTTCAGCCACTATAAATTTAAATTTTCCGTCGGCTTTTACGCCTATTGAGAGTATGGTAATGGGCCCTTCCTTAATCTTGAACTCAACTCCCGCGCCCGCTCCGGGCTTGCCGTGGTATTTTTTTAATGACCTCAACACGGGCTTGCCGTCGGCAATATTTAGATGGTGGGGGCCGTCATGCCCGACAAGAACTGTCCCTTTGTTGAAGTCTATCGGGTGAAATTCGGCAAAGCTTCCGCCTATTTCGAGCCTGTCCATTATCATCATTGCAATGCAATTTTTGATGTCAAATTCTCCGCACATTGGGAATCCGGCGGCGGTGAGAAGCGAATTGCCCACTATCAGGTTTGTGACGAGCTCGCGCATTTTGGAGCCGGGAAGGGCTTCGTAATAGTATGCGAGCCCGTCGAGCTTCCTGTCGGCCGCGAACTTTTCAAGGGCAACAGCCGCCCTCGCCGCGACATCGAGATCCTTGTCTGTAAGCTTTTGGGTGATTGGGTCTGATACGGGATCCGGGGTGTCGAAAAATGAGAGAATCCGCTTTTTCATAGCTTCGACTGCGTCTTTATCGTCGGCGAGATAATGCTTTAAAATTTCGTCGGGCTCGCAAACTGCGACATGGCAGCCGAATGTGGCGGCGACTGCTGTTGGGTCGGTCTGCATATCGTACATCGCTTCCAATACGTGACCCATTAACCCTATGCGGGCATAGCGCAAGTCGTGCAAAACCTTTGCAACCGAGCACCATTTCGAAATTTCCGCGTCTGCGAGTTTATCGCCCTCGCGCATTCCTATTATAATATCGTCCACGGGGTTTCCCATGCGCACGGCGACGTCCGCAAATTCAGGAACTGCGCACAAATCGTCGTTGCACAGCTGTATAAATGTAGTTGCTTTTTCGTACGGCATTGCGCTTTGCGGCTGCAGGGCCACCAAAACTATCGGAATGGTAAGTTCTTTTGCCATTGCCGCGAAAGTCGCCGAGGTTGCGTAAGTCACCATATCGACAAAGAGAAGGTCGAGGTTCGACCGCTTGATTTCGTCGAGTGTCTTGCGCGCGCTTTCAGCGTTATCGACAAGCCCGAAAGAAAATGTTTTTACGCCGTTGGATTTGACTTTATTTTCAAACGTATCGAGTTTTTTGAGCATTACGTCTTTAAGGCCTTCAAATTGTTTCCAATATGTATCGAGCCCGACGCCGACTATCCCGACATTTGCAGTCAGCGGCTTTCTTCGTTCTACCGTGCTTTTGGGTTCTGCCGACGCCACAACGCAAAGGGCGCATGTGCAAAATATGAGTATGATTCTTTTCATTGCATTTATGAATATTGTTCGTTTCTTTCCTTAGAGTTAACGCACTAACTTTTTGCGGTCAATATTTTTCTTCCAATGATGTATATAAAAGCGCGGGAATTTTTGTTAACGCCTCTAAAAATACCGGTATTTTTCCTCGCGGAATTTTCTTATGGGGGAACTCTTGAAATGATATCGAGGCTTGCGGATAAAAAATCTCTTTATAGAAGTCGGTATGCCAAGCTGAATGTTTATATTGTAAATTTGCGCGCCCTACACAGCGCAAAAGTTTTTGCCGGACACAATAAAAATTCTACGTGCATAACGGCATGTAAAAATACAGTGATTGCGCCTTTTTACATGGAAAGTTTATTGTTTTTGCGGAACTTTTTTACTTCCACAATAAGCGCGTATATGTTAACCTAAAAAAGTTCTTAGCATAAAATACTTAGGGGGATTTATATATGAGAAAATTATTTGCATTCGCGTTTTTGTCCATTCTTTCGGCCGCAGCTTTCGGGAGAGCGTACTATATATCCTCATCGGGCGGCGATGACTCTAACGATGGTTCGCAGGCGGCGCCGCTAAAAACTATCGCCGCCGCCCCAAAGGAAAATTCCGAGATATACTTAAAGCGCGGTGACGTTTTTTACGGGCCCATTACCAAGTTTAAAAACTGCAAAATATCCGCGTACGGCGAAGGCCCAATGCCTGTCATAAGCGGCTTTAAAATCGTAAAAAATCCCGACGCATGGGAGCGCCAGCCAAACGATGTATGGCGCATAGACCTCACAAAACCAGAGAATTTTGACGGTTATTTTGCGGAGGGAAAAGCCAATAATATTGGAGCCGTTTACGATATGTCTTCCGACAAGCTTTATGGGCACCTCGTATGCAGGTACAACCAGCTGAACTCATACGGCGACTTCTGGGTATCGGGAGATGTCAACCGCGTAAATGTTCAAGATAAGAAGGAAAATTTCCGCTATCTTTACTTCCGCTCAAAAGGCAATCCTTCGTCGGGAGGGGCGAAGATTGCATTCTCAACATACGGCACGGGCGTCACAAACCTCGAGAACTGCGAAGTGGACTCCGTTGCGGTGACGGGGTTTGGCGTCCACGGCATTGCGAGGGCATGGAACTGCAAATTTAAAAATATGCGCGTAGATATAATAGGCGGGTCTGTCCAGCTTGGGTATGCCCATTGGGTTCGCCTCGGAAACGGCTTTGAGTTTTGGGTGTCGGACAAGCGGCCGTGCTCAAACAATCTTGTGGAGGGCTGCACGGTGTCGAGAACATACGACTGCGGCTCGACCATACAGGGAATCGCAAACGGCGACATGCTTATCGAAAACGTGAAATTCATCGGCAACACTTTTATACATTGCCGCCAGGCGTTTGAGCATTTTATTCGCTCCAAAGAGGGAACCGCAAAATATTCCGACTGCGAATTTTCTTCAAACAGGTGCTTCGAAATGGGCGAAAACGAATTCTCAACCCCCGAGACGCGCGATGCCGCATTGCTTTCTTACGAGCGCAAACCAATAACAGGCCTGTCGATAAATAAAAATTTCTTCTGGGGGTCGAGCGCATATTGCAACCAGTACTGCACGGCGGAGATGTCGGAGAATACTTTTTACGTATTTAAGGACCAATATCTGCTCTTTAACAGATGGCAGCCGCAGGACGCTGTATTCGCGGACGAAGAAGGTGGAATCGATAAAATGCGCAAGGTGCTCGGGAACGAATCCGATAAAATATTCATAGTCGATAGGGGCGACTCTCAGCTTAGGTCCAAAATAATATCTGAACATTTTAAAGGTGCTGAAGACGACATAAAAAGGCTCTGCAAATAGCGCGCCGCTGTCTGCCGTTTCGTCGGGAGGTTGTTCTGATGTTGCGCGCAAAGTCTGCGTCGGGTAAAAGACCTCCTGCATCTTTCCAAGTAAAAAACTTTCGCGTTCTTTTAATCGTAGGTTAGTCTCTAAATTTAAAAATATTTTAATTGCTGTGAATAAACTCTTAATAGTTTTATTTTCAGCCGTTTTGGCTCTGTGCGCCCACGCGGGCGTTGCAGGAAAGTTTTTTGCGTACCGTTCTTTCTGGCCTGAAACCGAGGCGATGAAGCAGTTTGCCGACATAGGTGTCAATCTTTACGCCGTTATGCCGTCGAACTCTTTTAACAGCCTCGGGGAACCCTATTGTAAATTTCCCCCCCTTCTGGGTGTGGGACGAAACGTACCTTTGGGAAAATGTTGACGCGCAGTTCGACGTCGTCCTAAAAGCCAACCCGAACGCCCGTTTCATTTGCATGGTAGATATAAACAGCCCCTTGTGGCTCGTCCGCAGGCTCGATAAGAAATATGGTTTTGGCGGCGACAGCTACCAGCATATTTCAAATGCGCTGTGTATTCCGGAATGGAAAAACATCACAAAAAAAATGCTCCGCGCCTACGTGCTGCACATGGAGGAAAAGTACGGAGACAGGATAGTGTCGTACATAGTGGCCGGCGGTGGCACGAGCGAATGGTACTGCAACTCTCAGGGATACGCGAATGTCCCAAAGCGCAATGCATGGTATAGATGGCTGAATAAAAACGGTTTTCCAAAGTGGGAAGTTCCCAGCCGCGAGCGCATGGACTCCCCCGCAATCGACGGAAATTACTTCGACCCTAAGACCCAGCGCGCGGAAGCCGAGTATTCGAGATTTCTCGAAGAGCTGATTTCCGACGGAGTCGATGAATTTCTCGGCGAGGTAAAAAAAAATAGTGGGCGATAAAAAGCAGGTTGGCGCATTTTGCGGATTTATACCATTGCGCCTGTACGGCAAGCTGGACAATTCGAGAACGTTCGCGTCGAAGTCGGTTGACTTCGTTGGCAGCCCCGGCGGATATTTTAACCGCGACATAGGGCTTGGCGGCGGAATATCGTCGCCGCGGAAGTCGGTTGACCTTTACGGCAAGCACTGGTTTCAGGAAATAGACCATAGAACGCACACGTACAACGGTAAGCTTTCCCCATATGTTCAAATAGGGGGAATACACGCATCGGGCGCAAAAAACCAAGCCGAGACAAACGCGATTTTAAAGAGGGAGTTTTCTTTGGCGGCGGTAATGGGGAATTCCCTTTGGTGCTTTGACATGTGGGGCGGGATTTTTAAGACTCCCGAGACAATGGAGCTCGTAGGCAAATCCTACGAAATATGGAAAAAGTACAAGGACGCCCCGCTCGACTACCGCGCGGAGATAGTAATGGTAATCGATCCGGACAGCGCTTTTTATATGAAAAATCCCTTGAAAATCGAGCGCATGATTAAAGCGCTTTATTCATGCGGAGCTCCGTTTGATTATATTCTTTTCGACGACATTGAAAATCTGGATTTCTCAAAATATAAAATGGCAGTCTTCCCGTGGGGATATTCAATAACCCCAGAAAAGCGGAAGATATTGGAAAATCGAGTGATGAATTCGGGTAGGACTGTCGTGTTTATGGACGCCGCGGGAATGTCGGACGGCGCGCGCGCAGACCCCGCAAATGTCGAGAAGCTAACGGGCTTTAAGTACAAGACCAAAGGTGTGTCCGAAAAGGACATGGGCGGCTGGAAAAGCGTATATGGCGGAAGTATTACGGACTTTGACAAGAATTCCATAATGAGATTGGCCCGCGAAGCCGGTGTCCATATATATACGGACGAGCCCTTGCCCGTGTACTCAAACGGAAAACTTGTTGCAGTGCATGTGAAGGAGGGCGGACTCAAAAAAGTGCACCTGCCAAAGAAAGCCGGAATAGCAAAAGAGTTGTATAGCGGTAAGACTGTTGTTGAAAATGCCGATTCGTTCGAATACGACTTCGCCTCTCCGGACACGGCTTTGTTTGAGATTTCGGATTAAAAAATATCCTCGCGCTTAATCTGAAATGGCTCTGCCGGCTTACGCCTGCTCGAATTTCAGTTTGGGCGCGCGCTTTTTAACAGTGGTGGCTCTTTTGCATTTTGCATAGTTGCGCTAAAATTTTTACTTCTGCGCGCTTTGACGCAAGATCCGATAAAATCTATTTGCGCGCAATATGTTTTGCAATGCCAATGTATTTTCCTCGCGCTCTTGCAAATTAAAATAAATGGAAAATTCGCTCCGCTTTTGCAAACATAGGCGGCTGAACTTAATTGAAAAAATTGTTTTTAGGCGGTCGTCTGCCGCGCGCGGAAATCGGGCGATAAAAAACGGCGCGCTCGAGCCTGCGCGCCGCATATTTTAAAGGTTTTTTAGGCTTCAATTAGATGACGTTGATTCCGGATTTGCGCAGCTTGTCGAGAAAGTCGGGGTCGGCGTCAGAATCGGTTATTACAGTGTCGATAGAGTTTATGTCGCAGAAAAAACGCAGGCTCTGAACGCCGAATTTTGAGGAGTCGCAGAGGAGGATTTTTTCGCGGCAGATTGACAGCGAATTTTCTTTGAACTCTGCGTGTATTTCGGCTACTTCGCTTGCGCCGCGCTCGAGATCCAGCCCGTTGCATGAAAAGAACGCCTTGTCAATCGAGAAGCGCTTCATGAGCGAAAGGGCGGATATGCCGCAGTAGCTGTGGCTTACCCTGTCGAGCTTTCCGCCGGTTGTGATTACGTCGATATTGTCCTTCGACATAAGCGGAACTACGCAGTCGTGGGCGTTTGTTATGACGGTTATTTTTATGTCTGGCAGCGATTCAGCAAAAGTTAACACTGTGGAGCTTGCATCGAGAAATATCGTGTCCGATGGCGATACCAGCCCTATGGCTTTTTTTGCTATTTCCTGTTTTGCGGCGCGGTTTTCGTTTAGGCGCTTTTGCAGGGGCAGCTCTGCCGAACGCTTCTCGATTCTAAGCGCCCCGCCGTGGGTTCTGATAAGCTTGTTTTCAGCGTCGAGAGTTTCGAGGTCTCTGCGTATGGTTTCGTCGGTGACGTCAAAGTATTTGGCAAGCTCGATAGTTCTAAGGCTGGGGGAATTCTCGAGCATATTGAGAATGAGTCTTTGTCTTTGTCGCGCTAACATAGTAATAAATATTTGTCGATTTTTAATAACATTTAGTCAAGACAATTCTGGCCTGAACACCCTGATGCTATGCGCTTTGCATGCGATATTTGGGCTTTTTTGCGAATTAAAACGCGGGAAAAATGTACAAAAATGTATTTTTTAGCCTTTTATTGAAAATTTTAGCCCAAAAGATTTAAATAAGTCTCAGAAAAATGTACAAAAATGTAATAAATGCCCGTTTTTAAGGAAAGTTTGTTGACGCAAAAGCAGTTTTTTGCAATTTTTGCAGCATTGTTTTTTTATTTAAGTCAACCAAAAGGAAATATATCATGAATAAGTATGTGCAAAAAGTTCTCGGCGAACTGAAAGCCAAGCAGCCCTGGGAAAAAGAATTCCTCCAAGCGGCGGAAGAAGTTCTTTCGTCTCTGACTGCCGTTCTCGACGCCGATCCGGTTTACGAACAGAATAAAATTCTCGAAAGAATGGTCGTTCCCGAAAGAGTAATACTCTTCCAAGTTCCGTGGGCGGACGACAAGGGTGAGATACATGTAAACCAAGGCTACCGCGTACAATTCAATAGCGCCATAGGCCCCTACAAGGGCGGTCTGCGCTTCCACCCGTCTGTAAACCTCGGCATTCTCAAATTCCTCGGTTTTGAACAGGTATTTAAGAACTCCCTCACGACCCTGCCCATGGGCGGCGGCAAAGGCGGTTCCGACTTCGACCCGAAGGGAAAAAGCGACAACGAAGTCCGCAACTTCTGCAACTCCTTTATGCGCGAGCTCTATCGCCACATCGGCCCCAATACCGACGTTCCCGCCGGCGACATCGGCGTGGGCGGCCGCGAAATAGGCTACCTCTTCGGACAATACAAGCGCTGCAAGAATTCTTATGACAGCGTTCTCACGGGCAAGGGCCTCGAATGGGGCGGAAGCTTGATTCGTCCCGAAGCGACTGGCTACGGCAACGTATACTTCGCCCAGGAAATGCTCGCGACAAAGGGCGACTCGGTCGAAGGCAAAAATGTTCTCGTATCCGGCTCCGGAAATGTTGCGCAATACACTGTCGAAAAGCTCATTCAGCTCGGCGCAAAACCGCTTTCGATGTCCGACTCCAACGGCACGGTTATCGACCCCGACGGCTTCGACGCGGAAAAGCTCGCATACGTTATGGATCTTAAAAACGTCAAGAGAGGCCGCATGAGCGAATACGTCAAGAAATACCCGACCGCCAAGTACTACGAAGGAAAACGTCCGTGGGGATTGGTGAAGGCCGAGATTGCTCTTCCGTCCGCGACCCAGAACGAAATCGACGGCGACAACGCAAAGGCTCTTATCGAAAACGGCTGCATATGCGTTTCCGAAGGCGCGAATATGCCTTCAACCCCCGAAGCCATCGAAACGTACATGCAGGCGGGCATTCTCTACGCTCCCGGCAAGGCGTCCAATGCGGGCGGTGTTGCGACGAGCGGCCTTGAAATGTCGCAGAACGCTATACGCTTGAGCTGGACTCGCGAAGAGGTTGACGAAAAGCTCCACAACATCATGAGGAGCATCCACAAGAACGCCCTCGAAGCGGCAGCCGAATACGGAACGCCCGGAAACTATATGAACGGCGCCAACATTGCCGGATTCAAGAAGGTTGCCGCGGCGATGCTCGCGCAGGGCTTTTAATAAAATTCTTTAACAGCCGCTTTGCGCGGGAACGCATGCGGCTTTACAAGGCGCTTGTCCCACTCTTGGGACGGCGCTTTTTTTTGTGTTAAAAAAGTTTAGCGCGGCTCAAAAAAAAGGGAGTTCGGCATAAAATTAAAATAATAAAAGCGGTGGATTAGAAAAAGCGTATGCCGCCTTTATTTGGAGTGCAGGCGGATTTTTTTAGTTTTCCTGCGTGGGGAAATGATTTGAGGATTTGTGTAGAATCTACTTTCGATTGGGAGGCTTGCGCTTTTTTATAAAAAATTTTGCACAGTTTTTTGCGAGTTTTTCAACGCGCCGCCGATTCTTGGCGTGAATGCGTTGTTCTTGCGCGCGGGGTAAATCTGCGGCGGCTGTGGGAATGAGTGTTCTTTGCGGTGAAAAAATTTTCTTTTTGTTTTGCGCGACAAAAAAATCTATCTCTCTGCCGATTTCCTAAAAGTTTTATTTTATTGCAAAACGGTGGGCTTTTAGCGCGCAAAAGCTTTTTTGTTATGCGGCATAAAATAGATTTTTTTTGGGTGGGAGTGCGGGAAAATCTTTTGGATATAAAGTTTATTTTTAAAATAAACTGGGCAAAGGGCGTGAGCGCGTAAAATATCAGCCGCAGCCGCAAATAATAATGTTGCGAATGCGGAAGCGATGTGAAAGACTCTCTAAATAATTTTTCGCATAATGAGCCAAGAAATAAATACAAAAGAAGACAACTCGCACGATTTGTTTGCGGTAAGAAAAGGCAAGCTCGACGCAATGCGCGCGCTTGGGTACGATCCCTTCCGCCAGAATTGGAAACAAACCCACACGTCAAAAGAGGCGGTGGAGTCGTTCGACGAATCCACACCCGAAGGCGAAAATTCGGAGCACGAAGTTAGCGTTGCCGGAAGGGTTATGGTTTTCCGCCTCATGGGAAAAGCGAGTTTTGTGAAGATAAAGGATAGAGACGGCGTTATACAGCTGTACTTCGCGCGCGACGGTCTCCCCGAAGGAGTTTACAACGACTGGTTCAAAAAATTTCTCGACATAGGCGACATAATCGGCGCCAAGGGAAAACTTTTTAAGACAAAGACCGGCGAGATAACCGTGCGCGTAAACGACTTTAAGATACTCGCAAAGAGCCTGCGCCCGTTGCCTGAAAAATGGCACGGACTCACCGACAGCGAGCAGATATACCGCCAAAGATACCTCGATTTGATTGTCAACGACGATTCGAGGCGCAGATTTATGTTGCGCACGCGGATTCAGCGCCAGATACGCGAGTTCTTCTGGTCGAGGGGCTTTGTGGAGGTTGAGACTCCCGTGCTGCACAATGTCGCAGGCGGCGCCGCCGCGCGCCCGTTCATAACGCATATGAACGCGCTCGACCGCGATTTCTACTTGCGCATAGCGCTTGAACTCTACCTGAAAAGAATGCTTGTCGGAGGGTTCGACAAAGTGTTTGAAATGGGCAGGGTATTCCGCAACGAGGGGCTCGACCGCAGGCATAATCCGGAGTTTACCATGCTTGAAGTTTACCAGGCGTATTCCGACCACATCGGAATGATGGAGCTTATACGCTCGCTGATATCCTCAATATGCGAGAACGTGCTCGGCACGACAGTCATAAACCGCGCCGACGGCGGAACAATAGATCTCGGCGGAGAATGGCGGAAGGCGACTTATATGGAGCTTGTCTGCGAGGCTTCCGGCGCACCGGATTGGTTCGAGCTCTCAAAAGAGCAGAAGGTTGCAATAGCGACGAAATTGGGAGTGGAAACCGACGTTTCAAAAGAACACCACGAGATAACCGACGATCTCTACGGGCGCCTTGTGGAGCCGAATCTTATCCAGCCCACTTTTGTCATGAACGTCCCCCGCGAGCTTTGCCCGCTCGCCAAAATAAACCAGCAGGACGGAAGGGTATTGGACGTCTTTGAACTCTGCATAAACGGGCAGGAAATAGCGCCCGCCTACTCCGAGCAGAACGATCCGCTAATCCAGCGCGAAATGTTCGAGGCGCAGGTCGGCGAGGAGCGCCAAAAGCTGGACGAGGACTTCCTCACGGCGCTCGAATACGGAATGCCCCCTGCCGGCGGAATGGGCATAGGCATAGACAGGCTCATAATACTCCTCACCGGCGCCGCCAACATAAGAGACACGATATTGTTCCCGTCTTTGAAGCCGGAATAAGTCGATGAAGTGGTGGCTTTATATCGCGCTAAAACAGCTATTTCCCACTGGGAAAGGAGTGTCGTTTTTTGCGGCGGTGTCGCTGCTTGGTGTGGCTCTCGGTGTGCTTGGGCTTTTCGGCACGCAGAGCGTAATGAACGGTTTCCATTCCGAGATATCGCTCAAATTGCGCGATACTACGGGCGATGTAATCATACGCAATTACGGTCGCCCGATGCACTCGCTTGAAACCTTGAAAGAGCGGCTAAAATCCATACCGGAGGTGGAGAGCGTGGAGTTTGTGGCGCAGGGGCCTGTGATGATGGTGGTAAACAACGTCCCGGTGTTTCCAATGCTTCGCAGCTACGACACAATAAGCGGCGAATGCGCTTTGCCAATACGGGAAAAAAATTTCGTCAGAATGGGCTCGATAGACGATCTCGACGACGATTCCATAATATTAGGCCAGAGGCTCGCAGCTTCCGTTGGCGCTGGGGTCGGCGACAAGGTGGACGTGTTCTCGCCCACGATGCTCGACAAAATAAAAAGGGACGAAGTTCCGATGGCGGCATCTCTCGACGTCGTGGGGCTACTTGCGACAGACTATTCGCAGGTGGACTCAAACATAGCTCTCGTGTCGCTTCGCAGAATGCGCGACTTGTACAATCTTGGAGACGGCTCCCACTCTATTGCGATAAGGCTAAAAGAGTCGGCGAAGGATTCCGCCGAGGCGTTTGCCAAAAAACTTGTGGACGAGGATATTGTTCCGCGAAGCTATTATGTGACAACGTGGCTCGGGGCGAATGAGGCGTTCTTGCGCGTGATAAAAATGGAAAAGGTGATGATGTCGCTTATAATATTTTTGATAATATTGGTGGCGTCGTTTTCGATATGCATATCGCTGTACACTTCGGTGTTGCGCAAGACGCGCGAGATAGGGCTCAGCGCGGCGATGGGGGCGAGGCCGCTGCAAATTGCGGCAACGTATTGCTTCCAGGGATTTGCGATAGGGCTTTTCGGCTCGATATTGGGGCTGTTGCTAACGTTTCTTCTGTTGCATTTCCGCGCGCCGATTGCCGAGTTTATAGTGGGGCGCGAGGCGCTAATCGAATTTTACCACTTTGCGCGCCTGCCGGTGAAATACGAACTTAAAGACGCCCTTTGGGCGTGCGGATTTTCGATAGTGTTGTGTACATTGGCGGGCTTTCTGCCGGCTATACGCGCTGCGCGCCTTAAAGCATCGGAGGCAATGCGAAATGAATAGCGCAAACGGCAAAATACTTTCCGCGGTCGAAATACGCAAGGCTTTCAAGTCTCCCGGCGGAGGGCTTACGGAGGTATTGAAAGGGGCGTCGCTCGACGTTTGCGAGAACGAGAGCGTCAGCATATGCGGAGAGAGCGGGGCGGGAAAGACGACTTTCCTAAACATAATAGCCGGGCTTGAATCTCCCGACAGCGGAGAAGTTCTGTGGGACGGCCGTAGGATAGATTTGCTGTCAAACTCAAAACAGGCGGCGCTGCGCGCCAGATTTATGGGATTTGTATTCCAAAACTGCTGCTTAATTCCCGAGCTGAACGCCAGGGAAAACGTCGAATTTGCGGCGAGAATAGCGGGAATTTACGATAGGCGCAAGTCGAGGGCGCGGGCTGAGGAGCTGCTCGAGTTTACGGGGCTTGGCGGGAGAATGAAACATCTGCCGTCGCAGCTGTCGGGAGGCGAAAAACAGAGGGTGGCGGTCGCGCGGGCATTGATGAATAATCCGTCGGTAATACTCGCCGACGAGCCGACGGGGAATCTCGACGAAAAGACGGGAGAGTCTGTAATGGAGATGATGTTGTCGCTTTGCGGCAGCGGAAGGGCGTCGCTGATATTGATAACGCACAATCCCGATTTTGCCCGCAGGACATCAAAATGCGTGCGCATTAGCGGCGGCGTTGCGCAGTCAGTGTAGCTTTTATTATTTAGCCGCATTTTTTGCGGGGATTTTGAACGCAAGTTTTGTCCGCGATTTTTTAATGCGAGTTTGCGCTTAAAAAAAATATTATGTATGTAGTTTGCCAGATTGCGAATGGGGGAATCGCATTAGGCATGCGGCGGTTGAAGCGTTTGCTTATGCAATTTTTAAATAAATTAGGATTGTAAAATACCCACAATGGTGTGCGTTAAAAATATTGCATTTAATACAGCAATAATTGCGCAGCTTGGGATAAGCCGAGAGCTTTGCTATGCGCAAGGCAGAATAATCTGCGAACCTAAGATAAAGGCTATGAAAATGCTCTTGTTGCACAAATAAAATAGGCAATTTATAGAGAGCGAAATTGATTCAAAAAACTCTTAAAAAACGCGCGCTTGTAAAAAAATAATCTAAATAAAAAATATGATTTGCCAATGTTGGGGGGTGCCCAAAATAGTTTTCAATTTACAGGCGCAGAAGGTTTATTTTTTGTAGTGCATTTGAGTTTTTAAGGATAGTTGCGTAGGGTGATTCTTTTATAATTTCCAATAAAAATGCCTCTGCATTCTTTGTGAGAGATAATTGAATGCTCAACACATAAGAAGGAATGCCGCAATGCCACGCTCGCTTTTGTATGTACCCGACAAACCCGCGTTAATTGCCAAAGCGCAAATGGCAAAGGCGTTTTAAAGTTCCGCAAACTAAAAAAAATTCTATTTGGATTTTTCGGAAATCTTTTTGGAGAATCTATCGATTATAAATCCGGCGGGGTTTGCAACCTGAACGTGGTCGAGCCCTTGCAGCTCGTACAATTCAACGGTGTCGGTAAGCTTCAATTTCTTTACGGCCGCGGCGAGCAGAAGATTTTCTTCCACCCTTTCAGGAAACTCGATTTTGCGGTCTCCTAAAACTATGCAGAGGGGTGGAATTGGATTGTCGAGGTTGCCGAGAATTGCGAATTCGTCAATTTTGGGTTTTAGGCTGCTCGTCTTGTCGCCGGAGTCGGCGCGGACGCGGAAGTGCGTCGTTGTCTGGCCGCTTACGAGTATTGTGCCGGCAATGTCGGTATTTTTTATGCCACGTTCTTTTAGGTATCGCGGGTTGAAGGCAACCATGCCGCACAAATAGGCGCCGGCGGAGTGTCCGCTAATAAAGATTTTTTTCGGGTCGCCGCCAAATTTTTCGATATTTTTGAAAGTCCACGCAATGGCGTCTGCGGCGTCATCAATCGCATTTTTTGCGTCGGATTTCGGGGAGAGCCTGTAATTTGCCGCAACTATCACAAAGTCATTTGAGACGTTTTTCGGAAAGTGCTTGTTGCCCGATGTAATGCCGCCGCCGTGAAACCATACGAGCACCCGCTTACCGCTCTGGCTCTTGTCGTATTTGACGTCGAGCTTGCACCTTTGGGCGGCGTATTCGTCGGACGACTGCGTGTAGGGAATGTCCCTTTCGATTGACTGTCCGGCGGCTAAGCAATTTGCCGCAAAAAGCGCCACTGCCGCCAATATTTTTACGGTTCTTGTAAGCATTGTTTATTCTTGCGCAGGGGATTTTTTAGGCTGTATCTGCCTGAATGTCAGAATCCGCGACGCTATCGGTACGTCGTTGTACATTAATTGAAGCTCGTACGTTCCCGGAGCTTTTATAACGAGATTTTGTATGTCGAAAACCATCTCGGGAGTGTCGAGAGGCGTGTTGAAAGGTATTTTCCCGGGGAGGTCGAAGACGGTATCGCCGTTTCCGGCTTTGAGGCGCACGCTAAAATTCAATACTCCGTTGCCGTTTGTAATCGACGCAAAAATAAAAAATCGCGGAATAATGTACGGATAGCGAACTGCCCCGACCGAGTTGAATAATCCTACGAGCGTTTTCTTTCCGCTCTGAGCGTCAGTAATTACGGTGTCGCATACCAGAAGCGACAGAACCATTGGCGTTTCAAAGGAATCCATCATAATTTTATGCTGTTTTTGAGAAGGCGTTTTTTCAAGAAAATTTTAGTTGAAAAAAGAGAAAAGGCGGGGCAATCTCTTCAAAAAAAGAAAGGCAATTTCTTAGCATTTTTTATGAGACGCACAAAGGCAAAACCAGATTCCATAAGCGACATCGCGCTCAAAAGATCCGATGTATATAAGGAATTTCTTGCCGAACGAGAGGAGATAATGAAGCACAAATGGCTCGAATCCGAAAAGGCCGGGCACGATATAGGTTACGACAAGGCCCTCCTCGATTGGATTATGAACCATCGCGAAAAATGGCGGACTTCCTACCGCAGAAAATCGTCTTCGCCCAACCGGCATGCTTCGCATTGATATATGCGCAACAACTCTTGCAAAACTGCGGGAGTTTTTTTTATCTGTGTCGCCGATTCCTTTTTGTTAGCGGAAAGTATTGCTGTAATCCCACTAATTTAAGGTCATGCAATACGGCAAACTTGTTTTGCGCTTGAGTTTGGCGCGGCTTCTGATGCGTCGGGGAACACGCCGCTTGTTTATCCGCCGTATTAGAAAAAAACTTGTAATGGGGCGAACGCATCTATACAAATTGGGAACTTTTTAGCACAATGACGAACGTTTGGAAAATAATACCCATAATCTTTGCCGCGATTGTCTTAACGATAAGCGCCCGCGCCCAGTCCTTGCCCGATCTCCCAAAATTTCCGATTAGTCCGCTGTCAAAGGCGGACTACGACGGGCTTGCGAAGTCGGATAATCCGGAGGGGTGGAAGGCGCTTGCGGAGCGTTCAAAAAAGACCGCCGTCGAGTATTTCAAAAAACAGCTGTATGATGAATCCGCGTCGTGGATATATACGGGGTATGCGGCGAAAATGTTCGCAGAGCACGGCGAGGAAATGCCGTTTGAGCTTAAAAAGTCAATACTCGAAGATTTGCCGTCGTTTTTCGATTTCTACGAGACCTCGACGCCTTCCGACAAGTTTGGCGGTGCGTGCGAGATTTTGACTTCCGTGTATTCGCTGTATCCTGCCCAATTTAAAAAATTTATAAGGGCCGCATATGCGCTTGCGCTGATATACGACACCCCTCCGCCGCTCGAATGGCCGGAGTGCAATGTGCCGTCGAATCCGACGCAAATGAAGGTTCCGACCGAGATATTTTTTTATTTTTCAGAGAGCTCCGACAAGCTTAACTTTCCGCTTGAAAAACTGACAGTCGGTGAGCTGATATGGGTGATGGGCGTCGGAGGGCCGATGGACGAGCTCAAAGGGCTGCGAAACCCGAATGTTGCGCCGTACTCAATCGAGAAGCTCGCGACTTCAATAAAAACGGATACGTCAAGAATTTTGCTCGGCGTGTACCAGCCGTGGCCCGAAGACGTCCCCTACACGCCGGAAAATATAAAGAAGCGCGGAGGGCTGCCGATAGACAAGGTATATTGCGCATGGCGCACTGCAAACGCCAACGGCATACCGTGCGTATATTTTTCATACCGCAGCCCGACCAACGAAAAGGACGTGGGAACTGCGTGGTTTGCGTACATGGCGCGCGCGGGAGTGTGGAAGTATGACGTGGGCAGGGATCCCAGAGCTGCGGCCGCCGCGTTTGACCGCCCGATAAACCCGCAGACATGGAAGCCAATACAGATGTACGACCTGAATATGCTGGAGCGAAGGCATGCCGCCAACATGAACAGCATGTATTCCTTAGTGTATTTGAGGATTTCCGAGATGCTCTACGAGGACGGCAAGTACAATGAAAGCGCGTATTTTGCGGACAAATCCAAGAAGGCGAATGTCGAGAACTGGAAGGCGTATGTTCAATATATAATGGCGCGCGCGCGCTTTGGGGCGAGCACGACGGAGCTCGACTCCCATTGGAGAAAGGCGTATGAGGCGTTCAGGAGGTATCCCGAAAAGTGCATAGAAATAATGGGAATGTTCAGGGCGAATTTGTCGCGCAGAAATCCGAAGGAGGCTTCGAGAATTTTAATAGCGGAAATGCGCAATATAGTAAAATCGGATCCGGTGCTTGCGCTGCATCTGTTCGGCGACGAGATAAAAAGCTATTTTAAGGGCTTAAAGAAGAAGTCGGATATTTTCCCGTTGTATTCCGAAATAATGCGCGCTTCGTCCGGTTCTGCGGATTTGGCGTACGACAAGATAGCCGAGCCGCTCATAGAGATGTTTGTTGAGGAGCTGGACGACGAAGGGGCAAAAAAGGCATTTGCAATATTTGAATCGTCAACAAGGTCGAATCCGATGTCTGAGCAGAAGCTTGAATCGGAGAAGAAGGCGCTGCTCCAAAAGTGCGCGGATATAAAAAAGCAGCGGGCAGAAGAGGCCGCATGGGCCGAGCTCGACAAAGAAAACGACGGGTAGCATTCCGGCCAAACGTTAGGGATTTATAGATAGTGAATTTTATAGACAGACTAAAACGGCGCCTAAAACGCGACGCCGAAGATTTTGTGCATATGACCGCCGACGTCATATACGACCGCCGCGACGGTTTCTGGGTAGGGATTTATGCCGCCTTTTTGAAAGGGTTGTCGTTCATTTTTTCCGGAATAGTAAGGCTGAGGCATAAGATGTACGACTCCCGGATATTGCGCGACTTCCCGCTGGGTTGCACGGTGGTGGTCGTCGGAAATCTCACAGTGGGCGGCACCGGAAAAACGCCGATAGTCGAGAAATTTGCGAGGTCGCTTTCGGAGCGCGGAAGGAAGGTTGCGATATTGAGCCGCGGGTACAAGAGCAAATCGGAAAGCGTGTTTACGAGGTTTGCAAGATGGATTACGCACGGTGAGCCGCCGCCGCCAAAAGTAGTGTCCGACGGGCATAAAGTTTTGCTCGACTCCGAGCACGCCGGCGACGAACCGTATATGCTGGCGCGCAATTTGCCGGGAGTTGTTGTGATAGTGGATAAAAACAGGGTGAAGGCGGGGCATTATGCGGTTTCGCATTTTGGGGCGGATACGCTAATCCTTGACGACGGATTCCAATACTTGCCTTTAAGGGGGCAAATACAGCTTTTGTTGGTGGACAAGACCAACCCGTTCGGGAATTGTTCCATGCTGCCGCGCGGGATATTGCGCGAGCCTATTTCGCACCTAAAGCGCGCTTCGTATATTTTCATAACAAAGTCCGACGGGCGCAAAGATCCTGAGCTTGAGCATTTGATACGCAAATACAACCCGACAGTTGAAATAATCGAGTGCGCGCATGTCCCCGAGAGGCTTGTGGACTTTGCGAGCGGAGTTCCGGAATCGCTATCCATATTGGACGGCGTAAAGATATCGTGTTTTTCTGCGATTGCGGCTCCCGAAAGTTTCGAGAAATTCCTTTCCGACCTTGGGGCGGATATAGTCTATAAAAAGCGGTTTCTCGACCACCACAGGTTTGAGGATTCGGAACTCGACGAGTTTTTCAGAAAGTCGGCTGAGGCGGGCGCGAAGCTCGCTGTGACTACCGAAAAGGACGCCGTCAGGATACGCTCGAACTATGCGGCAGAAATTCCGTTCTATTACACAAAACTCGAAATAGAAATTCTCGACGGCTGCGACGACTTTGAATCGGCTGTCGAGCGGATATGTTTCCCTAAAAGGCACGCCGACGAAGATTTTTAATTTTTTTGTTGGATAAAAAGAATTGCCGACCAATAGCGCGCGAAATCCGCGCATTTTTGTTTCGGCGGCACTTATTTTTTGTATATTTCTTTAAGCATTTAGGGTGCGCAATGAGGCATATTTTTAATTAGTTTTAAAATAATAAAATTCATTATGATTGGCAGAAATTGCAGTTGGGAAACTAAATAATTACAATAGTGGGCTATATGGTGATAAATAAAGGCAGGTGCTTGTAAATAGTGGTAATTACAAACCTTGACTTTATAATAAAATATGCTATAAGCATTTTTATGAAAACAATCCAACTCATCCGCCCTTCCGCCTTTTGTTTAATGGCGTTAACTTTTATATCTTCCGCCTACTCGGCAGATAAATATTTTGGGAATAGTTCTGCAATTTTTATAAGCGACAAAGCATGGTATTCGGACGAAGCGCTAACGCAACCGACTACGCACCCAATCGGCAAAGAAGATACTGCAATTTTCTATAAAACAAAAGGGAGTGCTACATATGCCCCAACATCGTGGGTGACGCAAGTAGACACATATGTGGGCAATGTCATATCTTCCGGCGATAATGGAATAATAAATTTAGGGAAAGAAGTTTTAAATCAAGGAGTTCCCGTAAATTTTCAAATATATAATACGTTGTCTGTACAAATATGCGACGAAGCCGGCACAATGACTTTTGGAACTTCTTTCGACGATATAGAGGGTACGGCGGCGGTTGAGCTTACAATCGGCAATATCGACGTCGGAACGCAAGTTTACGGCGGAAGAACTTACGATTCATATCGCACAACTTCATTGAGCTTCTCATACGGGGATTCGAGGCTAACGAATTCGCTAATCAACGTAATCGGAGACGTCAACTTGGGAGGCTGCGGAGTGAGCGGCGCAAATGACGCGGCACTCCTATATCTTACGGTTGATAAAATGGCGGTTAAGGGGATTATGAATATAAAACGAAACGGGTGGGGGTATTCCAACGTGACGTTTAACAAGGCAGGCGTTCTCGAATTGGGCGGGCTCGTGGCAGAAAATAGAGACGGAGACTTTACAATAGCAAACGGCTCAGGCGGATCATTTACGTCGGAAATAGTTTTTAAAAATGCGCTTGGCATAGACTATCAATACATTGGCGCGATAGTTGACGACGGAAATAATCGACCGGATATATCCGCCATAAATGCAACAATGAATGTGACAATGGACGGCGAAGGAACACAGAGAATATATCAAGCTATACAAACCAAAACCAATATACAAGGGCGCATGAGCGGGACGTACACTGTGAAAAACGGCCGGCTTTTTATGGATAATTCTCGGATAGCTGCGGATTATAGATTGGCGACATTGTCGCTGGAAGGCGGCAAATTTGGAGCCGGGCACTATGATTCTTTGCAGGTAGGGACTGCATATTTTAAGACTGCGAATTTTGTGAGCGGCGGATTTGCGTACGAAAATTTTGCGAACCATAACCCAATGGAGACGGAAGTAGGCGATAAAATAATAATAACCGAAACCTTCACAAAAGCGGCCGGGAGCGGAAAAATAGCAGTAGATTTTTCCGACGCAAGCGGTAATGCCCTGAACTTGGGGAATTATACTTTGGCAGAAAGCGCCGATTCAGTTGAATATTGGGCGGAAATACTGACAGCCGGCGAACTTTCGGGCTTCAATCTCGACACGCTGTTAAGCGACGGCGCGTACGACGCGAACGCCGACTTTTACGCCGAGGGTATAGAAAACGGGATTGTGGTGTTCAAATGGGTGGAATCGCTGGACAGCGGATATTCGCTGCAAGTTGGGTTTGCGCAAGTTCCTGAACCTGCGGAGGCGGTCGCGCTGGGTGGTTTACTCGCACTTGTTTACGCTAGAATGAGGTCTAAAAGGCGCAGGTAGCCCTGAAAAAGTCGCAGTTTGGCATAATAAAAAACCTCCGCTTCTTATGGGGCGGGGGTTTTTGTAGATGCTTGCAATAAACTGGGCAGTTTCGTAAATTTGATTCTGCTTCTTTATAAATGTTTTTATTTTATGGAATGATTTTTAGCGAAAGGTCGTCCACAAATAGGAAATCTCCTCCTTTCATTCGGCTTGCAAATAGGCTAACCATTGCAGAGTCGGCATTCTCTGGGGCCATAGCCGCGCAGATAAATTTAAGGAATTTATCGCCTTCCGAGACGTTAAAGAGCGAGGACTTGCGCCCTAAATACTTTCCGCCTTTATCGAAAAATACAATTGTGGCGTAGCAGGCGGTACCGGGAGTTATTCGTCCGCAGTAGTATCCTTCAAAAACAAATATTTCTCCCGGATTTGCTTTTAGGCTCTTTGAAATTGCGGAGTTTTCGCACATGACAAACTCAGCACCGTATTTTCCCGTTCGAGCGGCGCGTTTTGATATTTTCATCTTTGCGCCGTCGTAGTCGCACTCAAACAATATCCATTTCTCTTTTGGGAAGATTTGCTCATCTGCACCGTTCATGCCTACATTTTCAAAACCGCCGTCCCCGCCAAATGCGTCGGCGCAATTTTTTATATTTGCAGCCGATGCTATCTTTATTTCTTCCTCTGTAAAAATACCGCTAATCTCGCGTTTACCTACGCCTTTTGACAACAAATATTGGGCAGCCTGTATGGAAGGATTCAGGTTGTCTGTAAATAAAAGCTCCGTAAACATTGCAGCGGGGTAGGCGCCGCCAGTTTCGCATGCTTTTAGTGCGTCGCGCTTTTTGTCCGATAGGGCGCGAAGTTCGGACATTAGCGACATTATCTCTTGCGCAGGTGCGCGTGAGTTTAGACGGTAAAAAATTTTCTTTTTTAGCCGGTACTCGCTATTGCACAATTTGCCGAAATTGAATGCGAGTTCGAGAGACTCCACCCGCTTTAAATATTTTTTATTTCCCGAGGTGGCGGCCGATATTTTTGCAAGCCTCAATGAATTTTCCATTCCTGAAATGTCGCATTCGTCGAAAATTTCAGCGGAACTTTCAAGCTTGAATAGCCCAAGCCACCTCGCGGAGTCGCCGTGCGCGGCTCTCTTTGCAAATTGCGCGTTTTGGGCGGTATCGAAGAAATCTTTAACGTATTTTCCTGCCGCGCCGTAAAAATTCTTATAAAATTCTTCTCCCGCAATTTTCGCGGCATCGGGGTCTTCGGGGTTTTCAAGCGCGGCAAAAATCTCCGCGCATTTTTTTGCGTCGTATGCATATACAGGGTTCAATTCCGCATAGTATGCCCTCGCTCCAGCCTTGTGCGCACGCGCAATTCCTTCGGCAATCGCAGGGCCTATTTCCCTCGGGAAGGGATAGGGCGAGCCGTAGGCGTAGTCGTATATGCCAAAAGTTTTTGCAGTTTTTCCCCAGGCGTCGAGCGTCTTGAAATCGAGTTCTTTGTATTTTGCATCAAAGTAGTTCGCGCGGTCTGTCGTAAAGTACGGAACGAGGTTTTCCGGAAGCGTGAATGATGGGGGATTTTCGCACGCCAAGTATGCAATGCAGCCAACGAGCTTTGATGGGTGCTTTTGTGCAATTAGTTTTGCGGACTTTGCCGAAAATTCAAATACTGCGTTCGAGTAGTCGGGAAATCCCCTAAAATATCCTCTTTTGCGCGAAAGAGTCTGCGGGCGTTCGTCAAACTCGGAAAAATCGTCTATTCCTACCGAAAACATTTTGGCTTTCGGATATTCTAAAAAATATTCGTCCGCTTTTTTCGCGGCTTGTGCAGCCGCGGCGGGGTTTAGAATGTCATATTGTGCAAGATACTTTATTGAGCCGTCGGTGTTGCGCGCCAAAATTTCCGGATGTTTGCGCCTGAATTCTCCGTCAAAAATATTTTTTAAGTTGTGCGAGAAATTGCCGCCTATTGAATGTGCCCCGTTTAGTTTCAGCCATTTATCGACTTCTCCCCTGCGCTTGGCGTCTTTTGTGGGCGCGTAAAATCCTATCGAAAAAAATGCGTCTTTAAATTCGGACTCTCCGTCGGGGATACTCAGGCTTTTCTTTTTTTCAAAGTGTGTGCCAAGCTCGCCGGGAGCGTAAAATCTCATTCCGCAAAATTTTCGCAGAAAGATTCCTACGGCATTCATTGCGCGGCTTTCATCGGGGTATTCTATTTCTATATTTCCGGAATCCGACTTTATCCTTATTGACGACAGCTCTTGCGGAGGCTGGGAGGTTGCGCATTTCTTAAAAAAAATTTTTGTTTTAGGCCGCGAGTTGCCGTCAAAAAAAGAGACTTTTATATTTCCGCCGCAAGCAAGCTTGGCAAGCTCTCGAGCAAGGGTATTTGCCGCCTCGGCGTCGGCTTTGTGCACGTTTTGGGGAAGGATTATTTCCATCTCGCAGGAGCCGTTCTCGATTATATGTGTGTCCCCAAAAAGGTTTATGCAGGGAGTTGTAGCGGAGAGCGCAAGAATGCATATCGCGGCAAGTGCGCGCTTTCCCTTTATATGATTTTTAGCAAAAGCATTCTTCAATAAATAGAGAATAAAATTCTGAAATTTTAGAGCCGCCGCGCAAACAACCTTCAAAAAAACGGAAACATTGCGTAATTTTATAAGCCCGCAATGCCTCCAATATTTTCCGAACAAGCGCGCTATTATAAAAATGCCGCGTTTCGCAGGCTTTTTATTTGCAGTGGGCGCGCCTCCTAAATTGCTGTAACCCGTTTTAGATATGTTATTGCGGCAACCGCCTGGAAGTCCGAGCGAATTTATGCGTTTTTGCAATTCTTTGCCAAAAAGCGTCATTTCAGAAATGGGAAGTAATTCGTTTTTATCATGTCAATCCAAATGCGGGTTTTACCTTCCTGCGTAAATATGCCAGATTCTTCCGCATCAATTCCCGTATTTAACAAGCCGTCCAAAGCCGACTGGCTTTCGATTCCGCGCGTCATTTTTTCCACGTATTCGGCTGGCGTTTCGCGTATTTTGACAAATGTCTTTCCGCTTTTTTTCAAAATCGACTCGTGGATTTTTATAAGTTTAAGGGGATTGCAGGCAAGCCTCTTGCGGAAAATTTTGCAGCCTTTTGGGGAAGAAAGCCCCATCGGGGTAGGGTTGCCGTCGGTTATCCAGCGGACTGATTCAGTGTCTTGTGAATATATGCTCGAGGAAACTATATAAGTGTTGCTGAACGGCACAAAGGTGACATCGAGCCGCTCTTTTGCGTCCGCCGAGTCAAAGAATGTGGATTTTGCCGACACTTCGCCGCCAAAATGAACCGTGAAGGCTCCGCTTTTTTTAAACCCGAGTACTTCTATTTTACGTTTGAGCTTAATCATGGACGGCTCGCAGCTCCATGCGGATTCTGCGGGCGTGTATTTGCCAAACGGCGGAAGGCCCGATACGCTTGCTGCGCATATTTGAAGCCAATATATAAATGTCTCAACGAGAATGTATGTGAGCGCGCCCGCAATCGCGAGATCTACAAAGCTTTCGTCTGTAAAAAAATATTTCTTGGCGGCAAGCGCAAGCGCCAGGGAAAAAAATGCGAATCTAATCCATCTGCGGAGCGTCCGAATCCATGGTTGCAACGGAAACGAGTCCGCGAGAAATCCTGCCGCGACAAACGCCACAAACAATACGATAGACAATGTAAGTATCCAGGATTCCGTTCCCATATTTTATTATCGCTGTGCCGAGTTAAAACAAAAGCGCGTTCTGCTTGGAACGCGCTTTGCCGAAATTTTTTTGCGCTAAATTCTAAGCGGCATTACGACGCATAGGAAGTTGTCGAGCGTCTTAAATACGCCCGGGCTCATCTCGTCTTTGAATTCAAAGAACACTTCGTCTTTCGTCAGGTTGCGCAGCGGGCTTAGCAGAAATTCGGGGTTGAAGCCAATTTTAACTTCCGGCCCAGTGTATTCCACTTCTATCGACACGTTAATTTCGCCAAACTCCGCGCTCTCACCGGATATTTCAAGGTGGTTGTCGGCGATTTTTAGCTTAACTGAATTTTGCTTGTCGTTTGTCATCAAAGCGGCGCGCTGCACTGCTTCGAGCATTAACTCGCGCTCGACTTTTATGCGGTGTTCAGCTTCTTTGGGGATTACCTGCTTGTAGTTTGGATAGCTACCCTCGACGATTTTTGATACGAGGTATATGGACCCCGTAAGACCGCTGCTTGAGGATTCTTCGCCGACTTCTATATCGAAGGCTACTTGCCTTTCGTTAAAGCTAATTTTAACCATCTTGCCCTGCGACAAGAGTTTTTCAAGCTCGGTGACGGTTTTCGCCGGAAGAATGATAGAGCCTTCGTCTTCGTGGTCTATATTCATATCGCGGGAAATCATTGCGAGCCTTCTTCCGTCGGTCGCTACGAGCGATAGTTTGCCTTCCGAGAAATTGAAGAATACGCTGTTTAAGATATACCTGTTTTCGTCCGTGCTTTGCGCGTATGACACGGAGCGCAGCATAAGGGCCATTTCCTGTGGCGGGAGCTCGTAAGAATGTTGGTCCACAAAATTCGGAAGGGCGGGAAAGTCTTCGGCTTTTAGCCCGTTGAACCGCTTAACTTCCGTGTCTCCGGAATGTATGCGCGCGGTTTGGCCGTCGGAGCTTTCGACTACCACCTCTTGACGCGGCATAGAATTTATGATTGCAGCGAGCTTTTTTACTGGAAGGGTTATATCGCCCGGTTCTTCGACTTCCGCCTTAATCGAGCATCTTATGCCGAGTTCAAGGTTGGTGGTCGTGAGCATTACGTTGCCGCCTTCCGCCTTAATAAGCACATTGTTCAGAACCGCCATCTGCGGTTTAGAGCTTACGACGTTTGTGACCTGTTTGAGGCCTGTCGAGAAGTGTTCCTTGCTGATTTTAAACTTCATAATGGTGTTTCTGTTTTGCCCGGCGGCCGTTGACGCGGCGCCGTGCCATGGTATTCTTACGGGAATATATTGGATAAATTAAAGACTATATAATGCCGCCGCGCGCGAAAATCCAGAATATTTTTTGATTATTGCGCGCCTTCGAGAAATTCGAGACCCTCAATTTTCCCGTCGGAGAATTTTATTCTGCGATAATAGCAGCCTCTGCGCGGTTTTCCCGACTTGTCTTTTGTGTGGCAAGAGCCTTTGCCCTTTAAGCGGACCTTGTAAACAATGGAGTTTTGTTCGCAATTTACGAGAATATCGACAATTTCGAGAAAGTCGCCGCTCGTTTTCCCCTTAATCCACAATTCGTTTCTCGATGTGCTCCAAAATGTTGCCATGCCCTCTTTGACTGCCGTTTCGAGCGCGAGCTTATTTACGTATCCGACAATTAACACTTCGCCCGTATCGGCACATTGTGCGATTGCGGGAATGACGTCTTCTTTGCACTGGGCTATTTTTTTTAGTTTAGTGAAGTCGAGAGCCAGATTGAGACCTTCTTCTATTTCCTTACTCATATTTGAATGATATTGCCTTTCCCGCGCGGATTTTCAACACAAATTTTTGCCCGGGCGCCGTATTTTCTTGCCGTATCGAAAGGCGAATGCGATAAATCTAAAAGTCTTGCGTAAATCGGAATGTTTTGGAGAAAAAAACAGTTGAAAGTTTCATCTTCGGCGCGGAGCGTGCGCTCGAAAGATCCGCTCTACGAGTTCAAGAAGGCGACCCGCAAAGAGGTTGGAAGGTACGATATGCCCGGGGAGCTTTGGAAGGGCGTAAGGAAGCTTGTGCTTTTGGCGCTCCTGCTCGCGCTCTTTTGGTTCGCGCGCGAATGTTATTTGGCGTGGAACATATTTGGAGGGTAGCGCCTACAATGTTTTTTTGAGTTGTGGCTAACTGTATAAGAGTCGGTAAATATTTTTTATGGGGCAATGTTTATTGTGGCGCGGGTTGCCAACGTTGCCGCGATTCTTCGCAAGTGGGCAGTTTGGCATTAAAAGTCCTTTTTTTGCTTTTTTTTGTTGTATTTCATTAGCTCCGTGAAATAAAAGGTAGTTTCATTTTAACAAAAACAATATTATGGTATCCTATAAAGAACTCGGTTTGGTCAATACGCGAGAGCTTTTCAAAAAAGCCATCGCCGGCAAATACGCAATCCCTGCGTTTAACTTCAATAATATGGAGCAAATGCAGGCGATTATACAAGCTTGCGTCGAGCAGAAATCGCCCGTCATTTTGCAGGTTTCCAGCGGAGCCCGCAAATACGCCAATCAGACTCTCCTTCGCTACATGGCGCAAGGCGCTTGCGAATACGCAAAGGAACTCGGCTACAATATTCCGATTGTTCTGCACCTCGACCACGGCGACACTTTTGAACTCTGCAAATCCTGCGTGGACTACGGCTTCTCGTCCGTCATGATAGACGGCTCGGCGCATTCGTACGAGGACAATGTTGCGCTGACGAAAAAAGTCGTTGAATATGCGCATGAGCACGATGTCACCGTTGAAGGCGAACTCGGAGTTCTCGCCGGCATCGAAGACGAAGTTTCCCACGAGACACATTCGTACACCCGCCCCGAAGAAGTCGAAGACTTCGTAAGCAAGACTGGCGTGGATTCTTTGGCTATCTCCATAGGCACTTCGCACGGAGCTTACAAGTTCAAGCCCGAACAGTGCACACGCGACGCCGACGGAAGGCTCGTTCCCCCGCCGCTTCGCTTCGACATTCTCGAAGAGATTGAAAAGCGCATACCTGGGTTCCCGATTGTCTTGCACGGCTCCTCGTCAGTTCCGCAGCAGTATGTTGACATGATAAACAAGTACGGCGGAAAGCTCGAAGCCGCAGTCGGCATTCCCGAAGAGCAGCTTCGCAAGGCGGCGGAATCCGCAGTCTGCAAAATCAACATCGACTCCGACGGCAGACTGGCTATGACGGCAAAAGTGCGCGAAGTGTTCGCCACCAAGCCCGCTGAATTCGATCCCCGCAAGTATCTCGGCCCCGCCCGCGACGAGCTCAAAAAGCTCTACATGCACAAGGTCGTCAATGTTCTCGGTTCCGCCGGCAAGGCGTAATTTGCGGAATAGGTTAAAGTTTATGCAAAGCCCGTTCGAGAAAAACTCGGACGGGTTTTTTATTTTATAAATGCTTTTAGGAATATCTGAAATAACCGTATTTTTTTGCGGTTTTTCTTCAAATTTTATCAGAATTTTCAGATGGCGTGCCCGCCGCATATGCGAAGGAATATAATTCCCGCAAGCCAATAAAAGATTTTAAACTGTTTAAAAACATATTATTAATTTATCTTGAATATATAAAAAAATGTTTTAGATATGAATCCACTGAGACAGGATAACAAATAAATAATTTGTAGGTATGAAAAGCGCAACAAATCTTAAATATACTTTACGGCAATTTTATTATTACGCCAATACGCTGTTCTTTTATGGAATGTGCGCCACAGGCGTAAATGCGCTTGCGGAGAGTACCGACTATTATTGGCGGGGAGGATCTACATGGGACGATTTGTTTATCCGTGCCGGAAATGTCGCAAATTGGAAGGCGGATGCCGAAGGAAATATCCCGCATTCAACTGTTCCGTCGGAGACTTCCAATCTGATATTTGACGTCGCAAATATGCAAAGAAACGGAAATCCGGACTATGCGAGAGTGAATTGGTATGTTGCCTATACTTCCTATCCGAGCATCAAGACGGTAAACAGCGTAACGGCGTACGTCCCTCTTGAAATACACATTACGTCTTCAATAAGCCTATTGGGAGATTGGCATGGAACTGTTTCTTCAGATTCCAAATATACTCCTTCATCAAGCGATATTGGCTCCAGAAAGTCGATGAGGCTCGTTGCCGACACCGCGAATTTTCTGACGGTCGGCGGAGATATGGCTTTGGAAACGGATAAGTATTTTAATTCAAGATTTCGTCTCGGGAGCACTTCAACGGCTTCCGCGTCTTACACGCTTGCAGTCAAAGGGGCTTTAAATTTTATAAAGAACGGCTCCGATACAGTCGGATACCACACTTTTGACATGGCAGCGTACGACACGACAACAGGCACATATTTTTCAATGGACTTGGGAGGATTGTCGTCAAGCGGCAAGGCGGTTTATATGACTTCCGCAAAAAATCTGTCGGTGAACATAAATTTCATGTCCAATGGCGGAGTATTTAAGGGTGGAGATTTTGAAGGCGTTTTTGCGACTGAAAGCGGCGTGAGTTCCAATCTAAGCATAAATATGAGCGGCGACGGAAGGCAGTCGATGACTATATATAAAGCCTCCAACGCGAGCCTGCATGGCTTTGAAAACGATTTGGATGGGAAGACCGATATGGCTATAAATTCCGTAGAAGTCAACAACGGAGAGCTTGTGCTCGACAGCGAGCTTTCTGTCGGAGACGTTAGGCTTTTGGGCGGGGCGCTAAAATTGTCTGCCCCGAAGGTTGAAAGGATAATTATCGATGGCGGCGGGAAGTTGATTTATAGCGGCGCGATAGTCGCGGGCGAATTGTCTGTTTACGACGCGCCCTCTGTGGATGTCGTATTTTCCGCCGATGACTTAAAAAATATGGAAATTACTATTTTTGAATTCGACAACCTGACGGACGAGTTTGACGCAAATTCGGTATTTTCGGCCTACGGGGAGTCGGGCGAGGAGCTTGGAGGGGAATTTTCCCTAATAGGCGAGGTTGGAGGTCCCGGAAGCTTGATATATACTGTTCCAGAAGCTGCGGAGTTAGCTTCAATATTTGGTCTTGTAGCCTTGCTTTTCGCCGTATCAAGAAGGCGTAAATAGCATAAAAAAATCCGCTCTGATGAGCGGATTTTTTTTTGAGAATAAGCGGATTCGCCTTATTTGATTGTACGGCGCATCTTTTGAAGTTTTATAGGTGCGCCAGACGCGGCGCGAAACGCGTTGAGTTGTTTCCTGCGCCGGCAAAACCGCGCGCACTATCTGCGCGAAGAAATAAGAAATTGCAGGATATACCAGAACATGAGTGCTATTGCTGCGAACAATCCGAGCGCGGCAGCCACGTATTGGTCGTTTTGGTATTGCCTAATAATCGCGCTCGTTTGGTATAGTACGACTAACCCGGCAAAAATTATCATAGCCCCAGAGAACCACAGCCCAAGCTGCATTCCAAAAATTATTGCGCAGACGATTATCCCGAGCGCCACGAAAGAGGCTATTGTCAGAAATGAGCCGAGAAATGAAAAATCTTTTTTCGAGAAGAAAGCGTATGCGCTGATACCGGCAGTGAGGGCGGCAGTGATTATGCCGGCTTGCGGGATAGTGTCGGGGGCGAACATATTGGCAAATATTAAAAGCGGCAGAAAGATAATGGATTCCGCAATTATGTATAGGGCGAATCCCGCATATTGCTTTCCGAGAGTGGCGCCGTTGACAGCCCAAGAGTTTGCAAGCCACGATACTCCCATAAATGCGAGCAACACAATCAGCCAGTTGCTTCCCGTCACCATTTTCTGGGCGAGTTCGACGGCGGGCTGCCATGTAAGCAAAAACGCTTCAAGGGCAATGAATCCGACGAATCCGAGCGCCAGATTCATATATACTTTTCTTATAAATTCCCCCCTCTCTGAAGCGAGAGCGGCAGTGCTTTGATATTGTTGGTAGTACATATTTTTTATTTTCTGTATTTAGACAATGGCAAATTGTGATAAGTTCTTCAATTTTTATTTTTACCAAATGTCGCGGATATGCTTACTTGCGTATTCGGGCATTTTTTTATTCCATTTTTTAGGTTTCGGATGCAAAAGACATTTTCTCTATTTTAGATCCCGCATGCAGGCTAAAAATAAGCGGCGAAAGAAACCGGGAAGCTTCCAAAATAAAAATTATTTGTCGGCCGCAACATAGCGGTATTTGTTATTTATCGTAATCGCAGGCGCTTTATTTAGAATTTTTTTGTGGCTAATGCCGCGCGAATAATCAAAATTCTAACAAAACTTAAAATAAGATGGAAAAAGAAAGTCCCAAAGTTCGTTTTGACGGAAGAAATTTTAACCAGCTGCGCCCGATAAAATTCGAGCCCGGAATTGCTCCGAACGCGACAGGTTCTGTGCTTGTGTCTTTCGGAAACACGAAAGTAATATGCGCGGCAACCGCGGAAAAGCGCGTGCCTTCGTGGATGAACTCCATGGCGGAGCAAAAGGGGTGGCTTAGCGCGGAATACTCGATGCTCCCGTACTCGACGCTCACCCGCAAACAGCGCCCGACTTCGTCCAATAAAGTGGACGGCAGGTCAGTCGAGATACAGAGGCTTATAGGCAGGTCTTTGAGGGCGGTTGCCGACTTGGAAAAAATTCCGGGAATCACCATATGGATAGATTGCGACGTCCTTCAGGCGGACGGCGGAACGCGCACGGCGTCGATAAGCGGGGCGTATGTTGCCGCGAAGCTTGCCGTAAAGAAGCTGATGGCGTCCGGCGATATAGCGGAGGATCCATTCCGCGACTCGGTGGCGGCTGTGAGCGTTGGAATCTTGGGCGAATCGAAAGTGCTCGACTTGCCCTATGAGGAAGACAAAGACGCCGATGTTGACGCAAACATTGTAATGACAGGTTCCGGGAAATTTGTGGAAGTGCAGGCGAGCGGCGAGGAGGCGGTCTTCGGCGAGGACGAACTTGCTGAGCTCATATCGCTTGCGCGGGGCGGAATCGCGGAGATTACCGCTCTTCAAAACGAGGCAATTTCAAGTTCTATATAGCCCTATGGAAAACGGAAAAGTAGAAATAGCCCTTTCAAAATTCAGAAAGCCCTACAACTGCGCACAGACTGTGTACGCGGCATTTAAGGGCGGAGACGCCGAAGGCTTGGAGGAGCTTTCAAAATGCGGCGGCGGCAAGGCTCCCGAGGGGCTTTGTGGCGCGCTCTACTCGGCGGTCAAATTGTGCCCTGGGGCGGCGGATAAAATCCGCGCGGAATTTTCAGAGGCGACAGGCTCGCAATTTTGCCGCGAGATAAAAACGGTGTACCGCACTCCGTGCGAAAAGTGCGTTGAAGTTGCGGCAAAACTCGTTTGCGAGAACATTTCTCCTGAAAGCCGATAGTGGGCAGATGTTTCGGGCGAATGCGCGGATTTCTTTTCTGCCGTTTCGCAGCGCCGGTTGCCGTTTTTTGCGCGGAAAAGTGAAATTATGCTTTCCCTATTCGACTGGGGAAATACGAAATTGCCGCGCTCGGAAAATAAAACGGGGCTTCCATTCGCTTGGGTAAAAATAAGCGTACTAAAAAAATTGCGAGGGATTTATTTTAGCGCAATGCGCGTTGCGCGAGGCTGTGGAAGTGGTTATATTCGCTATTTGCGCAATGAGCGGTTGCGAGGCAAGGAAAATTCAAAAATTTCGTTTTTTTTTAACATCGGTAAGGCGCAAATAAAAAAGTTTTCGTCAAGCAAGCGAAAGTTTTGCGGGGTGCGGAGTTCAAATAAAAAAATTGCTTTCGAATAATCCGCCGGAGTTTGGATTTACTAATCTGCCTGTTGCGCGCGGGGTGCGGCGTTGCTTGCATCGGCGGATAATTCAGAGAGCGCGCTTGCGGGATCTTCGTCTGGGTCGCGAAAATATTTTGAAGCCTTTATGGCGGATATTGCGGCGCGTGTTGAGTTTTCCCACTCCCAATCGATTGTTGATATTATTTGTAGCTCTCCGTTGCGGATTACAAGCTTTTCGCGGTTGGAAGATTCAACAACTATCGTCCCGATATTGTCTGGAATGTTCCCGCGCGGTTTTGAATTGTCTCCGCCTGCCTGCGAAAAAAATATGCAAAGTGCGAGCGCCGCGGCCGCCGCTATTAGCGGCGCCGTTGCGGCTGCAAATAATAAAACCCTATTTATTGCACGCCTCGGATTTGCCGCCCTGTGCATAATTTCCGCCATCTGCTTGTCGTCGAGCACGGCGTTTTCAAGCAGCGCGAACGCCTCTTTTATATTCTTTTGAATATTAGTGTCGTTCATTTTTCATTTCTCTTCTGAGGGTTTCAAGCGCACGGGAAGCGGCTACGCACGCGTGGTTTTCCGATATGCCGAGTATCTCCGAGATATCGGCGTATTTTAGGCCGGAAAAATATCTGAGCATTAGAACCTCAGCCTGCAATTTTGGAAGTTTTGCTATAAGGAGCAAAAGATGTTCCTTGTCGGGGCTCGAAGCGTCGGATTCGTCGGCGAGCGTTTTTATATATTCTTCGTCGAATGGAACGCAGAATTTTTGTCGCCGCAGAATGTCTATTGTCCTGTTTCTGCATGTCTTATAGAGCCATGCGGATATTCTGCCTTCGTCGATATTTTTAAGGGAGCAAAGTTTTAAGAAAGTGTCTGCGGCGGCGTCGCGCGCAATTTCCACGTCGCGGCATATAAGCCGTGAGTAGGCTATGAGCTTTTTCGAATGGGCCGCGACTATCCGCGATATTTTCTCGCTTCGTTCGTCCACTTTATTTTTTCGCCCTTTTAGCCGCATTGGTTCTTGCCATTTGTAATTTTGCTTCTACGGCTTCTAATTTCCGCGGATTGTCAAAACCGTTTTTCGGGTCGAAGAAAGACAGTATGTCTTCATAGATTCGTAGGGCGCATATTGGATTTGTTTGTGTGTCGGCGAGAGCTTCGAGTTGGCTGAGCCAAAAGAGTGAAATCTTTTCGTCCTTTGGCAACACGGGGTCTTTGCACGCGCGCAAAACACCACTTGTTGCGCGCGGGTTGAACCATTGCGCGTAAAATAAAAACGGGTGGCGCAGAGTGTTTTTATCGACGGGGATTTTTCTTATTAGAGAGAGAATTTCGTCCAGCTTTTTGCCGTCGCCCTCTCCGAGTATTCCCTTCATGTGGCAATACGCAAGAATCCCGTAAGCCCTCCAGAGCAGTTTATTGTCGCCTTTCGCCGCACATATTGCGCTTTCCAGATATTCTTTCGCTTTCTCCGGATTTTTCTCTACCCCGATTCCCGATATGTACAGCAGGGCAGCGTCAGTTTTAGCGTCGATGTTATTGGGGAAAAGTTCCAGCCATTTAAATGTTAAATTTGCGGCTTTTTTTTGGTCTTCTGCGATGCCCGATAATTTTAACAGCCTTGCCGCGTTTAGATAGACTGTTGAGACTTCGTTGGAGGGCCTTCCGCTTTTGTATGAGGCGATGGACATTTCATACAATTCCAGCGCTTTTTGAAGATTGCGCTTTGCGAATTTTCCGTCTTCGCAAATTTGTGCGTACAAGATTATGGGAGTCAAAAATCCCTCATTTGCCGCCGCGCTTGCGGAGCGTTTTAGCAGTTCTACTCCGAGTTCCGGGCACTTTGGCATGCCTTGCGAATCCGAGAGATATCCACTTCCGTAAATCATTTGCAATGCGAGCGGGTAGGCGTCTTGGGCAAAATTCGGAGATTTTGAAAGCAAGTCTATATATTTGAGCGACGCCTCCTCGGATTTTTCCACGCCAAGCCCCTCTTTATGCATGAGCGCCAGCCATGCGCATGCGGACGTGTTTATGTTGCCGGGATCTTCTTTAAGCGCGCACTCGAAAAGCTCAATGGCCTTTTTGTAATCTTTCTGCGTTCCTCGCCCGTTAAAGTACAGCCCGCCGAGGTAGGTGGACCCGAGGCCCGATTTGTGTATTTTGCAAATCAATTTAAACGCCTGCTTGTCTGTTTCGGGCTTTTTTTTGCGGAGGAGCCTGAGCGCCTTGTGTGCTATGGCATTTGCGTTGCCGCTTGCTATGAGTTTATTTTCAATGGCGTCGCGCAAAGATGTATATGCGTGCTTTTCAAGAAAGTTGAGAAGTTCAAAATACGAGCCGTCTTTGCGGTTGAGGGGGATTTTGCCAATATTTTTTATGATAAAGTCGGGCGGGATATTAGGCTTATAAAAATTTACATAGTTCCCGGAAGATATGGAATTGATTACTATAAAATAGGCTTGTTCAGAATTGAAAGAGTCGCCGCCGAGACTTTCAAATAATTTGCCGTAGTATTTAAGCCCTTTCGCCTTGTCCGATTTAACTCCCAACCCGTAATAGTGCATGTCTCCGAGAGCCGCGCAATAGTTCAAATCTTCGGGCGAATTTTTGTGGAGAGTCTCAAAAAGTTTGAATGCGTCTTTGTAGTTTTTATTTTTTAATTCCGACTTTGCGAGTGCGTAGGACAGCGCCTCGTTTTCGGGATTGAGCTTGTGGGCGTTGCGCAAATCCTCCAATGGATTGTTTTCAAAGTAGTGGACGTCATAAGGATTGGAGGGAAAGATGGTGTTAAGGTACAATACAAGCTTCTCTTTCGCTTCGGGATTCGCGGTGGCGCTCCCGATTAGGGAATCGGGAGATATGTAAATGTCTTGGGTTATTCCGGCGGCGGATTTCGCGTAAGCCGAGCATAAGATCGGGTTCCCGCGTCCTTTTATTGCGCCCGAATATGCGTAGGACAATACAGCGAATGCGAGCTTTTTTATTTTCGGCATTTTTGAGAGCCTATTTAGGAGGCTTACGGCTTCGTCAAATTCGCCGGCAGATTTTTCTTGGGCTTTTAAAAGTTTTGCTATCGCAAGGGGGATTGAAAAGTTCGCGTTCTTGGAGTGCTTTGAGAGAGAGTCCAATATAAAGTCCGTCGGAATGTGGGCGTTTGAAACTTTGTATAGAAAGCCGTCGTCTCCTGTCTTGGCGTACATGCGCATATTGTATTCGGCGTCTGCGTCCGATGAGACTTCAATGGGAAGGTTCAAGTTTTTTGCGGACTGTTTGTATTTATCGGGGGCGTTGAGAATTATTGGAATGGGGTTTGACGACATGATTTTTACCGCATCGGGGTATCCGGCGTCCGCGAGCTTCAATAGGTCGCCGCGCGCGGAGTATTTGTTTGCGGAATTTTGCATATCCAGCGGGTTGTACGAACATATTGCGCGCAAAAACCTGTTTTCGGTCGTTTGCGGCAGGGAAGCGAAATATTCGGCAAATTCTTCGCGCGCCTTTATGGGGCGCGGCTCTATTTCTGAGGCGGAATTGCGCCAGTATTTCAGGCCGTCTTCGCTTTTGAATTTGCCCAAATTGTAAAAGGATAGAATGGCGTGGCTCCAAGTGTATTTGTCTATTTTTTTTCTAATGCTTTCGGCTTTCTCAGGGGGATATGCGTCGAGCTCCCCCCTTTCCGCCATGATTGCCGCGAGTTCGCATAGTATTCCGTTTTCGGAACCTCCGCTTCTTAAAAATTTTAAAAGGTATTTTTTTGCGAGGGGTATATTTTGCTTCACGCCACTGCCGAAATACAGGCTTAGGATAACTTCTCCCGCTTTTTCCATATTCCCGAGGTCGAGCGATTCCATTTTATACGCGAATGCCGCCCTCTCATTGGGCTCTATGAGATATTTTTCGCATGATATTGGTATCCCTTCGTAAATCTGCGCGAGCCTAAGCAGGGATTTAGTGTCGCCCAAGCAGGCGGCATCGTGGTACATCTTTAAGGCTGAATCGGCGGAGTCGGTCTTTACGGTAAATCCGTCGAGCGGAAAATATTTTGGCAGGGACGTTTTTAATAAAAATAAATCTCCCAATATTCGCAGTGCTTGGGCTGTCCATGCGGCTTCTACGCTTTGGCGGACGGCTTCGCTGGCGTATAGGCGCGCCTTTTGGGCACTGAAATCAACGGGCATATTTACGACTTTAAACGATGCGTTTTCCGAGTTTCCGCCCGAATATAGCTCGGCGAGCGCAAGGCTTGCGTAGGCGTTTGATTCGGCCGACAATCTCTCGAGAATCGAAAGCGCGTCTTTGGCTTTTTGCTTGTCGTATTTGCCGATTAGATAGTCGAAGGCGAAAAGAGTTTGTAAGCCGAGCAGCTTTTTTGCGTACACAACTTTTTCTATGTCGTCTGAAGAATTTTTTAGCTCCTCCAAACTTTTATTGTAGGCTTTTTTTATCTTTTCTTTGATTGAGGCGTTGTATTCGCGCAAGCGGTCGGTTGCGGAATTTTCAAATTCCCGCGCCATATTTGCGTAGATTGCAGCTTCCTTCGGAGAGTCCGCGACAAACATGCGCTTATTCCCGTATGTAAGGGCAAATGTGCTTTCAAAGGACAAGCAAAAATGGGGATTTTTTAGGCTTCGGATTTTGCCTTGCAAAAGTTCTGCCTTGGCGGGGTTGGTTTCGGTTCCCAATCCCTCGCGGTATGCGTGCGCGACAAGGGCGGCGGCTTTTGCTTCGCCGTAAAAATTTCCGCTCGTAAATCGCGCCAGCGACTGCGCCGCGGAAAATTTTTCCCGCGCGAGGAATTTTTCAGCGAGGGGTTTTAGGATCTCCATAGTCCCTTTCCAATCGCCGCGCTTTGCGAGCGCCTCGCCGCGTTTCATCTGGTAAAACTCCCCTTCTTTCGATGCGCGCGAGAGTATGCCATATAAAGTGGGAAGCTCGGCGGCGGCGTCCCTAAAATTTTTTATTTTGCCGCAATTTGTCTCTATAAAAAACGCGAGCTTTACTGCCGCCGGCTGGAATCCGCCTTTTGCAAGGCCCAATAGGCTGTCGAAGGCGGCGTTGAATTTTTTTGCGTCTGCCGCGTCTGCTGACGCTTTTAGATTGTCGAAGAGCAGATCGCACTTTGCGGCGGAGCAAGCGTAATCATCGCCTTCAGCGGCGAGCTTTTCAAGCAGCTTCTCGCGCTCGGCTTTGTCCTTCAAAAAATTTGACAAGTAATATCCGGCGAGACGCAACCCGCGCTTTTCATACAATTCCCTGATTTCCGAAACGGATTTTTCCCGTTCGTACGGGATATTGTCAAGGGCGGAGCGCAGCTTTGCGTATGGGTTGCCGCTTTCGGAAAGTTTTTCGGCTTCAGGCGCGGGAAATTGGTAGGCGTCTTGCAGCTTCTTGTAGTCGGCATAGTCGATTTTAGCCGAGGCGCAAACGGAAAGGGCGAGGGCGGTTATGGAGAGCAATATTTTTACCGTCATATATTGTTATACGAATGACGGCGCAATTTTATTACAAATCTGATAAAAAGAAACGCTATTTTTTATTAAGAGTAATTACAATGTTTTTGCGTATGATTTTATCATTTTTCCCGTCCGTCCTCTCTGTTCTTGTAAGGCATCCTAATACAAACTTTTCTCCGAGCTCAATGCCTACTGTATTTGATATTTCCATAATAATTGGGGTCATGATAGGCGTATTGTCCAATTCGGTAGAGTCTAAATATGCATGATAAAAATATATATCCAAACTGTAAAACTTGTCGCGTTCGGACTTTTTCAATCTTACGGAAAATTTATCGCCTATAAATTTGGCGCCTGACGACGCAAGAGCGTCCTTTTCTTTTGGCGAAAGTCGCATGATGTCGGCGTAGTCTTTCGCTTCCATTCCTATTTCCTTTGAAGCGTAGCCGCGGCCGCAAAGCGCGCTGATTTCAAGGGGAATTTTTACTATGGTTTTTTCGTTCTCTTGGAGCTCTATTGAGCAGACGTAATTTTCAGGAGCGCGCGTGCTTGCAACGCAGATAAATGCGCTCGCAAATAATATTATAAAATATAACGCATACTTCATAGGGAGCTTGATACGATTATTGCAGTTAAACGTCAATATAATTGCGGGGTATATAGTTAATAAATTATATGTAAGATTAAAAAATATAAATTTTTAGAACTTGAAAACAGATGCGCATTTCTATATAACAACTATATGAAAAAGAGCTCTGCGGTATTCATCTTCACTGTATTTATTTTTTGTTTTTCTCTTATGTGCGGGGCCATTCCCACACAGCAATGTCCGCGCCCGCAAGCGACGATGGACGAATATTTTGACGAAGCGAAGTCTGAAAACAAGCTTGTCGCCTTTGTATGCTGCGAGAAGTCAAATCCTGTGACGAATTCGGAAGCTTTCAAAAAATACGCCTCTGAAAACCTGTATTTGCTTGGCATGTATTATGACGGAGAAACGCTTTACGTTTTTAAAAACGGCAAGGAAGTAGAAAAATCGCGGAACTATGATTTCGCCAAAGAAATGTGCAAGGAAATGCTGGGCTCTGAGCCTCCGTGCATTGCCGTCTTAAACGATGTGGGGGAAATAATTTTTAAATCGTCTCTAAAATCCGCATCCGCTGAAAAACTCTGCGAAGAAATGCAAAAGGCGGCAAAAGCAAACAAACCCGTATATTGCGGCGGAGAGTATTCCGTAAAAAATGCGCTCGCTACAAGCAGAATGATAAAGGCGCGCAAGAAGTCTTTGGAAAATTCTCCCGAGCCCGCCGCCTTCGCAGTATTTGTCGATTTGTGGACTTGCATTGGCATAAATGATGTCCAAACCTTTGACCTTAAAAAACCCGATTCGATAGAAAAATTTTATAAAGCGCAAAACTCAAAAGAGACGGTCTTTGCCGGTTGCTTTCCCGCCGGAAAGACGGAAACTTTGAAGTCCGAAAACGGCAGTTGCGCGGTAGAGTTGGAGCTAAACCCGAAGTTGGCGGAGCGCGGCGAGAATGTCGTGGATTGCGAAATAGGCTTGAAGGCGTCTTTTGGCGGTGAGGAGGTCTCTTATAAGGGATTTACAGAATTCAATATGTCGCAAAATAGCGTGGTTGCGTTCGTTCCGTTTAGAGGTGCAGTGAGGGATTTAAAAACAGGGAAAGTATCTGCCACCGAACACTTCAAGTGGATAGGAGTGCGCATTGAGCCGATATATTCCAAAGGCAAGCCCGCTTGCGGAGACGAATTCTTTTGCTTAAAGCGCGCGGCTCTGCCAAAAAATGCCCCCGAAGGTTTTGTAAAAGACAAGTACCCTACAATCATAAACCCCTGCGGAGATAGCGAGAAAACGGAGGAGGATTGCTTTGTCGAGAAAACGCCTTTCCTTAACTTAAAACATGTCAAATGCGCTTATGTAGAACCCTCACTTTCAGATGGCAAGTTGGGCTATTCTCTGAAATTAGAGTTGACCGGCGAGGGCAGGGAAATCATGGGAAAGACCACCGAAAATATGGTTAAAGGCGGCTCTGCGCGCAATATTGCGGTTGTAATCGACGGCAAGATTGCAAGTCTGCTATTTGTATTATCTAAGGTTGAGTCAGTTAATGTTTATTTTCCCGACGGTTTCGAAAAAGCCCGCAAATATGCCGATATGATAAACGAATGTGTTTCTGGAAGAAAACTCGACTGATTTTTGAAAGCTTCGCGCTGGCAATTCCGCGCGCCCAAAGGTATTTTCTTTTCCCCCGCATAGACATGCGCAAAGAGAGCCGCGCCGGGAAATCTGGCGGGTTGCAAATTTATAAAATAATAAAATTTCATAAATGCGCGGCGGGGCTGCTCTCCACTATAAAAAGGCTGATTTCCTTCTGTCGCGTAAGAAAAATTTTGCGCCGTAAAAAAAGCCTGCCGCAAATGGCGCTTATGCGATTGCAAACCCTATTTGTACGATTCTTTCAAATATTCCGCGACTCCTTCGCTCGTCGGCTTCATTGCATCTTCCCCTTTGTGCCAGTTCATTGGGCAGACTTCGCCGTAGGTCTCAAAATGTTGGAGGGCATCGACCATTCTGATTTCCTCTTCCGTGGAGCGGCCGAGCGGGAAATTGTTTACCACTTCGTGCTGGACTATTCCATTCTTGTCGATGAGAAACAGCCCCCGGTAGGCAACCATTTCTCCTTCGACGCACACTTTGCCGTCGGGGCAGGTTTTTGAGGCTCCCGCTAAAACTCCGTAGTCGCGGGCGATGGTCTTGTTCGTGTCTGCGACAAGCGGATATTCCACGCCTTCTATCCCGCCTTTTGAGCGCGGCGTTTGCGTCCATGCGAGATGGCAAAATTCGGTGTCTGTCGAGCATCCGATGAGCTCCACATTTCTCGCGTCAAATTCTTTTTTTGCCGCCTGAAATGCGAGAATTTCGGTAGGGCACACAAAGGTGAAGTCTTTGGGATAGAAAAAAAGTATCACATACTTTTTGCCTATGAATTGCGAGAGCGTAAAGCCGCTTTGTATTTTGCCGCCGACGACGGCGTTTGCCTTGAAGTCCGGCGCTTTTTTGCCAACGAGCACTGACATATTTTTTTCCTTTTTTTAATTTCTTGCCTATTTGCCGCAAACTGAAAAATTCTTTGTAGAATTTAATTTGCCGGCTTTGTATTCGGACACTCCGAATGCGATTGCGGTTCCGTTAATATTATGAAATACGCAGACACACACGCGCATCTGGACACGTTTGCCAACAGGGGCGAACTCGAAAAAATTGTCGAGAGGGCGCGCTTGGCGGGAGTTGAAAAAATAGTAGGGTGTTCGACAAAGTCCGACGAATGGCTCTTGTACGAACGCGCCGCCGCAGATTTCCCCGGAGAGGTTTATTGGCAGATAGGAATACATCCCGGGGAAATATCGGAAAACTGCGAAATTGCGCTCGATTCTCTCGGCGCGTTTTTCGCCTCGGAGAGGCCGCCTGTGGCGATTGGAGAAATAGGCCTCGACTACTATCGCCCGCCGGCCGACGCGGAAGAATTTGAGGCTATGAAGGCGCGCCAAGCTGAAATATTTGCGCGCCAGCTCGAGCTCTCAAACTCCTTTCCGGACGCTAAGATATGCGTGCATGCAAGAGAAAGCCTTTCGGACTGCGTAAGGCTCATATCGGAGGCGGGCGTCGATTTTTCGAGGGTAGTTTTCCATTGCTATTCTGGGACGGCGAAGGAGATTTTTGAGATAAACGAACTTGGGGGCAGGGGCTCCTTTACTGGAATTATAACCTATAAAAATGCGGGCCAGATGCGGGAGGCTATGCGCGCGCAAGGAATCGGCAAGTTAATGCTCGAAACAGACTGCCCGTACCTTGCGCCTGTTCCGTTGCGCGGGAGCGTTAACGAGCCCTCCAACATTCCGCTTATTTTGAGGGCTGCCGCCGAAATTTTCGGCGTTGATGAAAAATATATCGCCGACGCCGCATACGAGAACTCTGTGGAATTTTTCGGTCTTTCCGACTAATTTTTTCTATCTTTTTTCTTCGCGGATTATCGTTTTTTAGATGTATTTGCCAGCCGCAGTCCAATGGCGTTTACCTTCCGCAGTCTACAAAGGCGTTTGCCAGCCGCAGTCCAATGGCGCGCGCGGTGCGAGGTTTACAAACGCATTGCGGGATTTTCCCCCCGAGCAATCTGCCCGAGACAGAAAAAATTTGCGCAAGTCCCGCAGCGAAAGAATAAAATATTTTGTTATTTTATGCCGATAGCTTTATGCGCGCCTGCTTTGTAAAGCGACTCGAAATTTTCTGAAAAGAATTTTTCTTCGTATTCCGCGGGAACCGCCGCTTTTGATTCCGCCGCTATTGTGCGCATCTCCTCGCACGCAAATTTGCGCGGGTACAGGCGTATCGGATAGTCGGTGCCGTATATGGCGCGGCCGTTATTTGCGGAAACCGCACGGGAGACGTCGGCGGGCGTGTTTGTAAACGGAAATGCCGCTGTGTCGAAAAAAACATTGTCGGGGGGTGAAAATCCGTCAATTGCCGCGTCGCCGCCAGAAAGGTGGGCAAAAATAAATTTTGCAGACGGGCATTTTCGCGCGGCGGCGTATGCGGACTCAAAGTTCGTCGGGCACTTGCCGAGATATTTGCGGGGCGATTTTTCTGTGAGGTGCACGCAAATCGGGAAACCGCATTCCGCGCAAAGTTCGGCAATTTCCGTAAACTGCCCAGATAAAAAGTCGAACCCTTGGACTCCGTCGTGCAGTTCTCCGACACCTATGAAACCGAGATTCTTTGCTCTCTTTATCTCCGCTATTGACTCCTTTGGAAAGCTCGGATTTATGGAGGCGAATGCCGAAATCCTGTCCGGATGGCGCGCGGCGAAATCGGCAATTTGGCGGTTTAGAATGGAGCATGTGCCGGGATTTTCCCAATACCAGCCTTGGATTATGGCGCGCTCCACTCCGGCGGAATCCATGTCCAAAAGAAATTTCTTTTCGCTTGGAAATCCCTGCAACGATTTTTTCCCGTCGGGGCGCTTGCCAACGAGCTTTCCCCAGTATCTCTCCGCGGCGCGTTCCGCCCATGCTTCGGGAGCCGACGCGATGTTTTCGGGATAAAAATGCGTATGGGCGTCTATTATTTTCAATGCTTTTGGATTTTGTGCGCGCTTGCGCGGTTCGTTTGAGGGGCGTTAGAGAATATTGAAATACACGAATGCAGAGAGGATTGCCGCGAGGATTATTCTATAATATGCAAACGGCGCGAGCCCCCTGCGGTTTAAAAATCCAACGAGCCATTTTACGGTGAGCGCCGCAGAGACGAATGCTACAATTATCCCGAACAATAGCGGCCCCGCAGAAATCGCGCGCAAAATACTTGCTCCGTCGGTGTACATCTTGAATATCGACGCCGCAGAGAGCGTTGCAAGCCCCAGCAAAAAGCTGAATCTTGCGGCGTCCGCCGGTTTGAGACCCACTGCATATCCGCCGATAATCGTCATCATTGAGCGGCTCGTGCCGGGCCACATTGCAATGCACTGCAAAAAGCCTATTATCAGCGCGTCTTTGACTCTCATATCCCTCATCTTAAGATACGCGCTCGAGGGATACGAATGCTTAGAGTTGTATCTCTTTTGAACCCAAAACATAAGCAGCCCCCCGAAAAACAGCGCCGCTATTATGGGTAGCGTCCCGAAAAGCCAGCTCTCGATTAGGTCGTGCAGCAAAAACCCGATAACTGCCGCTGGCAAAAAAGCCGCTATGATATTTATAAGAAGCCTCAGCCCCTCCGGATTTCTTCCCAGAAGCCCGAAGAACATTTTTAAGAGCCATTCCCAATAGATAAATGCGACAGCGGCAATCGCGCCAAGTTGTATGACTATGGCGTATGCGTCGGCGGCTGATTTGAGGGTCAGGGGCTCAAAGTCATCATTTAAAACCGGGTTGCCAGCGGCGTCCGAGAGCGGTTCGTCGGCATCGAGCCCAAGGAACGCGTTTGCGAGCAACAGGTGCCCGGTGGACGACACAGGCAGGTATTCTGTAAGCCCCTCAACCAATCCCAATACGAGCGAGTCACAATATGATATTCCGTTTTTTATCACCGCGTTTGATTGGCTCGCCGACGTTTCGACGATTTCAATCGTCACCTTTGGCGGGTCGGATTCAACTTCGTTTATCGTTTGCGCGCAAAGGGTGAAATTCGCGAAATATGCGATTAGTAAAAGGCGTAGGATTTTCATAATGCAGTTTTATTTGGCAACAATGCGCCTTGATGAAAAGTGTTAGAAGGACTTTCGCGATTCGAGCGCGCTTTTGATTGTCACGGGATCCGCAAAGCCGAGCTGGCTTCCGCTGGGGAGCCCAAAGCCTATGCGCGTAAGCCGAATGCCGTGCGGGGAAGCGATGCGCTCCTGTATGTAATGGCAGGTGGCTTCGGCTTCAATGTCGTTTGACAATGCGAGTATTATCTCCTTTATCTGGGAGTTTTCAACGCGCTTTAAAAGCTGGGCTATGTTCAGCTTGTCGGGTCCTATTTTTTTTATCGGCGACAGTTTTCCGCCAAGAACGTGGTATTTCCCCCGCCAAGCTCCCGATTTTTCTATAGCGGAAATGTCTGAGGCTTTTTCGACAACGCAAAGGCAGTCGGAAATTCTGGAGGCGTCGGAGCATATTTCGCAGGGCCGCCCGTTTTCGGACAATCCAAAGCACTCAGGGCAGGGCGTTATGCGTTCGAGAGCCGCCGTTATGGATTCGGCTATCTCAATGGCGTCCGCGCGGTTTTCAAGCGCGAGGTGCAGCGCCATGCGCTCTGCGCTCTTGACTCCCGTGCCGGGAAGCCGTTTCAGCGCGTTTTTAAGTCTGTCGAAAGATTTGCTCATATTTTATTGTTTTCGCGCGCGGAGTGCGACTTTAAACATCGTTATCGCAACGGAGGCGCCTGCGCGGAGAGCCGTCGGGCGGCTAAGCCGCTACTCGACGTTCTGGACTTGTTCGCGCACCCGCTCGAGTTCGTTTTTAAGGGATATGGCAAGCTTCGTGAGCTCGAGATTATTGGCCTTGCTTGCCGTCGTGTTTATTTCCCGCCCCATCTCTTGGCAGATGAAGTCCATCTTGCGCCCGACGGGCCCGCTCTCGTCTGCAGCGGCTATAAATTGCGATATATGGCTTTTTAGTCGCGTTATTTCCTCCGCTACGTCGCACTTGTCGGCGAATATGCAAAGCTCTTTTAGCAGGCGCTCGTCGTCGAGGCTGAGTTCCAGGCCCATTTCTTTCAAGCGCCCCAAGAGTTGGTCGCGATATTGCCCGACCGTATTTTTCGACTCTTTCTCCGCCGCCATCACAAGCTCGAGTATCAAATCAAGGCGGTGGATTAGATCCTTCTTCAAGTTTTCGCCTTCGAGCTCCCTCATTTGCTCGGCGCTCCGCAGGGCTTGGTCGAGCGCGGCGGCGACGGTTTCCCATGCCGCTTCCCAGTCGGAATTTTGCGCCGTGCAGGAGGAGGTTAGCTCGCAGATTTTTAATATCGTATCTGCGGTGGGCTCGAATTTTGTGCCGTAGTTGGAGCAGAGCGATTTTAATTCTTCGAGCGCGGCGGCTACCGCGGCCTTGTCCGCCAAGGGCGAATTTTTTATTCCCTTAAATTCCGCCTTGATGGATACACCGACCTTGCCGCGCGTGTAGAATTCCCTGACTTTAGCCGCGACGAGCCTTTCCATGGGCTGCCATTCGCGCGGAAGCCCGACGGACAATTCCAAGCCCTTTTTATTGACGCTCGAAACATCGACTGTGAGCGAGAATTCGGGGCAATCCGCCGCGGCTCTCCCGAAGCCCGTCATGCTTTTCATCAGAGCCTCCTAACCGCGCCGTCCGCCGCAGATGATACGTTTTTAGCGTAGAATTGCAGCGCCTTTGAAACTTTTCTGTCGCGCACAGGCTTGTAGGCGTTTTCGCCTTTGGCGAGCATTTTTGCACGGCGCGCGGCGAGCTCCGATTCCGATATTTCGAGCTCTATTTTGCGCGCGGGAATGTCTATATTTATGAAGTCGCCGTTTTCGATTAAGGCTATGTCGCCCCCGTCGGCGGCTTCTGGCGACGCGTGCCCAATGGATAGGCCGCTCGTGCCGCCCGAGAATCTTCCGTCAGTCAAAAGCGCGCAAACCTTGCCGAGCCCCATGCTCTTCAAGTGGCTCGTTGGATAGAGCATTTCCTGCATGCCCGGGCCGCCCCGCGGTCCCTCGTACAGAATGACGACAACGTCTCCCGGCGAGACTTCCGAACCGAGAATCGCCTTGCTCGCAGCCTGCTCTGAGTGGTAAACTTTCGCCGTACCGCGGAAGCGCAGTATCGATTCGTCAACACCAGCAGTTTTTACTATTGCCCCGTCAATGGCGATATTCCCCGTTAACACGGCGAGCCCTCCGTCTTTGCTGAAAGCGTTCTCTACGTTTCTTATGGCGCCTGAGACTCTGTCGGTGTCGTTGTCCGGGTAGTATTCTGATTGTGTCCAAGCTTTTACGCTGTATTTGTTGCCGGGCGCGGCGCGGTACATCTTTTTAACTTCGTCCGGGCATTCGGGCGATAGTATGTCGTATTTTGCGATTGCCTCTTTAAGGGTTTTTGAGTGGACCGTGCTTGCGGACGTGTCGAGCAGGCCCGCGCGGTCGAGCTCGCCGAGAATGCCGAATATGCCGCCTGCGCGGTTGACGTCCTGTATGTGGACTTTTTGGGTTGTCGGGGCGACTTTGCATATGCACGGAGTTTTTCTCGAAAGCGCGTCTATGTCCGCCATCGAGAAATCGACTTCGCCTTCGCGTGCTATCGCGAGCAGGTGCAGTACAGTATTTGTGCTGCCGCCCATGGCTATGTCGAGCCTCATCGCGTTTAGGAAAGAGTTGCGCTTTGCAATCGAGCGCGGCAAGACGGATTCGTCGCCGTTTTCGTAGTATGCCTTCGCCATTTCCACAATGCGCTTTGCGGCTTTTTCAAACAATTCCTTTCGCGCCGTGTGGGTCGCGACTATCGTGCCGTTGCCTGGCAGGGCGAGCCCTATGGCTTCTGCGAGGCAGTTCATTGAATTCGCGGTGAACATTCCGGAGCACGAACCGCATGTCGGGCAGGCGTTGCGCTCCATAATTTCCGAGTCGGCGTCGGATATATTTGGGTTGGCGCCGGCAATCATTGCGTCGATGAGGTCGAGCTTCCTTTCGCCCGATGACAATTTTCCTATTCCCGCCTCCATTGGGCCGCCGGACACGAATATCGTGGGGATATTCATTCTCATGGCAGCCATCATCATGCCGGGGGTTATTTTGTCGCAGTTTGAAATGCAAACGAGAGCGTCGGCGCAGTGGGCGTTGCACATGTATTCCACGCTGTCGGCAATTAGCTCGCGCGAGGGAAGGGAGTAGAGCATTCCTTCATGCCCCATTGCGATGCCGTCGTCTATTGCGATTGTGTTGAATTCCCTCGCGATTCCGCCTGCCTGCTCTATTTTTTCGCGCACAAACCTGCCGACTTCATCGAGGTGCACATGCCCCGGCACGAATTGTGTGAAAGAATTTGCCACGGCTATAATCGGTTTCCCGAAGTCCGACTCTTTCACTCCCGTGGCGCGCCATAGGGCACGCGCGCCGGCCATGTTCCTACCCGTAAAACTTTTTTTTGATCTGTATTCTGGCATAATGCTGAAATTTCCCATAAATATAACCACGGCTTGGTCGCAAGGTCAAGTTTTAGAATTTCAGGAATTCTAAGCGGGGTCTTCAAAACGACTCATTTTTTGTCGGTAGAAGTCTTAAAATCGCCTCCTTAAATGACTCGGCTTTGCAGTGGAGGCAAGGGGCTGAGCGCTAAAGAATTGAAACCGCAGGGACGGAAAACAAGGATGGGATAAGGCGGCAAGCCCCGTTGGAGAGAAAAATTGGCAATAAGCTTGTTGCGGAGCAATGCGCGAAAATATTGCATTTTTTATAAAGCGCGGCGGCCGCGCGGCGCCGCTAAAAATAAAATTGAAATGCCGGATTTAATTTTACATTATAAACCAAAAATAATTTTCGATATGGGATTCAATCTGAAAAAGATTCTGACGGCGCTTTTATTTTCGACGAGCGAGCCGCTGTCGATAAAGGACATACAGGCCGTAATCACGCGCTACCATTCGGAAAACGACGGGCGGGCCAAGCAGCAAAGCGCTGCGGAAGAGACGGACGATGCGGCGGACGGCGGACAGTCGGTGATAGAAGACATATTTGCACAAGTTCCCACAATATTGACCGCGACGCAAATTAGGGAGGCAATGGAGGAAATATCCGCCGAATTGGAGGAGTCGGGGCAAGTTTACAGCCTTTTGCAGAGTTCGTCCGGGTTTAAATTTGCGATATCTAAAGATTACGCCGAATGGGTAAGGCTGTTGCGCAACGATCCGCGCCCCCAAAGACTTTCGCGCGCGGCTCTCGAAACGCTTGCGATAATCGCCTACCGCCAGCCCGTCACCCGCGCCGAGATAGAGGCGATTAGAGGGGTGAATGCGGACGGGGCTATAAGCAGGCTTTCCGAAAAGGAGCTGATATACATTTCAGGGCGCGCCGACCTGCCGGGGCGGCCAATTCAGTACGCAACCACCCAAAACTTTCTCGACTACGCCGGAATAAATTCGCTCGACGAGCTTCCCGCTTCCGACGTCTTGACCCCGGGGCAAATTGCGGAATGGATAAGGCGCGCGGGTTCCGGGGAGGAAATATCCGACACCCATGTCGGGCTTCCTTCAAACGCCGACGAGCCGGCGGAGTTGGAGGGCGTCGAAAGCGCGGGAGCTTCCGGCTCGCCCGCAGGCTCTTCAAATGGCGAAGCAGGCGGCGCGGGCGAAAAATTTGAGATGGAATTTGAGGAAGTCTCTAAAGAAATAGAAGTAGAGCCGGGCACAGAGACATTCCCTGCTGACGGCGCGGAAAGCGCAGACTCCGACGGGGAGTTTAAGCGCCCATAGGCCGGCGCAAATTTTACAAGAGGAAAATCCAAATGGATAAAAGCGAAATTAGGGCACAAATAGACTCAATAGACGGGCAAATACTCGATTTGCTCGCGCGCAGAATATCGTGCGCAAAAGAAATTGGCGCGATGAAATCGAAGAACGGCGAAGAAGTTTACGTTCCGAGCCGCGAGAAGCTCGTTTTTAAAAATTTGCTCGAAAAGAATTGCGGGAGGATTCCCGAAGACGCCTTGAAGGCAATTTATCGGGAAATAATATCGGCGTCTATATCTGTCGAAAAGAAGCTGCTTGTTGCTTACCTCGGGCCGTGCGCAACATTCACGCAACAGGCGGCTCTTAAAAATTTCGGGTCGAGCGTCGATTACCGCCCGATACCTTCGATTCCAGACGTCTTTTCAGCCGTTGAGGCCGGCGACACTGACTACGGCGTAATACCGATTGAAAATTCGACCGAAGGAGCCGTATTGCACTCGATGGATATGCTCGCCGAAAGTTCGCTTTTCATTGTGGGGCAGGTGTATTTAAAAATAGAGCACTGCCTGCTTTCGCGCGGGAAGCTCGAGGAGATTCGCAAGGTGTGTTCAAAAGACCAGGCAATAGGCCAATGCCGCGCTTGGCTGCACAGGCACCTGCCAAAGGCGGTTCTTGAAACTGTGGACAGCACGACTACCGCCGTGCAAATGGCGGCTGAAAATCCGGAAATAGGCGCGATAGCTTCCGCCATAGCGTCTGAATCTTACGACGTTCCCATTCTCGAGCGCGCTATTCAGGACAAGAAAGACAACCAGACGCGCTTTCTCGTCATAGGCAAAAAGGCGGCGCCGCGCTCTGAGGGCATCAAATACAAAACGAGCATAGTCATTTCCCTAAGCGACCGTCCGGGCGCGCTGAGCGAAGTTTTGATACCGTTTGAGCGCGCGAATGTCAACCTCACGAGAATCGAGTCGCGCCCGAACCGCAAAAAGGCGTGGGACTATTATTTCTTTATAGACTTTGAGGGGCATTGGGAGGACGAAAAGACGAAATCCGCCGTCTCGGAACTGTCCCGAAGACTGCCGATGATAAAGTGGCTCGGAAGCTATCCCATGTGATTTTGCGCCGCTTTATTGGCGGGGGAGTTGCAGTTGACGATATAAAAGGTAATTTACTAAAAAATATTTTTTGCATTGCGCGCGCGTAAGTGTCCAGAATGCCGGCAAGAATTTTTACACTTGTATCGGTAATTTCTTTTTTTGCGTGGGAAGCTCAATGCGAGTAATTTTTGCGATTTGTCGTAGAAAGGAAAGCAAGTTTTGTAGGAACTTCTTAACTTTTTCAATGCTTGGGCGGCGGGTTAAAATTCTAAGCGTGCAAGCCGCATTTTTTAATTGCGGGTCTCGGAAACGTAGGGCAGGGCGGTTTTTGTCAGCCGATAAATTGCTTTACAAATTTTTTTTGCGCAGAAAAATCTCTTTTGTCAATCGAAGTATGGCTTTATAACGTGCCGCATATTTTCTGCCGCGTAAAGCCGCAGAATTTTTATAAAAATGCCGGAACACATAAAAATTAGGGTTGTGCCTAACGCGCCAAAGAGCGCTGCGGCTGGCGCGTACGGCGACGGCGTAAAAATAAAAATAAAGGCGCCCGCTATGGACGGAAAGGCTAACGCGGAGCTCATAAAGTTTTTGGCGGGATTTTTCGGAGTCTCGAAGGGGGATATAGAGATAATTTGCGGAGAGACATCGCGCGACAAACTCGTGCGGGTGAATAATGCGAGCAACTGTATTGAGAAATTGCTCAATCCTCCGCCTAAGAGCTGATAATGCGGCAAAATAGTGCGCCGCCGCGCGCGCAATCTTACAGATAGAATGCGTCGGCAAAATTTTTCTTCTGAAAAAAACATCTGACTAGGCGCAAAAGAGGCGGAAAAATAATTTATTCGTTTTGCGATTTTTTTTACGCCAAAAACAGGTTAGGTTTTATGCCCCAAACGCTGATTACCGCCGCCGTTGCCGCTGCGACAGCCGAGAAGGGTTTTCCCTCCCGCCAAATACATTTGCGGCATATTTAGCGTTTAAAATATTCGCCCTATATTTATAAGAGCGGTAAGAAATTGCCGCGCCGCTCATTATAGTAAATCGTGCAGTTATGCAGACTAACTTTTTATCGCCGCAATGCCGCCTGATTATTTTTTGTGAATGCAAAAGCAAATGAGCGCTTGCGGTTTCAAGCGTTCCGTCCCCATAAATATAAAAATATTTTTGCGTACGCGCGCAATTTAAAGAGATCAGCGGACATTTGAAGAAAAACAACAAAAACTCTCTTCCGCCCGCAGCGCGCGATTTTAGCCGGCTTGAGACATTAAAAAATTTCCAAACTTGGGATCTTTGTTCGGGTAGCCCCTACCCAGAAAACCAATTTGAAAACGTCGATTTTTAATCCGCTAATAAAAAATATGTTGCGGCTTAAAAAATCGCTCTTTCCACATACTTTTGCGGCGCCGCAGGTTGAAAACTCGCGGCGCGCGGATTGGCAAAACTTATATGAGACCGGGAATCGAGAATCCGCCCGTGATTTTATTCATCTGCTCTTCGCTTTTGGCGCGGGCTTTTGATGCGGCGTCCTCAACTGCCGCGACTATCGACGCTTCGACGCTCGCGACGTCCTCTTTCAAAAATTCCGGATCGAGTTTTATCGACTGCAAAACGCCCTGTCCGTTGACAACGGCTTTCACCGCGCCGCCCGCGGCGGAGCCTTCGACTGTCGTGTTGGCGAGTTCCGTTTGCACGGCTTCCATCGCCTTTTGCATTTTTTGCGCCTGTTTTAAAAGTTTGCCTACACCGGCCATATTATATCCTTTTTGTTAAATCTTTTTTACAGTTAGAAGTGTAAGGTCGTCGCCGTACTTGTTTCCGGGGCCCATGAACGACTCTACCGACTTTATTATTTCGTCGTTTAAATCATTGGCATTTCTCGAGCGCAATGTCGAGATTGTTTGCGCTAATTTTTTTGCCGTAAACTCTCCGCCTTCTGGATTCGCCGCCTCAGTAAGCCCGTCCGTGTACAATACAAGCACATCGCCGGAATTCATCTTAAACGAGGCGTCTTCCATAACCTCGTCGAAGAGCTCCTCCGAAACCATGCCCAAAGCCATTCCACTCGATTTGAGGGGCTGCGCCGCTTCGTCAGAGTCTGCGCGCGCAAGCAGTGGAGGCTCGTGGCCGGCCCGCGCAAACCTCGCTTCGCCCGATTTCGGGTCTATCACCAAATATATTATGGTAATAAACATGTCGGAGCGCATTGCATGAACCATCTCCGAATTTAACAGGCAGAGCGTTTGCGCGGGGGATTTGCCAGACATTGCGATGTACCTGAGTTTTGTCTGGCAGAGCGCCATAAGTATTGCGGCGGGAATGCCCTTGCCGGATACGTCGCCGATGACAACGCCAATTTTGCCGTGGGGAAGTTTGAAAAAGTCGTAAAAGTCGCCGCCTATGAGCTGCTGCGGCAGGTATTTTACGGCGAATTCGAGGCTGTCTGTCTGCGGGAGATTTTCGGGGAGAAGGTAGCGCTGTATGCTGCTTGCAAGCCTTAGGTCGAATTCGAGCTTATTGCGCATCAGCAGCGCCGATACGGCCTCGGCATTTTGCAGGGCGAGCGCGCATTGCTCGCCAAGCGACTTTGCCAGCGAAAATTCAGTATCCGTAAACGCCCTTCCGCTTATGGGATTTGCGACGGCAAGCACCCCGCTCAGCTGCCCGCGGAATATTAGCGGCACCACCATAAAGCTCCTGATTTTTAGCGATTCGTCGTCGTGCTTTATTATGCGCGGGTCTTTGAGGGCGTCTTTGATTAGGACGCCCCTACCTGAGGCGGCAACTTCACCCAGAATCCCTTCGTTGGGCTCTATCGTTTCTGCAATGAGGGCATCTTCTATGTATTTTGCCCTCAATTCGCCGTTTTTGCGCCTTCCGATTCTTTTAGTTTGCGGTGGGAATAGGCCTTCGCACGCTTTCGCAACGAGTTTTCCGTCGGCGGTTTTTTCATAGACGCATGCGCTCATCGCGCCGCACGACAGCGCCGTGGCGCGGACGGTCCGCTTGTATATTTTTTCGCGGTTGGCTCCAGAGCCTATATCGTCGGCGCTGCGGTGGAGAAAGTCTATTATTACTTGCCGCTCTTCGCGCAGCCTGTCGAGTTCGTCGAGCGTCTTTGCGAGAATATCGCGCTGCTTCGCCGCGATTAGCACGCACACGAGCGCTATGAGGGCGAATACAGTTGCGGCGACGACGTAAACCATGCTCTATTTGCTCTGTGTTTCTTTTTTTAGGAAGGTTATTACGTCCTCAAACTTTGTCTTATTGGAGGAATCCGCCGCGACGAGGTTTTCGTGCGCGTTGAGAATATTCGCGTGGGTTGCGTTGTTCGCAGGGAGAAATTCCGCCGACGGCTTCGGCATTGCGGATTTGTCCTCCTCGACACTCACGAGCTTGTAGATGCCGAGGTTGTCTATCAGCTCCATATTCCTGTCATTTAGGTTCAGCAGAACCATTTCGCCGCCGGTTTTATGAATTTTTAACGCCGCTCCCGCAACCATTCCGAGAAATGTGCTATCCATGCCGTTGCATTGGGAGCAATCTACCACTATCTTCCGGCAGCCGCGCTCTATCGCCGTCGAGAAAAACTCTCCGACGTTTCGGCAATTCAGGTAGTTCGCCTTTCCGATTACCGCCATTGTTGCGGTGTCTCCCGTTATGCCTACAAGGTATTTAGTTTCTTCGCGCATATTTTTGGGATTATTTATTGACGATTTTTTTAAGCACGAGCGGCAGTATGCCGTCCGAGGTGTAATAATCGACCTCTATCGGCGTATCTATTCTAAGGAGCAGATTTGCCGAGGCTTTCGTGCCGTCCGCCCTCGAAATTTCAAGGACCGCCTTCTGGGCGGGTTTGAGCCCGTTTTCGAGGCCTTTTATCGAAAAAGTTTCCGTGCCGTCGAGCCCGAGAGAAGCGGCGTCGGCGCCTTCCGTAAATTCAAAGGGCAGAACCCCCATTCCGATTAGGTTGCTGCGGTGTATTCTCTCGAAAGACTTTGCGACAACCGCGCGGACTCCCAAAAGTTTTGTGCCTTTTGCGGCCCAGTCGCGGGAGCTTCCCATGCCGTAGTCCGCGCCGCCGAATACTATCAAGCCCTCTCCGCGCTTTTTATATTCTTCGCTTGCGTCGAATATGGAAACATTTTCGCCTTTGCCGTCTATTTTAGTATATCCGCCTTCGGCTCCGCCCGCCATTGCGTTGCGGATTCTGACGTTCGCGAAAGTTCCGCGCGTCATAACCCTGTCGTTGCCGCGGCGCGAACCGAAAGAGTTAAAGTCCTTTGGCTGGACTCCGTGCGCGAGAAGGTATTTCCCAGCGGGGCCGTCGGCGGGAATGGAGCCTGCGGGCGATATGTGGTCGGTCGTGACAGAATCGCCGAGTATCGCGAGCGGGCGCAGCCCTGAAAGTGTCGGAAGCTCGCCCGATTTTTCGATGGAATCGAAGAACGGGGGCTTTTGTATGTATGTGCTGTTTTCGTCCCAGCTGTATGTCGCAGATGGCTTGCTCTCGATTTTCTGCCAGCGCTCGGGGCCCGACATATCGGAGTACCTTGCGGTGAACATTTGGCTTTTTAGCGATTTCGCAACGGTTTCCGATACTTCCGACGACGACGGCCAAATATCCGAGAGATAGACGTCTTTCCCGTCCGGCGTTTTCGCGAGGGGCTCCCTGTCGAAGTCTATGTCGATTCTTCCGGCGAGCGCGAATGCCACGACGAGCGGCGGGCTCATCAGGTAGTTTGCCTTCAATAGCGCATGCACGCGCGCCTCGAAATTTCTGTTGCCGGAAAGGACACTCGCGCAGACGAGGTCGTTCGATTTCACCGCATCCGAGATTTCCGGGTCAATCGGGCCGGAATTGCCTATGCAAGTTGCGCAGCCGTAGCCTGCGAGGTTGAAGCCGAGGTTGTCGAGGTGCTTTTGAAGCCCCGCCGCCTCGAGATAGTCTGTGACGACCCTCGAGCCCGGAGCGAGCGATGTTTTTACGTACGCCGGCGGGCGTATGCCGAGTTCGTCGGCCTTCTTTGCGACAAGCCCCGCCGCCACGAGAACCGACGGGTTGGAGGTGTTTGTGCAGCTTGTTATTGCGGCAATCAGCACGCTTCCGTCGCATATTTCGCCTTTTGTTGTTTTTACTTTTGCCGACGGACTTTTGCCGAGCCCTGAGAGTAGCTTTTGGAAAGACTCCTTTACGTCGGGCAGCTCGATTTTGTCCTGCGGGCGCTTTGGGCCTGCTATGCTCGGGCGCACGTCTGCGAGGTCGAGGTGCAAGGTTTTGGTGTAGTCGCAGTCGCCTTCGGATGGGATTCCGAAAATCCCCTGGGCTTTGAAATAGTCGCGGGCGAGGGCAACGAGCTTTTCGTCGCGGCCTGTGAGTCGCAGGTATTCGAGGGTTGCGTCGTCCACCGGGAAGTAGCCCATAGTCGCCCCGTATTCGGGCGCCATGTTTGCGACTGTCGCGCGGTCGGCGAGGGAAAGGCTCTTTGCGCCCTCTCCGAAAAATTCGACGAATTTGCCGACCACTTTTTCTTTCCTTAGCATTTGCGTCACATGCAGCGCGAGGTCGGTGGAGGTCACCCCTTCCGCGAGCTTGCCTGTCATGTTTACGCCGACAACTTCGGGAACTTTGAAATATACGGGCTGCCCGAGCATTCCGGCTTCCGCTTCAATGCCCCCTACGCCCCAGCCGACAACTCCGAGCCCGTTAATCATCGTCGTGTGCGAGTCCGTGCCCACGAGCGTGTCGGGGTAGAGTATTTCTTCGCCCTCAGGCGTTTTGGCGCGGAACACGAGCCGCGCGAGATATTCCAAATTCACTTGGTGAATAATGCCGGTTGAGGGCGGAACGACCGAAAACGTCTTGAACGCGCTTTGCCCCCATTTCAGGAATTCGTACCTTTCGCGGTTTCTGTCGAATTCCATGTCGAGGTTCTTTTGGTAGGCGTCCGGAGTGCCGGCGAAGTCCATTTGCACCGAGTGGTCAACGACCAGATCGACGGGAACGAGGGGCTCCACGCATTCGGGATTGGCGCCGAGCTTTGCGGCGGCGTCGCGCATGGCGGCGAGGTCTACGAGAAGCGGCACCCCGGTGAAGTCCTGCAAGACTATTCTCGACACTACGAATGGAACTTCGTAGTCGCCGGGGTTCTGGGCATTCCAAGCGGCGAGGCGCTTTACGTCCTCCAAGTGCGCGAGTTTTCCGTCGCAGTTGCGAAGCACGCTTTCGAGCACAATTCTGATGCTGACCGGCAGGCGGGAGACATCGAACCCGGATTTTTTCAGGGCGGGCAAACTATATATAAAGCCTTTAACTTCGGCGGAGGCCGATTCAAATTTTGTTAGAGTGTCGAGGGGGTTGTTCATTGTTTTGGAACTGTCTGTTTGGGTGGGCTTTTTTATGTGCTCCACGTTAAAAAAAATTACCGGCGGATTTAATAATAAATTATCTGATATTGCAAGCCAATATAAGGAAAAATACCAGTCTGAAAACGCAAAAAATTCGCATTAAAAAAAGCTGGGAAAAATGCTTTTTATACGGGGGTTGCCTATTGCAATATCATTGCATAAAAACTGCGGGCGTTGCCACGTTTGGGAAACCGCGCAGTTTTGAAAAAAGTTAAAAAACTTTCGCGCAAAATATATACTCAGCCAAAAAAGCGCGTTTTTCCGCGCTTGGAGACGCGCGGTAAGACGGCAAATTTTAATAGATGCAAACTTAAGAGGCGCAAATACCCCGCATTTTTGCAAAAATGCGCAAATGTTTTTGCCAAGATGCGCGAATGCTGAACCCCATAAGTGCACCACAATCACCCCGCGTTGCAGGAGATTTTACCCAACCCCCATTCTTGCACATTTGCCGGCGGCAATATTTCTTTTAACAGCGCCGCAATAATTATAAAACTTATTCTTCGGCGGATTCCGACGGCTCTATCGTTACGGTGCATTCGCCGACCATTTTGTCGTCCATTTTGTCTATCACTACCCGCATGTGCTGCTCCTTAAAATATATCCGCTCGCCCTTTTCAGGAAAGCGGCCGAGCGAGAATGTGATAAGACCGCCAAAAGTGGAGACTTCGTCGGTATCGAAGTCGGTGTCGAGAAAATCCTCAACGCGGCGAATCGGCGCAAGGCCGGATATTTTGTATTTGTTTTTGCCGATTACCCGAATCGGTTCTCCTTGCGAGACTGTAAATTCGTCGCGTATTTGCCCGACGAGCTCCCCGAGGGCGGCGTCAAGCGTCAGAACTCCGATTACCCCTCCAAAATCGTCCTCGACGAGCGCAATGTGGATTTTGTACCTCAACATTTTCACGAGCGCCGACTCGAGCTTTTCGTTCTCGCGCAGGCGCAGGGTTTGGCGCGCGATTTTTTTAAGGTCGGGGGTTTTAGCCTCCGACTGGCACGCAAAGAGGTCGCGCAAATGGATTATCCCGTAGCAGTTGTCGAGGTTGCCTTTGCACAGCGGGTAGCGGTTGTGCCTCGTTTCAAGGGCGGTTTTTATATTTTCTTCGTAAGGCTCCTCGGTGTCGAAATAGACAACTTTGCTTCGCGGGAGCATTACGTCGCTTACGTCGAGGTCTTGCAGGCGGATTGCGTTGCGCACGATTTTCCCCGCGTAGGGGGAGATTGTTTCCCCGTCGGAGTCCTCGGAGCGTAGCATAACCTCAACGTCTATGTGCTCGAACGACGGTTTCCCCGGGATTTTCTTCCCCGCGAGCTTTAAACCGACCCCCGCGGCGCAGAGCTCAAAGGGCTTTATCGCCGCATAGAACACTATGAAAACAGGGGCTATTTTTTTTAGGATTTTTTCCGGATTTGCGGCGGCGTAGCGCGCGGCGGGAATGCCGAGGATTCCGTATTCGAAAAACACCGCAAAAATGCCTGCCGCGAATGCAATAGCTACTTTATGCCCGTTCTCTATCGGAAGGCCGAGGCGTTCGAGGGATTCGTTTGCCGCAAAGTACGCGAAAAACGCCGCTAAAACCACAAACGCCCGCACGGATATTGCGAGGGTGGTCGCGATTTTAGCACTCCCCGATACGCAAAAGCGGACGGTTGCGCCAAACGCTGGCGCGCCGCGCTTGCCGGTTCTGTTTGCCGAAAACTTGTACGAAGCCACCGCAAACGTCAGCGCCGTAAACGCCGCCGCGAAAACCATGCAAAGCGCGCACGCCGCCCACAGAAGCGCAATTATCCAGACTTCCGGCATGGCGTGCTATTTTACGAGCTTTGAAAGCTCTTCGATGCAGCGCTCGTTTTGCTCGGGCTTTCCGATTGTTATCCTGAGCCAGTCAGGGAGCCCGTAGCCCACGTTGGGGCGCACTATGACTCCGCGCTTTTGCATCTCAACAAACTTTTTCGGAGCGTCCGCAACCTTCACCATTACGAAGTTAGCCCCGTCCGAGAAGTATTCGAGCCCGAGCTCCTCAAAGGCTTTTTCAAACTGTTTTCTGCCGGCGTCGTTGACGTCGCGGCTCAGGCGAACGAAGTCGTCGTCGTCGAGGGCGGCAAGGGCGGCAACCTGCGCGAGAGAATTGACGTTGAAAGGCTCGCGCACCCTGTTTATGTATCCGGCAATTTCTTCGGACGAGTACGAGTACCCGATTCGCAGCCCCGCGAGCCCGTATATTTTTGAGAATGTCCTGAGGCATATTACGTTGTACCCCTCGGAGATAAGCCCGCGCAAGTCCACAGGGTCGCGCTGGTATTCAGTGTATGCTTCGTCGTAGCAGAATACGACGTTTTCGGGGAGCGAGCGCACGAAGTTCTCTACTTCCGACTGCTTTACGACGCACCCTGTGGGGTTATTGGGGTTTGTCATGAACACGACTTTTGTCTTGTCGGTCACGGCGTCGCGCATGGCGTCGAGGTCGTATTTCATTCCGGGCATCGGCACGCTCTTGCATACGCCGCCCATAAAAATGGTTGCGAGTTTGTAAACTATGAACGACTGCGCCCCGAAAACAGTTTCGTCGCCTTCGCCCACGAAGCACTGCGCCACGAATTCGAGTATTTCGTTCGATCCGTTCCCGAATGCGAACTGGGAGGGCGCAAGCCCCCATTTTTTGGAGAGCTTTTGGCGGAGTTCGTAGCAGCCGCCGTCGGGATAATAGTTTAGTCCGCCGAGGTGGTTTTTGACGGCTTCCACCGCTTTCGGAGAAGCTCCGAGCGGATTCTCGTTGGAGGCCATCTTCAATATGCCGTCGGGATCGAGCCCAAATTCGCGCGCGACATATTCGATAGGTTTCCCGGTTTCGTACACGGGAAGATTTACGATTTGTTTCTTTACTATTTTGTCGGCTTTCATAATCTAAACCTATTTAAAGAAGGACAGATTATTTTAATAACTTCCTTTTTTGCAAGCGAAGAACTTTAATTTTGCGTTAAAAAACATGTTGATATATTGCACAGGCGCCACCGGTTTGGCGGGCTATAATTTTGTGAAGGCGGCGTCCTCGGAGGGCCACAAGGTTGTCGCCGTATGCGGCAAGCACCGCCTTCCCGAGATGCCCAACGTCACCCCGGTGAGCTGCGATTTGCTCGACGAACACGCCGTCCAGCGCGCGGTGCTCGAAGTTTTCCCCGACGCCATTGTAAACTGCGCGGCGATCTCAAGCCCGGCGGATGTCGACGCCAATCCGGAGCTCGCCGAAAAGATGAATACTGTTCTCCCCGAGCGCCTCGCGCAGCTCGCAAACCATGTCGGCGCGCGCTTTATACATTTGTCCACGGATATGGTCTTTGACGGAAGCGACGCCCCGTATAAAAATACCGACATCCCGATGCCTTGCACGCTCTACGGCACGACAAAGCTCATGGCGGAAAAGAGGGTTTTGAAGGCGGCGGCACACACGTCTGTGGTGCTCAGGCTTAGCCATATAAGCGGAAACAGCCTGACCACCCGCCGCTCGCTGCATGAAAAGCTCCTGCGCATTTGGGCAGCGGGCGAAAAAGCCAAGTGCAGGGTCGATGAGATAAAATGCCCGCTGTCGGCGGGAAGGCTCGGCGACCTGCTCGTGGAACTTTGCGAACGCCCGAACCTCACAGGCATATACCACTATGCGGGGCTTGAACCAATCAGCCGCTACGATATGGCGCGCAGAATAGCCGAAAAATTCGGGCTTTCGGCGGACGAATTTGTGGAGCCCGTTCGCGGCGACCGGGAAATCGACCTCACCCTCGATATGTCGTGCCTCGCACGGTATGTAAAGACGCGCTCCTGCATGTTCGGCGAGCTGCTCGACGAAATGGAGCTTCCCGCGGATTTGGCAGACTGGCTTAAGTCCAAGACGGGCAGGGTCCCTGTAAAACGCTTCAAGCTTTGATTTATGACAAGGCTCTTTCCGCCGATATTTTTTTTGATTTTTTCCGCAGCGGTGTCGCTTGCGGGGGCGGCGAACCTGCTCGACGGCTCGGCGGCTTCGGAGCGCAGAATGGAGCTTTTAAAGCTGAAGTTTGAAAAGGCGCTAAAAAAGGCGCGGTGCCCATACGGCGTGCTGTGCGTCGCCACGGCGGACGGCAAGGTTTATGCGGAGCCAGTCGGCATTCCGGCGGAGGGCGCGGAGATTAAAAAACGCGCGCAGCAGAAGTCGCTGCCCCTTGGGGAAAGCTCGTTTGCATGCGTGACGTTTGCCGCCGTAAAAATGGAGGAGGCCGGCAAGCTCGATTTAAAGTGGAGCGTCCCGGAAAGGTTCTCGGCTTTTTCGCCGCAGAGGGGAATGGAAAAACATTCCACGTTTTCCGATATGCTTTATATGAGGGCAGGCATCGACAACGCGAAAGTGCCGCCGTTCCCCGACGGCGACTGGCGCAGGCTCTTTGAGGTAATTCCGCAGACTTATCCCGCCGAGGGCGCGGGGACGAAGGGCGTGTTTTCTCCGCTTTGTGCGGCCGCTGTCGGGTACGCGCTTGGATACGAAAATTCAAGGTCTTCAAAAAATCCAAAAAAATCTTTTGCCGGATTTATGAAAAAATATTTTTTCGGCGAGGTCGGAATATCTCAGCCAAAATACAGGGCGTTCGATTCGGCTTTGTTCCCGGCCTATTCCGTGGCGCTCGCGCCGGAGGAATGCGCCCTGTGGCTAAAAGCCGAGGCTTCCGCAAAGCCTGGAACTTCGATTTTTGCGCGCAGAATGGCCCCGGCTGGCTCCCGCATGGGAATGGGCTGGTTTGACATCGCCCGCAGCGGAGTGCCTGCGCAGGTTTTCTCCGCATTCTTCCAGGGGTGCGCAAACGAGATTGCGGTATTCCCGTCAAAGGGCTTGGCGGCGGCGGCTTTTGCCGTTGTGGATTCAAAATATCTCGCGCGGGCCGATTCGCGCCTGCGGCTTGAGCGCCAAAAATCGGCGAGGCTCGCGTGCGCCGAGACCGTCGAGTTTTTGGGCAGCATCCTATACGAAGACTCGCACAAAAAGGAGGGCGCGCGCGAAAAACTTTCCGAAACAAAAATTACCCCAACCGACAACCCCAAGCAAGACAGTCAAAATGAAAAATAAAATTGTTGCAATTTGCATTTTTATAGCCTGTGTGACAGTGTCCGCCGCGGGAGGCGAAAAAATAAAATTTGCGTTTTTATCGCCCGACGCCCACAACCAGGCAAACTCTGCCATCTACAACGGCGCGCGCGACGCCCTTGCCGAGCTCTCAAAAAAATACGGGAAAGATATGTCTGTCGAATTCTTTTCCGCCGACAAATCAATAGAGCGGCAGATATCGGAAATGTCGAAGGCATATTTGGACGGATTTGCCGGCGCGCTGCTTGTGCCCGTGGACGCCAAGGCGGTTGAGGGCAAAGTGGCCGAGCTTTCCCCAAAGGGATTTCCCGTAGTTGGCATAGGCGCGCGCGTAAAAGGCGCAATATCATATTGCGGAACGGATTCCGCCGCAATGGAAAAGCTTGTAAGGGAAGAGCTGAAACGCTTGTCGGCCTCGAAAAAAACCGCAAACTATTGCTATTTTTACACGGATTCCACCGCAATATCCCCGTCTGAAAAACAGCTATTTACGCCCGTTTCAAGAGACGAAATTGAGGCTGTGCGCAAACTTGCCGAGCCTGTCGAAACTTATTCCGTAAATTCGTATTCCGAGTATGCCAAAGAGCATGAAATAGACATAATGCGCCGCGACAATTACGGTGAAATATTTTTAAATCCGCGGCTGCTTGCAAATATGTTCCCCATAAAGGAAGATCCTGACAGGGTTTTCGCTTTTTGCCTCGGGTCGCTCCCGCAACTCGATATGTACCTATCGGGCGGCCAGCTCGACTCCTGCGTTTACGACGACTGGTACGGATGGGGATATTACGCAATGCGCACTCTCGTGGAAAAGGTTGTCGAAAAGCGCGACCCCGCAAAGAAAGAGGAGCTTTTAAAGCCTCTGCTTGCGACTCCCAAAAATGCCGATTCTTTCAGAAAAGACTGGGCGAGATGGTTGCGGTAGATTTTTTTGCAGGCAATTTATGCGCCTTTTCAGAGTGGCATAAAGCCTAAGTGCGTTGTCGCTTTACCGCGCGAAAAGAAACTTCAACTTTTATCTTGTGCGGCGCAGGCTCGCCGCATCGGCTTCTATATTTTTTGAATAAATTCCGCGCGGCGAAATGCGGCTTTGAGTATTTGAAACTTTCCTCGATTTCTTATTCAATACTTTGCGAATTTGCATTCTTTTGCAGTTTGCTTGCGAACGCAAAAACTCGGCTATTCATTTTTTTTGAAAGCTAAATTCTTTGTGATTTTTTCACCGTAAATTTTTTTACCGACACATTAAAAATTTTCGCAATAGCGGCAAACCGCAATCCATAAGTAGTGTTTGCTTTGTAAAATATTCCATGCGTATGCGCGTTCCAATACAACGATATTTTTTTCTTAAAGAAAGTCGCATAAAATTTTCCTATTTCCCAAAATTCTTTGAGAAAATAAACGGATAATTGCTGGGAAAATGCCGTTTATGTAGCGCGAATAAATCGCAAAATGCGACAGCCTTTGATGCGGGCGCAAGTGCCGCAAAAAAAATTAGTCTACCGAGCTGAAAGTTAAGGTAATCGTATGCTGCTGCTTGTCCGGCGGCGGCATTAGTGATATCGACTTGAATGTAGTGGCGACCGAGTTGTCGAAAGCCGAATTGCCGCTGCTTCTTATAATGCGGAAGGCCGATATAACGCCGCTTTTAGATACGACAAACGATATTTCCGTTTCGAGTTCCTCATATAAATCCTGCGGGGGAACCCAGTTGCGCTTTGCCATAGAGTGGATATATTGCGCGTATGCGGCGAGCTCGTTTTTCATTGCGGCGCCTGTTGTGGCGGACGCCGATATGTTGGCTATTTGGTTTATGTTGGAGAAACTTGCCTTTACGCTCCCCACCTTTACTTTTCGCGGAGTCGTGCGTTGGCGCTGGGGATTGGAATTGCGCTTTTCGGGATTCTTCTTCAAAAAATCCTTGTATGAAATCCTCTTTTGCTGTTTGGGTTTTGGGGTTGGGTTTGGCTTCGGCGCGGGCTTTGGCTGTGGTGCGGGAGCGGGCTCGGGTTCCGGTTCGGGAGCGGGCTCGGGTTCAGGCTGCGGCTCGGGAATGTCGAGCTTTTCGATTTCCTCGATTTTGGGTTGGGTAATTTGCGTTTCTTGCGGTGCGGGTGCGGGCGCGGGCTCGGGCTCGGGCTCGGGCTGCGGAGAAGGCTCTACCATATCAAAAACTACGGGCGGCTGGGGCTGTTCGTCCGTCTTTAACACGGTTTTCACAAATACGGCGACTATCGCCGCAAGCGCCACCGCCGCATGGAGCGCGATGGAGCAATATGCACCGAGTTTGACGTTGTTGCTTTCAGCCATTTTATTTTACTTCCGTGTCGAGGTGCAACTTCGTCAGGTTGTGGCGCTTTATGGCGTCGATAACGTCGATGACTTTCTGGTATATAAGGTTGCGGTCGGCCCTAAGGCTTATCGCGGGCGGATCTTGTGTCTTCGACAGCGACGCCAATAACGAATTTAACTCAACCAAATCAACAGACTGTTTCCCCCAGTATATTTGCCCGTCCGCCTTTATCGTTATGAGCTGAAAGTCGATGTCGGGGCGGACGCTCGCGCTGTTCGCGTCCTGCTTGGGAAGGTTTACGGGGATTGTCTGCTCGAGCAACGGGGTGCTTATCATAAATATTATAAGCAACGAAAACGCCAAGTCCATAAGCGGCGTTACGTTTAGCTCCGTCATTGCGGCGGGCGGTGTTCGTCGTCTTATTTTCATCGGATTTTAGTCGTCGAAGTCGCGGGGTGGGGTAGGAGAAGAATCGTCGTCGTCGAGTGAAAAGTCTATTATCTGCGACTTTCTTGTGGGGGAGTCCGCATTATTTTGACTATCTGTCTCGGGGTTGGCAAAATCCTTTACATCGGCTGTTTTTTGCTGATTTGCGGCAGTTGGCGCATTCCCGGAGAATTGGACTGGCGGCGGGACTTGTTCCGCGCGGGCCGCCTGCTGCTGAATATTAGGCGCGTATTCGGCGCGCGGCGCTTGCTGTTGGGCAGGGGGTGTGTATCCGGCGCGCGGAGGTTGCGGTTGGGCAGGGTACGCGTATTCGGATCGCGGAGCTTGTTGTTGGGCAGGGTATGAGTATTCAGTACGCGGAGCTTGCGGCTGAGAAGGATATTGGTATTCGGCGCGCGGAGCCGATTCTGCAGGCTGTTGAGCGTATGGATATTGTTGCGGATTTACCGGAGCGTATTGTGGTTGCGCTGAATATACAGTGCGTATGCGCATCTCTATAATGTCGGATAGCAGGCTTGCGAAGTTTTCGGTATCGGTCATTAGTTCGCGCGACTGGTTCGTCAGATAATTATATCCGAAAACCGCAGGTATTGCGACAAACAGCCCGGCTACTGTCGTGAGAAGGGCCCCCGCGACGCCGGGAGCGAGCTGCTGCAAAGTGACGGACGCTTGTGCGCTCATCGAGCCGAAGCAGTCCATGACGCCCCATGCGGTGCCCAGAAGCCCGAGAAACGGGGCTCCGCTGATTACAGTTCCGAGAAGAATCATTCCGGACTCGTACTTCATCAGCTGGCGCGACAGCGAGCGTTGAAGGGCGTTATCGACAAATGTCATTGCGGAATTTTTATCGTCGGAATTCGCGGCGTTTTGAGCCCCGGACTGTTCGAGGGCGGAAGCGGCGTCGCGCAAGATTTCCGCGTATGGGCCTGAGAGCCTGCGCATTGCCGCGGCTTCGGCCACCGAATTTGTCTGGGCGACGGCTTTTGCCGTTGCCGAGTTCTGCCTTTTCATCTCTGACAAGTCCGCCTTTTTGCAGAACATTGCGCCCCAAGCCAAGAGGCTGAACCCCAATAGTATTACTACTATTACTTGCCCCGCAAAATTGGACTGGAAGAAGTAGTCCATAAGCGACGAAGCCACTACGGGGTTTACATAGAAATCCGATAAAAATGTGCCATGCATGCCGTACTAATATTTCATGGAAGCGCCAAAAATCGAGAATAATTTTTGCATAGGCTGCAATTTGCGCGATTTATCGCGTTTTTTTTTAATTTGCGGAATACTTCCATATTTTTTTTCAATGCAAAAAAAATAGTTGAAAGTCCGTTTAGTTCAGTTAGTGTCGTCTTAATATGACGGCTTAATTGTATTGATTAGGCGTATATGCCTGTTTAAGGGCGTCGGCGCGGTTTATCTGGAAACCGGATTGCGGGCTCTATGCTGCATGTAGCCATCCGTATGGATAAGCCTTTGGGTATTTTCAATAAACGCAAAAAAAAGGATATAGAAATGGCATCACCAAGACCTCTAAATGTAGGACTCGTAGGCGGCGGTTGCGGCGCATTTATAGCCCAACCCCACCAAAAGGCGATTTTTTCGGATGGAACGCGCCGCGTAGTGGCGGGGGCGTTGCACCCGGATCCGAAAATTGCAATGGACGAGGCCGCAAAATGGCCCTATCCCATAAAGGGATACCCGTCGTACGTGGACATGATTAACGACCAGAAAAATCTGCCCGACGACGAAAAGCTCGACTACATTTTGATTGTAACCCCCAACTTCGTCCATTTTGATCCCGCCCTGAAAGCCATAGAGGCAGGAATTCCCGTAATGTGCGAAAAGCCCCTCACGGTGAACCGCGAGCAGGCCGACATCCTCACCGAGGAAGCCACAAAGCGCGGACTGCCGTTTGCAGTTGCGCATACCTACCTCGGGCACTGGACTTCATGGTTGTCGCGCTTTATAGTTACGAGCGGCCTGTTGGGCGAAATACGCTGGGCGGACGCTTCCTACATACAGGGATGGCTCGCAAAGAAAAGCGAAAAGAGCGCGAATTGGAGGACGGATCCGAAATTCTCAGGCGGTTCCCTTTGCCTCGGCGATATCGGCACGCACGCATTGATGCAGCTGCGCTTTGTCACCGGGCTCGACGTCACAAAGGTTTCGGCGCATATGGAGTCGGTAGTCAACAATCTCGACGACCACTCGACTGTGTATTGCGAGCTTTCAAACGGCGCAAAAGCCATGGTGAGGGCTTCGCAGATAAGCATAGGGCACAAAAACGACCTCGCTCTTGAAGTTGTGGGCTCCGAAGGTACGCTCGTATGGCGCCAGGAAGAGTCGGAGAAAGTAAAGATAATGCTTCCCGGCCAGCCCGACAGAATATATTGGCGCGGCAATGTAATGCCCAACGACGGTTTCTTCAAGGACATTCCCGAAGCGCTGCTTAAAGAGCCGAAAATTCCGGCCGGCCACTGCGAGGGCTTCCACGATGCCTACGCGAGGCTCCACCGCGAGTTTGAAAAAGACATTCGCGCATGGAAGGAAGGCAAACCCTTCTCGTACGACCACACCCGCTACGCGACTGTGCTCGACGGGCGCATGGGATTGGCCTTTATCGACGCCTGCTTGGAGAGCAATAAGAACTCCGCTGCGTGGGTCGAAGTCAAGTAGGTTAACTTGCATGCAAAATTAGCCGCGGTGGTTTGAGAATAGCGCGCCGCACGATTTTGCACAAATTGTTTTTTATAATAAGACGGGGAGCGTAGAGCTTCCCGTTTTTAGTAGTTGCATATTGTTCATGGGATTGACATCTATATTTCAGTATGCAAAATAAGATACAAAAGCGCATATAATATCGGGTACTAAAAAGAACATGCAGTCTTTGTTGGACAGGGAATCTTCAAATTTTATAAAGGGTGTATTAATAACGTTTGTAATAATAGGTCATAATGTATTTATAACGTCATTGAACGATAAGATATGGGTATTGGTAAATCTATTCAATGTATCAAATTTCTTCATAATAGTATTTACATATGGTTGCAAAGAGAATGTATCTATATATGAATATATAAAGAAAATATCTTTTAAAATATTGCCATATTATATAGCCACATTCTTTACATATGCTGTATTATATAAGTTATATTCCTTAAGTAGTGAATTTGAAAGCCTAACGCTAGAATTAAAAGATTACATCTTTGCTTTTTTCTTAGGTGGCGGGAGATTAAAGGATACTACGGGTTTTTTATTGCTTTGGTTTTTCCCATCGTTCTATTACTTTTTGATTTTAAAATACTTTGTAATGAACCGTAAATGTTATATCCTATTGGGACTGTCATTTTTTATCTTTATCTACCAATATGTCCGCTATGGATATTTTTGTTATCTGGATAACAATGCGATAACTTCATCTTTCTATTTTTTGCCATTTGCCATAGTAACAAATCTTATCTTGAGAAAATTCAATTCTAATATTTTATTTATGATCTCGTTATTGCTGTATTTAGCTATGTTTGTCGGAATATTGCTAATAGACCTAGAATACTTATATTTCTTGGTACCTATGCTTGTCTTTATTATACTATTCCGGATATCAAAAATATATACCTTACTTAAAAGCTCAATTGGGGTATTTTTTATCTTTATGGGAAAAAATAGTATGCTTATGTATATATCGCATTCATTATTTTTTATTTGATATATTTCTTGTATTTTAAAAATTGTAATATTTCAGTTTATGCTAGGGCAATAATTACATTCGTATGCGTGGTTGTAATTTCTTCTATGTTTGCCGTATGTTTTAACATGATAAATAAAGTCATTCACAATATTTCAATCGCCTTTTTTAATAGGTGGGATTGTAATAATAATCTTAAATAACGCCATTTTTGAAACAAGTTTCTTATGGTATAGATATATTTACCATGATTGGCAACGTAATTTTACAATGAAAATAAAATTGCCTTAAATGTTTTATAAATGAAATATATTTAAGATCCTGATTATAGTCGTCTTTTATACAAAATACAAAAAATTATCCATACATTAATATAGTATTTTGAACGAGATTATTGCGATGGGCAAAAAAAGGACGGTTAAAAAAACCGTCCGTAAAGTAATTCAAGATAAGCAACTCGGCTTTTAGATAAATGCGAAAAAAACTGTCTGTTGCAAAAATAATTTGCCGTTTAGCTTCTTTTCCTGCGCAAGGCCAATAGTAGCGCGGCGGCGCCGATAACTGCGGCTAAGGCGGCAGGCTCCGGAATTTGCGTGAACGTCACGAACAGGCTGTTCCCGTCCCAAGCGAAGTCGGCCAATGCCCCGTACAGATTTTTTGCGACAAAGTTCGCATTGGCGTCGTCAACGTCAAAGCCCTCGAGCGAGCCGGCGGAAAGCAGTTCAAAAGTATCGTCTATATAGTCGGCGCCGTTTAGGCCGTCAAAATCAATCTCTATCAGCCCGTCGCCGTTTTTTGTGAAGGCGTTTTCTATCGTGATTTTATATCCGTTCTTAATAGCTGCCATATCGAACAACAACCCGCCGGAATTCCACTCCGCGGAATTTATCGCGGTGCTGGTGTTTCCAACTCCAAAATATCCGCCGTTGAGGGAAACTTTGCCAGTTGTGGCAGTTGTGGCGGTTGTCGAAGATAGCACGAATTTCCCGCCGTTTAGAGTGATATCGTTGAGTGAACCGCCTGTTATTGACATCGTTTGCTTGCCAGTGGCGGAGGCGTCCATTACTATATTGAATTTCTTAGAGTTTGCCGCCCCGCTGTCGGCGTCGGTAATTAAGCCGTTCCACGAGTAATCGGATTTATTTGTAAATGTTATGGAAGTGTCGTTGTCTATGTATATCTGATGTACTGAGGTGCTTTCTCCCGAAAGTCCGCCTATGGTTGTAGTGGCGTTGGATATTCTCCATCTGCCTGTGTCGCCTACGTTTGCAGCTTTCATTACAAACGCGCCATTTACTGTAAAGTCTCCAAGCTGGGTCCATAAAGCGTGTGTTTGAGGCCCGGGTGCGTTGGAGGTAAACACCAAATTGCCCTTTACGTAGATATTGCCCATATAGTCGGCCATATTATTTGATGCAAAATTTATAAAATTTGCATTTGTGCCGCTATTGCCGGCATACAAGTCGTTATTTATGGTCAGGGTAGAGCCGGTTTTTATCCTAATATATGATCCCCACCATGCCGGAGAGGTCATATTATATGTGAGGCTGTCAAAAGTTGTATCGCCTTCAATATTTACAAAAAAGTGGCCGTGCCCACCGTCAGATCCCGCTGGCGCGTTTTGTTTTACGTTTACAACAACATCTCCCGCGGTAAAGCCTGCGTTGATCGTTGAAGTCACTTCCGTGGTGGTGGAAAAGTTCAGGTTGAGGTCGTTGCCGGCAACTCCCGTCACTGTGGGCGTCCATTTTGAGGTGTCGCTCCAATCAAATTTTTCTGAAATCTCGCCATTTTCTCCCGTAATGAGCGAAAGGCTTTTTGCCCCCAGAGTGCCAATCATGGAGGCTGCCGCCAAAGCGTAAATTGATAATCTTTTTATATTCATAATGTAAAATTAAAAATCTAAGTCTCAAAGTTAAAACATGTGTATTTAATGTCAAACAGTTTATTGTAAAAATAGTACAAAGTAAATCGGACTAACTCCTTCTTGTTTAACTTTTACAATCAATTAAAAAAATATTGGATTTTTTTTCTAAATTCTTAAAAGGAGCCGTTGGGCAAAATTCATTTTTATTTTGGCGGCATATAGTTTAATATAATTTCGATTTTTGCATATAAATTTACTTGCGGAAAATCCGCCGTAATGCACTCTAATATTACTATGAATACCGACGCAACTCCGCGCGCCTGGACGGAAATCTCCGAAACCCCAGTCGCGGACTGTAAAGTTTTTAAAATAGTAAAAAAGACCATGCGCCATCCGGACGGCCGCACGGGCGATTTTTACGTCAACCGCTCCAACGACTGGGTCCAAACTGCGGCGCTCGTCGATTCAGGCTGTCCGTCAGACCCCTTTGTTGTGCTTGTAAACCAGTATAGATTTGCAAGCGGCAGAATGTCATGGGAATTTCCGGGCGGAATAATCGAGGCGTCGGAATCTCCGGAAAAGGCTGCTGTGCGCGAACTATTGGAGGAGACCGGATATGCCGGCGAAAACCCCGTACTCTTGGCGTCTTACTCTCCCAATCCAGCCCTTCATGAAAACCTCTCGCACTTTGTAGTTATTGACTCGGCAAGGAAAATCTCGGAGCCCCACTGGGATTCAAACGAGGAAATTCAGACAAAACTCGCGCGGGTGTCCGAACTTTGGCCAATGGTGAAATCCGGAGAGATTTACCATTCAATCGCGATAAACTGCGTTTTCTTCCTCGAAAAATTCTTGGCGGAGAGGGCGCCACAAAAATGCCTTTAAACGAAGATAGCCGAATTCTCAGCGATTTCCGCGGAATGCCCTACCGCGAAAAGATTTCGCGCGCGCGCTCGACGGGCGGCGCCCCAATGCGCTCAGACAAAATAGTTGAAAAGCTTATGGCGAGAATATCGGCCAAGGTTAAGTCAAAGTCCTCTTTTGAAACAATAGTCGAGAATTGGCAAAAATGCGTTCCGCCGAAATTCGCGGGCAAGTCTTCGCCGGCAAATATGCGCGCCGGAATTTTATATGCGTGCGCGCAAAATCCGCAAGTCCGCCAAGAGCTCCAATTCTCGGCACGCTCAATATTAAAGAAAATAAACGCCCTCGACGGTTGTTCCGCCGTAAAAACTTTAAAATTTATATGAAAATCGCTTTAGCGCAAACCGCAGTAATTCGCGGAGAATTTGAAAAAAATCTCGACAGGGCGGAGGCAACAGCAAAGGAGGCCGCCGCACAATCCGCGGAGCTTGTCGTATTCCCGGAGATGTTCGTTTCGGGGTTCGACTACAAGAAAAACGCGGAATTCCTCGAAAAACATCCGCGCGAAATCGAGGAGCGGCTGTCGGATATCGCCGCCGGATGTTCCGTGGCACTGGCAGGCTCTTTCCCGCATATAGAACCGGGCTGGCGCACGCCGAGCAACAGGCTTGCTCTTTACGCTTCAGATGGCCGGGAACTTGCGCATTACGACAAAATCCACCTTTTCGGAGTCTTTCACGAAGACAAGTTTGTGACACCAGGGAAATCCGCCGTCGTAAATAATTCCCATTTGGGTAAAATAGGCTTTGCTGTATGCTACGACATCCGATTCCCCGAACTTTTTATGCGCCTTGCCGACATGGGCGCAAAACTTATAATAATATGCGCGGCGTTTCCGCACCCGCGCTCGGAGCACTGGCGGATTCTGTGTCGCGCCCGTGCAATAGAAAACCAGTGCTATGTGGCGGCGGTCAACCAATGCGGGCCTGAGGTTTTCCGCGGCGGAAGCGTAAAATACTGCGGGATGTCGGCGGTTTTCGACCCGTGGGGCGAAATTGTGGCTGAGTGCCCCCCGGACGAGGAAAATCTGGCGTTTGCCGACATAGATCTGGGCTTGGTGGACGAAATCCGCGCGAGGATTCCCGTATTTTCCGACAGGCGGCCAATCGACTGATTCGTACACTTGCCGTTTGCAGCCATCCCGCGCTCTTGGCGGGGAGCAACGGGAGGTTTATTCTGGCGGCTTGGCGGGTGCGCCGCCAAACCGCCTAATAAGGCCGAAAAATAGAATATAAAAAATATGTTGACAAAGTTGGGGGCGGCGTATTTCATAAGCGTCTTTTAATTAAATTCAGCAAAGAGAAGAGAGAGTTGACATGAAAGTCGTATCGTCCATTAAGTCTTTGAAAACGCGCCATCCCGACTGCAAAGTAGTGCGCAGGAAAGGCCGCGTTTACATCATCAACAAAACCAATCCCCGCTACAAGGCCAAGCAGGGCTAATCAACTTTTGGAGTTTACAGCAGAAATGAAAGACAAAATCCATCCCGATTTCCACCCCGTGTGCTTTGTTGACGTTTCGAGCGGAGCGCGCTTTGTGACACGCTCGACCATGAAAAGCAAGCAGATTGAAAAAATAGACGGCGTGGACTGCTATATGATTACCCGCGACGTCACGAGCGATTCCCACCCGGCCTATACCGGTGAAAAGCGCTTTGTTGACACTGCAGGCCGCGTCGAAAAATTCCAGAAGAAGTTTTCGCGCGTTCGCTCGCGTTAATCGCGCATAAATATCTTTTTAAAGCTCCGCGCAGGAGCTTTTTTTTTTGCCGGACTTTTGCCGGACTGCGCGCTGAAAAAGCCGCGCCGCAATAAACTCTAAATTATTCCGCGCAAACGCGCAATTCCGTCTGCTGCCACCAAGCCGGCTTGCGGATTTTTTAGATGTGTTTGCAGCCGCCGCGGCTTGAGAGTGACGCGCCGCGCGATTTTGTATGAATTGTCTTTTTTTTTAAGTTCCGCAAAATAAAATAGCCAATCGACATGGGTTCCCCGCTAAAAATTGCAATATACAATCTCGGGTGCAGGGTAAATGCGTACGAGTCGTTTGCGCTTGCGGACATTGCGCGCGCCCGCGGGCTTGAAGTTGTCCCGTGGGGCGAAAAGGCCGATTTCGCGGTGGTCAACTCATGCGCGCTGACAGTGCTTGCGCAGGCAAAGACGCGCCAGGCAATAAGAAACTTCGCCCGGGCAAATCCTGATTCTTCGATTGCGGTGACAGGCTGCTACGCCCAAATCGCGCCGGGTGAAGTTGGGAAGATAAGCAATGTAAAAATAGTGGCGGGCAATCCGTCGAAAAGCGGGGTAATCGATATGCTGCTGTCGGCGGCAGGCGCTGGAAATGCCGAAAAATCCGCGCCCACAACCGGAGAGTTTTCCGTATCCGATTGCGGTTTTATCGACGACAGGGTAAATCTGAAAATACAGGACGGTTGCGATAACTGTTGCAGCTATTGCGTAATCCCGCAGGCGAGGGGGCGGCCGAGAAGCAGGAGTTTTGGGGAAATAATAGAAGACGCAAAAAACCTTGCCGCCCGCGGAGCCCGCGAAATAACCCTCACCGGCATAAACATAACAAAATTTTCGACTCCCGACGGGGGGCTTGTCGAGCTTGTTGACGCGCTCGATAAAATAGGCGGACTGTCGCGCATGCGCATAGGGAGCATCGAGCCGCAGGATATGCCTGTTGACGCGCTTTTGGAGCGCGCTGCGGACGATTCGCACAAATTGCAGCCGCACTTTCACGTATGCGCCCAGAGCCTGTGCGACAGGGTCTTGAAAGCCATGCGCCGCAAAAACACGGCGGCGGAATTTCTGGAGTTCGTGCGAAAGGCCAAGGACAAGTGCGCGGACATCTCCATTGGGGCGGACATTATTTGCGGGCACCCGTTTGAGAGGGATTGCGACTATCTTGAGACGAAGGCGGCGATGCTTTCAAGCGGGCTTTCGTACGCGCACGTATTTACATTTTCACCGCGCCCGAAGACGCTCGCAGCCACTATGGGCGCGGATACGC
>URAJ01000007.1 GCA_900545715.1 uncultured Opitutales bacterium
CGAGCTTGGCAAAGTCCGCCCGGGCCGCCCCGTTCCCGCGGATTTCGCAGAGTATTGGAAGGCGCAAAAGCGCATGCTCTCCGAAATACCGATGAATGTAGATATGAAAGAGGTTCCGTGCGACAATAAAAATGTGGAGCTTTTCGACATAAAAGCCGACACTTTCAAGGGATTTTTAACCGGATACTACGCGCGTCCGAAGGGCGCAAAACCCAAGAGCTGCCCTGCCATACTTTTCCCGCACGGGGCTGGAGTGAGGTCGTCAAACAAAGGGGGGCCGGTTGCTTGGGCGGCGCAGGGGTACATTGCGCTCGACTACAACGCCCATGGCATACCAAACGGCAAGCCGAAAGAATTTTACGAATCGCTCGCAAAGAACGAACTTAAAGACTACCGCTATGTCGGCGCGGACAACCGCGACAACAGCTTCTTCCGCGTGCTCTACCTACGCACGATGCGCGCCCTCGAATTTCTGATGGACCAGCCCGAATGGGACGGAAAAATTTTGATAGTCAACGGCACGAGCCAAGGCGGCGGGCAGGCGCTCGCGGCGGGCGGACTGTGCGACAAAGTGACGTATGTTGCGGCGTTTGTCCCCGCGATGTGCGACCATAACGGCATAGCCGCCAAGCGCGTCTGCGGTTGGCCGAATCTCTTGCGCCCCGACAAGTTCGGCGCGTACGACAAGAGCGTCTATGAGGCATCCCCATATTTTGACGCTGCAAACTTTGCGTCCATGATAAAGGGCGAGGCCTTTGTGACTACCGGCCTGCGCGACAATGTTTGCCCGCCGAGCTCCGTATCCGCCGCGTACTCTAACATAAAATCTCCCAAGACATTCCGCATTGCCGAGGAGGGAAGCCACGCAGTGCCCAGGGATTTTTATGACGAAGGCGCAAACAGAATACACGAGCACGTCAAAAAAATGCGCTCTAAATAGCGGTCGTAAAATTTTTCCTCAAATTGGCGCGCGGATATTTTCCGCGCGTTTTTTATTAGGGAATTAAAAAGGCTCAGGTATTGCGAGAGGCAAATGCGCCATGCACTTGCGGTCTGTGCAAACTCTTTCGCATCAAGATTGCATTTTGATGATGGGCGACTACGAGCCAGAAATATTAAAAACTTAAATAGTGCTCGTGTTTATTGGGATAATCGCGCGCAAAGGCGGCGGTTTTTGTGCGCCAATATTTTTTAAGTGGCGGCAAAGTAAAAATTATGTCGGCTATTTTGCACAACAGGGTTTGGGCGGCAATATTGCTCGCTGGGCTGATATTGCCCGTAGTAGTCTTGGGCGGAGCTTTTGCCCGTAATTCGAGCTTTGGTATTTTATTCAATTCAAGCGGGATATTTTGTAGCCTGTGCCGTTTTTGGGTCGTGCAGGATCGCGCATGTGCCTATGTGTCAGAATGGCGCACGCTATGTGACATATGTTGCAATCCGCACGCTGTTTAGAGACATATTAAAAATGGCCAAAATGTGCAAGTGGTTGAAATATAACATAAACAGAAAGCGAATGTAAGGCTGGCATAACGAATGCTAAAAGAAAAGGCATATGAGTAAAATATTAGGAATAGATTTAGGAACCACGAACTCTTGCATGGCCGTAATGGAAGGCGGCGAGAGCACGGTTATCCCCAATAGGGAAGGCGGAAGGACAACTCCTTCCATTGTTGCATTTACAAAATCGGGTGAAAGGCTTGTTGGTCAGGCGGCTAAACGTCAGGCTATAACAAATCCCGGCAACACGATTTTTTCAGCAAAGAGGCTTATAGGCCGCAAGTATTCGGAAGTTGAAAAGCTTGCCAAACAGTTGCCCTATAAGGTAGTAGAAGGCCCCAACGGAGCGGCGATGATTGAGTGCCAGGTCGGCGACAAAACCGAAAGGTTCTCGCCCGAACAGATATCCGCTATGGTGTTGCAGCATTTGAAAGCCGACGCCGAAGCGTATCTCGGAGAGCCGATAACCGAGGCTGTCATAACAGTCCCCGCGTACTTTAACGACGCCCAGAGGCAGGCTACAAAAGATGCCGGAACGATTGCCGGCCTGAATGTCCGCAGAATAATAAACGAACCTACCGCGGCTTCTTTGGCTTATGGCTTGGACAAGAAAAACGACGAAACAATCGCCGTTTACGACTTGGGAGGCGGCACGTACGATATTTCAATACTTGAAATCGGCGACGGCGTCTTTGAAGTGAAAGCCACCAACGGCGATACCGAACTCGGCGGCGACAACTTCGACTCTGCCATAATGGATTGGCTTATCGACAATTTCAAAAAGGAAAACGGCATAGATCTCCGCAACGACCCGATGGCGCTGCAACGCTTGAAGGAGGAATCTGAAAAGGCGAAGATTGCATTGTCCTCCGCGCAGGAGACCGACATCAACCTGCCGTTTATCACGGCGGACGCGACCGGCCCGAAACACTTGAATGTAAAGCTCACGCGCGCTAAACTCGAGCAGCTTACAGATTCGCTCATTGAAAAGACTGTAAAGCCGTTTGAGGCATGCTTGAAAGACGCGAACTTGTCGAAGTCCGACATAGACGAGCTGGTTCTCGTAGGCGGTATGACTCGTATGCCGAAAGTTGTTGAAACGGCCAACAAGCTCGCCGGCAAAGAAGCCCACAAGGGCGTAAACCCGGACGAAGTTGTTGCGCGCGGCGCGGCAATTCAAGGCGGCGTGTTGCAGGGAGATGTGCGCGACGTTCTGTTGCTCGACGTGACCCCTCTTACGCTTTCAATCGAAACCGCCGGCGGGGTTGCCACTCCGATGATAGAGCGCAATACTACAATACCGAAGAAAGCCTCGCAGATATTCTCCACATACGCGGACAATCAGACGGCTGTCGATATAAGAGTGTTGCAAGGTGAACGTCCGATGGCAAAAGACAACAAACTAATAGGCAATTTCAGGCTCGACGGAATAAATCCCGCTCCGAGAGGCTTGCCGCAGATTGAGGTCACATTCGACATAGACGCAAACGGCATATTGAACGTAAGCGCGAAGGATAAATCCACAGGCAAGGAGCAAAAGATAACCATTACAAATTCGAGCGGCTTGAGCAAAGAGGAAGTCGAAAGACTCCGCAAGGAAGCCGAACTGCACGCGGCCGAAGACGCCAATATAAAAGAGACTGCGGAAGCCCGCAATGAGCTCGACAATATGGCTTACAGCATTGAAAAGCAGATAAAGGAAAACGGCAGCAAGCTTCCGGCGCAAATCAAGGGCGAACTCGAAGAGGGCGTAAAGAAGGCGCAGGAATTGTTGAAGGACAATTCGGCGACGAAAGAGGCTCTCAAATCTGAGACTCAAAAGCTCACAAATCTGCTCGAACAGTCTGCTAAGTACTTCCAGGAAGCGGCGCAATCCTCAGCTTCGGCGGGTGCGCAGCAGGCGCAACCGGGCGCAGGCCAGTCTTCTGAAGCTCCTAAAAACGACGCTGTTGACGCGGACTTTGAAGTAGTGGACGACGACGACTCTAAAAAGTCCTCTTAATAAACGATAAAGTTTTCCCCTTCGGTCGGAAACGGCCGGAGGTGAAACTTTTTGTCTTTTCATTGGGGCGCAAGATTAGTAATATTGGCGTTTATTTAAATTTTCATTAAAAACAAACAGACAAAAACTATGGCAAAAGTAAATATCCAACCTCTTGGCGACAGAGTGCTCGTCAAGCAAGTAGAAGAAAAAGAACAAGTAAAAGGCGGCATCATAATCCCCGATTCCGCCAAGGAAAAATCGCAGGAAGCAACCGTTGTTGCTGTCGGATTGGGACGCACTCTCGATGACGGGAAGCGCTCTTCGTTTGACGTGAAAGTCGGAGACAGAGTTTTAATTTCCAAGTACGGCGGCACGGAAGTCACCCTCAACGGTGAAAAGTACATGCTACTGCGCGAAGACGACATCGTCGCCATCCTCAAATAACATTTAAAAAATAAAAAATACAAATATGGCTAAACAAATTATTTTCGACGAAGCAGCCCGTAAAAAGATTCTCGCGGGCGTAACGATTCTCGCCAAGGCAGTCAAAGCGACTCTCGGCCCGAAAGGCCGCAATGTCGTAATCGACAAAAAATACGGCGCTCCCTTGATAACAAAGGACGGCGTAAGCGTTGCGAAGGAAATCGAACTTGAAGACGCCTTTGAAAATATGGGCGCCCAGATGGTCAAGGAAGTTGCGAACAAGACTTCCGACAATGCTGGCGACGGCACTACAACTGCTACAGTTTTGGCGGAGGCAATCTACCGCGAAGGCTTGCGCAACGTAGCGGCAGGCTGCAACCCGATCTTTGTAAAGCGCGGCATCGACAAGGCTGTTGACGCGGCAGTAAAAGAACTTGCCAAAAACTCCAAGACTGTAAAGGACAGCGAGGAAATTAGGCAGGTTGCCACCGTATCCGCCAACTGGGACAAGGAAATCGGCGACATCATTGCCGAAGCCATGAACAAGGTCGGCAAAGACGGCACAATAACTGTTGAAGAAGCAAAGACAATCGAAACCTCCCTCGACGTCGTCGAAGGTATGCAGTTCGACAAGGGCTATCTCTCGCCCTACTTTGTCACCAACACTGAAAATATGGAATGCGTTCTCGAAGACGCATACATTCTCATACACGAGAAGAAAATTTCCAACCTCAACGAGCTTCTGCCGATATTGCAGGCTGTTGCCAAGACCGGCAAACCGCTCATGGTTATCGCAGAAGACGTCGAAGGCGAAGCGTTGGCGGCATTGGTTGTCAACAAATTGCGCGGCATGCTGAATGTGTGCGCCGTAAAGGCTCCGGGATTCGGCGACAGGCGCAAGGCAATGCTCGAGGACATCGCAATCCTCACAAACGGCCGTTGCATCACCGAAGACTTGGGCATCAAGCTTGAAAATATACAGCTTGCGGACCTCGGCAAGGCAAAGCGCATAACAGTTGGCAAGGAAAACACGACAATAGTCGAAGGCGCCGGCAAGTCTGCCGACATTCAGGCGCGCGTAAAACAGTTGCGCAAGGCCATTGAGGAAACAACCTCCGATTACGACCGTGAAAAATTGCAGGAACGCTTGGCGAAATTGGCAGGCGGTGTTGCCGTAATCAATATCGGCGCCGCTACCGAACCCGAGATGAAGGAAAAGAAAGCCCGCGTTGACGACGCTCTGCATGCGACCCGCGCCGCTGTTGAAGAAGGCATAAGCGCAGGCGGCGGCGTTGCACTGTTGCGCACGGCTTCCGCAATCGACAAGCTCGAGCTTGAAGGCGACGAAGCAATCGGCGCGCAGATTGTCCGCAAGGCAATCGAATCTCCGTTGCGCCAACTTTGCGAAAATGCAGGCGAAGAAGGAGCTCTCGTTGTCAAGGAAGTCTTGAAGAGCAAGGGCAATATGGGCTACAATGTGGCGACCGGCAAGTTTGAAGACTTGTTCAAGGCGGGCGTCGTAGATCCGACGAAAGTGACCCGTTCGGCGTTGCAGAATGCGGCAAGCGTTGCGAGCCTCCTGTTGACGACTGAATGCATGATTGCAGACAAGCCCGAAGAAAAGCCCGCGGCTCCGATGGGAGATCCGTCGATGGGCGGCATGGGCGGCATGATGTAATCTTCCGCAAATAAGTTTTGGCGGTTTGGAAGCCGGTTATCGCGCAGTGCGCGGTTTGGCAATCCAAACCGCTTTTTTTTGCCTTTTACGAAAGGGAGTACTCAAACGGCGTGCGAGATAACGAATTGCAGATTTATTAAATGGTTCTAACAGTCTAACAGGCGTTTGCGCGGCGGAGGGCAGGGGGAATAGATTGCGCAATAGAAGATTTTAAATATAACTCGAAAAACTTTGCGAAGGCAGAGTTAAAGATACTTAAAAATTATCGATGCTTTCTAAAAAACGGGTTTGAGGGCGCGCCGAATTAAGGCTTTGTTGAGTACAGGCGGCGTTTCCCTAAAAAAATAAATTGTAGCAGTATGGTTTTTAAAATGTTTTTTAGGCGTAGCGCGTCCAAAAAATCTTCCAAATTATATGGGATGATACGCGGCTTCACGCAGAATTTCTTTGCGGGATTTTTTTGAAGTAGTGGCGGGCGCGTTCTCCTCTCCAGATTACGAATAGCTTAAATTTAACTGCAAAAAAAATATATGAGCTAATTGAAAAACTTTCGCGGAACTTTCCAGACGTAGAAATTCTTTGCCAATTTTTTGAACTAAAATTCCCCGCTTTCTGAAACGTTAAAATTTTCTGCAATTCGGCTATCTTTTGAAGAGGTCGCGCAGTTGCCAAGCGCGCCCTTATGCGGCGGCTAGGAGAAAAAGCCGCCGCAAGCGCAAGCAAGGGAGCGGAGCGTCAGCATATCCTATTTTTATTTCCGCCTTCCGCCCAAGATTTGAGATTTTCAAAAGCTATTTGAATTAGGCGCTGACGGGCTTCTCTGGTTGTCCATGCAATATGGGGAGTGATGTGGGAGTTCTTGGCGGAGATTAGCGGATTGTCGGCGCTCGGTGGTTCTGTCGAAAGAACGTCCAGTCCGGCGGCCCCGATTTTTCCGGAATTAAGGGCGTCTGCCAAGTCGCGCTCGTTTATGAGTCCGCCCCTGCCGGTGTTTATTATCCATGCGCCGTTCTTCATTTTGGATATGTTTGAGGCGTTTATAATTTCTTTTGTGGAGTCGTTAAGCACGCAGTTTAGCGATATTACGTCGGAAATGCAGAAGAGCTCGTCGAGCGTCTTAAATTCAACAGGGCCGTCGCAAGTTCCGGCGGGTTTGCTCGGCGAATACGCCGCAACTTTCATGCCGAATGCAATTCCGATTTTTGCGACCTTTTTGCCTATCGTGCCGTACCCTATTATCCCGAGCGTTTTGCCCGCAATTTCCGTTATGGGTCTTATGCAGTAGCAGATGTCGGGCGATTTTGCCCAGTCGCCTGCCCTCACAGATTCCGCGTGTTCTTCAACCATATTCGATATGTTTAGGATATGCGCGAAAACTTCCTGCGCGACACTGTCGGTGCTGTATCCGGCTATATTTGTGACTGCTATGCCGCGCGACTTTGCGCACTGCAAGTCCACATTATTGTATCCAGTTGCGAGAACCCCTATATACTTCAAGTCGGGTAGGGCGTCAATTTGCTCCTTGAACATCGGAACCTTATTTGTGAGAACGGCGACTGCGCCGGAAGCGCGCTCTATGATTTTATCTTTGGGCGTGCGGTCGTAGGCTTCGACTTCTCCGAGTGTTTTTAGGGCGTCCCAGTTGAACTCTCCCATAGTTGACGTGTATCCGTCGAGAATTGCGATTTTTCCTATATTCATAAAGCTTGCCTCTTTCTTTTTTATGTTAAATTATCCGCCTTTTATTCGGAAATAGAAGCTTTTTCAAAAAAAAATGAAGTACGCTCATATAATATGGGATTTTAACGGGACTATAATAGACGACGTATCTTTGGGGGTCGATGTCTTCAACAAGCTGAGGGCCGACTGCGGGCTTGCGCCGATTGACAAGTCTGACTACGTCGAAAATTTTAAAATCCCCGTGCGCGACTTTTATGAGGATATGGGGTTTGATTTTTCAAAAGTCGATTTTCGCAAGATAGGCGAGAGGTTTGTCGAATTGTACAGCAGCAAGCGGTTTGAATGCCCGCTAACATTCGGAGTTGCCGATGCCGTTAGGACTTTCTCAAAAATCGGCGTTGGACAGAGCGTATTGTCGGCCTACGAGAACGGGCTTTTGCACCAGGCAATAAACCACTACGGCTTGTCGGATTACTTTGGGCGCATAGACGGTTTGGACAATATAGACGCCGGCTCAAAAATCGAGCTTGGCAAGCGGCATATTGCGGCCATTGGGGAATCTCCGGACAGGGTTGTAATGGTAGGCGACACTCCGCACGACAAGCAGGTTGCCGACGCTATGGGAGTATCGTGCGCGCTTGTTGCCTGCGGGCACACTTCGCGTGGCAGGCTTGAAAAAGTCGGTGTGCCTGTGTTTGAGAATCCTGCCGAATTTAAAGAGGCGTTTTTATCCGGAGCATTTTAGGGAGATTTTTCTTGCGCGAGAGCCATGCGGCATATTCATCATTCGCAACCGCAGACGGACATAAAAGATAACATTTTTGCGTAAAAAGAAAGCGGGCAATTAGCCCGCCTTTTTTACAGCATTTAGAACTTGTTTACGCTGTCTTTAGCTTGTTCTTTACGCTCATCTGCCTGTTTTTTATATGAGTCTTCTAAGACGGAACGCATAGATTTGTCAAATGTCGAGTCAACAAAAAGCACCGCGTTGTAAAACAACTTTGCTCTTACGGAGCCGTCTGCAAGTTCGTAGTCGTAACCGAGCATAGTTCCCGGCTGTTGCGGAAGATTGTAGGTTATCTGAACGTTTTTTGTGCGGTTTTGTTTTGCACTTCCGCCAACCAAGACGTCTTTCATCTTGTATTTTATTATGGAGGCGGAATCGTTTGCGGAGCCCGCCCCGGCGGGCTGGAAGAGCGATTCAAAATCGCGCATATTATATGCGCCGAACTTGTTTATTTTTGGGGGAAGGGCGCCGGAGGTTTTTTTTGCGTTTCTCGAATTTTGGCGCGCGGTTTTGGCGGCGCTTGTCATAGACTGTTTTTCGACGAGGTTGCGGTACTTCTCGTATGCGGTCCTCTGGTAAGCTTCCATTATCTGGAATTGGAGGCTTTGCCCGTAGTTAGTAGATTCCTCCACGTCTTCGGGAACAGTCACGTATATGAATCTGTTTGGATTTTCCGGAAGAATTTCCCTCAGCGGCTTCTTGCCGTCGGGGTCCGGATCGGCGATTTTCAATTCGCCGTTTTTAAATTCAACGTCCCACTTTCGGTTTACCGGAACATAAGTCACCCTCTTCCATTTTGAGCCTTTTGCGCGGGCGACGGACTCCATAATAGCTTCCAGTTCTTCGGTAGTCATAGGGTCTCCGTGGCGGCGGTACATCTCCATTACGGAAATATCGTTTTGATAGCCTATGTGGAATTCCCAGCCGAAGAGGTCGTGCTGCTGTATGGTGTCGCTATTGGAGGCGGAGGTTGCGTCGGAGCGTTTATAATAGAACTTATGGAAAACCGAGCGCGGCATTGTAAGGAATAGGTTTACGTAGGGCAATTCCATCGCCTCTCTAAACCTGTCTTCTTTTGAATCGTATATATAGGCGGAGCCGCCGTTTTTTGACATGAGTCGCCCTTCTATCTCAGCGCGCGTTTCTCCTATTTTAGCGTATGAAACGGCCGCTGTTGAAAATGCCGCAATAAATGCCGCAGACAATAAAAATGGGATACCTTTCATATAAAAAAGTATATCGCGTCCGCGTATATAAATCAATCTTTATTGTCTTAAAAATGTTGCGACGCTCTCTATATGCCTCGTCTGGGGGAAAAGGTCGAACGGCTGGAGCTTTTCAAGCCTGTACCCGAGCTTTTGGAGCTCGGCGGCGTCGCGCGCCTGCGTATCCGGCCCGCACGACACATACACTATTTTTGCCGGTGCAAACCTTGCCAACTGCCCGATGAACGACATATCGCAGCCTGAGCGCGGGGGGTCGATTATTACGGAGGTCTCCGCTCCAGGGTAGTCGCTTGAGACGCTTTCAAATATGTTTTCGGCCTTTCCTGCAAAGAAGGAACAGTTGGCGATGTTGTTTATGCCTGCATTCTTGCGGGCGCATTCGACGGCGTTTGCCGACACTTCTATTCCCGCGACCCGCTCAAATTCTTTCGCCGCCGAAAGTGCGAACATTCCGACTCCGCAATATGCGTCGACGAGAAATCTCGGCCCCTTTGCCTCCGACACTCCGTAAGCTACAAATTCCGGCAATATGAAGGGATTATTCTGGAAAAATTCCCCCGCGACAAACTCGAACTCCAAATCCCCGACCCTTTCGCGGACTGCGGCGTTGTTGTCGCGGCATACTTTTCCGCCGGCGTCTCTCAAAAGAATGGTTCCGCCGCGGCGCAGGGAATTTTTTCGCGCGCACAGGTCGGCGCGCGCGGCGGGGAGGGCGGCGTTTATTGCGTCGGAGGCGATCGGGCAATATGGAACGTCAACGAGCTCCGTACGCCTTCCAACCTTTACGAAACCTATCGGGAAATCCGAATTTCGCGGCCTTTCGTAGTGGGGAGTTAGCTTTGAGCGGTACGCGTATTGCATGGGCGATGGTTTCGTCGGCAGGGGAGTGCATTTTATTCCGCCTATTCTCTCCATCAAGTCCGCGACCTGCTTTCTTTTCCATTCGAGCTGTGCTTCGTAGGCAAGGTGTTGATATTGGCAGCCCCCGCATATTCCGAAAAGCCCGCACTTTGGCGCGACGCGCTGGGGGCTTGGACGCACGATTTCCACTAAGTCCCCCTCTGAAAAATTCTTTCTGTTGCGGAAAATTCTGGCTTTTACGCGTTCCCCGCCAAGCGCAAACGGCACCATCACGACCCAGTCTCCCACGCGCCCGACTCCAGAGCCGAGATTTGTGATGTCGTCGATTTCAAGCTCCACTATTTCGTGGTATTCAAAAGGTACGGGGACGAAATTTCGCGGGATTTTTCTTTCTGTCGAGTTGGTGGATTCTTCGCTCATGAAATAATGTTGTCTTGGCTTTTTTTTAGTCTTTTGTAGTATGGGTAAAATTTTTAAAAGCGCAATGGAAGAATTTATACAAAGCAGGCAGAATCCGCGGGTGAAGTCGCTAATGAAACTCCGCGACAGGGCCGAGCGCAAGCGGCTGGGGCTGTTTGCGGTTGAGGGGTTGCGGGAATTGTCGAGATGCGCGGAGCTTTCCGACGTCGAAGAGATATATTATTGTCCGGAATTTTTTAAAGGTCCGGCGCACGCGGAATTCATACGGAAAATTTCCGAGGAGGGCAAAATTCCGCTATGCCGGCTTTCCGAGGGCGCATTTGAAAAAGTCTCCAACCGCGAGGGTTGCGACGGGCTAATAGGCGTTTCAAAGCAATGGGGCTGTACGCTTTCGGATTTGGAGCTTCCGAAAGACCGCCCCGCGACTGTGCTTGTGGCCGACGCGATAGAAAAGCCCGGCAATCTCGGCGCCATTGTGAGAACTGCCGATTCCGAGCGCGCCGACGCCCTGATACTCACCAATTTGGTCTGCGACGTATTTAATCCTGCGGCGGTAAGAGCCTCACAGGGGGCGCTGTTTTCCGTACCAATCGCCGTGGCGACAGTTGAGGACGCTGCGCGTTGGCTAAAATCGTGCGGATTGAAAATTGTCGGGGCGCACCTCGGAGCCGAAAAGATGATTTGGGAGTCCGACTTTTCAAAGCCTACTGCGATAGTAGTCGGCAGCGAATCGGACGGACTTGGGGCCGACTGGGAAAGACTTCTTGACGAAAAAGTGAAAATCCCGATGTGGGGAATATCCGACAGCCTCAATGTAAACGTGGCTGCTGCGATTTTTTTGTACGAGGCGCTCAGAAGCAAAAACGCATAGGCGACGAGCTCTGTAAAAACTACGCAACTCTTTTGCTATTGCGCGCCTGCTAAATGCCCGCGCATTATTTTTCCGATTTGCAACTGAGCGATGTCTGTAAGCGTAATTTTCCATTTGCGCCAGTAATGTGTTCGGGCGGCGCGGGTTTCACTGAGTGCTAGCGCGTTTCCTGCAAACTGAACGAATTTTAGCGTATTTTTGCGCGTTGCCGGCAAGCGCCGCAGCCTCTGCTCTATCCGAAATTAGGAAATCAATTTATCTGCGCCCGCGCGCCAGTGAACAATAAGCAGTATCCCCGAATTGCCTGCAAGTCTGGGGCGTTAAGCTTGGCGGAAATTGCCACTGCAAAAAGTCAAATGTTTCGCGCCCGCAAAAATTGAAATTTTTTAGAAATAAAAACAATTTTTTATGGCTTATTCCCGAAATTTCCGCGCGGCAATACGCGCGGAAGCCTATATTTATTAAAGCGCTATCGGTTTTTGGAGCTTGAAAAATCCGTGGGATTTAAAATGTGGAAAGAAATTGAATTGTCGCGCTGCAATTCAATAAGCACTTTCTTGTCGCTCTTTAAGAGGTCGGCGTAGATTTTTTCGAGCTCGGAGGCGCTCGTTATCTTCTTTCTGTTTACGGAAAGTATTATGTCGCCGGGGAATATTTTGGCGAGATCGAAAGGAAAGCCCGGACGTACGCCGATTACCATTAGGTTGGAGTCGCATTTTATTTTCGACTCGCGCTTGAAAACTTTTGTGACTTCCTGCATGCCTGCGCCCCATTCTTCAAGGAAGAACTCGCGGCCAACCCTGCTTTCAAGCTTTTCGCAAACGGGGAATTTTTCCAAAATCTTGCCGGCTCTTAGAATTTCGAGAGAAATTTTTTTGCCGACGGGGAAGGAGGCGATTTTATTCATAATCGCAGGCAGCTGCTCGGGAAAACGGCCGTCCACGTTTTGGGAGTTTATTTTTAGGATTATGTCTCCCGGCAATATTCCTGCGTCGGCGGCGGGAGAGCCAGCGTCAACGTTTTGGACGAGCACGCCCTTGTTCATGTCGAGCTCAAAGAATTTTTCCATATCCTGCAACGGGGCCGGAGTTATGCCGATGTATCCGCGCTCTATTGTGGGGCTTTTTGAAAGCGCCGCCAGCACGTCGCGCGCTACATTCGACGGAACCGCAAAACCCAGATTGTTAGAGTCCGAATGCGCGCGCGTATTTATTCCCACGACTTTGCCGTTTGACAGGACGAGCGGTCCGCCGCTGTTGCCGGGGTTTATCGCGGCGTCGGTTTGGAGCCATGTGTTGAAGTTGCCGGTTTCGTATCCGCTGTTTAAAATGGTTCCCTCAAAGTATCTGTCGGTGTTGGATATTATCCCGCGGGTGACGGTTCTCGCGTATCCGTGCGGAGTCCCGACGGCGTAAACGACCTCTCCAGAGCGCAGGCTTGCGGAGTCTCCAAATTCCGCATGCGAGAATGAAAGCCCGCGCTTTTTTATATCGGCCATATCGAGGCGTATCAGCGCAAGATCCGTCCAATGGTCCCAGCCGATAAATTCGGCCTTCACGCGCTCGAGATTTGCGAGGGTGACAATGATTTTAGTGGCGTAGCAATTTACGACGTGGGCGTTTGTGAGTATCGTGCCGTCGGAGTCCATTATTACGCCCGAGCCGATGCTCCTTACCGTCAGGCTTCCGCCGTCTTTCTGGGATTTTTCCCATACGTCGATTTTAACGACGCTTTTGACGAGGTTGTCAAAGCCGTCGTTTTGCGGCCCGTCTGACAGGTCGAATGACGCGCATGCGCATTCGAGAATTGCGGCGGCTATAAGCGGAAGCAGTAGGCTGATTCTCATTTTTGCGGCAGTTGCCCGGCTTCGGCGGTGACTTTTATTGCAATTCCCCCGCGCGCGTTGAAATTGCCCACGACTCTGCACCATATCGGGTCGAGTGCCTTTACGAGGTCGTCGAGTATGATATTTGTGAGGTGTTCGTGAAAGCAGCCTTCGTTTCTGAAAGACCACAGGTAAAGTTTTAGGGATTTGCTTTCCACGATTTTTTCGCGCGGGATATACGATATTTTTATTGTGGCAAAATCGGGCTGCCCTGTGGCGGGGCACAGGCAAGTAAACTCCGACGTTTCGAGCTCCACCACATAGTTTCTTCCGGGATTTTTATTCGGAAAAACTTCAAGCTTGCGCGACGGCTTCGCCTTTTTCCCTCCGAGAGCAGAACCTAAGAGGGTCAGCCCCGACAAGTCTTTCTTTTGGGTTTTCGACATACCTTTATGTTCTTTTAGAATTCCAACATTACTTTTCCGAGGCGCGAATTTTCCGTTGCGCGCTTCATTGCGGCTTCGATGTCTTCCATTTTGAACCGCGAATCGACGGGGGCTTTAAGAGTGCCGTCTGCTATCAATCCGAATACTTCCGAGAATAGGGCGTCGCATTCTTCGCGCGAGTGCGTGCGCTGCCATTTATCCCACCAGAATCCGCGCAGGCGCAGGTCGTTGAAAATCAAAAAGCGGGTCGGGAAGCGAATGGGTTCTCCGGTCATTCCGCCGATTGTGACGACCGTTACGGAGTCTCCGACAGCCTTTATCATATTGGAAACGCTGTTGCCGCCTATTTGGTTTAGCCCAAGCCTTATTTGCCCGCCGGTAGTCTCTTTTATCACTTTCGGATTGAATTCGGCTTCGTCAACTACGATGTCGGCGCCGTATCCCTCGAGCATTGAGCGTTTCTTTTCGGCGTTGCGTAGCATATTTACGGTTTTTATCCCGCGCGCCGCGCAGATTTGAATCATAAATATTCCGAGGGCGCTGCCGGCTCCGTTTTGTATGAGCCAGTCGCCTTTTTTAACGTTTTCAAATTCGCTTAAAACGCAAAGTGCTGTCGGGGGATTGATGAAAGCCATTGCGGCGGCGTCGGTGTCGATGCCGGCCGGAATTTGAAGGAGATCGTCTGATTTTGCAATCTGGTATTGGGTCCACGCGCCGGGTTCGGAAGGAAGGCGAACGAGAGTTCCGATGCGCGGGGATTCGGTGTCGGGCCCGAGGGCTACGACTTCCCCGACTCCTTCGCGCCCGGCGATTGCAGGCAGCTGCCTGAGCCTGCCGTATGAGCCCCCTATCATTCCGAGGTCCGACGGGTTTACCACAGCTTTTACAAGCTTTACGACGGCTTCGCCTTTTTTGGGTTCCGGTATTTCAATAGTTTCGGGGTGGACGACCTCGGCAGGGTTGCCGTAGGTTCTGTGTATTGCGGCTATGCTTTTCATTTGTTTAATTAGAAACTTGCCGCCTAAAAAAGTCAACGCGACAATGCTGAATATTTTTCCTTGCGGGAGGCTGCGGAAGAATCGGGAATTGGAAATTGATGTGGCGAGAGGACGCGCGGCAGTTGCAAAAAATTGCGCGTGGAACTTTTTTTATAAGGGATTTAGCCAAACAGGGTGGATAGAAAAATACGTCGGCTTTGCAAATTGCAATTCCGCAGAATATTGGATTTTGCCGCCGCGCAGGCCGCATAGGATTTTTATTTGCGGGGCTCGTCTCAAAAAAGCCAAAAAGTAAAACTTCTGCAATTTGCACGTTTTTTATAGATTGCAAAAACCAATTCGAGAGCTTGCGCCGCCCACGGATTTTCGGGAAAAAACTTGCGAAATACGTGGTTTTTTCCGATAAATATTTTTATGGAAAATCCTTTTTTAAGCCGTGAAATTCTGCCCGATTGGAGCAAAATGGCGCCCGAATATATCGGCGGGGCCGTGAAAGAAGCGATTGAAAAATCGCGCAATAATTTGGAGTCTATAAAGTCCGTTCCCAAAGGAGGGCTGGACTATGAAAATTGCGTTATGGCTTTCGACGAGTCCACAATGCCGATAGATATCGTCTATACGCGCATAGGGCATTTGGCGTCTGTCGCGGATTCGCCCGAATTGCGCGCGGCATACAACGCCTCGATAGGCGAGATTACGGATTTTTATTCTTCAATAAGGCTCGACGACGCCCTATACGCGCGCTTTGCGGAGTATGCTGAATCCCCTGAAGGCGCTTCGCTTAAAGGAGAGCGCGCGCGAATGTTGTCTGAGATAATGCTCGATTTTGAACTCGGCGGGGCGAAGCTTCCGGAGCGCGAAAAGAAAAGGATACGCGAGATTGATTCTCTGCTCGCCGTTAAGACGCAGAAATTTTCTGAAAATGTCCTCGACGACACAAAGGCGTTTTCGCTCGATATAGAGGACCCCGCGGACCTATCAGGGCTTCCGCCAACGGCTGTGGCTGTGGCCGCGGCTACGGCGTCCGCGGAGGGCAAAAAAGGCTGGACTTTCACCCTCGACCAGCCGTCCTACGTTCCGTTTATGTCGTACGCAGACAACGACGCTTTGAGGGAAAAGCTTTGGCGGGCTTCCGCGCGGCTTGCTTCCGACGGAAAGTATTCAAACGCGGAGCTGATGCCGGAGATTCTAAAATTGCGCGCCGAAAAAGCGAAGATTCTCGGTAGAAACGACTTTGCCGACTTGATTCTCGAGCGCAGAATGGCGCGAAATGGCAAAAAGGCGCTCGCGTTCGTTGAGGACTTGCGCTCGAAATTTGCGGGTGCATTTGTTGCGGAATGGAAGGAGCTCCTGGACTTTGCCCATTCCGAGGGGCTCCTCGACACTGCCGAAATGGCGCCGTGGCAGACGTCGTACATTTCCGAAAAACTCCGCTCAAAGAAGTACGGGTTCGACCCCGAATCGCTTAGACCTTATTTCCCGATGGAATCCGTCATGGAGGGAATGTTTGAAATCTGCAAAAGGCTTTACGGACTGAAAGTGTCGAGGGAAAATATGCCGGCGCCCGCTTGGGACGCCTCTGTTGAATTGTACAAGGTATGCTCAAAGGAAGGCAAAACGCTGGGATATTTTTACGCCGATTTCCGCCCGAGGCGCAGCAAGAGGGCGGGCGCATGGATGAATATGCTCGAGCAGGCGCACGGCGGGAGGCCTGCGGTTGGCCTTATAGCGGGCAACCTCAGCGAGCCCGCCGACGGAAAACCGGCGCTGCTTTCGCATTCCGACGTTGAGACGCTCTTCCATGAATTTGGGCATCTAATACACTTCTTTATGATGGATTCCCGCGAGCTTTACTTGCGGAATGTTGCGTGGGACTTTGTAGAGCTGCCTTCGCAGATTATGGAGAACTGGTGCCGCTCGCGCGAGGGCTTGGACATTTTTGCGCGCCACTACCAAACCGGCGAAAAAATACCCGGCGACTTGTTTGCAAAGTTTGAAAAGTCGCGCAAGTTTATGGGCGCGAATGCCGCAATGAGGCAGTTGTCGTTCGCGCAGATAGATCTTCTGCTGCATGTGTACCCGCAAAAATTCATAGAATCCGGCGTTGAAAAAAAAGCCGAGGAATCTTTAAAAGATTTTACGCACAAATACACCGAGAGGGTGCCAACGATTCTCCCGAGATTTACGCACATATTCGGCGATCCGGTCGGGTACGCGGCGGGATACTATTCATACAAGTGGGCGGAGGTTTTGGAGGCTGACGCCTTTACGCGCTTTGAAAAGGAGGGAATTTTTAATCCCGAAACTGGACGCGAATTTGCCGAAAAAGTTTTGAAAGTCGGCAATACGGTTGAAGCTTCGGAGGCGTTTAGAAACTTTATGGGAAGGGAGCCCGATGCGGCTGCGCTTGTAGAAAGGTCGGTGTCGGCGGAATTTCTCGACGGCGCGCCCGCCTGATTTTTGGCGTAAAAAACGCTATTAATGCTTGAAGTGTCTGCGCTGAAAATTATAGTTTTGCGGCATGAAATCTGTTAAAACATACTTTGCCGCATCAATCATCGCGCTGTCACTTTCGTGCTTCGGGGGGCAGAAAACTGTGGACCTCTTCAACGGGGAAAATCTCGAAGGCTGGAAGTTTTTTGTAGAAAACTCCGCCGCCAAGTCCGGGGATGTATTTTCGGTCAAAAACGGCCTGATACATATAAAAGGCAAGCCGTTTGGCTTCATGTACACTGAAAACAAGTATTCAAATTTCCGCCTGCATGTAGAGTGGAAATACCCGATTGAAGGCAGCAATAGCGGCATATTCCTGTTCCTGCAAGAACCCACAAAGGAACTGTGGCCGAATGCTGTTGAATGCCAATTATGTTCCGGCAGGGCGGGTGACTTTGTGCTGTTGGGCGGCTCCGACGTATCCGAATACAAGGCTCCCGAGGGAAAACCGCGCCCGAAATTCCCCGTGGTTGAAAGATTTGTAAAGGAGCGCGAAAATCCCGTCGGGGAATGGAACAGCGCCGATATAATATGCAAGGACGGCAACATTGAAGTGTACATAAACGGAGCCCTTCAAAATATCGGCACAAAATCCGCCCATTCCAAAGGGTACATAGGTCTGCAAAGCGAAGGTGGAGACATTCTGTTCCGCAACGTGCGGCTGACTCCCATTGATTAGCACATTTTTTGATGTTTGCGATAAATCCGCCTTCGGGCGGATTTTTTTGTGGAAATGCGCGGTGACTCCGATAAAAATAAAAAAATGAAAAATAGATTTTTTATTTTCTGTGGGCTTGCGCTTTCGATGACATGCGCTTACGCGGACGGCGAAGACTATAAAAAACCTGTGGTTGAAGATGTCGATTTTTTCCCGAAATTCGAGTCGTTAAAGCCGCCGATTCTAATGCCCCAAAACGCAGAAATAAAAATTTCCGACGACGGCCATTTTCTTGTGAACGGCAAGCCGAGATACCTCGAAGGAACGCTGTTTTACGAAGGGGATTCGCTCTCTGTGGATGTGCCCACGTACGGGTATCCGCCGTCGCTAAAATGGCTATACGAGACTACCCAAAACTACGAGGACTTGCAAAGGCTCGGCTTTGACACTGTCGGCACGGGAATTCCCAACGACTGGATGCAAAAGTACCGCAAGCGTTTTATACACCTTAGGGCGAATGAAAAGATGTTCCTCAGATACGCTCAGAGCGGGCTTCCGCTGTATGTGGATTTTACCGCCGCAGAATGGAGCCACGGAGGGCTTAAATATGTGGAGGGAATGGAGCCCTCGAAAGAGGCGTTTACTGTCCGCGGCAGTTCGTACCACTGGATGCCTTATTCGGCAAATACCAAGGAGGGCCGTCAGCTTTGGCGCGAAATGTGGGAAAGCGGCGTTCAGTATTTGAAGAAATACTCCATAAAACCTTTCATTTACGAGCTTTTCAACGAGCCTATTTACGACGACCTCAGCGATTTCAACAAGCGCAAATTTGCAAAGGAAATGGAGGTCAAATACGGCGGAAAAATCGACAGGCTGAACAAAGAGTGGGGAACTTCGTACGCTGATTTTGCGGAAATATCCGGATTTAAAAAATACGACGAAAACGTGGGGCTTTTCGTAGAGTGGATAAAGTTTATGGAAGACTCATTTGCGGATTTGTGCAAATACGGCGCTAAAATAATCCGCGAGGCCGACGGGCGCCCGGATGTAGCAATTTGCTTCCAGCCGATATTCTTGGACGGAAACAACGTCAATATCTACAAGACGAACAGAAGCCTGAATGCCGTATGCACGTCCACCGGCGGCGGGGATTTCTTCCAGGCGCGCTATTTGAAGGCGATATCCGACGGCAAGCCGATTTTCGACGGCGAGACGTACATGGGGCACACCCGCGAATCTTTCCGCGACAAGATTCTGACGCAGTACATGCGCGGCTTGAACGCTTCGTACCTTTTCAAATGGAGCCGCAGGCCAAACGATCCCGCGTGGAAACTCCCGAATGGGGGTGTAAGGCTGGCGGAAATATTCCCGTACATGGTGCTGAATCCGTACGCGGTAAATCCGCACGCTTTCCTCGGTCTGATGGACGCTAAAAAAATAATTTCGGAAGTTGACGAACTCTTTACACCGCGCAAAAGGGGCGTAAAGAGCGACGTGGCGGTTGTCTATTCATACCCGACAAACAGGTTGCAGCGTTACCCGAAAGCGCCGCCATTGCAAACCGAGATGGAAAAGAAGTTGGCTGCGGCGCTCGAATACTCGCAGGTGCAGTACGACGTCGTTTTAGAAGAGCAGGTAAGGAGTGGCAGGCACAATAGGTACAAGGCGTTGTTTTCCGCAGGGGCAGCGTCCTACAAATATACTCCGCGCAAGCTGCTCGATTACGCCGAGAGGGGCGGAACTTTGATTATATTGTACGATGCGCTTACTCTTGACGAATACGGACACCCGCAAAAAAAGAGCATAACCGGCATAGAATTCGGCGAGGACAAAAGCGCGGTGTCGGGAGAGCTCAAAGTTGGCGAAGCCGCGATGAAGGCGTTTCATTTTAAATCTGTAAAAATGCCTGACGACTGGAAGGCCATCGGATTTATAGATGCCGACCCCGCCATTTGGGAAAAAACTGTCGGCAAGGGAAAAATTATTTTTATAAATGCCAAGGTTTCCGGTACAGATATGCGCAGGCTTGCTGTCGAGCTGCTGAAGGGCGCGGGCGTAGAAAAGCTGTGCGAGATTGAAAACGCAATCACCGGAGCCCCTTGCGCGGCGGTGGAAATTGCAAAGGCGTCGGCAGGAGGAAAAGTGGGATATATGCTGTTTAACCGCTCTATGGACGCGGAGCCTGTAGCTATAAAACCGCCGGAAAACTTGGTATTTGCCGAGATTATATCCCGCAGAATTATCGAGCCGGACGCCGACGGAAGGCTTCTTATTTCCATGCCTGCGGGAAGCCCGGCTGTGTTTGTGGGAGTCGCGCCCGATGCCGCCGCCGAAACGTTCAAGGACTTCAAAAAACTTTCCGCCGCCGACGCCGCGCGCGAAGTTTCCTCATGGTATAAAAAGATACGGGAGGAAAAGATGAAGTCCGAACAGGCGTATTACGCGGACGCCGCCGATTTGCGGACTGTCCCAATGCGGGAGTTCGTAAACCTCGACAGGAGCGCTGAGCTGCCTACGGGTAATTCCAAGTCCGAGATAAAATCCCTGCCGTGGAGCGTTGAAAATTGCAACGGAATAGCGTTCGACTTTATACGCCCCGACCACAATAACAACCTCACCGCTATAGGACTGGGCGACTTTGGAAAATATGGAAAATTCTCCGAATTAAGAGGGGTAAAAATAGACTCGAAAGCCGCGTGCATATATTTCTTGCATGCCGCCGCGGGAGACGTTGACGGCGAAATAATGCGCTACATCGTAAACTACTCCGATGGATCGAAGGAGGAGATTCCCGTTGTCGCGGGCCGCAATATCGGTGCTTGGGATAAAATCCTCACTCCCGATAAAAACGCTGAAACCGCCCCCGGATTTATAGATCCCCAAAACCGCGGGCTGTATATATGGAAGTGGGAGAATCCAAACCCGAACAAGCTCGTGAAATCCATAGACGCCGTTTTGACGCGCCCGACTGCCGTGGCGATAACAACCGGCATAACGGTCGAGGCGCCAAAGGGAGACAGCGATTACGAGGTTTTGCGGCTAAAACCCGCCGCGGAAAATCCCATAAAGTTCATAAATTGCGACAACGGAAAGTTCGACGGCAGCTTTGTCGAGATGTCGGCTGCAAACATGGGGGGACATGCGAGATTCACTATGCTTCTTGACGCGCCCTGCAAGTTGCCTGAAACCGCCCCGGAAGGTAGCATAGCGTTCGACGTTGAAGTTGGCGACAAGGAGTTCCCGCCGCGCTTCTATGTGGCTCTCGACAAAACCGTAAACAATGTGCGCTTTTCGTCAAAAGGCATGTTATATAAAATTGGCGCGGGCAAGTACCGCGTGCAAATACCCCTCAATAAGCTGCTCAAAAACGAGGGCGATTCGTTCGATAAAATAACAGTCCAAATAGACGGCGCGCCGACCGGCTTTAAGGATATAAAGATTGGTAACTTCGAGCTTATTGCCTACCGCAATAAAAATCCTCTGAGATGGGATTCTTTTGAATTGTCGGCATGGGGCGGCGTAAAGGCTGGCAAAGGCAGGGGATACATCGCTTTGGGCATAGACAACGACAGCAACGACTGGTGCCTCGGAACGCTTAAACTGTTGCGCCCGCTTGTCGTTGACGGGGACTTTCGCAATAAGACCCTGACATTTAGAATCAACGGCGGCGAGGATATTTTGGGCAACAGGAATATCGGCGGACAGCCCTTCCAGATGTCGCTTGGCGTCGTTGGTGTGGACGGCAAAAAAGGCGGCTCGAATACTCTTGTCATATCCAAGGGTGGCTTTATATCAGGCGAATCCGTCGATACTTCTCCGACAACTTGGCAAAAAGTATCGATACCGATAGCCCGCATTTTCCCGAAAAATGCTGAGAACGTCAAAGAGATAACTTCGATTGCCTTGCAATATATGAAGCTGCCTTCCGACAGGGCGGGAGTTTGGATAAAGGACTTGCGCTTGGAATAGACATGCCGCAGGGTTTTTATCTGACAACTATAAAGATATTTGCCGACGATTTTTTTAATTTCGTATCAAAATAAAACCTTGCTGTAGGTAAAACAAAAGGCGCGCTTGGATAAGTTCCGAGGCGTCTTTTTTTATGGCGCATTTTTAGCGAGGGCTGAATTTGCGAAAACGCGCGCATAAAGATTTTAGCAAAGCGCCTGCGCGCGGGATATGTCTAAAAGCGCGCAAAAATTTTTTTGCAATGCGCAAAATAGGGCGGGGCGAGGAGCGCAAAATTAAAATACAGGTTGTGGGTGAAAATATTCGCGCGTAATGGAAAATAAATTTTTGGGAATAAGAGCCTCGCAAAAATCTTATCCGATAAAAAAAAGTTTGTTTGGCATTTGTTTTGTTTTTTATCGCCAAACGTGCGGATCCATGAAAAAGCTTCGCGCACTGCGCGCGTAGGAAAAAGTTTTTTTAAGCGCTAGCCATAAAGGCGCCAATATGTCCGAATGACTGGGCCAAACTTGCGGTTAGATTTTTACGAAGGCGCAAAAAAACATGCGCCATGGTGCGGCGCATGCTTTTATATTGCCATAGAGAGTCGGCAGGGACTCGGGATTACAATTCATTTGAAATATTTTCAATCGAATCGCTTGCCGCCTCCGATTTCTTTAAAAATTCCGAAACTTTTTCCGAGGCTTCTTTTAAGAGTTTTTCAAAGCGGCTTTCAAAAATCCCGCGGCGCGATTGGAGTATTTTATTTGTTGTTTGGGCGGTTTGAACGGAAGATTTTATCGATTGCGCCGTCGAAAGGTATGATATGACTCTCTTGGGATAATCTTGCGCTTTGGATATGTCGGAGTCGATTATGTTGTTGCATGAGTTGGCCTCGTCGATTGCCGCCAAAAGGAATTGTGTGATTTCCCTAATCTCAAAGGATGCGTCTGAGATTTTTGAAAATTCCACGGAAAGTTTTTCGGTTTGCTGTTCGCGCTGCCAGCTTTTATTGCCTAAATTATTTGTTACAGCCATGGCGGTCACTGCCTCGTTTTTGTTTTTCATGACGCTTTCCCCAAAGCTATTCTCATAATCATTGTTGCCCGCATTGCTGCGGCGATAATTTCCCATTTTAAATGGCGCGATTTTCCCCGGCGCGGAGAATATGGGGAGGCGTTTAAATTCCGCGTCTTTATAGTTTTTTGATGCGGGGATTTTATTGTACATCAAGTCCGACAGCTTTGCAAAAGTCGCCATTAGATCTTTAGTCGCGCCGTTTACCTCTCCGGCTGTTTTTGCGAGAGACTTTTCAGACTGCAAATATTCGTCAGTAAGTTTTTCTAAAAATTCTTTTATATCCCGTATGTTTTCCTCGTTTTGTTTTTCGATGGAATCAAATTGTTGAATGTAGTCTTCGGCGAGTTTTAGCGCGGGGGGAACTCCCTCGATTTTGGGCTCGGCGACAGATATGTTTACGAGCACTTCCGAGAGCTTTTGCTGGGCGAATTCCAGCGCGGCGGCGGCCTCCGCAAACTCCGTCTCTATATATTGAAATTCCCTTTTATTTTGGTACATGTTCCCCGGCTGTTTGGCGACCTCCGCGCGCATCTTTTCAATCGCGGCGTTTATGGATTCGATTTTCTTGCGGGCAAGCGGCAGGATTTTCTCTATTTCTTCAAGCGTTGTCTTGGCGTCTTTAAAATTTTTTACGTCGGCGTCAAATCGGATTTTAAACGAGGAAATTTCTTTTTTAAGATCCTCTTTTGAGCGCTTTATGCTCGAGAAAATATCTTCCATAAGCGCGAAATTGGAATTTTTCTCCCTGAGAAAGTCCGTTTCGGATTTAAAAATGGAATTGGCGGATGACAGAAAATTCCGCGCTTTGTCCAATTCGTCAAAGGCGGTTTTTACGGTGCCTCTCGTTTCCTCTATCCTGTCGACAACATTTTGGGGCTCTGCTGAGGCTGCTGCGCATATAAATGCTGAAAATGCTGAAAATGCCAAAATTTCTAATTTTTTCATAATTTTCCTTTCTAAATTTTAGACGAAAATTTTTTCTTAACGTTTTATGTTTTTTGGGAATGTGAATTTATTTTAGTTTTTGGGGACGTATTGTCAAACGCCGTTTTGTGCGGTCGGGCGGCGGCTACATCATAGACATTGGATCGACGTCGAGCGTGTCTTCGACGTCTTCGTCCATGGGAAATTCCGCCCGCAGCTTTGTTATTTCGGCGACTGCCATGCGCACGTTTTGCGTAAAATACCAAATGTGCCACCTGTAAAAATCCTCGGATTTTTCGAGAGGCGCCGGCGCAGGGCCGCGTATCGAACAAAAGTCGCCGATTTTTTTCTCTATCTCATCTGCCCATTTTTCGGCGTAAAATTCGAGCTTTTCCTCGCTCCTTGAGCGGAATATGTGCCGTATGAGCCGCGTGGAAGGCGGATAGCCGTATTCTACGCGGTTTGCGAGCTCCTCCTCCAAAAACGACTCCATATCGTCCCGCTTTGCGTATTGTATCGGCGCGGACTCGGGTGTCATTGTCTGCACGACAACCTCCCCTCTTGCCTCGCCCCTGCCGGCGCGCCCCGCGACTTGCACTATCAGCTGGTATGTCTTTTCCGCCGCGCGAAAGTCGGGCATGTGCAGGCTTATGTCGGCGTCGATTATCCCGACGAGCGTCACGCGGGGGAAGTCGAGCCCCTTGGCTATCATTTGCGTGCCGACGAGTATGTCGAGCTTGCCGCGGCGGAAGTCTCCGAGTATTTTGCGGTAATTGTCGCGCCGCTTCATTGCGTCGCGGTCCATGCGCCCTATTCGCGCGGAGGGGAACATCGCCGATATCGCCTCCTCGATTTTTTGGGTTCCGGCGCCGCGCCATTTCGCCTTTGGCGAGCCGCATTTTCTGCATGCCCGCGGAGCTTTTGCGGTGTACCCGCACAAATGGCATTTTATAATATCCTCCTTCTTATGCCAAGTCATGCTAACGGAGCAGTGCGGGCATTTCTCAACTTCGCCGCAGTCGGGACATTCAAAAATCTTTGAGTATCCGCGCCTGTTCAAAAATAAAATCGCCTGCTCGCCTTCGTCGAGCCTGTTGGCGAGTTTTTCCTTTAAAATATTGGAGATGCCGGCGCCGGGCTTTTCGCGCTTCATGTCAACTATGAATACCGACGGCATTTTGCTGCCGTCAATCCGGTGCGCTATTTTTGAGAGCGCGTATTTGCCCGTCTTTACATTGTGCAGCGTTTCAAGGGCGGGGGTGGCCGAGCCCAAAATGCAGGCGCAGCCGGCGAGTTTTGCGCGCATTACGGCGACGTCCCTGCCATTGTACCGCGGAGACTTATCCTGTTTATAGGCTGTGTCGTGCTCTTCGTCCACTATTATAAGGCGCAAGTTTTCGAGCGGCCCAAATATGCAGCTTCTTGCGCCTACAACCACTTTCGCTTCGCCCCGCGCGAGCGCCCGCCAGGCGTCGAGCCTCTGGCCGTCGGTGAGCCCGCTGTGCCATACCACGAGCCCGCAGTCTCCGAGGCGGCTTTTCAGCCTCCCGACAGTCTGGGGGGTGAGCGCTATTTCCGGCACGAGAAAAATGCACGTTCCGCCGTCGTCGAGCGCTTCCTTCATTGCCCGCATATAGACTTCCGTCTTGCCCGAGCCCGTCACTCCGTAGAGCAGGCGGGTTTTGAAGGCATGGGCGTTTATGTCGGAAGATATTTCGTCGAAGGCTTTTTGTTGCTCGGGGTTGAGCGTAGGAGGGGTGGGGGATATTGTCTCGGCGTCGGACAAATCGTCGTCAAACGAAGTGCGCCTGACTTCCTTTTTGCGCTGGACGAGAAGCCCTTTTTTTACGAGGGCGTCTATAATCGGAGGATTTGTCTGGGCGAGTTTTATTAGGGCTGATTTTAGAATGGCGTCGGGGTATCCGCGCATGAATTCGAGAACTTTGCGCTGTTGGGGGGCGCGGGCTGTGGCGGCAATAATCTCGGCGTCGGACATCTGGCGCGGCATTGAAATTTCGGAGACCTCTTGGGAGCTTTTGCCGGCGCGGACCACTGCGGGAATCATTGACTCAAAAATTTGCCTGAGCCCGCAGCCGTAGTATTCCGACATCCATTTTGCAAGTTTTAGGAGCTCGCCCGTCAGGACGCGCTCGGGCTGCGCAAGCGAGCGCAGAGGGCGCAATCTAAACCCGTTTTGCGCTTCAAAAGACTCGGCCGGGCGTATTTCTACGACGACTCCGCAAGAGTTTGAGGAGCGCACGGGGACATTCACGAGCGCGCCCACGCAGAGCGGTTCGAGGTTTTCAGGAATCGAGTAGGTTAGCGGGCGTTCTATGCCGCTAAAAAGCAGCACGGTTGCTGCGCGTTTTAAATTGCGCGACATTTTTATTTGCCGGCCGGTGCGCCCTGATTTGTTCCGGCGGGGTTCTGGGCGTTGATTTCCGCGATTTTGCGGAGTATGTCGGAGTAGGCTCTTATTATGCCAATGCCGATAGAAGTTCTAAACTTTAAGGAGTTTTTTTCGATGTATCCAAAGGTTTCTGTATTCCCAATTTTCCCGTCGAAATCCACCCCGAATATTGAGAAAATTTTCTTTATTATCTGGGCATTATTTATTATCAGAACAATATTTGCGTTGGCTGCGGAGTATTTTTTTAGAGGGTATTCGGAAGGGGGATTTTTTATTTTGGCTACCGCGTCAAAAAGCGATTCGCGGGAGAAGGCTGTAACTGAATATTTTCCCTCTTTTGCTATATAAATTTTTTGCGCGGGCATATTTGGGAGTAATGTCTGTGTGATTTCGCAGAAATTTACGCCGCTTTCATTTTTCATTTCAGCCTTGAGCGACGAGTCTGGAGCGGTCGATTTTATCAGGTCGAAGCTTGCACTCTCCGATAGCTTGACAATTTCTTCGAGCGAAAGTGGGGATTCGGAAACATTTACAGACTGTATCTGCGCGATGGACTGCAAGTTTAATGCCCCGGCGGAAGTTGTGGTTGAGGCAACCATATTAACCGCGGATTTAACCGCGCTTTCCGGTATGTTGAGCGACTTAAAAATTGGGCTCATCATTTTCTCGTACGATTGTGCCGCCGCAGCCCCGTTTAACGAAGTCAGAGCGGTTATCATATAGTCCTGCGGTACGAAGGCCGCCTCGTCAACGCGCTTTTTTATCGACATTGAGTTTATCAGCTTGGCGGTGTCAGTGCCTTCTTTCGCTGCAAATTCCGACTGGTTTACAATCGAATTTCCGTCGTAGCCGAAGCTCGTTTTTATTTCTTCCGTTTGGGATAGTATATTTTCAAGATACTCCAAGGCGCATTTTTCCTGCGGAAGCTGGGGGACGGGTATGGAATCCAAGAGTTTTTTTGCGTCGCGGATTGTTATAGACAGGCCGTAGGCGCTTTTGGCTGCGGCCGATATTGTTTCGTCGGCGTAGTCGGATACTATGGCTTCCGGGTTGCCGTCCAGCTGCAATACAAGCCAGCCGTTTTTTTCCGCCTTGCGCAATTTTGCATGTTCGGCGAACTTGTATATTGCGGAGTCTTTTGAAGTTTTTACCGCCATAAAAAGCTGCGGGGCGGACGCTTTCCCAAATGCGGCCAAGGCAAAATTTTCCTTAGGATCAATCCCGTAGAAGTTCGGGTAGCCGAATTGCGAGAGCATCAAGGCGAGCGTCATTTCCAACTGCGGGTCTGGATAGACTTTCCTCATAATATCCGATACGTCCGAAAAAAACTTCTTTGGCGTCTCGGCTGAAATGCTAAGCCACGGTTTTTCAACCGCAAAAGAGTATGCGCAAATTAGGGCGGAGGCGAGTAGGGCTGCTATTTTTTTCATGCTTGGGAGAGTTTTATTATAAATTTGATTGAAATCGAAAATATTTCAAGAGCCGATTTCCTTTTAATCGGACAATTCCCTTTTTAAACGTAAAATTTTACTTTTTGGCATTTATTCAAATTCTCGGTAAATCAAAATGCCGGCGGAAAAATCGGCGACATTGCGCATTGCGGGGCTAATCCTTTTTCGGGTCGGCGATGTCGCGGAGTATGTCCCCGAGAATGTTGAAGCAAAGAACTGTTGCGAATATTGCGATGCCCGGGATCAGCATCCACCAGAACCCGAGCATAAGCACTTTTGTGTCGTTTTGAGCCTGTGCGAGCATAAGCCCCCAAGATGCGGAAGGCTCTTGAATGCCGAGCCCCAAAAACGACAGCGCCGCTTCGCCGAGGACATATGCTGGAATCGATAGGGTCGCCGCTACAATCAGGTAGCTGAGGACATTCGGAAGGAAATGCTTCACTATGATTTTTACGGGAGACTCTCCCATAGCCTTTGCCGCCTGGACATACTGGGTGTTTGCGAGCGAAAGCGACATTCCCCTTATCACGCGCGCCGTTCCCGCCCAGCCGAGCGCTGAGAGGATTATGACTATCATTATGTACATTTGCGCGCTGTCGAAATGCGGCGCAAGGGCGGAGCGCATTGCAAGCAGCAAGTATAGGCTGGGAATTGCCATTAAAAATTCCACGAATCTCATCGCGATAAAGTCGAAAGCGCCCCCGAAATATCCGGCAAGCCCACCTACGAGAAATCCGAGCACCATAGTTATCGCGATTCCCACAAAGCCTATGCTAAGCGATACCCTCGCTCCGTACAGCAGTCTGGAAAACACGTCGCGCCCGGTTGAGTCCGCCCCGAGCAGATACACGCGCGCGTCGGGCTGGGAGGATTCCACTCCGAACAGGCGGGTTTTAAAGGGTATAAGCCCCAAAATCTTGTAGTTGCTGTCTTCGTCGCGCACGAAAAATTTAAGCGGCAGGCTTTCGCCCTCGATAGGCTCGTATTTTGCGATGCTCGGGTCCGACTGGCGGTAGCATTGGACGCGCAGGGAGCCGTCCTTAAAGAATATGGCCGACGGCGGGTGGAATGATTTGTCGAGGCACTGTTCGGTGGGCTCGTACGGGGCGAGGAACGGCGCGAGAATCGCCGCGGCGTACAGAACCGCGAGAACCGCGAGCGCAGTGGCTCCGCGCGGCGAGCGCAAAGTTTGCGGTAGCAGGTTCTTGCAGAAGAACACAGCCGCCCAGCCAAGCCCCGCAACCAACAGCACGCATAATACGGCCGCTGCCGCTATGAGCACGGCAAACGACGCCGACTTTAAAAATTCAAGAAATGCCGGATATGTCTCCGAAGCCCATGTCAGCGCCGCCGCCGCGAGAGCGGCAAACGCGGTAAATATTGCTATTGCCTTCGTCGGCGCCTTTTCGCGTTCGAGCCTAATCCGCGGGTCGGCGAGCGCGAGGAGAATATCCGCCAACAGCTGCCCAACAACAAGCATTGCGCAGCCTATCACGACTCCCGCCATTACGACGTATTGGTCCTGCTTTATTATTGCCGCGTATATAAGCTGCCCCAGCCCCGGATAATTCATCACGTTTTCCACGAGTAGCGCGCCCGACAGCAGCCCCGCGAATGCGAATCCGAACGAAGTTATCACCGGGTTTAGGGCGTTCCTTAAAACGTGCTTAAACATTATGGCGTTTTCGCCCATTCCCTTGGCGCGCGCCGTTGTGACAAATTCCGCGCGCGAGTAGTCCAGAAAATTTCCCCTCATCACCCTCATCATCGAGGCGATTCCGCCGACTGACAAAACGAGGGTCGGGAGAATCAAATGCTCAACCCAGTCCCAAACTTTTCCCGCAGGCGAGAGGAAGTCGTGGAGTATCGACACTTGCCCGCCCGTAGGGAAGAGCCCTGTGACTGCCGCAAACAAAACGGCGAGCAGCGCGAGGAAAAAGTATGGTATGCTGAGCGCGGCGTAGGCTAAAAACGCGCTTAGTTTGTCGAAGAACCCGTCCCTTTTTACGGCCGCGAGCACCCCGAGAGGTATCGATACGGCGTAAATTAGAAAAGTGCTTGCAAGCGCGAGCAGCAGGGTTGGGAAAATCCTTTGCCCGACGAGCTCCGTCACCGGTATTTTATAGCTCCAAGAGTATCCGAAGTCGGGGCTGCCGAAGAACACAAGCGAATGTTTGCCGCGCTCGCTCTCAGGTAGCAGCAGGTTTGTCTTTACGGGGGAGACGGAGTTTAGCCACCTTCCGTATTGGACATACCACGGCTTGTCGAGGCCAAGCCTTATTTCCTCCTGCTTCACTATCTCCGGGCTTATGTCTTTCGAGTTGCGCGCCTCGCTTAGAAAATCGCCCGGCGACAGGTACATCAGCAAAAACACAAGCGCGCTGATGCCGAGCATTAGCGGCACCATTGAGAGCATGCGTCTTGCGATGAATTTTAACATTTTTTTAGCGTTTTTCCGAATCCCCTTCGTAGAGCTCGTCGATATTCCATATTACAGAGCCTATCGGCGGCACGCGGACATTTTCCCATTTCTTGGAGACTCCTGAATAGCTCATTGGCGTTATTAAAAATAGGAGTGGGAGCTCTGTGGAGAAAATATTTTGCATTTCGTCGATGAGGGCTTTTCTCTTGTCGGGGTCGAACTCAACTTCTTGGGCGTCCATTATTTCGTCTATGCGCTTTTCCCAGTCGGTTGCGGGAGATTTTTGGCGCGGATTCCAAACGTGCAAAAAGCCGTCCGAACGGTATATCGCCTTTCCTCCGGAGGGGTCTCCGCCGCCGGTGAACCCCATGAGGGCGGCTTCGTATTCAAAAGTGTTGTCTATTTTTGAAATCATAGTTCCAAAATCCATGAATTTCAGCTTCACCTCAATGCCGACCGCCCTCATGTTTTCGACAAACGTAGTCGCCATTGAGGTTGAATTTTGGGAGCCGTCGGCGACAATGAAATCGAAGCACACGGGGTTTTTCTGGGCGTCGAGCAGGCGGCCGCTGCGGTCGTAGGAAAAACCCTGCGATATGAACATCTCGCGCGCGGTTTCGGGGGAGTATTCATATTTTGGGGTGTTGGGGTTGTGCCATTTCTTGTTTGCGGGCGATATTATTCCGTCGAGCTTTTGGGCGCGCCCGAACCATACGCTTTTTATCAGGCCGTCCCTGTCTATCGCCTTCATGACGGCCTGCCTGAATGTTTTGTTTGTGAACCATTTTAACTTGTGAGGCTCTACATAAGGCTTGCCTTCGGGCGAATAATTCGGGTTTTGATTGAACCAAATAAAATATATGCCGGAGTCCGGGCCGCGCTCGTAGATTTTAAAATTGTAGGTGTCGGCGTAGTTTTTTACCCATGCGTAGTCGTTAGCCCCGACGCTCGACGCGTCGCACTGGCCGGTTGCAAATAGAATTGTCGATGTATTTGCGTCGGCGACAAACTTGTATATCAGGAAGTCGATGTACGGCAAGCGCGCTCCTTTTTTATCGGCGCGCCAATAGTGCGGATTCGGCATTAGCACCAGCCTCTCCCCGGGCTTGTACGAAAATATCTGGAACGGCCCCGACGCCGCTATTTCCGACGGGTTTGAAATCGCCGTCTGGGTTGACCACGCCCTTTGGAACGAACCGTCGTCGGCAGACTTTTGCAGTTTATGCTTCGGAAGTATGCCTACAAACCCTATGTCCGTCATAAACGGGGCGTAAGCTTTCGCAGTTGAAAACTCCACTGAATACTTGCCCGTCTTTTTGAATTTTACGGGCTCAGAACCTATGGTGTACTGTCCCGCGTACCTTGAAGGGTAGCGCAATAGCGGCTTGCCGGTTGACTTGTCGATGACTGGCTTGCCGTCCGGGCCGAGCTGCGGGGCGAATATGGTTTGGAAGGTGAATATAACGTCGTCCGCCGTTATTTCGGCGCCGTCGCTAAATTTTACGCCCTCGCGCAGATGGAAAGTGTACGTCTTTTTGTCCTCAGATATGCTCCACGATTTTGCGAGGGCGGGGATTGTCCGCATTGTGAAAGGATCGACAGTCACGAGCGGAGAGAGCATCAAGTCTATTATCTGCGACGAATATATGTCTGTTGCAATGAGCGGGTTGAATGTCTTGGGCTCCTGGGCTGCAGCCAGCACGAATACGCCGCCGTAATTTCCGGGGGCGCACTCCGATATTTCCACGTCTTTCGGCAGTGGAAATTGCCCGCGCTTTATTTCCGGCGGCCGCGTGCATGCGCACAACGCCGCGGCGAGCACAATCGCGGCGGCTTTCGGAAGGTTAATCGTCATTTCTTGTCGTCAGGATTTTCTTGAAATTTTTTGTCCCCATTTTCCTTTGACGCTTCTGATGTGGGTTTCGTTCCGGTTTTTTCTGAATTTTCCGCGCTTTCGGGGGCGGGCGCCGCATCTTCGGCGGCGGAATTTTCCTCAGATTGGGTTCCGGAATCAGCGGAGGGGCTTGCGGCGTCGTCAGAAGGCGTACCGGCGGCGTCGTCAGAAGGCGGGGGCGGGTTGTTGAGGCTCCAATCGGGCGTCATGTATGAGGTATCGGGCCTGTTCAAGTCCCAATCGGGGCTGAAATCGGGCACGGGTCTGGAGGGAGTCCCGTAGTCTATGTACGAAGATCTATAATCTTCCTCGTAATAACCCATTCCGTAGTCGTCGATTCTATTTGGGTCGTAGTCTTCGGGGAGCTCGTAGTGCGACCTGTCTATCTCTCCGTATTCCGAGCCGGGTTCCGCCACTATCTCAGACTGCGAGTTTTCGAGCCTCTCTGCCTCCTCCTCGGCGAGCCTTTCTTTTGCGACTGTCTTTGCGTATTCTTTGCGCTCCTTTTCTTCCTCAATTGCCTCGCGGCGCTCGCGCTCGGCTTCGCGGCGCAATTTTGCGCGCCTCATTCGCTTGCCCAATCTCATTGCAACTTCGTACATCAGATAGAGCGGAATTGTGAGGGATACTTGGGTTATTGCGTCGGGCGGCGTTATTACAGTCGCGAAAATCAGGATTATAAGAAACACCATTCGGCGGTTGTTCTCGAGCCATTTTACGTCGAGTATGCCTACATAAATCAGTATAAACTCGACGAGCGGAAGCTCGAATGTTATGCCGACAGCAATAGTCAGGAATATGACCATGCTGTAGTACGACTGCGCGTCCGGAAACATCTCAAGCTGCATTCCCTGGGACATCCACGACATAAACGCAATCCCCATCGGCAGCATAAAGAAAAACGCGAAACATACCCCTATTGCAAAGAGTATGATTGCGGCGATTATCCCCGGCAGCAGGACGTCGAGCTCCTCTTTTTTTAGTCCCGGCGCTATGAAGCGCGCCGCAAAGTAGAATGCGGCAGGCAGCGACAAGCCGAGCGCACCCAGAAACCCGACGTAAAAATAGACTATTATGGGGGTGGCAAAGCTCATGGAGCGCAGTTTGATGTCTGCGTACCACGGGTTTGACGGCTTGCTATCCTTAAATAGAACTATCGAATCGTCTTTCGGCTCGATATAAAACGGGCCTGTCTTATTTTTTTCGTCGCTTTCGGAGACCAGATACACAGGTCCGATGCGCTCGGTCTTGACTTCCGTGACTTGCTCCGTCCCCACCCACTTCGACAAAATGTTCTTCGCCGAATTCAGCGGATAGAGCATCATAGAGTTGAAGTAGTGGAAAAACACCAGCACTAAAATCAAGGCGACCGTAAAGAACGCCAATGTTTTTAGTATGACAAACCTCATTTCCTCGAGGTGCTCGAGGAATGTCATTTCCGACGGGTCGTTTTCTCTTTCTTCGGGCATGCCTATGGCTTTTTACGCCGCGCGGAGCTTGCGTTTTTTTGAGAGCTCGGCGCAGATTGCGTCGAAGACTTTATTTACCTCGTCGGTTTGGAGCGTTCTTTCGTTGGAGCGGAAGCGCAGGGCGTAGGCGAGGCTTTTGGAGCCTTCGGGAAGCCCGGTGCCGCGGTAAATGTCGAATATTTCGCAGGATTCAAGCTCGAAAGCCGCACCTTTTAGAGCCTGTTTTGCGATTTTCAAAATATCGTTTGTTACGTTTTGAGCGCTCTCGGATTCTTCGACGACAACTGCAAGGTCGCGCGAAGACGGCGGGAACGCCGAAAAAGCCTTGAATTTTTCCGCAGCCTTTTTGCGCGCTGCGACGTCCGCGCGGAAGGATATTTCGCCCGCCCAGACATTTTTATCAATTCCGCGTTCGCGCAAGTGCGCCACAGAAATTGCGCCAAACCTTATTCTGAATCCCTCGCGCTTTTCCGAGCCGCAGCCGGCGGAGAAGCCCGCCTCCCAGATTGGCTCGCCGGCGACTTCCGCAAAGTTTAGCCGTGATGCGTCCACGCCGAGTATTGAGAGCAAGTCGGAGACGAGGCGCTTTGCCGTATAGAAGTCGGCGCGCGCGGGCTTTGCCCACGACTGCTCTTGGGAATCGCATGCAATCACAAACGCTGTCGCCGAAAGCTCGCTTATCTCTCCCGATTTTTCAGCTGTGAAAATCTCACCGTTTTCAAAGAAGCCAAAGAATCCGTTGGCGTTTGAGAGGTTTGTCTGGACGACATCCAACAGGCCGTCAACGAGCGACGCCCTGAGGCTGTCTTGGTCAGATGTAAGTGGGTTTGAGAGCCTCAAAAATTCCGCGTTCGCGTATAGCCGCGTTTGCTTTGCGCTGTCTTTTAATGTGTAGTTTTGGCATTCGTTGAGCCCGCGCGAGCAAAGGTAGTCGGCGGCGGCGCAGTTGTATTTATAGAGCGGGTCGTCGTCGCGCAGCTGCACTGCCGAGACGAGTTCAGCGTCCGGAATCCTGTCGGAGCCTATCATTCTGACATATTCTTCGACCAGATCTACGGGCCTGTCAACATCGCTTCTGAAAGTTGGAACAGTCACGAGCCATTGCCCGTCGCCTTCGCTCTCTACTCCGAAGCCGAGCCCGCGGAAGACTTTTTCTATCTCCTCCGCCGGCGCCTCAAAGCCAATGCTGTCTTCTATAAATTTGCGCGAGATTTTTATTTTGCGGTCGCCTCTTGGCATCGAGCCCGCGAGGCACGCAGTCTCGACAATTTCCCCGCCTGCCGTCTCCACTATAAGGTCCGCCGCGCGCCTGCCGGCTTCGAGCGTTCCGTTAGGATCGACGTCGCGCGCAAACCTGTAAGATGAGTCTGTGCTTATCGAATATTTGCGGCTTGTGGAGCGGATATTGCCGGGGTTGAAGTACGCGGATTCTATCACCACGTCAACAGTGTCGTTTTCAACTTCGGAATTCAATCCGCCCATGACTCCCGCCATTGCCACCGGGCCGGAGGCGTCGCAAATTAGGGTCACGTCGGTTGAGAGCGTGTGGATTTTTTCGTCGAGAGTCTGGATTTTTTCGCCCTCCGTGGCTTGGCGCACTATGATTTTTTTGCCGCCAATCTTGCGGGCGTCGAATGCGTGCAGAGGCTGCCCGTACTCCATCAAGACGTAGTTTGTGACATCAACTACATTGTTTATGGAGCGCAAGCCGACTGCTTCAAGGTCGCGCCTCATCCATTCGGGGGAGGGGGCAATTTTCACTCCTTTTATTGAAATTGCGTTGTAGAGCGGGCAGTTGGGCGTTTTGAGCTCCACAGATTCGAGAAGCCCGCCTTCAGGCGTCGTTGAATATTTCGGGGAGTATTTTAGCTCCGGCTTTTTAAGTGTTCTGCCGAATTTTGCGGCGAGCTCGCGCGCGATGCCGATGTGGCTTAGGCAGTCGCCGCGGTTTGCGGTAAGCTCTATTTCAAAAACAGTGTCGGAATCGGTGAAAACGTCGTTTATGGGAGTCCCGATTTCAGGTCGGTTTTCGAGAATCAACAGCCCGCTGTGGTCTTGTCCGAGCCCGAGCTCGCGCGCGGAGCACATCATTCCGTTGCTCATCACGCCGCGCAGTTTGGACTGCTTTATTTCAAATCCTTTTCCGTCCTCCGTGGGAAGCTTTGCCCCTATTAACGCGACTGGAACCCTGTCGCCTACCTTGTAGTTCGACGCCCCGCAAACGATTTGTATCGGTTCGGCATCGGGGGAGATTTTCACCATGCAGACGCCAAGATGGTCGGAGTCCGGGTGCGGCTCGCGCGAGAGTATCTCGCCAACGACGACTTTGTCGAGTAGCTTCAAACCTGTCGTCTCGATGCCCTCGACTTCAAGGCCGAGCATCGGGAGCGCTTCCGCAATTTCATCGACAGACACTCCGTCGAGATCGACGTATTTATTCAACCATTTCAAACTTGCTTTCATTTCGGGAAAATCCTCCTTTTATCTTGAACGGAATTGGCGCAGGAAGCGGACGTCGTTTGTGTAGAAGTGCCGAATGTCGTCGATTGAATGCATGAGCATTGCAACTCTTTCAACACCCAGCCCGAATGCGTATCCGCTGTATATTTTCGGGTCTAGCCCCACGTTTTCAAGGACGTTTGGGTCCACCATTCCGCAGCCCATTATCTCTATCCATTTTCCGCTGAGCCTGCCTATGTCGGAGCTCATGAAGTCAACTTCAAAGCTCGGCTCGGTGAACGGGAAAAAACTCGGGCGCAGGCGCGTTTTTGACGACTTCCCGAAGAGGTTTTTGAAAAGATAGTCGAGGATTGCTTTCAAGTCGGTGAGCTTTACACCTTTGTCGATGCAAAGGCATTCGATTTGGTGGAAGTTTGCCGAGTGGGTTGCATCGACGGTATCGCGCCTGAATGCGCGCCCGGGCGCCATTATTCTTATAGGCGCGCCCTCCTTCATCATTGCGCGTATCTGCACGCTCGAAGTGTGGCTGCGCAAAAGGTAGAGTTCGTCGGCGTGCTTCGACACGTTGGAAACTTTCGCGTCGCGCGGCATAAACAGCGTATCTTGGGCGTCGCGCGCGGGGTGGTTGGCGGGCGTGTTCAGGGCGTCGAAGCAGTACCATTCGGTTTCGAGGTCGGAGGCTTCGGCTACGGTGAATCCGGCGCGCTTAAAAATGTCGCATATTTTGCGGATTGTTGCCGAAAGGGGGTGGATTGTCCCGCGGCGAACTTCGTACGGGGGCAGGGTGATGTCAGGCTTGGCGCCGAGCGACTTTACCATTTCGGCATTTTCGAGGCGAGCGTAGGCCTCGGCTACAAGCGGCTCTATCTGCGACTTCGCAAGGTTTATAAGCTTTCCGACAACCGGCCTTTGCGCTTTGTCGATCGTGGGAATGACTTTCATTAGCGCCGTCAATTCGCCTTTTGGCCCCGTTATGGAGGCGGATATTTCCGCTACTTCCGTTTTTGTTTTTGCGGCGGGAAGGGCGGATTTTGCCTTCTCCAATATTTCGTTAATTTTGTTTTCCATTTCGGTTAAAAAAATAGTCTTGTATGCAACGCGCGCCCTGCGGATTTGCTTTTTTGCGCGTTCTCAATTAAATTGATTTAGTCAAGTTTTTTAGGCGCGGATAGGCAAGCATTTTTTTGCCGATAACGCTTATTGAATTATTTAAAATTTGAAGGGAGCGGGCGAATTTCATAATTTTTATACTAATAAAAAAATATCCCTGATAGTGCGGGGAGTTTTTTGATGCAAAAGCGCCTGTTCATTGACTCGGCGAATGTGGATTTATCGTCTGCAAAATGCTTCTACTTTAAGCCTAAAAATATTTTTTTATAAAGCCGCCTTTTGTGGAGTTTTTTATGATAACCATCAATTCAAAGTTTTTTTAGAGTTGGGTATTGAATTAAAATAAACCAGATTCACATGTTTAAAATAAATTGGTATTTGGCGGCAGAGATGATAATTTTCGGGGAAAGGCCTAAGCCAAGATTTATTTTTCTATGATTATGAATTAAAAATTCTTGTATTTTCAGTCTTAGATGTGGGTGCTTTCTTAAAAAATAAACACCTACCAATATTCCCCAACAGCTCGCAATCTTAGATTGAACTGCTTTCTTAAAAAAGAAACCCAAAATGCCACAAATAAATCAGATGGAAATTTTTGTTTGCGACTGCTTTCTTAAAAAAGAAACCGCGCGCGGCTAGAAATGTGCGAGCATTCCAGATTAAATTGTGACTGCCATTCTAAAAAATGGGAATTTTAAGCGGATTTACCGGTAAGTCGCCGCTTATTGGGTACAAAAAAAGCGCGCCTGAGATGACGCGCTTTTTTTTAACTTGTTCTAACAGACTACTTTTTTATGGAGTCGAGAACCTTCTTTACGAGAGCCGAGAAAGCCGCTTCGTCGTTGATGGCCAACTCTGAGAGCTGTTTTCTGTCCATCTCGATATTGAGGTTTTTGAGGGCGCCCATAAATACGCTGTATTTAAGGCCGGCCGCGCGGCAGGCTGCGTTGATTCTGGCAATCCAGAGGCTGCGGAATTCGCGGCGGCGGACTCTGCGGTCTCTGTAAGCGTATTTGCCCGCGCGTTTAACCGCGTCTTTCGCGTAGCGGAACAGGCGCGATTTGTTGCCGAAATAGCCCTTGGCGGCTTTCAGCGTGCGCGCTCTGCGCTTGCGGGACGCTACTGAACTTGTTACTCTTGGCATGTTTTTTTACTCCTTGATTTATTTAGTCGCCTGGGGGTCGCCTTCACCCTTGCGGCGGATTTTCATTAGGTGCTTTTTTGATTACGCAAACGGGACGGCCTTCTTGACAATCGCCGCGACACCCGCGGAGGCGTGCTTGTCGTGCCCCATAGTGCGCCTCTGCTTTACGCTCTTCGCGCTGAGCAGGTGGCGTTTGCCGGGACTGCGGCGGAGCACTTTACCCGATGCCGTAATCTTAAAGCGTTTCGCTATTGATTTCTTAGTCTTCTGCATTTTCTTTTGGATTAAGAAAGTTCTTTATCCAATACGATTGAAATTTTCTGTAAAGAAAAAAAAGCGCTTTTTTGGAATTTTTCACACTTTGGATTGCAAATTAAGCACGTTAAGTTCCAAAAACCGTAATTTTTTAATATTGTATATGCGCCCTATAAGCTTGCGAGTTTTTTTATAATTGGCGGCAAAAGGCTGGCTATAAATATGTCCGGCTACCTTGCCCATACGGAAAAATTCGCCACGCAATATAGTCCGCCCGCGAAAACCTTTTGCCGCCGCTAAACCCCTTCGGCAAATCCCTCCCACTTTGAGCAATTTTACGCATATATGCGCGCTCGCCTTCAAAAGTAGTCCGTAAATGTCTATAATACCAGAACAATGCCAATCTTAGGTGAGGGCAAGGCTTATAAAAATGGGCAAGGCGGTTTTCCCCCGCCTGATAAAGTCCATAATACTTTTTATAAGGATAAAAAAGTGTTGAAGCCTTCGCGGTATTCTGACAAAACTCGGGAATGAAAAAAACAAGTCTGCTTGTGTCCGCAGCGGCGGGCGCCATATTGCTTTGCTCGTGCGGGATAATACGCGAAACCGCCCTGAAAAATGACGACGTCGATTTATGGTCTTTCGGAAAGGATCTCTCATTCTTTTCTCAATACGGCGTGGAAACTATGATACTATCGCAAGGAGACTCCGTTGTTGCCGTATCACCTACATTGCAGGCGAGAGTCTTAACTTCTTCGTACGACGGCTCGAAGGGCCCGAGCCTCGGCTGGATAAACAGAGTGCAACTCGCATTCAAAAAGACCGAGCCGCAAAAGGCGCAAATCGGAGGCGAGGACCGCTTCTGGGTGGGGCCGCAAGGCGGAGAGGGCTCTATATTCTTTACAGGCGGTGCTTCCTTCATGGGCGAAAACTGGAAAATCCCGGAGTTTATGTCGTCCGAGCCTTGGACTCTCGTCGGGCGAAATTCCTACCGCGCAAAATTTGAAAAGACCGCCGAATTTGAAAATAATAAAGGCAGCAAATTTAAAATAAAGGCCGAGCGCGAGATTTCCGTGCTAAACAGAAAGCATGTCACAGACATACTCGGCATAGAGATACCTGAATCGGTTGACATAGTCGCGTTCCAGTCGTTCAACAAGCTGACAAATGCGGGCGACAAAAAGTGGACGCCCGACAGCGGAATGTTAAACATAAGCGTGCAGTCGTGCTTTAATGCGAGCAGAAAGACTTACGCCTTCATACCCTACCGCCCGGGCGACGCCGCAAAACTCGGCGACATAGTCAGGGACAACTTTTTTGAAACATCGTCGGCCGGTTCTTCCGACGGAAGGCTTGTTGTGGATCCCTCCTTCATAAAATACAAGACGGATGGCAAGGCAATGGGCTCGATAGGCGTGTCGGCCCTGCGCAGCGAGGGAATCGCCCTGAGCTTCGACGAGGCAAATAGCATTTTGACAGTCATTTTATACATAAAACCCTCCGATGCGAGGGCGTATTTGCCTTCATCGTGGCGTAGAGTGTCAGAAAAGATGGACGGCGACGCAATAAGCGTGTTTAACAACGGCCCGCTTCCCGGCTCGAACGCGCCGGCCGACGCATATTACGAGATTTCCACATACTCTCCCGCGCTTTCGCTCGACCCCGGCAAGTCGCAATTCCACCTCCAGCGGACATTCCATTTCCACGGTTCGGAATACGATCTCGGCCTAATATCCTACAAGCTTGCGGGCATATCAATCGGGCAGCTGAGGGGCGAAAAATAGGGGCTGTTTTTTACACGCTTTAAATTTATTCCGATACATAAAAATATGGAAAACGAAATTGACGAATTTTTGCTTGAACTGTTGCGTTCGCGCTCGCCGACTGGGACGGAGCGCGAGGCTGCCGACGTGGTCGAAAAGTATGTCGGCTCGGCCGCAGCAGGCGGAGTAAAGCGCGACGTTCTCGGGAACAGATACGCAATTTACGGGGACGGCGAAAAAGTTTTGATGCTGTCCGGGCATATGGACGAGATAGGCTTTATTGTTTCGTACATCGACGACGACGGATTTCTGTTTTTCGAGCAGCTTGGCGGGCACGACAATGTTATGCTGCCCGGGCGGCGCGTGGCCGTTATAACAAAGGCCGGATATGTTTACGGCGTGACAGGCAAAAGGGCTGTCCACTTAATGGACGCAAAGGAGCGCAAGGAGGTTCCGGAGACTTTTCAAGTGTGGATAGACATAGGCGCAACTTCGCGAGCAGAGGCGGAAAAGCTCGTTAGAATCGGCGATCCCGTAGTTTACGACACTGCCGTGCGCAAATTGTCCCAGACGAGATATTCCGCGCGCGCGTTCGACGACAGGGCGGGGTGCTATTGCGTGTTCGAGGCGCTGCGCAGGCTGTGGCGCGACAACGCCAAGACGGACTACCGCGTGGTGTCGGTAGCCACAACTCAGGAGGAGATTGGAACGCGCGGCGCAATAACCGCGGCCTATGCCTTGAATCCGAAAGTCGGGCTCGCCGTGGACGTTGACCATGCGACAGATTTCCCCACTTGCGACAAGCGCAAGTTCGGGAGCATAAAGCTCGGCGGAGGTCCTGTAATTTCCCGCGGGCCGAATATAAATCCGAAAGTCTTTGAAAGGCTTGCGGAATGCGCTGAGAAGGAAGGCATACCGTACCAGATAAGCGCCGAGAGCCGCCCGACGGGAACCGACGCGCGCGTAATACAGATGGCGCGCGGGGGTGTGGCGACGGGGCTTTTGGGAGTTCCGCTGCGCTACATGCACACTCCGTCGGAAGTCGCCGATCTGGGCGATATAGAGGGCTGCGTGAGGCTGATTGCGGCCTTCGCAAAATCGCTTAAAAACTCTGACGACTTTACTTTCTAAAATGGACGGGGCAAAGCAAAAACGCGTTCTGCTTACGCGCGAAAACAACGAGACGCTCGCGGAGGCGCTCAGGGCAAACGGCGTTGAAGTCTTGGAACTTCCGCTTATAAAAACCGTGCACGAGGCGCAAAACGAGGATGTCGAGGACATCATGCGCGAGATGGGCTCGTACGACTGGATAACGTTTTCGAGCGCGAACGGCGTAAAGGGATTCTTTCGGGAATTTTTCAAAAATTTTGACGACATAAGGACGCTTGGGGTTGCGCGCATAGCGTGCGTTGGCGAGGCGACTGCGGCGGAGGTTCGCAAGCTGCATTTGCGGCCGGACGTCGTGCCCGCGGTATCGACGGCGCTTGCAATGGCGGACGCCATGGCGGAATACGAGACGCTCGACAACCTTAAAGTTTTGTGCGTGCAGGGAAACTTGTCGCTACCCGACCTTCCGAAAACGCTCGACGAAAAACATCGCGCGATAGTCGATACTGCTGTAGTTTACAAGACGGAGCAGGTCGAGGTCGGCGCGGACGACAAAACCGCGGCGAATTTCAGAAAGGGCGGGGCTGATGCGGTCGTTTTTGCGAGCCCTTCGGCAGTCGAGAGCTTCGTGAAAAACGCGAAGAATCTGCTGCTTGATGACGGCGCGGTGCGCCCGAAGATTTTTTCCGTCGGGCCGACTACGACGGCCGCATTGAAAAAGTACGCGATGAATCCGTACATGGAAGGCGGGGACGTCGCTGGGCTGTTGCTTGCGTACCTCGGCATTAAAGGCTGATTTTGCAAAAAATCTTCCGCGCGGTATGGGAAAATTTCTTGCGGAGTCCGCTTTGGTTTGCGCGGGGGGCGCGCTTGGCGCGTGCGTCAGGTGGGCTGTCGCGGATATGCTGGCGCCGGGATTTGTATTGGCTATTTTTTTATGCAATGTGCTGGGGAGTTTTTTATTCGCCCTGTACGTTGACTTTGAAAGGATTTCCCGCCCGAAAATAAAGAAATTTCACACAGTTGGAATATGCGGAGGGCTTACGACTTTTTCGACGTTTTCCCTCCAAGTTGCGGAACTCGTTTCGCAGGGGAATTTTCTTTCGGCAAGCTTTCTTTTTTTTGGCACGTTTGCGGCGTGTCTTGCGGCGGCGCAGCTTAGTTTTATCATTGCGCGCAGGCACCTTATAAAAAGGGAGGCGGCGTGAGCGCATTTTTTTATATTTTTGTGTCGGCTTTGGGGGCGGAGCTTAGGCATATACTTTCGGAATTTTTGGATTCGGAGAACTTCCCGTGGGGGATTGCGGCGGCAAATTTTGCAGCATTCGCTTTAATAGCTCTAATTGCGTCCTGCTCTTGGGTCGGCAAAGATTGCGGACTAATTTTGGCGGGGTTTGCCGCAACGCTCTCTACGTTTTCGTCTCTTAATTACGGGCTATTAAAAATGCTTAGGAGCCGGCGCTATTTTTCGGCGCTTTTATACTTTTCTATGTCGGGGCTTTCGACGTTGGTAGTTGTGCTTGCCATTGGCAAATAGTTCTTTTGTTTTTAGACTCAGTTTGCGATTATTGGCAAATTTTCTGTTATCGTATAGGAAGGTTGTTTCCCTCTGTTATATCCCAGAACACATTTTTTTAACCGTGGCTCCATACTTTTTATGTTGGTATTTTCTCTTAATGGAAATTTTTTAGTCTTTCCCTAAGCGCGTTTTCAGCGCATGGAAAGCCGTATAAAAATGTTTGCCGCCGATTTGCTCTCCATAAGCTCAGATATCTGAATATAACGTTTATTTACCAATAAAAGATGCGCGCAAACTGGTTAGAATTTCAGCGCTACATCCCCTTTATGCTACGCAAAGGGTGGCGAGTTTAAAAATGTCGCGCGCGACGCAAAAAAAATTTTGTAATAAAAAGAAAAAAAGCTTTACATTTGAATAAATAGTAATGATTATCGTTATTATGAATGAGAAAGCACTTCACGACATCACCTACGGACTTTATCTAATCGGTTCCCGTTCCGGAGAAAGGGACGGAGCCTGCATATCAAACACGGTAATCCAGGCTGCAAACTCTCCCAACAGGATAGCCGTTTCACTAAATAAATCTAACTACACCACAGAGCTTATTCTAAATGGCGGTCAGTTTTCGGTATCCATAATATCCCAAAGCGCCCCGTTTGAGCTCTTTAAAAGATTCGGCTTCCAAAGCGGCAGAAATGTGGACAAGTTTGCCGGCGCCGACTACGTAGAACGCGCGGAGGGCGGTATATACGGGCTAAAAAAATATTGCCTATCCCGCATATTGGCGAAAGTTGCAGACACTGCAGACTTGGGAAGCCATATATTGTTTGCGGCCGACGTTCTCGACTGCGATATTTTAGCCCGCGAAAGGCCCGTCACTTACGCATATTACCTCGAAAATATAAAGCCGAAGCCGGCTCAAAATGGACTCAAAGGGTTCAGGTGCAAAGTCTGCGGATATTTTGTCGAGAAAGACGTTCTGCCGCCAGATTTCACATGCCCCGTCTGCAAGCACCCTGCGTCTGACTTCGAGAGGGTAGGCTAAGATTTTGCATTTTTTATCTGGCTTTCCGCAAGCCTTCGCGCTTGCGGAAAGTTTTTGTCTGTGCGCTCGGATACAGATTTAATAAAAAATCCAATATCGCGGGACTATTGAAATTTAGTCGGGATATTTCTTTATCTGTGTGAGAATTTGTGAAACTTAAAAAGGGAAGTTAGAGAAAAATTATTCCGCAATTTTTGTAGTCATCACAATTTTTTTCGTTTCTGTGAAATAGATGTTTTGCAGACAAGACAGACATAAAAGCAAAAATGCCGTCGCAAAATTTGCAAGCCGCGCGCTACTTTAAAGTATAATCGTCCGCGTAGGCATTGTGCGGCACCAAGAGTATCCGCGCATATTTCTCAAAATGCTTGGAAACCTCTTGCCTTTGCATATTAAAATGCCTTATTGCGCGCTCATAAAGGGGGGCAAGCAAATCCCAAAGCAGCAGCTTTTTTTAGGGTTTTACGCCTAAAATGGCGGCATTTCAAGAGCGATAGTTAAAAAGAAAGCGAAGCCAATAGGGCTTCGCTCAAATTTTGCGGCGTTTTGTCAGCCGAATTTTTTATGAAAAAGGGTTTGCGCGCATATACGCGCAGGTCGCAATTTAGCTTCCCTTTCTTATCTTCTTCGCAAATTCAAAGGATATGCCGCCTTTTTCGTCCAACGCGAGGGCCGCTGAGAATTTTTTCTTTGTGCGCTTTGAAACAAAGTCGTCTATGACGGGCGTTTTGCCGGTTGTAGCAAGGCTTTCAAGTTCGGCTATCGTCACTATGTGCGAAAGCATATTTTTCCCGAGCCTAAACGAGCATTTTTTCTCTGGCGAGGAATCGCTGCGGCAGACGTACGCGGTGTCGGTCGCAACAAGCACGCCGTCTTTGCAGCTGCACAGCCCCATTGCGGATCTCGGGCATTTCGACACCACCGGGGCGCTGGCGAGATCCTCCGGCTTGCGCTCGGAGTCCTGAGAGTCGCCAAAGTGGAATTTAAGCGCAAAGTTTTCGTCGAGCTTCAGCGTCGCGGAGAAAGGTTTCCCAAGCTTGCTGCGGAATCCGTCAAGCGGCCCGACCGAGCCCTTTGTGACGAGCTCGCGCACTTCGTCCTCCGACATTTTACGGTTACCTATTGTCTTGTATATGGTGAATTTTCCGTCCTTGGACTTGTAGGCGCGGAAAGTTTCTATCAGATTGCTCCCGTCTATAGGGTTTGGAATGTTGGTCTCCTTATTCTCAACGCCGTCCTCGGTAAAGCTGCGCGCCTTTTCGACTATATCGACTGTCATTGCGTCGATGCCCTTCATAAAGGCGTCGCGGGACATCTCGTTGCGCTCTATGAGTCGCAATTTCTGTTCCCATTCGCCGGTCATGGCGGGGCTTGTGAGGGAGTCTATTGAAAGAACATTCAGGAATTTTATGAGGCTTTCGGCGCGGGCTGTCGGGACGAGTTCGCGGCGGTCCCTCTCGACGAATTTGTGCGCGATAAGCGTTTCGATTATCTGGGCGCGCGTCGCCGGCGTGCCGAGCCCCTTTTCTTTCATTGCAAGCGCAAGTTCTTCGTCGTCGAGCAGCTTTCCGGCGCCTTCCATTGCCGACAGCAGCGTGGCTTCGGTGTAGCGCGGAGGGGTCTTTGTCTTTTCCTCTTTGAGCTTTGCCTCGACAAGCTTGCCGGACTCTTTATCGTGGGCGAGCGCCGGGAGAATTTCGTCGTCGGAGGCCTCCTTGTTGTAAACATTTAGCCAGCCCGCAACCCTGAGAATCTTGCCTTCTGTCCTAAACACGTGCGAGCCGACCGCCGACATTCTTACGGTGACGTCGAATTGCGCTTCCGGATAAAACGCCGCTATGAATCTGCGGACAATCATATCGTATATTCTGCGCTCGTCGTCGGTGAGCTTTTTTGCGGGCATATCTGTCGGGATAAGCGCAAAGTGGTCGCTTACCTGCTTGTTGTCAAAAATCCTCTTGCCGGCTTTTTTTACGTAGCCTTCGTCTATTGCGCGCTTTGCAAATTCCGCGTATGGGGAATCGAGCGCAGCAAGCGTGTTCAAAACCACTCCGCGGTAGTCCTCGGGCAGGGCCCTTGAATCGGTGCGCGGGTAGGTTATCATTTTATGCTTTTCGTACAAAGACTGCGCTATGCTAAGCGTCCTTCCCGCGGGAAGCGAATACTTGTTGTTGGCTTCTCTCTGCAGGGAGGTCAAGTCATACAGGCGCGGCGCGCTTTGCTTGGCGACAGTTTTCTTTTCGCTGATTTTGGCGGTCTGTATGCTGCGGACGTCGTTTAAAATTCTTTCGGCGTCTTCGTGCTTCCAGATTCTATCGGGCTTGTCGTTGGGATTTTTATCGGACGCCTTGTAGTCCGGGCGCTGATAGACGCCTTCGTATTCGCCGTTTTCTATGGCAAATTTGCCGATTATGCGCCAGTAGGGATAGGGCTTAAAGTTTTGTATCTCGCGCTCCCTATCGACAATCATGGCAAGTGTCGGCGTCTGGACGCGCCCGACGCTCGCGAGGTTTTTGCCTTTTGAGCCGTACATGCGGCTCGTCAGCGCGCGCGTTCCGTTGATTCCAACGAGCCAGTCTGATTCGCTTCTGCACCTTGCGGCGTCTTGCAGCGACTGCATTTCCGACTGGTCTTTTAGGTTTGCGAATGCCTCCCTTATCGACGAGGGCGTCATGGACGAAACCCACAGTCTTTTGCGGGGCAGTTTGCTTTTTAGTATTTCGTAAATATATGTGAAAATCAGTTCGCCTTCCCTTCCGGCATCGCAGGCGTTTATTACGCATTCTATGTCGGGGCGCGCGAGGAGCTTTTTCAGGCCGGCGAGTTTTGATTTTGTCTTTTCAATCGGTTTGAGCTTGAATTTTTCCGGTATTATCGGGAGGTTGGAAAGCGACCAGCGGGCATACTTCTTGTCAATGTCGGCCGGCATGTTAAGCTCAACGAGGTGCCCGAGGGCGGAGGCTATTACGTATTCGTCGTTTTCGTAGTAGTCGTCTATTTTTTTCGCTTTACCGAGAACTTTTGCTATATCCGCGGCTACGGAGGGTTTTTCGGCTATTATAAGCTTTTTCATGTCCGATTGATAGTGGTGTGGATGGAATTGCGTTTTTACGAAGATTGCACGCGCGAGTCGCCCGCGCGTGCAATCGTGCAACGGAATGTTTCCGCGTTATTTCTTGATGAATTCGGGAAGTATCGTATCGAGATTTCCGAGAAGTTCGCGCATTGTCTCGGGCGTTTCGTCGCCCATATTGGAAATGCGGAATGTCACTCCCTTTATCTTGCCGTATCCGCAGTTGAATATCATGTTGAAGCGCTTTTTGAGCTCTTCGTTCACTGCGACTATATCGACATTCAAAGTGTTTTTGAAGCAGTTTAGGGTAATCGAGCCGTATTTTTCCTCCGGGAAGAGTTCAAAGCCGTACGATTTGCCCCAGTCGCGCACTATCTTGTTGTTTTCCAGATGGCGCGCATAGCGCTTTTCAAGGCCTTCGGCGAATATGTCGTCGAGCTTGCTGCGCAGCGCGAATATCATGGAGATTATTGGCGTTGAGGGCGTCTGGGACTTGTCGTAGAATTTTTTAAATTCGAGGAAGTCGAAATAATAACCCCTGCCTTCGACTTCAGCCGCGCGCTGCATTGCCTTTTCAGAAACGGAGCAGAAGGAGAGTCCCGGGGGGATTGCGAGGGCCTTTTGGCAGCCTGTCACCATAACGTCTATTCCGAGTTCGTCCTTCTTGATGGGCAGAGCCGAGAAAGAGCTTACGGTATCGACTATCGATACGACGTCCGGGAATTTTTTGAGCACCTCGGATAGCGCCTTGATGTCGCTCATAGTGCCGGTCGAAGTTTCGTTGTGGATGATTGTGACGGCGTCGTATTTGCCGGTGGAGAGCTCTTTTTCGAGAGCTTCGGGATCAACTGGCTTGCCCCAGTCGAATTTCAATTCTCCGGCGTTTTTGCCGCACCTTTTTGACACGTCGTACCATTTGTCGGCGAAAGCGCCGTTGCAGCAGTTGAGCACTCCCTTTTTAACAACATTGCGTATTGCGCCTTCCATGACTCCCCAAGAGGAGCTCGTGCTGAGAAAAACGGGGTCGTTCGTATAGAACAGCTGTTTGAGGCGGGGCATTATGTCCTCCACAAGCTTTACGAAGTCCTTGCTTCTGTGGCCTACGATTGGCGTTGCCATCGCCTTGTATGTTTTTTCGGACACTTCGACGGGTCCGGGAATGAACAGTTTGTATGACATATTTTGTTTTGGTGAAGTTTTAGTGGATTAAAAAATTTTTAGAAGCCCCGCAGGCACCAGCCGCCGGTGCATGCCGATTGCTAATCGACGTTCAGGCTTTTTATTATTTTTGTATTGCGCTCGGCGAGTGTGATAGTCTTTGGCTTTGCGCTTTTTGCCTCCTCTGCGTCCGCAAGCGCGAACGACATTATGACGAGCAAGTCGCCGGGCTTCCCGAGGTGCGCCGCCGCCCCTCTTAAAGAAATCGTGCCGCTGCCGCGTTCTGCGGGTATGGCGTAGGTTTCAAATCTCTTGCCGTTTGCTATGTTGCCTACAAGTATTTTTTCGTAGCAAAGCATTCCCACCTTGTCCATCAGGTCTTGGTCGATTGCCAGCGACCCTTCGTAGTCAACTCTCGCGTCCGTCGCTTCGGCGCGGAGAAGTTTTGATTTCAATATTTGAACCAACATGGTTTCGCCTTTGTAGTTTTTAGTAAAAGCCGCCACAAATAATCCAAATTTCATCGAGGTCAACACTTTTTGCAAAAATTACGGAATTTTACTACCTTTTTTTGTCTATGTATCTTACAAAACAATCTTAATATAAATAATTTAAATTAAAAAAATAACTTTTGCTCAACTGTTTTTTTGAGGTTTCCGTAAAAATTGCCGCGGGTGTGAAGTGTGCGATTTATCCATAAAAAATTTGAGCCTTTCGGCGCAGTGCGCATATCCGCCGCAAAAAATAATAACCCGCAAAATCCGGACTTTTTTGCAATAATATGGATAGCTGAGCCAAAGGCTGCCCTTGTAAAAAACGCAATGCTTGCAAGCGCGCTTTTACGAGTTCGCCCGAAAAATTCTTTGCCAATTTACCAGTCTAAAAGATTCGGCGCACAGGCGGGCTTTTGCGCGAAAAAAGTTTTGCTATATCTGCAGGATTTCCGCATTTGAGAGCGCGGACGGCGGGCTAAGCCCATACTTTTGCGTACAATTTTTCCAGTTCGGCGATGCTCGCCTCTAATTCTTTTGAGACGCTTGCGTCCGAAGCGCCGCTTTCAAAGTATTTTCGGAGGGCGGCGGATTGCTTCGCGCAAAGATTTTCGTGCAGCGGAAAGAAATTTTTCCAGAGGAAGGAGGCGTACTTTACAAGGCGCATTTTTCCGTACATTTTCGGCCTCTCAAAGCTTCCCGAAGTATCGACAGCTATTGTGTTGAGCGACATTATCGCCTTGCGGATATCGGCGGACTCTTTCGATTTGGCAAAGGCGACGGTAATTCCGCAGCCGAGCTCGTCGGACTTGTGTGCGTCGGAGCAGCCTACTATCGGCATAAAATATCCGTCTTGGGCGGCCTCGGCGTGGCGCGCGGCGGAAAGGTCGCTGGAATCGTAGTTTATTGAGCCGTTTACAATCTCGTAGGCGTCGAATTTCTGGCGGCTGATGAGGGCGTCGCGCAGGGCGTCGGAGCAGTTGAGCTGTTCGCCGTTTCTGCGCCAGTAGGGGTGGTTGAAAACCGACATGCCGCCCATCTCGCGTATTTTTTCAAAGACGGCCTCGGATTGGGCGAGAGTTAGCTTGTCGAGCTTGCCAAGCCCGAGGGATTCCGGTATTGTCTTTAAAATTCTTTCGGTTCGGGCGTCGAAGTCGGCGCGGTTTTCCCGCACCCATTCGGCTATTCCGCCGGAGCTGTCGAAGTTGTTTATGTGGAGGAGGGAGCCGTGCGCTTCCTCGCCCGGAAAGAGTTTGAGAGAAGTCGGAACACCGCGGAATTTCTCGATTAGGCTTGTAGAGCCGATTCTTCGCCCGTGGTCGGAGACCGCCATAAAGTCGAATCCGCGCGAAAGTCCGACGAGCGCCATTTCGAGGTTTGAATCCCTGCCGTCCGAATGGGTCGTGTGCATATGTATGTCGCCGATGTACGGGCGAAGCTCGAACAGGTCGGGTTTTAAGGCGTAAACCCAGGCGCGCAATAGTGTCGCATTTTTTTTGTCTTTTGCGCAAAATACGTATCTGCCTTCCTTCGGGAAAACAATATTGTCGAATTTCGCGAAGTCCCCGCGCAATTCAAACGCAACAGGCGGAGCTTTCGACGAAAAGTCCGGCGGCTGCTTGGCGTATCCGGGGATATTGTCGTTGGGGAGGGTTCTGTATTCGGGAAAGTATGGCGACATATCGAGAGCAAAGCCGTCTTCGCTCGCGCAAACAAAGCGTAGATTTTCCGTTTTTGCGACGGAGCTTGGAAGACGGATTGATAGGTGGGATTTTTTGCCAGCCTCAAAAATTTTTGGGAAAATGTCGTCGGGGCTTGCGCTTTCGTAGAATCTGTCGGTTGCGATGGCCCTGTACTCTTTCTTTTCTGGCGCTCTGTCTTTAAAGGCGGCGCGGGCGCTTGAAAACATTGTGGCTGCCGCGGCTGTCGCGGCTATTTTTATCGCTTTTCTTCTTTTCATTTCAAACTTGGGAATCGTTTATAAAATTTATAATATTCCGATTTGCGGGCAAGGCAAATTTTTGTTGCAACGCGCTCGCGGCGGCGTTTTCTTTTATAAGAATTTATTATAAAAATGCCCGATATTTCTAATACGAATCCGCAGCCCGAAGAATCGCCTTCCGGTGGAGGTTGGCTCGAATACCTCGCATGGATAGGAGCCGCCGCGGGATTCTCTCCGGCTCTATACTGGCTTGGAAAGGCGGTTGTTGACAGCCAGCAACTAAGGGACGCTTTCATAATATTGGTTGTGGCGGGAATTGTGATGGCTATGGAGCACGGAATTTTCCCCCACAAGCCGCGTTTTAATAAAAATGTTCTGGCGGCGCTTGCTGTGGCGTACGCGGCGTTCTTTTGCGCGGGTTTATTCGGCGTGTTTGCGAATGTGATGCTTACGCTTTTCGGGGTGTCGGCATTCATCGTCTCCATAGGGTTTGCGTGCTTTGACCGCAAAAGGTATGTACTCGCGGTCGGGGGAGCTTTTTACATTTTTACGATACTTTCGTTTGCGATAAAAATTTTCGACCTTCCATTGAGGGTCTGGGCGGGAAAATTGTCGGCATTTGTACTTTCCAAATTTAACGATACCGTCCAGCTGTTTTTGATAAGGGGGCAGGAGCCCCAGATAGCGATGAATGTTGACGGGGCGTCGTACCTCGTGGCCACGGAATGCAACGGGTTCGGCATAATATCCTCGTGCCTTGTGTTGTCGGCAGTTTTGTCGTTTTTTAGAAAGGACGCGTCAGTCGTAAAGAGGTTGTCCATAATATTTATTTCCGGAATTCTCGGATATGTTTTAAATTCGATGAGGATAGTCTCGATAATTCTCGTAGCTCCCATAGCGGGAAAGGAAAATTATTTCTTTTGGCACGAAACTTTCGGATACGCATTCTTTACTGTTGCGCTGCTGCTTGTGTTCTGGATATCCAAACAAAGCCGCCCAAAAACGCCTCAAAACGGCTAAAATCTTAAAAAAGATACAAAAATGTCTAATTTTTTTAAAAAAAAGAGTTGAATCAAATATTTTCCGCCGTAAAAACAACTCGAATTTTTATAAACAAATCCCTTTTTAACAAACAAGGAGAAAAATAATAATGATAGATCCCAAGACAATAAAAAACAAGGCTCTCGTAGCCTGGGTCGACAACTGGGCAGCTCACACGACGCCCGACAGCGTCGTATGGTGCGACGGCTCCAAGGAGGAAGCCGATAAACTCTTTGATCAGATGATCAAAAAGGGAATGTGCATCAAGCTCAACGAGCAGAAACGCCCCGGAAGCTACTATTTCCGTTCCGACCCGCGCGACGTAGCCCGCGTGGAATCGCGCACCTTCATTTGCTCCAAGACCAAGGCTGACGCAGGTCCGACCAACAACTGGATGGACCCCGCCGAAATGAAGGAAAAACTCAACGAACTTTTCAGCGGCTGCATGAAGGGGCGCACGATGTACGTCATTCCTTTCAGCATGGGCCCGATAGGCGGACCAATCTCCCAGATTGGCGTTGAAATAACCGACTCCCCCTATGTAGTAGTGAATATGCGCATAATGGCGCGCGTTTCGCCCAAGGTATTCGACATTCTCGGCGAAAACGGCAAATTCATTCCCTGCGTGCACTCAGTCGGCAAGCCGATTAACTCGCCCGAAGACGACGTTCTCTGGCCGTGCAACCCCGAAAACACTTACATCACCCACTTCCCGGAAACGCGCGAAATCATCAGCATCGGCTCCGGATACGGCGGCAACGCCCTCCTCGGCAAAAAGTGCCTGAGCTTGCGCATAGCTTCCGTAATGGGCAGGGACGAAGGCTGGATGGCCGAGCACATGCTCATTCTCGGCGTCACCGACCCGCAAGGCAGAAAGACCTACGTGACGGGCGCATTCCCGAGCGCATGCGGCAAAACTAACTTTGCAATGCTCATAGCCCCGAAAGAATTGCAAGCCAAGGGCTGGAAGATTACATGCGTTGGCGACGACATCGCTTGGATTAAGCCCGCTGCCGACGGCAGACACTATGCAATCAACCCCGAAAACGGCTTCTTCGGAGTTGCTCCGGGCACCAGCATGAAGACCAACCCCAACGCGATGATCTCCTGCTCGAAGGACTCGATATTCACAAACGTCGCACTGACCGACGACGGAGACGTTTGGTGGGAAGGCATGACAAAAGAACCTCCGGCGCACCTCATCGACTGGCACGGCAACGATTGGACTCCCGAAAGCGGGACGACCGCAGCGCACCCCAACAGCCGCTTTACGGCTCCGTTGGCGAACTGCCCCTGCCTCGACGAAAACGCCGACAAGCTTGAAGGCGTTCCGATTTCCGCGATAGTAATAGGCGGCCGCAGGCCGAAGGGCATACCGCTCGTTTACGAATCCTTCAACTGGACACACGGCGTGTATCTGGGCGCAATGATGGGTTCCGAACGCACGGCTGCCGCAGAAGGCAAGGCAGGCGAGCTCCGTTCCGACCCGATGGCTATGCTGCCCTTTGCCGGCTACAACATGGCCGACTATCTCGGACATCTCGTCCAGATGGGCAAACACCTCAGCCAGACCCCGCGCTTCTACCACGTCAACTGGTTCCGCAAGGACGACGACGGCAACTTTATGTGGCCCGGATTCGGCGCAAATGCCCGCGTTCTCGCTTGGATTGTCAACCGCCAGAACGGCTGCGCGAAGGCCCGCGAGACAGCTATCGGCTTTGTCCCGACTTACGAAGACATCGATTGGGACGGACTCGACTACTCGAAGGAAACCTTCGAAGAATTGATGTCGTACGATCCCGCCACGGTATCGGCACAGCCGCTCTCCGAGGAGTTGTACGAAATGCTGCCCAAGGCTCTGAAAATTGAGCGCGAAGCTCTCTTGGAGCGCTTGAGCTAATCGGGTTTAATCTCACTAAAAAGGGGCTGCGGTTTCGCAGTCCCTTTTTTATTTATATGAATTTATTGCGCGGTAGGTTTTTTTTATTGGGCAAGAGATTTTGCGCTGGATTCGCTGATTTTATCGGGCTAACTTTTGGTGATAAATCGAGATTTTTAGCTACCTTTTTTTTCCCGCCTAATTCCGAATTTTTTGAGGCGTTTTTTTTATTTCTTGCAGTTTTTTAGGGAGGGCGGGCAGGTTTTTGCATAAATAATTTTATAAAAAAATCTCCGGGAGACTTTGCTATTGAATGCAAAAAGCTACATTTTTTCTTGTGAGTTTTTTTGCAAAAAATTTTTTGCGCGTTTTTTTGCCGTTGCAATCGGGGGAGGCGAGGGTAGTTTCTACCAAAGTATTGGGAACGGCACATATGGGAGCGTTGCCAGACGCTATATGCCGCCGGATTTTTGCAATCCGCAGGTGGATAGCCAAATTGCCGCTTTATTTCCATCGCCCAATGTTGTCTGCTACCGGATTTTTGCAATAATTAAGCCGCCGTTTTTGCGGCGGCCTAAAATTTTCTTTGGTTTTGCTTTTAGCGTATAATTCTATGGTTTGCGGGTGCTATATAAAATCTTTTGCCTTTTTGTTGCAGTAGGTTTTTATGTTTTCGTAGCTCTTTAAAATGCCGTCGTATTTTTCGCTGAAAACATCGTCGTACTTTCCGGATTTCAACTTCATGATTTCAGCGGCCGCAAGGAGCTCGATTCTGCTAAGAAGCATTCTCTTTGCTTCATTTACCCTCTTTTTTGCGGACCAGTTGCTGGAAACGCGGTATGCGTTGTCAATCGCCGATTCGTAGCTTTTTGCCACACGCGCAAGTTCGGGGTATTCCGACGCGGGCGGATTCTTATCGTTTGCCAAGAAATCGACTATCAGCTCAAATTTGTTTTCGGCCTTATTTAAAACGTCCATAGTCTCTATGACGGTCTCATAGGGAATTTCCGTCTTGTCGTCCATGGTGTCGAGCCTATATGCAAAGAATCTCATATTGAAATTTTTTGCTTTGGATTTTCTCGTTATTCTCGTCGAAAGGTCGTCATCGATAGTCATAATGTAAGAAACAACTCCTACGACTTTCCCGCTGTCTCTATGTATAACGGGACTGCCGCTATTGCCCTTGTAAAAGTTGCAGTCGGTTTCAAGCAGTTTGGGACCTACCGCAAGCAGAGTGCCTTCAATATTGCGCATTACATTTCCGCCTTGGCTGTTGCCGCTTACAACTAAATCGTCTTTCAAATTTGTGTCCGTCATTACATTCTTGGAAATCTCTAACGGGGAAACGTCCTCCGGAACTTCGTCCAACTCTGCGAGAAATACGTCAAACCCCTTTTGGAGAAAGCAGGTTTTGGGGAGGCGCACTTCCTTGCCGTCAATAGTTGTTATTTTTGCGTTTTTCATTTCTCCGAGAACGTGCAAATTGGAGATTATGTAGGTTTTCCCGTCCATTTTCCCCAGAAATGCAGTTGCCGCGCCGCTTGCGTTGTTTACCATTAAAACAGCGTTGAGATTAACAGGAACCTCATCGTCGCTCTCTCTAATATTTCCGCGCTTTGAGGTGTATTTAGAAAATACGCCGCACGATTGGAGAGACTTTAGCTCTTTCTTCCATTCCTTTATGTCATCTTCGGCATACTCTATTCTTTGTTTCAGATACTCTATTCTGTCTTTGATGTCTGTTTCGGCAAATGCGCCGCATGCACAAATCAAAATGACAAACGTAAATATAAACAGCTTTTGCATATGTCGTCTCCTTTTATGTGTTATAACATATATGTATTACATATGCAATCAAAATATTATTTTATCATCTGGAAGTGTAAAATATAATTCCGATTAACCGTAAATTTTACTTTAAAATTTACCTCTGGGAAATCTTATATTATGGAACTGGCGGCTAGTATTGGCTATAAATTTTATTTATGTTTTTTGCGCGTAAAAGACTGAGCAAATGCGGCGTTATATTATGTGGATAATTCCCCTCCCTCCCCACCACACACACATACACACACCATCACAACCCCACACAAAAAAACGGTCGCCATAAAAAAAACTGCGGTTGCGCTATTTTAAAAAATATTTACGGTTTTTAAGAAACGGATTGCGACTTGAACAAAAGAATGAGCTTGATACGACTGAAACGAAAATGTTTCTCGCCAACTAAAAAATCGACGGCAGGACTTTTGCCAAAAGAGCCAAACCAAGCATTGTTGGAGTGAATTGGCTGAAAATGCCTATTTCGCAAGAATATCCATAGTATCAAACGGTGGCGAATCTTCCGTTCGGCTCTATGGGGATAAAGTTATCCTATCAAGCGCAAATTGCGCTTTGCAAAAAAAAGACCTCCGCACAATGCGGAGGCCTCTTCGTTTTGGAAATAAATTTTTCTACTTTAAAAAACAGTCAGAAAATAGACTTCGTTTTTTTTGCAGGTTTTTATTTACCCCAGTGCTTTATGAGAGTTTCGCCTATCGCCGAAGGCGTCGGGGACACTGCAATGCCGGCTTCGAGCAGGGCTTTAATTTTGTCGTCCGCAGAGCCGGAGTTCCCGGAGACTATCGCGCCTGCGTGACCCATTCTTCTGCCTTTCGGGGCGGTGCGGCCCGCTATGAATGCAGCCACAGGTTTCTTGCAGTTTTCTTTCAGCCACGCGGCCGCTTTTTGTTCGCCGTCGCCGTTTTATGTTTATGCCAAACTGTTAATAGGTCTTTATTAAGAATTATTTCTTGAGAAGATGGATAGGGGGATATCTCCATACTTATTTTCCCCTTCTGTTCCAGGAATACAGCACAGTAATATTGTTATTATAATTGAGGTGTATCCAAATGTTATAAAATTTATAAAATATATAAGAAACCACCAATATCCAGAGTACCCCATATCGTGAAGCCTTTTTACAGTGAAAATTATTCCATACAATATACACCAAAGATAAAAGATGATGAGAAACAGAATGCTAGCAAGAGGATTCTCTGTAATAATTACGATAAAACTAGTTATTGCTATGCATAAACCAATTAAGAGGCAAATTATATAATCTTTCCTCCCCATTCGTCCGTTTGTGGACCAAATGGGATCTTTCCTCCTATTTGTCTGCGTCCTAGGAGTGGAGAGTGTTGGAGGAAGTGGTATTTTTGATTGACTGCTCATATATATTTTTACGATCTTTTAATAAATCTCTATCGTAATTTGAAAAAGTACCTTTTGTAATTTCATTTTATAAATTCATTTTTCCCAAGAAATTGTCAATAATAATTATAGGAATATAAAAGACTGTCAATTTAAAATGTATTTGCTTGTTATTGGTTCAGTGGTGCAGGGGGGGATTTTTAACGTGCGGTGCATCTTTAAATTTTATTTTGGGAAAAATGGAATAGTACTTGGTAAATGTCCAGTCGCGCATTGTGCCGCAAGGCTAGATAGGGAAAGCGAATGTTTGAAAATATGCGCGGCGTTTGCAGACCTGCGGGAAAAAGGCTTAAATAAAAATAGATAACGGCTGGTTTAAGTTCTACAAATAAATTTAATAAGTTGCGCACCACAATTGGAATATTTTACATGGGTATCACAATATAAGTAAGATATCCAATTATTTTATAAGAACGATATTAAATAGATATTATATCAAAAATTTCCTCATGGATATAACTACAGTGCGCAGATTGGGCCGCGCATATTTTATAAAAAAGCGCAGGTTTGATTCCCGCGCTTTGAATTTGCAAAAAAAAGGGAAGGAATATTTCCTTCCCTCAAAGTTATTGCTATCGAGTCCTATTTACCCCAGTGCTTTATGAGAGTTTCGCCTATCGCCGAAGGCGTCGGGGACACTGCAATGCCGGCTTCGAGCAGGGCTTTAATTTTGTCGTCCGCAGAGCCGGAGTTCCCGGAGACTATCGCGCCTGCGTGACCCATTCTTCTGCCTTTCGGGGCGGTGCGGCCCGCTATGAATGCAGCCACAGGTTTCTTGCAGTTTTCTTTCAGCCACGCGGCCGCTTTTTGTTCGCCGTCGCCGCCGATTTCGCCAATCATTATGATGGCTTCGGTGTTGGGGTCTTCGTTGAACATCTTTACAGCGTCGAGGTGGCTCGTGCCGTTAATCGGGTCGCCGCCGATGCCGACTACCGTGCTTTGCCCGTATCCGAGGCATGTCGTCTGCCAAACAGCTTCGTAGGTCAAGGTGCCTGAGCGGCTTACAATGCCTATTGTGCCGGGCTTGTGAATGTATCCGGGCATAATGCCTATCTTGCATTCTCCGGGGGTTATCACACCGGGGCAGTTGGGGCCTATTAAGCGAGATTTGCAGCCCTTTTGCATCAGGCGCGATTTCACTATCGCCATATCTTTTACCGGAATGCCTTCGGTGATTGTTATTATAAGGGGAATTTCGGCGTCGATTGCCTCGAGAATCGAGTCCGCCGCGAATGCCGGCGGGACGAATATTGCGCAAGCGTTTGCGCCCTCTTTTTCTACCGACTCCCTTATGGTGTTGAATACTGGGACCTTTTGGTCGAAAAGCATTCCGCCTTTGCCGGGGGTGACGCCCGCGACGATTTTTGAGCCGTATTCCATGCATTGGCGGGTGTGGAAAGAACCCGTATTGCCCGTAATGCCGCTAATTACCACTCTTGTGTCTTTATTAACGAGTATGCTCATTTTTGTAGAAATTTAAGGTTTACTTTTGTTCGGCTACGATTTTTACGATTTTCTCCGCGGCGTCCGCGAGTGAATCGGCCGTTGTGAGGGCTATGCCGCTTTCGGAAAGCATTTTTCTGCCGAGTTCGACATTTGTGCCTTCGAGCCTTACGACTAGCGGAAGCGTGAGCCCTACGTTTTTGACAGCCGCGATTACGCCCGCCGCGATTACGTCGCAGCGCATAATTCCGCCGAATATGTTTACGAGGATTCCCTTAACGTGCGGGTCTTTTAAAAGAATGTTGAAGGCCTGTGTTATGGACTCTTCGGTTGCGCCGCCGCCGACGTCGAGGAAGTTAGCGGGGTTGCCTCCAAAGTGTTTTATGATGTCCATAGTTGCCATAGCGAGCCCCGCGCCGTTTACCATGCAGGCGATATTTCCGTCGAGGGCGATGTAGTTGAGCCCGTATTTGCCGGCTTCGATTTCCTTCGGATCCTCTTCGTGCGGGTCTCTGAGGGCTTCAAGTTCGGGGTGGCGGAAAAGTCCGTTGTCGTCGAATGAAACTTTTGCGTCGAGGCACGTTATTTTGCCGTCTTTTGTAAGGACGAGCGGGTTTACTTCCACCATGGAGCAGTCTTTCTGCCAGAAGAGCTTGTAGAGGCCGCCCAAGAGAGCTCTAAACTGTTTCTGTTTTTCCTTGTCGCCGAAGCCAAAGAAGAATGCGAGCCTCCTGATTTGGAAGGATTGCAGGCCGATATCGGGATCGACGAGCATTTTCATTATTTGGTCGGGTGTTTCCGCGGCGACTTTTTCAATGTCCATGCCGCCTGCTATCGACGCTACAATCGCGACTTTACCTGAGTCTCTATCCATGAGGATTGAGAGGTAGTATTCTTTGTCGATATCGACAGCTTCGGCGAAGTACAGGGTGCCTACGACTCTTCCCTGCGGGCCGGTCTGTTTTGTAATCAAGGTGTTGCCGAGCATTTTCTTGGCTACTTCCGCGGCTTCCGATTTGGGGACGAATTTTACGCCGCCCTTGAAGCCGTCGGCGAACACGCCCTTTCCGCGTCCGCCCGCATGTATCTGCGACTTCACTACTATGTTGTCGCCGGGAATAGCCGCTATGGCGGCGTCAAATTCGGAGGGGGATTTGACCGCCACGCCGTCTTGCACGGGAACGCCGAATTCTTTGAATAGTGCTTTTGCTTGGTATTCGTGAATATTCATTTTACGTCTGCCTTTTTTATCGAGGCTTTTTTAAGTTTGAAAATATAACGAACCGCGACGGGACGAAAAGCGTTTGTCCGAATTGCCCGCGTGGGGGTTATTGTGTCTTCACAGGCTTACTTTTAACTGCCGTTTTTTCAAGTTTTTTTTGAAAAATTTTTTAGTGCTCACACGTTTGAGCCGCTAATCTTGGAATCTTTTTTGATATTTTTATCCTTATGCGCAGATTGTGTTTGTGTGTGGAAAAAATTGCAGGCGGCAAAAAATTAAAACTACGTTCGCTTAAATTAAAAATACTTTTGCCATAATTGCGCGTAATGCTAAAACTTGCGGAGTATTTTGCAGATGCCGGTATTCCCCGGATATTGCGCAAAGAAAAATTATCCTTTTAGGTGGAAAAATATCCGCTATGTTTTGTGGATTAACGCAGTCGCGTGGAGCAGGGAGGGCGGCAGGGTGGAAGCCCGATAAAATCGCTCCTTCTTAAAACTGTAAAGATTAAGCGCGTTCTCTTGTTTAAAACCGCGCGCGAATGCCGACGCTCAGCCGGAAAGCCTGCCATGCCGACAGTTATCTTAAAGATGCCGTGCGGCGAAAATTGTCTTTCTGGTTGAAATCGGCGCTTTTTTGTGTATATATTATGGGGAAAATGGTCTGGGAGTTTGCAGATTACGACAAAAAGCTTGCGGCTGACATGGGGGCATACCTCGGTGTAAGCCCCATACTTAGCGCGCTCATACTCCAGCGCGGGTACACTGATCCTCTGCGGGCGAAGATGTTTTTAAGCCCGAAACTCGCAAACCTCGACGATCCTTTCAGACTTAAAAATTTGCGCAAAGCCGTATTGCGGATAATAGAGGCCATTGAAAAACGCCAAAATATCCTCGTATTTGGCGACTACGACGTTGACGGGATTACAAGCACGACGCTGCTCGTTAGCATTTTGAGGCTTTTCGGGCTGAACCCTTCTTATTTTGTTCCGCGCAGAATGGAGGAGGGGTACGGACTCAGCGAAGCGGCGCTCGAAAGGGCGCTGTCATCTGGAAAGACTGATTTGCTCATAGCCCTCGATTGCGGTACTAACGCTGAGGAGGCCGTTAATTACATACACTCGCGCGGGATAGATTTGATTGTGGTTGACCACCACCAGGCTAAGGACGCCACAGCCCAAAACCACATTTTGATAAATCCGCACGTGTTCGACTTTGAAGGCGCGCCCTGGCGGCAGCTCTGCACGGTAGGACTCGTTTTCAAGCTCGCGCACGGGCTGATAAAGGAGATGCGCAACCGCAGCGACAAGCGATCTTGGGAAATAAATTTAAAAGACTACCTCGACCTCGTCGCTCTCGGGACAGTCGCCGACTTGGTGCCGCTCGTCGACGAAAATAGGATACTCGCGCGAAACGGCATAAAGCGCCTAAAATCCACCCGCCGAACAGGCATACAGGCACTGATACAGGCAAGCGGCATAGCCCTCGGAGACGACATAACGCCCGTTGACATATCCTTTAAGCTCGGGCCCCGCATAAATGCGAGCGGCCGCGTCGCCGACGCTTCGCTGCCTCTTGAAATGATGCTCGGCGACGATTTTACGACATGCTACCGCGCCGCCTGCGAGCTCAACGACATCAATAAGGAGCGCCAAGACATAGAGCGCGGAGTTTTGGAGGACGCTATGAAGCAGGTCGAGGAAAACGGGTACGATTCCGACCCATGCGTAGTCGTTTTCGATCCGCGCTGGCACCCCGGGGTTGTCGGCATAATCGCCGGGAAGCTCAGCCGCGAATTCCACAGGCCGGTGATAGTGTTCGGCGAGGAGGACTCCGGATTTATAAAAGGTTCGGGGCGTAGCGTGCACGGGATAGACTTGGTCGCATGCCTTGCCGAGTGCGCGGATATGCTCGGAAGCTGGGGAGGGCATCCTATGGCTGTCGGAGTGTCGGTAAAGAGCGGAGGGGTTGACGAATTTAGAAGGCGCATAAATGCCGCCATAATAAAAAAGTACGGCAAAGACATAGACTTTTCTCCGAAAGTTAACATAAGCCTAACTCTCGATTTGTCAGACGTTGGCATCGAGCTGTTGAACGAGCTCGAAATACTCCATCCGTTCGGGGAGGGAAACCGCGAGCCGATTTTTGCGTTGAAATCGGTAAAGCTGCACAAGGCGCCCGAAGTTTTCGGCGGAGTGAATTTCCGATTCCAGATACCGCTCGGCGACAACGGGTGGATTAACGCAGTCGCGTGGCGCATGGCTGGGCGCGTGCCGCCGGCGGACAAGTTGATAGACATTGCGGTAAAGCTTGGCTGGAACAGGTGGAACCGCCGCAAAACCCCGCAGGCTACGCTCGTTGACTGGCGCTTTTCCGAAGCGTAATTTTTGCGCGCTTGCGCCGTGGAGCCTTTTGGGGGCGCGGCAGATTTTTTTTCGGAGATTTTGCGGAGGCTCTTTTTTAGTGGGATGTATTGCGCGTTGGGTTATTTTTATAAATTTTTTTCGCGCGCAATAGGTCGATTTTTTGATATTTTGTGCGCTGGATAGTTTTTTTTTTTGGAAAATATTTTGAGCAGGGGATAATATGATTTTTGCGCGGCGGGCCTGGCTATTTTTAGGAATTTTATTTTCTGGGAGGGATTTTTTAGGCAGCTTGGAATGCGGAGGGCGGGTGTTGCCGACTGTGCTTTAACCTGCTTATTTAGCGCGCGGAATAAATTTTATTTTTTGCCAAAGCCAAAAACGGAGCTTCTGCCAGCTTTTTAGTGCACTGAAAATCTCTGCCTTTCGCCCGCCAAATGCGAAAAAACAAAAAATATCTTGGCTTTGGGGAAAGTTGGGCAAGCGAAAAATAAAGCATTATTTTGTTGAACGCCGCAAGCTCTTGCTTAGTTTAAAAAAATATGAAATTTCGCAAAGTCGCCATACTTGGAACAGGCCTGCTTGGTGCGTCTTTCGCGTTCGCCGCGAAAAATCGCGGGCTGTGCGAAAAAATATCGGCGTGGTCGAGGAGCGAATCCACGAGAAAAAAATGCTCCATTCTTCCGGAAATTTTCGACGAAGTTTTCGATTCCCCTGAAAAGGCAGTTTCGGACGCCGACTTGGTCGTCATTTGCACCCCCACGGAAAATATACCGGGCATAGCGGCGCAAATCGCGCCGAATTTAAAAAAGGGTGCGGTCGTCACCGATGTCGGAAGCGTAAAGGGCAAAATATGCGAATTGTGCTCCAAGCCGATTGCTTCTTGCGGGGCGCATTTTGTGGGCTCCCACCCCATGGCGGGCTCCGAAAAAATAGGTATAGATTTCGCCGACGAAAAGCTTTTCGATTCGCGCCCGTGCTTTGTCACGCCGCTTTCTAACGCCGATGAAGACTCCGCAAAAAAAGTTTCCGAACTTTGGAGGGCAATGGGCATGCGGGTGTATGTGGTTTCTACCCAGCTGCACGATGCAATTGTCGCGCGCATAAGCCATCTCCCGCACCTCGCCGCCGCGCTCATATGCGACACAGCCGCGGATTTCGACATAAATCTTCTTCCGTATTCCGGCCCTGGATTTAGGGATACCACGCGCGTGGCCTCCGGTTCCCCGCAGATTTGGGAAAGCATAATAACTGACAACCGCGCCGAGATACTCTCCGCTCTCGGCGAGTTCTCCGAGCGCCTCGGAAGGCTCGTAAAGGCGATAGAGTCAAGCGATATGCAGGCTGTGTCGGAAATTCTAAAAAAGGCAAAATCGTTTAGGGACAAGCTCTAAAAATTATGTCAACTCAAATAGCAGTAAAACCGTTTCATTTCAAATGCGCGTCGTCCGTGCTTCCGCCAGGCTCCAAGAGCCTTACAAACCGTGCGATGATACTGGCGGCGCTGTCGGGCGGCAAGACGCTCCTTGAAGGAGCCCTGTTTTCCAGAGACACTGAAATCATGGCAGACTGCCTTTCCAAATTGGGGTATGTCGTAAATTTAAACCGTTTCGAAAAAACAATAGAGATAGAATCCCCGATGGGGGCGGCTCCGAACTCCTCCGCCGAATTGCATGTCGGCAACGCGGGAACGGCCGCCCGCTTTGTGACGGCTCTCGCCGCACTTAGAAAAGGCGGCTCTTACAAGTTCGACTGCGACGATGCAATGCGCTCGCGCCCGATGGCGGGGCTTGTGGAGGCGTTGAAGTCGCAGGGGGCAAAATTTGAATTTTTGGGCGAGAAAAACGCTTTGCCTTTTATAATGCACACATGCGGCTTAAAGGGCGGAAGGGTCGAGATAGACGCAAAGGCTTCGAGCCAAATGCTGTCGGCGCTGCTGATGGTGGGCGCATTTGCGGACTCCCCGATGGAAGTCTCGCTAAAAGGCTCGACCGTCTCGAAACCGTTCGTCGATATGACTGTCGGGATAATGGCGCAGTTTGGAGTCGAAACGGTTTTTGAGGGCGGAGTTTATAAATTTTTGAGGCCGCGCAGCGCGTGCGGAGAGAGGATATATAAAATCGAGCCAGACGCCACGGCGGCGAGCTATTTTGCGGTTTTGCCTGCGGTTGTCGGCGGGGCTTGCGAAATATCGGGCTTTGCGGAGTGCAAGCTTCAGGGGGATTCCGCCTTTTGCAGGCTTCTATCCGACGCGGGACTTGTCAAGACCGAAACCGTAGGCGGTAACCTCATTGTCGAGGACGCCGAACAGACGGTTTTTCCCGAAAGCATGGAGTTTGATTTTAACGATATCTCCGACACCTTCCTAACTTTGGCGGCGGTTTCTCCGCTCTTGCCCTTCAGGCTTACGATAAAGGGCATTGCCCATACCCGTGCGCAGGAAACCGACAGGGTCGCGGCGTGCGCCAACGAGCTTAGAAAGTTTTGCGAGTCCGTTGTGGAGACGGACGATTCCATTAGCGTCACTCCCTATCCGCCGGAGCGCCTTGCGGAAATCGCCCAAAATCCGATAACCGTAAAAACGTACGCTGACCACAGAATGGCAATGAGTTTTTCGATACTCGCCTCGCGCGACGTCCGCGGCGACGGCAAGCCGTGGGTAATAATAGAGGATCCCGGGTGCGTCTCCAAGACTTGGGGTGAATTTTTCGAGGTTTTATACACTGCGCGCTCCGATTCTGAAGGGCTAAGGGTCGTGGCTGTTGACGGGGGAGCCGCAGTGGGGAAATCGAGCGTCTCGAAGGAGTGTTCGAGGATTCTCGGATACATGCATGTAGATACGGGCTCGCATTACAGGACTGTTGCGTACGCATTGATGTCTGACGGAATAGACACGTCCGACGCAGATGCTGTCGCCGAGAGGTTAAAGAGCGTAAAGATAGGCACGGTGCTTTGCGGCAATTCGGCGCGCATAACTCTCGACGGCAATCTCGTAGAGGACTCCTTGATAAGGACTGAAAGCGTGAACGCATCTGTCGCAAAGTATGCCGCAATGCCCGAGGTGCGCAATTTCTTGAAAAACTACCAGAGGTCTATGGCGGACTACGCGCGCTCCCACGGATTGTCCGGAATGATTATGGAGGGACGCGATATCGGGACTGTAATTTTCCCCGACGCAAATGTCAGGATATTCCTCGACGCCGACGAACAGACGCGCGCGGCGCGCAGGGCGAAAGAGGGCATATCTGACTCTGTCGGGCTGCGGGACGCAATCGACAAGTCGAGAAAGACAGCTCCTTTGCGCTGTCCAGAATCCGCCGTGAGAATAGACACTTCGCACATGACCAAGGAGGAGGTCGTGAAGCTGACCTTGTCGTACATTTTGGAATCGTAATGCGCGCAAGATATTTTAAATTTAAAACCGCGAAGCTCGTTTACAAATCGTGGTGGCACTTGTCTGCAATTTTTTGCGACGTATTCGGAAGGATAGAGCTTTACGGGTACGAGAACGTCCCCAAATGCCCGTGCATAATAGTTGCAAACCATGTCAGCTATCTCGACCCTATGGCGATGGCGTTTTTTCACGAGACTGAATTGTGCGCCGTTGCGCGCGACACCCTCATGAAGGGTAAAGTGCTCGGGTGGATTTTCAGACATCTAAACGCAATACCGGTAAAGCGGGGGCAGTCCGGGAATCTCGGAGCTTTCCGCGACGTATTGGCGAGGATAAAAAACGGAATAGGAGTTGTGATTTTTCCTGAGGGCACTCGCAGCGAGAACGGCGAACTTTTGCCGGGCAAGCCGGGGGCGGGGCTTCTTGCTATAAAAGCGGGGGTTCCGATACTGCCGATACGTTCGTTTGGATTCGAGGAGGTGCTTCCGCGTTCCGGCCGCCTCGGCGGGGGGGCGCGCGTAATGATATGCGCCGGCAAGCCTATCTACCCCCATGAAATTGACCCCGGGAAAAACTGCCCCGACAGGGCGCAGATTATAGTGGATAGGCTTATGGAGCGCATTGCCCAAATTGAGCGCCCGAATGTAAGGGAGGTTTGAAGGGCGGAAATATCCCATAATTTTATGCGCCGTTTTTTTTGCGGGGCAGATTGAAAAATGAAAAAGAGCAGTTGCTCTTTTTTTTATTGACCCCGCTTTCGTTTGCCTTTTTAAGAAGCGTGAATTTTTATGAACGCAAATATAAGCTGGATATTTCTTCTTATCGCCGGCGCATTCGAGGTCGCTTGGGTTGTCGCCCTAAAATATTCCCAAGGATTTACGAGGTTGGTGCCGTCGGTTTCAATGGTGGCTGCCCTGTTTTTTAGCATGCTTTTTTTGTCGCTTGCGGCGCGCAACCTTCCGCTTGGAATGTCTTACGCGGTATGGACTGGCATAGGGACGGTTGGCGGAATGGTCGCGGGGCGGTTTTTATTCGCGGAGGCAGCCAATCCGATGCAGATTTTCTTTGCGGCGCTTATAGTCGTCGGGATTGCCGGTGTAAAGTTTGCCGCAGACTAATTTGCGCCGATGCGCTGCGAAAGAATTGAGCGGACAACCCCGTTGTCGCCGAAGTATTCGAGCACGTCCTCGGGTGTCCAATTCTTTTTGTCGCATGGAACGCTTTTGGAGGGGTTTAAAAAAGCGTTCCATTTATATACAAAGTTTCCGTTCAGCGGCCCCGATGTGCGGAAATATAAATTTTGGGTGAGATAGTTTACGCGCGGCCTGTCGTTTTTGAAAAAGTTTTTAAGCTGCGGGTATTTTTTCTGGTAAATGTCGGACTCTATATCAACCTCATCTTTCAGATTGTGCCTCCAAGCGGCGCAGTTTATGTTTTTAAGCCACCATTCGTCCTCCCACGGAGAGTGGGCGACTCCTACGGCGCAGTCTATAAATACGTTTTTATACGCAGTGTTGTCGTGGCCGCCGTGGTAGTAGATTGCGGCTATTCCCGCGTTTGTAGCGTCGGGGTCGGCGGACTTTATTCGGCAGAATATGTTTTCGCGTATGTCGTACCCGCCGGAGCCGTCGTCGATGTACACGCCGCGTATAGTACATTTGCCGTCTTTGGCGAGGCATTCGGAAAAAAAGTTTTTGCGGATTACATTGCCTTTATGGCTCGGGTTTCGACCCGTGTATATTACCCCCATGTCGCTTACGTTTAGGCAGATTCTTTCAAATCTGTTTTTCTCTATAATGAGGTCGTTGCCGCCAAATTGCATTGTGTTGAATGGGTCGTCGCGGAACGTGCAATTTGACACGCGCGCGCCGACGTCGTAAATCGACAGAGACGGGGTATATTTGAGACCCGCGCTTGAATTTCTATAAAATTCGCAGTTGAAAACGAGATTTCCCGACGGGGATAGAGAGCGCCTGTCGCCCCCGCGGATATATGCGCCGCCGAAGGCGTTGTCGTGGATTTTGCAGTTGGAGAGCGTTATCGAGGAGCTGAAATTGAATGCGGGGTTTTTATTGGCGAGCTCCGGCGGAGGATTTTTTGCGAAAGTTCCCGAATCGACAGACAGCGCCACGGTGCCGAAATTTGAAAATTCGCACGAATCAATATTAATATTCTTCGAGCGGCTTACGAATACGCCCATGCCGCGCGACGGGCCAAAGCGCACATTTTTTATTTTCAAACCGTCCGCGTTTTTTATGGCAATAATCGGGCCGGAGAGCATCGAGAATTGCAGTGTGCCGGACGGAGGGGAGTCGAGGGCTACGTAAAAAATTCCGTTTTTTCTGTCTATAAAAAACTCTCCGTCTTCGTCCAGCTCTTCGATGAGATTTTTTACAAAATATCCGCGCGTGGACAGGTCTTGCCGAAACTTTGGATTCTTGGGGTCGGGCAGGCAGCTCATAACTCCGTATATGTGCGGCGAGGAAAGTTTGACCGTCTTGTCATTTGTATTGATTTTTTCGATTTTTATTTCGTCGTCTGCCCAGCCTACGGAAAAGTTTCCGCACGCGTAGGCGTCGTTGGCGCCAATCCATCTTTCGTGGCGGGCGTCGGTGTATTCAAATGTCGCCCCGCGCACGCGCGTGTCGTCGGAAGGCTCGTCGAAACCGCGGTTGGTTTTTGACTTCACTTGTCCGGCGTCCAAAACTTTCCCGATTTTCATCAATCCGGAGTTCGGGTATCTGGCAAGCCGCAGTCTTTTGCCGTTTAAGAATGCCTCGATTTCCGGAATGTCGCGCGGGGTTCCGAAACCGCGCTGTTTTAGCTCTCCGTAATCTGATATTCCAAGTTGTTTTAAGTTTAAAAAATATATTTTTGCGGTGCGCTCAGCGGGAAGCTTGGATAGCAGCGACGCTTCTCGAACTTCCGAAAGTTTTGTGGCGTCGATGTCCGCGCTTCCGCTCAAAATTGTTTTTTCGGAGCCTTCTATTGATATTTTGCGGCCTTTCCAGTCTTTCCCATCCAACAAAATAGTGTCGCTTACGCGGTATGTGCCGTCGGAGAGTTTTAATGATATATCTCCGTTGCCTTGCAGTTTTAGCGCAAAATTTATTGCGGCTTTTAGCGTTGCAAAGGGCTTTTTCGATGAGCCGTCCGCAGTTTTATCGTCTCCGAGGGGGCTGACGTTTACGGTAGTTCCTCCGAAAACGTGCGCGCAAAAAATAAAGCATACAAAAATCAAAGGCAAAAGTCTCATGCATTTAGCATAGACTGAAAATGCAGTATAATTCAACAAAAATGCCGAGGCATGCTGGTGAATTTTTATCCAAGTATCTTAATTAAAAATCCCCGCGCTTTACTGTGGCGCAATTTATTTTGGAAATTGAATACCCGCTTTAAATATTCCGCGCAAATTTGGCGCAAATAAGCGCAAATCTTTTCGATAGGGCAGACGCCTTGATATCAGCCTTTGGTTCTCGCGCGGTCGAGCCTGTCGGCGATAGCCAGGCCTATGCCGGAGCGCGGCGGAATTTGGCAGTAAATATCGAGGCCGGCTTTGTCGAGCCTTCTAATGAGGGCGAATAAGTTTTTGGCGACTTCTTTGAGGTCACCGTCTTCGCTTAGCCAATATTCGTTTTCTTTCGGCGACTCGGGCCGAGCGAGGTATATTATGTTGCCCTGAAAATTCTGTGGAATTTCGCCCGGAGAATCAAAAAGAGACAATCTCGATTTCGGGCTGTAATGCGATTTCAACATTCCGGGAGCTTGCGGGTGCGCCTCGTTGACTTTCGGGGAAATATCCAAACTTTCCCCTAAAACCTTCTCTATATCTTCCGGTGGAATGGGCCCCGGCCTGAGCAGCTTTTTCGGGGCGGAAGTCATCATCACGATAGTTGATTCAACTCCGCACGCGCAGCTTCCGCCGTCGAGTACAAAGTCGATTTTATCTCCGAGCATAGACGCGACGTGCTCGGCAGTGGTGGGGCTTACGTATCCGAACGGGTTGGCGGAGGGCGCCGCTATGGGTTTTGAAGCTTTTATAAGGCTTCGCATAATAGGGTGCGAAGGCATTCTGACAGCCACAGTGTCCATTCCCGCCGTCACTATGTCGGGAATTGCCGGGGCCTTTTTGAGAACCATTGTAAGCGGCCCGGGCCAGAAGGCTTCGGCGAGCTTTTCGGCGTCGGGTGTAAATACGGCTATTTCCCGCGCCATGCGCATATCGCAGACATGGACAATCAACGGGTCTATGAACGGCCTGCCTTTTGCGGCGAATATTTTTCGCACCGCATCGGGATTTGTGGCGTCGGCGGCGAGCCCGTAAACAGTCTCTGTGGGGACTCCGCCGATTCCGCCGCGCGCAATAAAATCAGCCGCCTTCAGTATGTCCGAGGGCGGCCGCTTGAAATCTTCCCGCGTTGACGAGACTCTTCCCATCGAGGGAAAATTACTTCATCAGAAGCATGTTGCGGGCATGCTTTATTGTCTTTTTGACGTGGCGCTGTTCCTTAGCCGTAAGACCCGTAAACTTGCGGGGAAGTATTTTGCCCGTTTCGGTGACATAACGGTTCAGCGCTTCGGTTTCGATGAAGCCGATTTCTGTGACTTTCTTTTTGTTTGATTCTTCTGCCATGTTTTTTTTGCTTTTGCGTAAATTGTAATTTTGATTCCCGCAAGCGCTAAGTCGGAATAATATGCCTACAAAACGATGCGCGAATTCCGCGTAAAAATAATGCCAAAAGATTCTGGACGGCTGGATTCGTATGGCAAGACTTTTTTTTCTCTTTTTTATTTAACATTTTTTATCGGCGATAGTCTAATTAGAAATTAGTCTTGTGTATGGTGCGCACGACTGCAATATCAGCCGAAATATGAATTTTTCTACTGCAAAAACAGAATACGTCTCTGCGTGGCGGGATTTGCTCGTAATATTTCTCGTCTCATGCGTATTGTATATGTCTCTCGGGTTCACAAGGCCCCTCGCGAGCCCCGACGAAGGCAGATATACGGAAATACCCCGCGAAATGCTGGAGCATTCGGATATGGTGACTCCGCGCCTGAACGACATGCCCTATTTTTACAAGCCCCCGATGTTTTATTGGATGCAGGCGGCCTCGCTGAAAGCTTTTGGCATAAACCTGTTTTCCGCAAGGCTCGCTAACTCCCTCATGGCGGTATTCGGAATTTGCGCCGCATATTGCGCGGCTCGCGCCCTGTACGGAAGGAGGGCGGGGATACTGTCTGCCGCCTTCCTTGCGACTTTCCTGCTCTATTACGCGCTCGGACAGATTGTGACGCTCGATATGGCAGTCTCCGTTTTCATATCGGCGGCCATGTTTTGTTTTATAATTGCCCTCAAAAGCAGTGGGGCGCGTAGGGGAATTCTAACGCTCGGATTTTTCGCCTTCTGCGCGCTTGCTGTCATGACAAAGGGGCTTATAGGCGTTCTAATACCGGGTGCAACAATCTTTATATATGCCCTTCTAATCGGGCCTTTAGAATTCCTAAAAAGCCTGAGAAAGTCGGATACTCTTTGGATTTTCGCGGGGATAGCGGTTTTCTTGGCGATAGCATTGCCGTGGCATTTCCTTGCGGCGTCGGCGAATCCGCCATACTCGGGCGCGGAGGGAATTGTCTCAAAAAATCCGGAAGGACAGGGGTTCTTCTGGTATTACATAATACATGAGCATATATTGAGGTTCATTGATGCCGACACTTCCAACCGCGCGCAACCCTTCTGGTTCTTCTTTGTAATCGTTCCGGTCGGTTTAATACCTTGGATTGTATTCTTGCCGGCGGTGGTGCGCCGCTCTATCGCAGACGGATGGCGCGCTTTGCGGCGCGAAAATCCGGAACTGATTTTCTTCTGGGTGTGGATAGCGTTTGTGGTGCTTTTCTTCTCGATTTCACGCTCAAAGCTCGTGCCGTACATCATTCCAGTGTATCCGGCCTTCGCGATTTTGTTTGGAGAGTGGCTTTCAAAAAACTGGTCGGAAAAAATTGACTTTACGAAAACCGCTAAATGGCTTTTTGCGGTGCTGCCCGTAGTCGGCGCGATAGCGTCTCCCATCGCTTGCGCGGTTTTGATATCAAAAGGCAAAATCGACGACACTATTACGGCGTGGATTATGTTTGGCGCGCTGTCTTTTTACATGGTTGTTTCCGCCGCAATTATGATAGCCATTCTCCGCGGCGGCGACGATAGGAAATTCTTTGTCTGGGCTTTTGCGTTGTCGGCAATATTCCTGCTCTTTTTCAATCCGGTGGGGCGGTTTGCCCAGCGCCCGAGCGCAAGGCCTCTGGCGGAGAGGATCCTTGCTGAATCCCCATCTTCTGAGGTTGCGATAGTATTCGACTACAATTATTTTCAGGATTTGCCGGTGTGGCTCGGCAGAACTGTGCTGCTCGTGGGAAATCCTCCTGACGAACAATCCTTCGGATACATGCGCGGAAGGGACGCGTACGACCCAAAATTCTTCGATTCCGCAAAGGAGTTTGGGGACTTTGCAAGGAAGTCCGAAAAACCGGTTTATGTAATAGTGCGCGAACGCGACATTCACAGAATATCCGAGGCTAAACTCAATCTTGAAAAACTCGGCGAAAACATTGATATGCTCCTTTTGAGGGTTAAAAAATAATGGATTCAAAAAAAGAGAACAAGCCGGAAAACCCGTGGCTGAATCTGGGATTTAACATTATCCTGCCGAGCTTTCTTCTAATCAAGGGCGGCAAACTCTTTGAAAGTCTCGGAATAACGGGGGAAAATGTGGACGCCCAGGTTTTTGTTTTTGCGCTGGCGTTTCCGATTGCCTACGGCATTTGGGACTTGGCGAGCAGGCGCAAATTCAATATTTTTTCGGTTATCGGAGTGCTGAGCGTAATTCTCACAGGCGGAATAGGGCTTATGAAGATGTCGCGCGAGTGGATTATTGTGAAGGAGGGGCTTGTGCCGCTTGTCCTCGGAGCGGCGGTATTGATTACGGTTTTCACGCGGCGCCCGCTCGCAAAGATGATTATGCTCAACGAAAGTGTCGTTGACCTCCCCAAAATTGAGGCCGCGCTCGACGAGCGGGGCACGCGCGAAAAGTTTGACGAAGCGCTGAAAAAGGCGACTTGGTGGGTGGCGGCGTCTTTCTTGCTGAGCTCGGTTTTGAATTTTGCGCTTGCGGCGTACATATTTAAAAGCCCAACGGGAACTGAGGCGTTTAACGAGGAGGTAGGGAAAATGACGGCGCTTTCCTTCCCTGTGATAGTGCTGCCCACTATGGTGGTTTTATTTTTCGCAATGTACAGGCTGTTTAGCGCAATGGGAGAATGCACGGGATTGTCCATTGAGGACGCCATGTTGAAGCGCGATAAGAAATGAAGTTATTTTTCACGGTTTTGTGCGCGGCGCTCTTTTCATATTGCGCGGCCGCGCGGGAGGTTGCGGACGCGTCGGGAAGGATTTTTGACTTCGGCGCTCCACCCACTGCGGCGACTGTCGTTCCAAACATATCGCAAGAAGTCTATGCAATCGGCGCGCAGGATTTTCTTTTGGGCAATTCAAACTATTGCACTTATCCTGAGGACGCAAAACTTAAGCCAAAGCTCGGCGGGCTTCTCAATCCCGACTACGAGAAGATTGCAAAGGCTGCGCCGGAGATATTCCTCTTGCCGCTCAGCCCGACGGGAAGGGCGATTGCGCGCAGGTTGGAGTCGGTCGGCGTGCGGCCATTTTTTCTGAATACTGAGGGATTGGAGAATGTTGCGAAGGATATTTTGCTGCTCGGAAAAGTTTTTTTTAAAGATGCGGCGGCGGAAAAAATAGCGCGCGATTTTGATGCGGAAATCCGCGACGAGCGCGGCAGACAGACAGGGCGCGGCAGGAAGGCCCTGTTTATGTTCGGCAATATGGCGGCGGGCAGGGGCTCTTTTGTCGGCGGACTGCTCGTCGCGTGCGGGCTAAAAAATTGCGCAGACGCTGCGGGCGCGCCGTGGCCGGTATTGTCCCGCGAATTTATAGTATCCGCCGCGCCAGAAATAATTTTTGCGGAGGTTTCATCTTCCGCCGACGAAAGCGAGATTATGCGGCGGTTTAAGTCCGACCCCGCGTGGGCATCGACGCCGGCGGTAAAAGGCTCCAAAATTTGTTTCATACACCGCGACATCGCGACGATCCCGAGCCCGCGCGTCTTGGAGGCGCTGCGGAT
>URAJ01000008.1 GCA_900545715.1 uncultured Opitutales bacterium
TTGGTGTTGACCCTTTTAACTAAAACTGTCTAACACCCTTGCAGTGTGAAAGTTATAAACGCGGAGAGAGAGGGATTCGAACCCCCGGAACCCTTGCGGGCTCAACGGTTTTCAAGACCGCCGCAATCGACCACTCTGCCATCTCTCCTTTTATCCTTTCTACACAACATTATATTTCTCTTCTTGGCAACTTTTTTATCTAATCTTTTTCATTTTATTTTTTCCTTCCATATTTCTCAAAATATATTATCTTTTTCTCCATATTTTTTATTTTAATCTATCTTGAACTTTTTATTATTATGAATACTTATTGCAATATTCTAAATGCAGAAATATTAAAAAATATCGTTAAATATACTCTATCTATTCCATTCGCTTCCGCTATATTTTTCCTCTATGCCTGCGATAATAACGACACCAACGTCATTTCCGATTCGCACGATTCAGAAAAAAAATACCCAGCACAAGTACTTCAAGAAGTAAATTCTCTTGCAAATACCTACTTTAAGGATCCTTCGTCGCCCGCAAAAAAATCATGGATTGATATCCAACTTAAATCTTTCGACGCCATCAATTCTATTGTCCCGGACATCCCAATCCAAACATTTGACTCCATTAAATCAAATGCCGTAGCAAAAAATAAGGGCGATTGGAAGGCCGCTCATAAACAAATCACTGCACAAACCGACGCATTTAAACGCATTGCTCTTATATCAAATTCCATGAAGCCGGATGCCGCTGACTTCGCAAAACAAGTAGCAGCATCTATATATCCCCATGACTATATCGCGCAGGCTGCCGAATTGCGCAATTGGGGCAGGCTCTATAACGCCATTGTTTCAAACGTAAATTTATTCTCGCAATCGGAAATTGATTCTATCAAACAGCGCGTTCTTTCTGAAATTTCAAAACTCGGCTATCCGGCATCTGTAAAATGGCTGGCTGCACAATCTACCGCAAAACGCAAGATACTGCAATTCTTGGATTCCGCCGATGAAAGTATTCGGGATAATTTGAAAGAATTAGAACAGTCTTATCCGGCGGATTTTGAAAAACAGCTTTCTGCAATCGAAAATATTGCAGCCGCGGCTCACGAACATCAGCAAGTTCAAGCCAACCATGACAGCAAACAAACCCGGGCATCTCGCAATTCGCAAGAAAAGCAAAATCCCGATAATCTCGCATCGCGCGATGACGAAATTAAAGAATTAAATAAATATAGATTCTCAATATTTACCAATAGGGGTATTGACGGAAAAATGTCCACTGCCGTTTTGGTCAAACTAAACGGACAGAAAGTAGTTTTGTGCACAAAAGATTTTTTCGACGGTTCTTTGCCTTACACAATCACAAACAGCCTCGGGAAGATTAAATGTTCGCGCGCTTTCATTTCCTCCGATTATCCCCTTGTAATGCTTATGCCAGACAGCGTTCCGGATACTTTCGCCCCTTTTGAAGTTGTCTCTCCCCAGGAAATGGTATCTATCATTGACAAAAAACTTACCATGATTGCGCCGTCTAAGGCTGGATTTTCAAAATTCCCGGTGCGCATTTTTTCGGAGGACCAAAAATACCTAAACCTCACCTCGGATACTGCTCCGGAAATCCGCAAATCGACAAATATTAAGAGGCTCGATAGAAGGGGTGAAAAATTTCTCCTTTCAACAAAGATTTCTGTCGATGCGGGAAACAACTCGATTGTTATCGACCCGGATTCGGGGAAGCTCGTATCTATGGCGTTTCGCAAATACAACCCGGGAGTCCTCTCTTGGACGGGGAAAACCGGATCTATTGTCGGAAACGAAAATATGGCAATCCCGGACATCAACAATTTTATACGCCAGTTTGACGGCGTCACAAAATCAATTGAATCTCCCGACAGTTCGATTCAGTTTATACGCATGACGGGGCTCGAAAATTGGATGCGTTTGGACCCGTCAGTTGCTGCCGAGCAGAAAACCCAGCTGCGCCGATTCACTGACGATAACAACGATTTCCTAATGTTTTTTAAGCGCAACTTATACGGCGACATGTTGCGTTCCCGCAGGCTCGGACAGATTGCCGAGCGCTATCGCAAGCCTTTCCTAAACGAGCGCATGGACAGAATTTCCTACGAAAGAAACTATAAAAAATACATGCTCGATGTAATGTACGCGATGCGCCGAGAATTGAGCCAGTTCCCCAATGCCAATTCTTTTTATCCGATTTACAGAGACGAGATGGAATACCAGATTGCTTTGCGCAGAGCCATGCATGACTATCTCGCAGAAGTCATAAAAAACGGCGATATTACAAATGTCCTCCATGTGGATTTGCGTGCAAGATATTCTGACCCCATGGTAATCCCGGAAGGGCAGATTGCTCCCACTACTTTTGGCGGATCAAAGGGCGGGGGATTTTGATCCCCGCAAAGTGTATATCTTTCCCACGTCTTTTGCCTGAGAGGGTAGGGCGAATTATGCCTTTATATTTAGGCTTAAATTTTATTGGTAAGAATTTTTACGGCTCTACGTTCTAAAATTTTTCGGTTAAAGTGGATTCATCAGAAGTTTAGATTGCGCGTTGTGTCGGACGTGCTCATGGGCGGTGTTTGCAAGTCCATAATTTGCGCAGCGCCTACTTGTCTTTATATGGGCAAGTTTGCTATTTTCTTGAGGATATCCCGAGAATTTTTGCAGACTTTTACGGTATTTTCCCCGTTTTTTCTGTTTACCCAATGTGTGCGTATCTCTTAGAATTGATCTATCCGTTGTAGAATCGGGCATATGAAGCTCAATATCTATGTAAAGTTTTTTCAGGGAAGAGGCGAATGCATTCATTGTCCAAATATAGTTTCCCCGCGCTCTCTTTATATTTTGTCGAGTATCTTTTGACCTTAAACTTAAGTTATATTATTCTGCTCTTAAACGGTTATGCTCTTATTAGGCGGTTATATTTTCGCATTTTTTTATTTTGCAAAAATAACGCGATGGAGGCCGCAAGTTGAATACCATAATTTAAAAATAAAAAAGGCGAATCAGCTCAGATTCGCCTTCGTTCAGTTGACGCCCACCCATTTTATTATGGTTCCATTCGGGCGGGGTGGGGGTATTATTTCATAATCTCGTCGTAGAATTCTACGATCTTGCCTTTTTTTCCGGATTCGTTGAATTCTATTGCACTTTTCGGGTGCCTGTTCAGGAAACCGGTCACCATGTACGGGTAGTCGAATCCCCAGCCGAGTTTGGCGCGCTTGGGCTCAATGTATTTTTCAATGCATTGCAGCAGCGGGCGCACTCTGTACTTTGGGTTGTGCAGGAAACCGGTCAGCAGTTCGAGTTGGCAATTTCCGGCGCCGCGACCGAGTCCGGCGAGAGTCCCGTCTATCATATTTGCGCCGGCGACTATCGCTTCAATCGTATTTGCAAACGCGAGCTGCAAGTTGTTGTGGGCGTGTATGCCAATCTCCTTGCCAAATTCGTGCGCCACCCTCATGTATTTCGCCATCATGTAACGGATTTGTTCGCTGTATAGCGAGCCGAAACTATCTACGAGGTATATCGCCTCCGCCTCGCTTTGCCCGAGCATTTCAAGCCCTTCGTCGAGTTCGCTCTCGCGCACGGTGGAGACTGCCATTATGTTTACGGTTGTCTCGTAGCCCTTGTCCTTGGCGTCTTTTATCATGTCGAGGGCGAGGGGGATTTGGTGTATGTAGGTGGCTACTCTTACGAGGTCTATCTGGCTCTTTTCCTTGGGGAGAATGTCGGTCTTGTAGTCAGATTTTTCGGCGTCCGCCATGACGGAGATTTTTATGTCGCGTTTATTATCCCCAATTATGCGGTTTATATCGTCTTCGTCGCAGAAGCGCCACGGGCCAAATTCGGACGAGGAAAATATTTTGTGGCTGTTTTTGTAGCCTATTTCCATGTAATCTATACCGGCGTCGGCGCAGGCGTCGTACACGGCGCGAACCTCTTCGTCTGTAAACTTGCTCGAGTTCATCAGACCGCCGTCTCTTATTGTGCAGTCGAGCACTTTTAGTTCTTTCCTGAACCCTATCCATCTTCCGGAGGAGGTCGAGGAGCCATTCATTGTTTTGTGATTCATTTTGATTTCCTTTTTGGTGAGAAAAATTAAGACATAAAAAAAACCGGACGCTTTTTCGCGTTCGGTTTTCAACTTCGACAACAGGCAAAAGCCGCCCGCCGAACGCTAATTATATACGCCGGTATAATAAAAGTAATAAAACTTTTCGCTGTGCGGATTCATCTGTTAAAGTTGATTGTGTCGGATTAGATATTCTTTTTTTTTAATTTCAAGAAAAATTTTCAATTTTTATGAATTTTTTTCAACGAGCTTGTAAAAGTCGTCAAATAGCGGCAGGGCGTCGTTTGGCCCCGGGGCCGCTTCCGGGTGGTATTGCACGGAGAATAGCGGATAGTCTTTGTGCCTCAATCCCTCAACTGTATTGTCGTTTAGATTTATTTCCGTCACTATCCCGCCGCAGTTTTCGACGCTTTCCTTATCGGCGGCAAACCCGTGGTTTTGCGAGGTTATCGACACTTTGCCGGTCTCGAGATTTTTTACCGGCTGGTTGCCGCCGCGGTGCCCAAATTTAAGCTTGTATGTTTTTGCGCCTATCGCGTGCGTTATTACCTGGTGGCCAAAGCATATCCCGAATGTGGGCAGCTTTTTGATTAGCTTTGAAACAGTTTCGTGCGCGTATTCAACGGCGGACGGGTCGCCGGGGCCGTTTGAAAGGAAGAGTCCCTGCGGCGCGAAATCGAGGATTTCCTCGGCGGAGACGGATGCGGGAAATACTGTGACGTCAAAGCCGTGGAATGAAAGTTTGCGGAATATCGACGCCTTTGCTCCGAAATCTATGGCGGCGCATTTTAAAAGCGGATATTTTCTCTGGCTGTTGTAGAGGCTTGTGCCTTTTACGGTGAAGGGCTTTAAATCGGCTTCGGAGACGTCGTAGTGGTACGGCTTTTTGCATGTGACTTGCTTTACGTAGTCAACTCCAACAAGCCCCTCCCAGCCGCGGGCTTTTGCCAATGCTTCTTCGGGGGATATCCCTTCGGTGGAAAGGCAGGCTTTCAACGCGCCTGCGTCGCGGATTCTGCGGGTGATTGCGCGCGTATCGACACCGCTTATTGCGGGTATCGAATTGCTTTCCAAATAGTCTTGGAGCGACATCTCGCTCCTCCAACTGCTGGCAACCGGGCTCGCTTCCCTCACGACAAAGCCGGCGACTTTTATTCCGTCCGACTCCTCATCCTCCTTATTGACTCCGTAATTGCCTATCTCTACAGCCGTCATTGTCACTATTTGTCCGAAGTACGACGGGTCGGTTAAAACTTCCTGATAGCCGGTCATTGAGGTGTTGAATACCGCCTCTCCGACGACTGTTTTTTTTGCGCCGAAAGCGCGTCCAGTGAAGACGCTTCCGTCTTCCAATGCGAGTATTGCCGTAGCTTTGTGAGTCATAAGTGGATTTTCCCGAAAATAATGGACTTTCCCGCTTTTTTTACAAGTCTAATTTAGCGCAAGCTTCGGCCGGTATTTACATTTTTTATTTTAATTCCCGCTGCGCACTATTTCACGCGCCAAAAAAAGGCGGCCGAATGCCGCCTTTCTCTGGGTTGCCGCCGCTTTTTAGCCGCCGAAAAGCGGAAATTGCCGCGCCTTTTTATGTGGGCTGCGCACTTCTAAAATTTAAACCATTTCACTAAGGTAAAAACTTCCGAAGGCGCCGCCGCCCGGAAATCAATGGCTGCCGCGCGAAGATCCGAACGTCTTCTTTGATATTCCGAGGTGCTTTTCGAGGTCTTTTACCCTGTCGAATAGTTCGGCGAGATGGCCTATTAGAATTTCCGTCTTGTGGGCTTTGAGGTATGGGCGGGGCGGGGTGCCGCGCATATACGACTTGGGCGGTATGTCGCCGTTTACTCCGCTCTGGCCGCCTATCATTGCGCCGTCGCCGATATGCAAGTGCCCGGCGACTCCGACTTGACCGCCGAGAACTGCATAATTTCCGATTTTTGTGCTTCCGGAAATGCCGACTTGCGAAACGAGCAGCGCCCCTTTGCCGATTTCGACATTGTGCGCAATCTGCACGAGGTTGTCAACTTTTGTCCCTTCGCCGACTATCGTCTTGTCGAAGCGCGCCCTGTCAATGCAAGTGTTCGCCCCGATTTCAACATTGTCGCCGACGACAACTTTGCCAACTTGCGGAATTTTGACGTGCACGCCGTTTACAAATTCGTACCCGTACCCGTCCGAGCCTATCACAGCGCCGGGTTGCAGGCGGGCGTTTTCGCCTATTTCGCAATAGTCCATAACTACGGAATTTGGCATAAGAAAGGCTTTGCGGCCTATCTTTACGAACCGCCCAACATAGTTGTTGCCCTGTATCACTGCGCCGTCTGCAATTTGCGCGCCTTCGCACACCGTGACATTTGGTCCGATAAATACGTTTTCGCCGATTTTTGCCGTTTCGGAAATTACGGCGGACGGGTGTATTGAGGGCTTTATTTCCGGCCACAAAACTTTTTCTACCATTGCCCCGATTTTTGCGAGTTCCGCTGAGGGATTGTCAACCCGCACGACAACGGAGTTCTTTGGGAGTTCTCCGGTGTAGTTACGCGGAAGCAGTATTGCGCCGGCATTGGTTGACGAGACGAGATGCGCGTACTTTTTATTCCCGAGGAAAGTGAGGTCTGAGGGGGTTGCCTTGTCGATGGCGGCTATGGCGGACAGCTCTACCGAGTCGTCTCCGCAGACTTCGGGGTTGTCGAAAAGTTTCAGGATTTCTTTCAGTGGATATTTCATATTATTTTTTTGCGTTGTTGTATTCCACGCGCGTATGCAGCATGTTCATCATTGTAAAGACGAAGCTTTGTTTGATTTTTGAAATCTGTTTTATGGTAATGGGGCAGGAATCGAGCTGGCCGTCGTCTATCTTTGATTTTACTATCGCGTTGACGAGCTCCGTAATTCCGTGCTGTGTCACGCGCTTTAACGAGCGCGAAGCGGCTTCGCAAGAGTCTGCGAGCATTATGATTGCGTTTTCAACCGTTTGCGGCTTTACACCTTCGTGCCTGTATGTGCTTTCGTCGATGCCTGCGTCGCGCAGCGCTTGGAGAGGGTCCGAGACGTTTTGGGCTTCGGCGAGCTTGACGGCCTTGTTGTAAAAATAGGAGATTATGGACGTTCCGTGGTGCTGCTTGATTGCGTCGATTACCTGCGGGGGCATTTTTGCGATTCTCGCGAGCTCTACGCCCTCCTTTATATGGTTTTTAATTATCAGCGCACTCATAGACGGGTTTTGGTCGTCGTGCGGATTTTTGCCGCCGCCCTGGTTTTCGGAAAAGAATTCCGGCTTAATGATTTTCCCGATATCGTGGTAGAGCGCGCCTATTCTGCAAACCATCGGATTTGCCGATACGGCAACCGCCGCGTGTTCTGCGAGGAACGACACCATTACGCTGTGGTGGTAGGTTCCGGGGGCCTCTATTTGAAGGCGCCTTAGCAGGGGATTATTGAAGTCTGTGTACTCTATGAGCGCGATATTCGAGTATCTGCCGAAAATCTTTTCCACTATCGGCAATATCACTGTTGCGAATACGCCCGTCAAGCTTCCTGCTATGACAGCAAGCAGCGCTTGCCTCCAAGCTATGCTTATTGGAACGCCGTTTGCCGTGCTTATTATGAAAGAGAAGAACGCGAGGAACATTCCGTATATAACGCCGCCGAAAATTACGCGCGAGCGGCTGTGCGCGCCGTCGCAGAAGTAGATTGCAACGAGCGCCGCCGCGAGGAAGAGGACGAATATCACAATGCTTTCGCCAATCATCATTGTCGTTAGGGCGGCTATGAGAATCGCCATCACAAACCCCGTGTACGAGCCGAACAGCAAAACCTGTATAATCGGTCCGAGCATAATTGGGGTTCCGTACGCAAAAATTTGCAGGAATGTCGTGTTTGTGTCGAAGTATTCTGCGTTGCTTAGGTGGATTATAAACCGCTCCATCGCGAGGTTGAGAATCAGCAGGGCGGAGAATATTAAGACGGTGCGCGGCTTTTTATTTTTTTGGGTTTTGCTGATTACAAAAAACAGGGCGGCGGCCGACACGAGCAACAGCGAGACAATGTAGTCGATGTACCTGAAAGCGTTTGCCTGTGCCCCTGAATCGCGGCGCTTTGCAAGCTCGCTTTTATACGCCCTAAGTTTTTCCTGCATAATCGGGGTGGGGGTCGAGGAGGCGTCGAGGAGGGTTTCGCCCTCGCGGACTTTTACGACTACCGGCTGGATTGCGTTTCTCGCCTTTTCCCGAAGGTCTTTCGTCTTTTGTTCGTCAAATGTTATATTGGGGTTTATCTCCTGGACAAACGTGCGGTACACGGCAAGCGCCATTGCTTCGGATACCCCCATATTTTTAAGTTTGTCTAACAGCTCTGCGCGCGCGGTGGTTTCGCTGGCGGCCTGCGGGGTATTTGCAGGCGATACTCCTTGAATGCCAGCGGGCTGGGCGTCGACTTTTATTTCTCCGGAAAAAATCTTGTCGCCGTCGGCGTAAATACCCTGTTTCAGGACGACTTTAAGGGCGAAGGCGACGTGGCTGAAAATATTTTTGCAGTTTTTTGCGGTGGTGTTTGCGAAAAATACCTTTATGTCGTCAGGATTTACCGTGAGTTTTGCCACATTTTTTAGCTGTGAGGAGAGGCTTTCGCAAATTTCGTCGGCCTCCTCGGGCGAGCTTTCTTCAAATTCGTCGCGCCGCTCGTTTAGCAGCGAAACTAATGTGTCTATGGCGCTCTGAGCCCTCACTATCGAATCGGCGTCTATTTTGTAGAAGGGCGGTATTCTCTCTGCGATTTGATTGCGCTTGGCCTGCGTTTGGTATTCGCTTACATATGAGAACTCGAACGGCGACACGAGATATACCTGCGCGACTTTGTTTGAGAACACTTGCGGGACGACCGGAGACTTATATGCAAAGCATATGAAATAGACTGCAAACGACATCGCAAACACTGCTGCGACAGTCGCCCAAAGTTTCCATTTCTTCCGGACGTTGGATATTTTGTCCGGTTCTTCCAGCTTTCTTCTGGCGCGTTCCGTCCTATATTTTTTAATATGGTTGAACATCTGAAATATTTTTTCGGTTTGTTTCGTAGGCGTTCACTATTTTTGTGACGAGCGGATGCCTCACAACGTCGGAGGAATCGAATCTAAACTGGGAGATGCCGTCTATGTCTCTTAAAATTTTTACGGCCTCGCGCAGGCCTGATTTTTTATGGCGCGGCAGGTCTGTCTGCGTGATGTCGCCGGTGACAGCCATTCGGGAGCCTTCCCCGAGGCGCGTTAGGAACATCATCATTTGCTCGGGCGTAGTGTTTTGGGCTTCGTCGAGTATCACAAAGGCGTTTTGAAGGGTGCGCCCGCGCATGTATGCAAGGGGCGCGATTTCTATAATTCTGCGCTCCGTCAGCTTTTGGGATTCCTCCGCGCCGAGCATATCGTATATTGCGTCGTATAGCGGGCGGAGGTAGGGAAGGAGCTTTTCCTGCAAGTCGCCGGGCAGGAAGCCGAGAGCCTCCCCGGCCTCGACTGCGGGGCGGGTTAGGACTATCCTCTCAACTTTTTTGTCTTGCAGCATTTTAAGCGCCCAGGCTGTTGCCAAATACGTCTTGCCGGTCCCCGCCGGGCCAATCCCGAAAACTATTTCCGAGCTTTTAAAGAGGTCGAGGTATTTTTTTTGGCTTACGTTTTTGGGAACAATGCTTTTGCGCTTGAGGTTTACGACAACGGGATTTTCAAAGACGGCTGTAATTTCGCCAAGCTTTCCGTCGGCGACTCTCGCAAGCATATTTCTAAAATCGAAGGAATTGATTCTTATGCCCTGCGAGCGGGCCGAACCGAGGATTTTAAAGAATTCAAAAGCTGTATCTACCTTCTTTTTCGGGCCTTCGATTTTCATCCAGCCCTCGCGCGATACGATTTGAACTGACAGCTTTTCCTCCGCGAGCGCGAGATTTTCTGGGCGGTTTCCGTAAGTTTCGGCGAGCTTTTGTGCGCTTTCAAAAGTCAGAATTTTTTCGACGGACGGCATTGTTATATTTTATCGGCAAATTTTTTCAGCTTTATCCACAGAGTGTCGAGCGATTGCGGAAGCACGCGCGTGTCGGATATGACGGGCATAAAGTTTGTGTCGCCGTCCCACCTCGGCACCACATGGCAGTGCAAGTGCTGCGGAATGCCTGCGCCCGCCTTCGCGCCAAGATTGAAGCCTATGTTGAAGGCATCCGGGTTGAGGGCTTCGCGCAGAATGCGTTTGGCGCGTATTATGGAGTCAAAAAACTCCGTTTTTTCGTCGCCTTCAAGCAATTCTATGTCGCCTATTTCCCGCAGCGGAAGAACGAGCAGATGCCCGCAGTTGTACGGAAATTTATTCATCACTATAAAAGAGTACTTGCCTTTCCAGAGTATATGGAATTTGGCGAAGTCGTCGGACTTCGCCATTTCGATAAACGGGTTTCCCCCGCTCTTGCCGGTGTCGTCGCGCGGTTTGGGCGCCTCTATATACGGCATGCGCCAATATGAATGTAGCCTCTGCATATTATTCACACTCTATAAAGAACCATATCGGCGGGTTTTTGTCAACTGTTTGAATTTTACGCAAATTTGGGGAATCTTGCGGTTTTGCCAAAGGGGGAGTCGAAGACTTCGCATCGGTGGGAATAAGCGGCCGACAGATTTTCGCCGGAGAGTGCGTCTTCGGTCTTGCCTGAGGCGTATATTTTGCCCTGCTTTAAGAGTATCGCGCGCCCGCAATAGTCGAATGCGAGGTTCGGGTCGTGGAGAACGGCAACGACGCATGCGCCTTTCTCGGCGGCGGAGGCTGCAGCTTTCATCGCAGAGTGAGCTGCGCGCGGGTCGAGCGAGGCGGCGGGCTCGTCGAGCAGAAGCGCCTTGCCTTGCGGGGCGTTCCCAAGCTGGCAAAGGGCGCGCGCAAGCTGGGTTCTCCGCTTTTCGCCTCCGGAAAGCCGGGAGTATATCCTGTTTTCAAATCCCTCTAAGTCGGCTGCCGCGAGAGCTTCGCTTACTGTTTCGGGTCGGGCTTGCGCGCCGAATAGGCCCCCTGAAAATCCGCCCATTCCAACTATTTGCCCGACAGTATATTCAAAATCGAGCGTGCATTCCTGTTCGAGCACCGCGCGCTTTGTGGCAAGCTCGCGCGCGCCAAAATTTTTTATGTTTTGGCCGCCGTAAGTAATTTCGCCAAAGCACGGGGCGAGCCATCCGCTGAGCAGTTTTAAAAGAGTCGATTTCCCCGCGCCGTTTGCGCCGAGAATCGCGGTGAATTCTCCGTCGCCAAATTTTGCGCAGATTTCCGACAGCGCTTGGCGGCCGCCGTACGAGAAGGAAATGTTTTTTGCCTCAATCATTGTCGGATTTCCCACGGCGCTTCAACAGCGCAAGAAAAAACGGAGCGCCCAAAAATGCCGTCACGACGCCTATCGGAACAGGGTCGGCGGGCGACCACAGGCGGGCGGCAGTGTCGGCGAGCACGAGAAGCGTAGCTCCCCCAATCGCCGATAGCGGCAGTAGTATCCGGTTGTCTGGGCCGGCGGCGGACCTTATTATGTGTGGGACGACAAGCCCTACAAACCCAATAATTCCGCAAATTGCTACGCTCGCGGACGTCGCGAGAGCCGCGGCTCCCCCTGCGGCGAGCCAAATTGCGCGGATATTTGCGCCCGAGTGGAAAGCCTGCTGGCGTCCGAGCGCCATCAAGTTTAGCGCGTTTGCGAAAATTGCCATTGCAGCGCACGCGACAGCCATTGCGCAAGCGGCGGCGGCAATCTCGCCCCAGCCGCACCTGTCGAGCGAGCCGAGCGACCAGAATACATATCCTCTAAGTCCCACGTCGCGCGCGGAGTACATAAAAAATCCGACGAGCGCCCCGCAAAAGGCGTTTACCGCAATTCCCGACAAAAGCGTAGAAAACGCGGAGACCCTTCCGCCGAATGAGCCGAGTTTGTACACGGCAAACGCCGCTGCGAGCCCCCCGATAAGCGCGCACGATTCGAGCGCGAACGGGTACGCGAAAAACGACATCGCCACAACCGCTCCGAGCGCCGCCCCCGAGGACACGCCGAGTATGGACGGGTCGGCGAGCGGATTTCTAAAAAGGCTCTGCATGCAGCAGCCCGCCATTGCAAGGCACGCACCGGATAGAATGCCGGCGGCGAGGCGGGGCAGGCGTATTTGAACCAATATCAGCTTTGCGGATTCTTCCGGCGAGCCAAAAACGCAGTCGCACAGCCCCGCGAAGTCAAAAGCGCCGTTTGAACATGATAAAGACGCCGCTGTGGACGCAAAAAAAAGCAAAACCAAAAAAGCCGAAACCAGCGCGACTTTTCCGGTTTTATGAGACATTGCCATTGTTTGGATTAGTGGCGCGGGCCGAAGCTTCTTCTGGGGACCGGCCTCGGGGCGTCGTTGTTTTTTAGCCTATAAACGATGCGCGCTTTTTCGATGTCTTGCGGGGTCATTTCCATTTTGACCCTGTCGCCCACCGTGAGCTTTATAAAATTCTTGCGGAGCTTGCCCGAGATGTGGGCGAGCACCTGGTGACCATTGAGTATCTCCACCCGAAACATAGTGCCGGGCAGAACGGCTACGACTTTTCCTTCGACTTCTACGGAATCTGACATGCTTTGTTTGTTTTGCAGTATGAAAGTTGACAATTTGTGTTTATATGATTCTATTAGTCAACATTAAAATAATGGAAAACTTTAAAAATTGCGATACACGCGCGGACTTTGGCGATTCCGAATATTCCGGATTGTTATCGGCGCCGCGCAAGAGCTTCCCGGAATGCCCTTTCGAGCCGATGCGCCCGTCATACTTGAACCGCGGCGACGAATTTTTTATGAAGCTTGCGTACAATCAAGCGTTGAAGGCGTGGAGTTGCGGGGAGGTCCCGATTGGGGTTGTCATAGAATTAGGCGGGGAAGTTGTGGCGCAGGCGCACAATTCTGTCGAAAGCTCTCGCGACCCGACTGCGCACGCCGAGATTATAGCAATCACCCAGGCCGCCGCCAAGTGCGAAGATTGGAGGCTTTCCGGAGCGACTTTGTATGTGACAAAAGAGCCTTGCCCGATGTGCGCCGGCGCCTGCGTAATGAGCCGCTTAAAGAGAGTCGTCTATGCGGTTTCCGATCCTAAAATGGGCTTTTTGGGGGGAGCTATGAAATTCCACGATCTTCCGACTCTCAACCATTCTTTGATTGTTAATAGCGGCGTTCTCGAAGAGGATTGCGCACGGTTGTTGAAGACTTTTTTTTCGTTGAAGCGGGCGATTTCAAAAAGCGCAAAAGCCTCTTCTTCTCAAAGCGGCGCGGAATAACTTTAAAATTAAAACTTTAAAATTTTTCCGTCGCATCCATCCGAATTGATATACATTCGCCGCGCAAATTTTTTTTGTTGTCGGCGGGCGGGGGGATTGCTTGATGCAATATTTTAAATTTTAGAGTTATTTTGTACGGAAAATTTTTTTCCAAAAAATCCTTTATTCACTGCGGCATTTCGGGAGGATTCAAATTGCCGTTTATAGAAATGCAATGCCGTTAGTTGGATAATATTTGAAACTGAAAAAATTTAGGTTTTAGCGCAAAAAAATTTTTATACTTTGGGACGGCGTAGGGGGATTTTTGTTTTGCGCGGGAATACAGAAGTTTTTTTGACGCCCAAGAAGGGTATAATATTTTTTAATTGCGTGACTTTTTTTAATTGCGGGATTTCTGTATCGGCGGGCGCGTAGCGCGCAATTTTGGCGCGCCGCGCGTATCGGCACCGCGTAGCGCGCAAGGTCAGCGCGCGTCTTTAACCTCGATGGTTTCTTTTTGCGGCGGAGTTTTCTCCAAAATTTCCCGCTCTATTATTTCTTCGACGGGTGTTTCGCCTATATAAACTTCCGATACCGCAAGCATTCCGTGATCCTGCCGCAACGACAGTGACATGGGCACATTTTTCTTGCGGGCGTCGGATATGTATTTTTGCAGTTTGGTTTGGTCGAATACGGCAGTATGGTAATTGATTCTTCCCAAATTGAATAGTGCGATTGGCGGATTTATTTCGACAGTCTTTCCGCCTTCGTATTTCTGGAATAAAATATCCGACAACTTAAGCTCAAATACCGTCCCTTTTTTTTCATCGGCATTTTTGCCGTAAGCCGCGGGAGCCCATAAACCGTCGGCGCCCTTCCTAAATTCTACATCTACAATCGTCCTTTTCCAATAAGGCATGTCTTTGTTTTTTACGAATGCGTCGATTTGCGGATTTGCGCCCTGGGCGTAGGGAATTTTAATCGGTGCGCATATAATATATATGACTGAATCGTTCGAGGAATTTGGCCACATTGACTCTATCGGCAATTTTATCTCTTTGCCGGTGTCGTGAATGCGCTCGGCGTCGAGGGCGAATACGAGCCCCGCGCAGAATTGGACTGTTAGCAGGCCGACGTACCACAATGTGGCGCTCTCTTTAAAAAAACTCTTAATTTTCACGCGATATTTTCCTGTTTAGAATCATGTTTAGAATTGCGAGCAAAACGCCGGCCGCGGCGATTGCCACCGCCCTTATCCCGACGTCCGTTTGCGAATCGAAAATGCGCGAGACGCATTGAAATAGAATTAAAATCGCCCCGACATTCGACATTATCAGCTTCTTTTTTAAAATTCCCGATATTAGAAAAGCCGCTGAAGATGCGAAAATCGCGCCGTTCAAGACAGCGGTGACTGCCCAGAAATTTTTTAGCAATAAAACTGTGGCAAATGCGGGAAAGACTATCGAAAGGCAGATTGCCGCGTTTTCCCTGCGCGGATTTCGGAACGCGCGGAAGAGCGAGAATGCGTAAACTGCGCAGAGAGTCCAGAAGGCGGGGAAAAATGCGGAGATGGCGGTGCGGTTGATAAGGTCGTTAATAATGCCTTTCGATGCGCCTACGGACATTAAAAATATCAAGAGAAAAAATCCCGCGCCGGCGTAAGGGTTGTTGAAAATACCCGTACCGGAAAATTTTTTGGAAGCGGACGCTGCGAGAAATATTCCCGAGAATCCCGCAACTAAAACAATGCTTAAAATATTGTGCGCGGCCACGCACGAAATGGATACCGCTGATACCATGCACACAAAAACCAGCACGATATTCCTTAAAACGCCATTGCCGTCTCTGAACTTATACGCAAACGCGGCCAACGCTGCGTATATCGCAACCGCAACGATAAATTCCGATTCCGGGCAATTTGCGGCATAAAATATGTTGAGTATGCACAGCGCCACTATCGCCGAGCCCGAACGGAATATGGGCACTGCCAAAAAGGAAAGGCAAATTACGCTCAGGCAAAAATGCGCGGTATCCGGCTGTATGTTGTAAAGATGCCCGATACTTGTAATCATTACCCACACTCCCGCGATATTTAGCATTGCCGAGGCTTCTTTCCAGAATTGCGGAAAATCCTTTTTTATTGCAAAGATTCCGAGGACTGCCGAAATGGCAAGCGGCGCAAATGCCAGGGCTTCCCTGACGCGCTCATGAAAATATTCCCAGTTGTGGTATACCCAAATGCAGCATGCCGTAAAAACTAATATAATTCCGAGTATGTACAGCAAATTGCGGGTTATCCGCGATTCTTCGCAGATCTTATCTTGGAGGGCTTCCCTGAGTTTTTTTTCGCTGGCGGCGTCTATGAGATTGGCTGATTTATAGGAATCCAATCTTTTCAGGAGTTCTTTTTCAAATTGGCTCATTGTCGGCGAAAATATATAATATATGTATGTTTTTATATGTCAAATTATGAGAATTAAGATATAAAAAAGTCTTGTCGAGTTCAAAATTTCTAACTATTTTTTTGAAATTGCGGGGAAGCTTTCGTATGGGGAAGAATTTTCTTGATAAATATTTTTCTAAGGCGGGTGTGGCGCTCTTCTTCAACTTGTGCGCGGCGGCAGCAATTTTGCCCTGCCAGACGGCGTTTGGAAGCGGCTCAACGGAGCGCGGCGCTACGGAGGCCGCCTCAATGGAAGTTAAATCGGAAAAACCGACTGGCGGGGCGGAGGGGCGCGGAGCCGGCGAGCCGTCCAAAAGCGCCCAAAGTCGGGGAAATGTCGCGCAAATGTCGGGCTCGAAAGCGGTTCAAAAAAAATCTGCCGCCAAAAACTTGGGCAAAGAAAATCGGCAGGCATCGGGAGCCTTGAAAGAGGGCACAGATTCTGCCGCTAAAAAAGGGAAAAATTTAAATAGATTATCCGAAAAAAAGAAAGTTGTGCGTCCGGCAAAGAAATCGGCGCCGCAAGCAGCTCCCGTGCGCGAGCCCACCCGCTCAAAGCGAAAGCCGCCAGAAATAAAATTTGCCCCCGCCAATCCGTACGAGGAAGGCGAAATAAACTTGCAGGATTCAAAAAACCCGGTGGACATAGCCCTTGCCGCGCATTTTGAATCTCTCGGACTAAAACCCGCAAAGAGATGTTCGGACTCCGTTTTTATTAGAAGGGCGACCCTCGATTTGACAGGTAGGATACCCAGCCCAGAGCGGCTCGAAGCATTTTTGGACGACGAATCACCGGACAAGCGCGAGAAGCTTGTGGACGAACTTTTGGCGTCGGACGAATTTGTAAACTACATGTCTTTGAGGCTCGGCGACATTCTGAGAATCAAGGCGGAGTTCCCTATAAACCTGTGGCCGAATGCGGCGCAGGCGTACACGCGCTTTATCCGCAAATCCCTCTCGGACGGCTTGGGGTGGGACGAAATGGCGCGCAGAATGCTGTCGTCGAGCGGCAGCAATTTTAGGGTAGGGGAGGTGAACTTCCTGAGGGCGATGCAGTCGCGAACTCCCGAATCAACTGCTTCGTGCGCGGCCCTGACTTTTATGTGCGCGCGGTACGATAAAATTCCTGAGGAGAGACGAAAGGCTTTTGCGTCGTTTTTCTCGCGCGTGGGATACAAGTCCACAAAGGAGTGGAAAGAGGAAATTGTCTTCGACGACCCTTCAAAGCGCGCGCCGTTCGTATCCGTATTTCCGGACGGATCGGCGGCGGTATTTTCCGCGGATATGTCGGTGCGCGCGGGCTTTGCGGAATGGCTTACCAAGAGGGGAAATCCTTATTTTTCAAAGGCGTTTGCAAACAGGGTATGGACTTGGATTTTCGGAACGCCAATAGTTTCGCCCGTGGACGACATGTTTTTTTCGGGGAACAGACCGGTGTCGGCGCGCCTGCTGGAAACGCTCGCGGAAAAATTTGAGCGCTCGGGATTCGATATCCGCGTGCTTATCCGCACAATTGCGCTTTCTGAGGCGTACTCGCAGTCATTTATCCCCGAGCCTTCAAACAATCCCGAGGCCGCGGCTAAAAATTTTGCAGTGTACCCAGTCCGCCGTCTCGACGCCGAAATTTTGATAGACACCGTGTGCTCCATAACCGGAACGACCGAGATATATTCGAGCACGACCCCCGAGCCGTACACGACAATGCCCGACTATTCCGCGGCTGCCGAACTTCCGGACGGAAGCGTGACAACTTCGTTCCTCGAACTATTCGGCAAGTCCCCGCGCGACACCGGGTACGCGGACGAGCGCGTGAACGTCCCTTCGGCGTCGCAAAAGCTGCATATGCTAAATTCGTCTCAGATATTGAGAAAAATATCGTCTTCTAAATTTAGCAGAAGGTTTTTTGTTATGCCGTACAAGAAGGGAGTGTACAGTTTGTACACAAACATACTTTCGCGCCGCCCAACGAGCGCCGAATTAAAGGCGTTTGAACAATACAAGCCCGAGGGAAAGCAGTTTAGGCAATGGGAGGCGATGATTGACACAATGTGGGCTCTTTTTAATTCGGACGAATTTTCCAACAGGCATTAGGAGGATATATGGACTCTAAAAAGGCATTGGACAGGAGGGATTTTTTAAAGGCGGCAGGCGCGATGGGCGCGCTTTTCGGATTGGGTGCGCGCGGATTTTCAGCTGAACTGGCGGCGGCCCCGAAAGAAGCTGCTAAACCCGCCGCACCGAAAAAGCCGTTTGCAAAGTCTGTGATACAGATATGGTTTTGGGGAGGGCCGTCGCAAATAGAGACTTGGGACCCAAAACCGGAGGCGGGGTACGACTATTGCGGGCAGCTTTCGTCGCCGATAAATACGAATGTCGATGGCTTGAGAATATGCGAGCTTATGCCGGAACTTGCCAAATGCGCTGATACATATTCCGTAATACGCTCCGTAAGGCATTTCCAAAATGCCCACGAAACAGGTTCGTACCTTGTGCAGACTGGGCGCATGCCTGGCAGGTACGTGTATCCATGCGCGGGGGCTGTGGTTTCAAAATTTAAGGGCGTGGACGCCGGCTACAAGGGAACTATTCCGCCATACATAGTATTGACGGAGCCGCAGGGGCGCTTTTCGGAGGCGGGATTTTTGGGGTCGAAATACAAGCCCTTTGCAACGGGCGGGAATCCGTCGTCCATACCGTTTGAGGTTGAGGGGATAGTTGCGCGCGGAATAACTCGCGCCCGCCAGGAGTCGCGCCGAAAGCTGCTCGACGACCTCGGCACTTTCAAAAAATCGCTCGCTTCAAGCGGATATTTAAAGCAGTCGGAGCTTGCGGTGGAGCAGGCGTACAATTTGATACTCGGCGATGCCGGAAAAATTTTCGACGTCACAACCGAAAGCGACAAGGTTCGCGACGCCTACGGACGGAACAAATTCGGGTGCTCGTGCCTCGTCGCGCGCAAGCTTGTGGAGAGCGGAGTGCCGTACGTCACGATAAACTATCCCGGCTGGGACACCCACAAGAGCCATTTTCAGGAAATGCGCAAGCTCATGCCGCAAACAGACAGGGCGGTGGCGGCCCTCATTGCCGATCTGCGCGAGCGCGGGCTTTTCGACTCTACAATAATTTGGTGGAGCGGAGAGTTTGGCCGTACGCCGCGCATACAGTGGGAGGCCCCGTACTCCGGCGGCAGGGGGCATTGGGGCGATGCGTTTTCGATGATGCTTGCAGGGGGCGGTTTTGACGGCGGAAAAGTTGTAGGCAAGACCGACGACAAGGCGGAGAAAGTTGTCGAGCGCCCGGTATCGCCGTGCGACCTGATAGGCTCGATATACTCGCGCCTCGGGATTCCCTCGGACGCCGTTTTGCGCACACCGCAAGGGGATACTGTCGGGCTTCTTGAAGACAACGAGGGCGACATGAAGGGCGACGGAATATTGAGGGAAATAGGATGTTAGTCTTTTTTAAAAAATTTGCGGGAGGGAAAATGTCTGCGCGATGTGCAAAATTTGCGTGCGGGAAAAATTCTCATCTTTTATGGGGATTACTGCGCGGCGCAAAAAATATAGAGGCGCATAAATCTTCTTTGCGTTGCGATAGACGAAAGGCCTGCGGCAGGCAAATGCGGCGTCCTCAAACTTGCCGATTTGCACTTCCCGCTTTTTTTAGAATTGGAAGGCTTTTAGCTTTTGCGATAGCTTGCGCTGTGTCCGCTCTTCCGCTCGGCGCGCAGGAAAGCGACGTTCCAAACATAGCGTATGTGTATCCCGCGGGTGCGAAAGCCGGCGAAACTGTTAAAATCACCGTAGGCGGCAGAAATTTTAACGGCGTCACAGATGTGTATATAACGGGCGAAGGAATTGAAACCGGAGTCTGCGAAGTGACTACGCCGTTAAAGTCCGGCAATTATTTTGGGCTTAGAAATAAATTGGAGGAGGAATTTGTAAAAAAACATCCCGAAGTAGTCGAGGAGATGAAGAAATTTGAGGACGGCGGGCAGGCGTATTTGAGAAAATTAGTCAACGCCGACAAAGAAATAATGGATAAGCTCGCCGCTGCTGACGCCTCTGTGTACTTAAGAAAAGTGTCCTCCGACCCTATGGCGGAAACTGTCGAGTTTGAAATCACAGTTTCGCCCGACGCCAAAAAGGGAATACGCAATATTCTCGTAAAATCGAGGCGCGGGCTTTCAAATCCGGCGAGGTTTGAGATATCGGACACAGACGAATTTGTGAAGCCTTCCTTGCGCGATACCGCAAGAAAGCGCATAAAGCTCCCCGAAAATTGGGGAAAGCTCGGCATACGCTCGTGGGTGAATCCGCTGATGTACCCGGGAGAGGGAAACGAATTTTTTGTGGATATGCCGGTGGTTGTAAACGGCCAGATTACCGAGGCTAAAACGGACGCATATTCATTCTACGCGCGCAAAGGGGATACGGTCGTCATCGACGTATGGGGCAGAATGCAGCTTCCATACATATCCGACGCCGTCCCCGGGTGGTTCCAGCCTGTCGTCCGCGTCACGGATTCTCGCGGCAAAGAGGTTGCGTATTGCGACGATTTTTTCCATAGGCCCGATCCGCATTTGTCTTTTAAAGTTCCGGAAAGCGGAGTTTACCGCGCGGAAATTTTCGACGCCATTTACCGGAGCCGCGAGGATTTCGTTTACAGGATGTCGATTTCCACGCGCCCGTTTGTGGAATACGTTTTCCCGCTGGGAGGCGCGTCCGGGGAATCGCCGGAGTTTGAAGTCGGGGGCGCAAACCTCGAAAACAATAAAATAAAAATAGACATTCCGGAGGGTGCGGGAGAGTTTTCGCCGGATTTCGGCTGTGATAGCATTCCCGAATTAAAAATAAAATATTCTCCGGAGCGTTGCACGTTGTCTGCGGCGGAGTCTTCAAAGATTGCCGGCGGGACTGGCGGCATGCTTCCGTCGGTGACTTTGACTCCCCCTGAGGCGGCGCACGGGCGCATACTGAAAAAAGGGCAGAGGGACTCCTACAAATTCGACGCCGCGCAAGGCGACAAGATAGTAATAGAGACGCGGGCACGCCGGCTCGGCTCTCCGATAGACACTTATCTTACTGTCTGTGACTCTTCCGGGAAAGTCCTTGCGAGGGCGGACGATTTTGAAGATTTGTCATGCGGGTTTGTCACGGCGCATACGGATTCCCGAATGATATTCACACCTCCCTTTACCGGCACGTTTTTTGTCCGCGTGGAGGATTTGACGGGCGGGTTTTCCCCCGCGCACGCATACCGACTTGAAGTGCGGCGGCCCCGCCCGGATTTTGAACTAAGGAGCGTGCCGAGCTCCCTGAATTTTCTTCCCGGGCGCACGACAGTGTTCAGAGTTTACGCATTCCGCGCGGACGGAATCGACGATTATCCGATAGCCTTAAAAATCGACGGACTCCCGGAGGGAGCCGAAGTGTACGGAGCTGAAATACCGGCAGGCGCAAAGTATGCGGATGTCGGCATAAAAATACCGAAGGGCGCAGCCAAGAAAGTCTTTAAGATGTCGGTTGCCGGCAAGGCTGATTTCCCGCACGGAAGCATAGTGAGGGAGTCGGTCCCATGCGAGGATATGATGCAGGCGTTTTATTATCGCCACTATGTCCCGGCGGCGGGAATGTGGGGGAGCGTAAATTCGTGGAATATTTTTGGGCGTGGGTTTGACGCGATACGCCCGGATATCTCGAAAGTTGCAACGCCGATAAAAATAAAAAAAGGCGAAACTGTTTCGATAGATGTCGGGGCTTCTCCGGCGAAGTTTAAAAATATGCCAAAGGCTGAGTTTCAGGACGCGCCTGACGGGCTTTCCATAAAAAGTTTTTCCATACGCGACAGCAGGCTCGTGTTGGAAATAAGCTGCTCGGAAAACGCAAAGCCCGCGAAAGGGCGTTTTGTGGTGAATCTGCTCGGCAAGCATTGGAGGGGAATGTTTCTTGTGGATAAAATCCCGCCGCTTGATTTTGAAATAACCGAGTAGTGCCGCATTAAAGCCTCCGTTTTGAATAAGAGCGTTTATTGTTGCCGATAAATTGTATTTTTTAGCAAATTTGTGGGGCGCGCTTTATCATAAAAAGAGAGGGACGGCTAAAAATTTTTACATGGCGGCACTTTTTGGCAAATTGGATATTACAGCTAAAAATTTTACACTGTTCTAAGCTACCGCAAAAAAAAACTCCGCCCAAATGGGCGGAGCTTTTTTCCTATGGAGATAGTAAACTATTCCTTTACGAGCTCGTATGCGAAGATAACCGTTCTTCCCTTTACAGTCGATAGCCTGACCGACGCCGTCTCTGCGGTTCTATCCATTTCGATTTCATCGCCGCGGGTTCCGTCGTTGTTAAGGGCGTATAGTTTCCAGCCTTCCATCGGGTTTTTGAACTTTACAATGATGTCTGTCTTTTTTGCCAAAAGCGGTGTTGTGCCGTGGTCGCGCAAGATTGTCATATCGGTGTCGTCAAAGCGCATATTGGTGTTTTTTATGTCGCTTAGGTGCAATATTAGAATCTTGGAGCTGTCTTTAAGCGGATTATTGTCTATGCTTGAAATCAAGGTTGAGCTCCAGCCGCGCGTATTTCTTATTTCGGCAAAGGCGCCTTTGAATGATTTCCCTTTCGGGCCTATAAACGCCTCGCTTTTGGAAGTGATAAGTTGCCAAGTTTCGTTTTTCTTGTCCAAGACCATTTCCGAAGTGGAGGATTCATACCTTTCATTCTCGACGTCAAGTTTGCCGCCCGTAAGTTTTGTGAGTTGGGGAAGGTTGGCTTTCGTATCGAGTATTACGGGCTTATCAAACTTATTCTGCTCAATGACTGCCTGTTCGGCCGCGACTGCAAAAGGTGAATTTTGCGGAACTTTAAACCCTGAGGGCGTTGGATTTATTTCAACCTCGGTTGCGGCGTAAAGGCCTATGCGCTTTAAGAGCGGCGAGTTTGCATTTTTTTCCGGCTCAGGGCGCGTAAGGTAGTCTTCTGGGAGGAATGACGTTATTGTAATGTCGGAGGGCTTTACGTCTTCCCTGAGATATAATAGCGCCCCTGCGCGGTCGGAGAATAGCGAAACTATATTTGCATCGAAGTAGCTTATGATAGATGCAGGTTTCGAGAAATCCACTGTAGAGTGCGAATATGCAAAGCGGCAGAGCATATCCCATTTGTGGAGCGAGCCGTATGCCCCTATGAGGAATGCCCCTTCGGCGCAATGGTCGTTGTTATTTACGTAGTTCCATTCGGTTATCGAAAAGGGCTTGCCGGCCATTTGGCAGTCGCTTAGGCTTATGCAGCCGCCATATTCCGAAATCGAGCTTGTATTTTTCATTTTTGCGGGCAACGACCAAGGCTTTTCTATGAATGAGGGGTGCCCGTAGTATCTGTGGGTGTCGATAATGTCGTAATATTTGCGCATTAGGGTCACGCTGTATCCCTCCCAGAAATTCTGGTCGGTTATCATAGCGCGCACGCCGAGCGAATCTAAGAATGCCTTTTGCTCCTTATAGAAATTCCCGTAAACTTCCGAGAGGAATATTTTGCGCAGGAAGCTTCTGTCTTTGTCGTTTGCAGTTATTGATTTTGCTTCGAGCCATTTGTTGAAGAGTCTTTCAAAGTGCGGGAACATGGCATTTGAAGAACCGAATATAGTATTTTCGTTTACGAGGCTGATTGAGACTATTGCGGGATCGTCCTTCCATGCGAGCCCTGTGTAAGGATTGACGTGGTTTAGCAGATTTTTTGAGAAAGTCTGCCAATTCTCGACTGCTTTTCTTGAAACGAAGAAAGCCGCTTTGTTTGCCGTCATGGACTTGTCCCAGCCGATATCCTTTTCTACTGCGTCGTCGGCGAGGACTCTTGAAACGTACAGGTCGGTAGTTATGTATATGCCGCGCTTTTTCATGGCGGCTACGAGATAGTCGAGCCTGTCGAGTTTTTCGGCGTCGAAGCCGAGCAACCCGGGCGAGGTCTTGTCGATTAAGGGGTTGTCGTAGTGGTGGATTCTCATTATATTGTACCCTGCGGCGGCAAAGGCGTCCGCGAGCTTATCGGCGTTTTCCTTATCCGGGTAGTTTGCCGAAAAGCATAGGTTGTTGCCGTAGAATCGCACCGGTTTATCAGGGCGGTTTTCAAAATATATTTCCCCTCCGCGGGCTTTTGCAAATCCGTATTTTCCTGCGGGGGCGTCGAGCAGCCAAGAGAAGTCGAGCGGCGAAGATTTTACGACGCTCCTTGGCGGATCGAACGGGAAGTATTCCTTGGTTTGGGTTAAGAACTTCCCTTTGATTTTATTTATGGATATGCCAACTGGGCTGGATGTAGCCGCGGCGATTTTAAAGTCTGATTCCGAGTGGTTTCTTATGGTAATTGACGTTGCGTTTGAAGCTTCCAAGTCAAGCCTCGTGCCGAAGATGTTGTATGTCTTGGCTCCGACTCTCGAAGTCCAGACGACATTCGAGTTGTCAGAACTTTTTAAATCGCGAATGGCTCCCGAATTTTCGGCGGAGATTTTGAGTATTTGCTTTTTGCCATTTGGGAAGGATATTTCGGCTTCGGCGAATTCTTCGGGCGAGAGTTCGTCTGCGGAGGCGAAGCCGCCCAATATAAAGAGGTATTTGGAGAAATTCTTGCCGGGCAATTTCAGATCCTTTCCGGGCTCTACGACAAGCCCGTTTCCGGCGGGATTGGAAAAGGCGAATTTCACGCCGCCGAGCTTTAGGGTGCCGCGCGGGAGGTTTGGAATATCGAGGTTCTTTGCGGGCGCTTTATTCATGTATATTGGCGATCCGTCGGGTTCTTCGAACGATACTTTTATGTTCCAAGTGAGGGTATTGCCTTCTTTGCGGGGCTTAAATCTGAGGGAATATGTGGTGCCATTAAAAATGCGGTTATCCTGCACGAGCAGGTTTAAATCGCCTTCAAATACGACATTCCCATACGCGCATTCTACTTCTACTCTTTTTGCGCTGAATACTTTTTGGATTTTTAATGATTCTTCCGGATTTATGGCGATGCTGTCTAATTTAAGTTTGGATTCGCTGATTGGGAAGCTAAACGCATAGGAAATCTCGTTGTATTTTGCAGTTTCGCTGGGGGTCATAGTTGCGGATAGCCGGCAAGTATTGCGACCGGAGAAAGTAAACTTTTGCGACAATGTGCCAAGGTTGTCCAACCTCGCAAAGAGGTTTGCCTGCAAATCGTAGAATTTTCCCTTCTCGTATTTGGGAAAGCCTTCCATTGGTTTTCCTAAATATTTTAATGAAAGTCCATTCCAGTTTGCATCGTAGTAATTGAAGGAAACGGATCCAGATCCCAGCGCCAGATTGAAGTTACTCACTTCAAAATTTCCGAATTGCTGGGCGTTAAGGCATATTGAGCATAGCGCCGTAGCGAGTATTGAGATTATCTTTTTCATATTTTATATTGGTACGTTTTCAAAATGGCTTATTGTCTCTTTGCCGGAATTTTCCGAGATTCGCACATCGACTACATCGTATCTCCACGAAGCGGGGCGCGGGCACACAGACGCCAGAAAGCGTTTGGCGCAATGTTTTACGCCACGCTTTTTAGACTGCGAAAGAGCCGCGTAATAGCCGTCCACCACGGAGTTTTCGGAGCGGGTTTTAACCTCGACGAACACTGCGCAGTCGCCGTCAAAGGCGATAATGTCAACTTCATGCCGTCCGCATCTGTAATTTCGGGCTGCAATCTTCATTCCGCGTTTTTTTAGAAACCGCGCCGCCGCGCCTTCTCCCCTGTCGCCTGTGGCTCTCGATGGGTTTTTTTTGCGCGTGAACAGTTTTTTAAAAAAGCGTCCGAACAACATTTATTTAAGATAATATACGAATAAAAACTGGGTCAAGGCTTAAAAAAATCTATGGGGCAAAGATGAGGATTTTAATTTTGACTTTTTTTTTATACGGTTTGAGAAAGTTAAAAAACAGTGAATAGCCGCTTGCCATTGAGATCTTGGATAGAAATCGACTTCCAACGTTTGGAGTCCAATGTCCGCAGTATAAAATCGACGCTGCCCGCCGGAGTGAAATACGTTTGCGTTGTGAAGGCCGACGCCTACGGGCACTGCATGCCGCATGCGCTTGTGCGATTTGCAAGGGGAGGCGCGGACATATTTGCAGTGGCAAACCTCTACGAGGCTTCAAGAGTCCGCGAAATTATACCCGACAAGCCCGTGTTGGTCCTTAGTCCGGTGCTCGCCCAAGAGAGGCCGCTTGTTTTCGACTACGGGGCGACACCTGCGGTTTCGTCTTATTCGGAGGCGTCGGCATTTGCGGAATTGGCACGCTCGCGCGCAAAGACGCTCGGGGTGCACATAAAGCTCGATACGGGAATGGGGCGCGCAGGCATTTGGCATGAGCGCGCCGTCGGGGAGATAAAAAAAATTCTCGGGCTAAAAGGCATAAAGGTGACGGGCATATTTTCGCACCTGTCAAGCGCCGACGACGATGCCGAATACACGAAAAGGCAGTTTGGAATTTTCCGCGAAGTGGTGTCGCATTTCGATTTGAGCGGCATGCTCGTGCATTTGCACAACAGTGCGGCGCTTCGGTATATGAAAGTCGAGCCGCCTTTCAACGCCGTCAGAATGGGGCTGTTGCAGTACGGGATAAATCCGTTTGCGGAGGGCGAATACGAGGGAGTTCAACTCCAATCGGTGCTTTCGTTTAGGTCGAGGATACTTGCGGTGTCTTCGCGCGCGGGAAAAAGGATTGCCACTGTCGCCGCAGGATACGCCGACGGAGTGCCGTCGGGCTTTACAGACAAGGCGAGAGTTATTGCGGGCGGGGCGAAATGCCCGATACTCGGCAACGTTGGGCTCGACGAAACCGTCATTTGCGTCGATTCCGCAAAAGATGTCAAAGTGGGCGATACTGTCACATTCATAGGCGAGCAGGACGGCCTTGAGATTTCCCTCGTAGATTACAGCCGATGGCCCCGCCGCATTCCGTGGGAGACGATGGTCGCGATTCCGCGCAGGGTCGGCAGGGTGTTTAAGTGATTTTTACGCGCCCATAGCCCGTAAAGATTTTGGGTTAAGTGCGTTTTGTGTGGGTGGAGCTCGGCGCAGTCCGCGCCTTGGGCGCTGAATTTCTAAAAGTTTTACGCGCGCTTTGCAAATACGGGAATATGGTTGCGTCTTTGTGTTGACGTCCGCAGATTTTATTGGATTATCTTTTTAATGCAAAAGACAGCTAAAAGTATAGTTGAAAAATTTTCGGGCAGCGGCACGATATTTTCAGTCGAATTTTTCCCTCCCAAGACAGAGGAGGGCGCGAGGCAAATATTGCGCACGGCTAATAAGTTGAAGGAGTTGAGGCCCGACTTTGTCTCGATAACATACGGGGCCGGCGGATCGAGCCGCGAGAGGACGCTTGAATACGGGGAGTTGCTAAAAGACATTTTCGGGTTTGAGGTTATGCCGCATTTGGCGTGTTTTGGGCACTCGAAGGCGGAGATATCGGCGATACTCGACAGGTTCAATGCCTACGGATTTAGAAATGTAATGGCCTTGCGCGGCGACATGCCGAAGGACGGCTCCGTATCGTTCAACCCCGATGGATATGCGCACGCGAACGAGCTCGTCGCCTACATACGCTCAAAATTCCCGCATTTTTGCATAGGGTGCGCTGGCTATCCCGAAAAGCACCCCGAGGCTCCGACTCTTGAAAAAGATATAGAGAACTTGAAGCGTAAGGTTGACGCGGGCGCAGATTTTGTGACTACACAGCTGTTTTTTGACAATTCCCACTATTTTAGGTTTGTGGAAAAATGCGGCAAAATGGGGATAGACAAGCCGATAATCGCGGGGCTGTTGCCGGCGCTTTCAATGAAGCAGCTGATGAATTTTAAAAATATGTGCTCTACCGACATTCCGCAGGCTCTAATAGACTCAATAGCGTCTGCCGGCGACGATGTTGCGGCGCAATCAGCCGCAGGGCTTGAGTGGGCGCAGAGGCAGATAGACGAACTGCTTTCGGCAAAGGTGCCAGGCATACATTTGTATATATTAAACCGCGCGGAATCGGCGTTGAAGCTGTCAGAAAAATTCGGGCGCAAGTCCGCCAATTAAAAAAAGGGAAACCGACTTGCAGCTCCCCTATTTTTTAAGGCGGGCAAATTACTTGCAGCCTTCATAATTTTTAAGGAGGACAAGCAACTTGCAACTTCCCTTTTTTTAACAGATTGCAAGCGACTTGCAGCTCCGCATTTATCGGCCGCGAACATTGCGCCGGGCGCAAACCGCGGCTTTTTATGCAAAGCTCCTATTTATCCAATACGAGGCACGCCTGCACGCCCGGGCCGTGGACGCCCTCCACGAGAACTCCCTCGACGTCCGTGGTTTTTGAAGGGCCCGAGATTGCAATCGCGTAAGGGCAGTCAACCATTTTTGAAAAGCCTTCCGGGAGCGTCATTACGATGTCCGAGGCGTTTAGGACGGCGACATGCACCCATGGGGCTATGCTCGCAAGCCTGTCTGAGGTGGTGGAGTCCTTCAAGACTATCATGCCGCTTTCGGCTATGGCAAAATCCGCCGGCGTTATGCCGAAATCGTACGAATCGGCAGAGTCCCTGTCAAATTCGAAAGAAATGTCAAATTCTCCGCCGAGCCCGAAGTCGGTTCCCAATTTTGGGTCGATAACCCCCTTCTTGCAGCCTTTGGATTTCAAAAAGCCGGCTATGTCTTTGGGGGAGGTTATTATATCGGCGCGGTTTTTTACAAAATTCCTCTCAAATACGGTTCGGGCGCCGCCTTCGCCTATCGCGGCGTACGATACGGTTTCCGAGTCGTCAAAATCCGGGAGTTTGTTGTTCAAACGCGATTTTTCAGCGTTTTTTATCCTGTCTAAAAAAGCCCGCTTATCCATTTTTCTTAAACCATTTTCTAAATTCTCCGCCCCTAAATTTTGGGAGCGTTCGCGTTTTCAGCCACCTGCCGAGCGGCCCGACCTTCACAAGCCCCAGCGGAAGCAGATTAGCAAGCTTGTTTAGCGGCATTGCAAACCTCCAAATTTTTGGGGAAGTAGCGACGACTTTCCAAGGCTTAAAGTTGATGTCGTTAGCGACCTTGAACGATTTCTTTTTCATGAGGTCGCGCATTTTTAGAATGAGGTCGGGCAGGGGGATTTTAGATGGGCACTCCTCGGCGCATCCCCCGCACAGCGAGCATGCTTTGGGGAGGTCGGCGTACTCTCCGATTTTGTCTCCCGCAAGCAGCGGCGAAAGCACTATCCCAAGCGGCCCCGGATAGACTGCGCGGTATCCGTGCCCGCCGACTATCCTGAAAACGGGGCAGCGGTTCATGCACGCGCCGCACCTTATGCACTTTAATATGTCGGAAAATTCGCTTCCGAGAATTTTACTTCTGCCGTTGTCGAGAAATATTACGTACATTTCCTCTGGGCTGTTCTTAGCCTTGCCGGGCCCTGCGACAAAATCGGTGTAAACCGTGCTGTTTTGGGCGGTTGCGCTGCGCCCGAGAAGGTTCAAAAACACCGACAATTCCCGCGCCGACGGAATCACCTTTTCAAAGCCCGCTATTGCAATGTGCGTCTTTGCCCCCGCCATGGAAAAGCGGGCGTTGCCCTCATTTGTGGCGAGAACTATCGCGCCTTCTTTCGCGAGGACGTAGTTTGCGCCGGAAACGACGGCGTCGGCCGAAAAATATTTTTTTCGCAGGTATTTTCTGGCGGCGAGCGTTATATGCTGCGGATTGTCATCGTAGGGCGCGATTCCGTGCGTCTGGAAGGAGCGCGCAATATCCTCACGCGTGCGGTGTATTGCCGGCTTTACTATATGCGAGGGCTTTTCGTGCTCGAGCTGTATTATGAGTTCCCCCAAGTCGGTCTCGACGGCGTCTATGCCGTTTTTTGCGAGGAAGTCGTTAAGCTCGATTTCCTCGCTCGTCATGCTTTTTACTTTGAGGATATTTTTTGCGTTTTTAGAGCGGAGTATGGAGAGTATCATTTTTCTCGCTTCGTCCGCGTCGCTTGCGAAAAACACTTTTATCCCGCGTCTTTCAAGCGAGTCCGCCGCCTGCTCGACGAGCTTTGACGGCGGCAGCGACTTTATCGCGTTTGCGAGTTCCCTAAGCCGCGTGACGCGCCCCTCCTCGGGGTACGCCGCCGCCAGGCACTTTTTGCGCCCGAGCGTGCTTCCGACGCTCGCGTCGTTGAGCGCCTTTTTTACCGACGGCGATAGGTGTTTTGCAAATTCGTCTATAGTTTGAATGGCCATTAGAAAATTCCTCCGTTTTTCATGGCGGCGTAAAATAGTTCCGCTGCGTGCATCGGGCGGTATTTTACGCCGAGCTTGTCGGCTATTCCCTTTTGGTGCATTAGGCACGAAGTATCCGCAGCGCACACGATGTCGGGGTCTGCCGCCGCAATCGAGCGCACTTTTTTCTCGCCCATTTCAGATGAGAGCTGGGGAAATACGACAGAGAAAGTGCCGCCAAACCCGCAACAGTTTTCCGAACCGTCAAAATCCAGCGTCTTCAAGCCGTCTATGGATTCCGCGAGCTTTTTTAGTGCGGCGGGAGTGCCGCTGCCCTTGCCGTGGCAGGAGTTGTGCAGGGCGACTTTCGCCTCGTACTTTCCCGGAATTTTTTCAACTCCCAAAACATTTACGAGAAAGTCGCAAAATTCCCAAACCCTGCGCGCGAATGCATCGACTTCTTTGCGCACGTCGGGAGTGGATTCGCGGAAGGCTATTTTTGAGGAGTGGTAGAGCATGGCGGCGCACGAAGCGCTTGGAACAACTATCGGGTCGCTGTTCCCGCCGAAGGCGCGCATTGTGCTGAGCAGAACTTTTCTCGCCGACGCAAAATCGCCGCTGTTGAAGGCGGGTTGCCCGCAGCAGGTTTGGTCGTGCGGCAGCGACACTTCCGCGCCGAAGTGTTTTAGAATTTGCACCGCATTTTTTGCGGCGTCGGAGAATATCGAATCGCACAGGCAGGTTGCCATGAAATTCACTTTCCTACCTGCGATTCTGTCGTTTGGAGGGTTGAACATTGTGTGATACTTTTTTCCTTAATGAAATATATTGTGAAAATTTTAAACACCGGCGGCTGAATCTGTAAAGCAATACTTTTATCAAAATGCTTGCAACTCGGCGGGAGCGGGGCAAGATTTTCCGGAATTTATGAAAAAAATAGACACGCTTCTTTTCGATTTTGACGGAGTCGTTGCCGACACCGAAAGGCAATATACCGATTTTTGGAGCGGCGCCGCAAAAAAATACGGGGCGCAGGGCGGGGCGGATTTCTCGCTAAAAATAAAGGGAACGCCGCTAGAAAAGATACTCGACATCTATTTTCCGCGCCTGGACAGCAAAGGCAGGGCGGAGGTTCGCGAGAGCCTTTCGGAATTTGAAAAGAAGCTCGTCTTTAGACCGGTAAAAGGAGCTGTCGAGTTTTTGGAGTCCGCCCGCAATCTCAGATATAAAACGGGACTTGTGACGAGCTCTGGCGCGGCAAAAATGCGAAGGGTTTTTGCTGAAAGCGACTACGGGCGGTTGTTCGACGTTTTGGTGACAGCCGAAGACATTTTGCGCGGAAAACCCGACCCAATGTGTTATCTCGCCGCCGCCTCCAAGCTCGGCTCCGACCCGTCGCATTGCGCCGTATTCGAGGATTCAATAACCGGCTTAAAGGCCGCCAAAGCGGCAAATATGTTTACAGTCGGGCTGCTTACGACATTCCCAAGGGCGGATGTGGAGCGGCTTAGCGACGCAGTTATTGACGATTTTTCAAATGCCTCCGAAGTATTCTCACTCTTAAAATAGTTGAATCTGGCTTCTATGCCTAATTCTCTTGCCGTTTATTTTACGGAAAGTTGTTTTGCGTAGGCGGTTTGGGAATATTCTATCTAACCAGCCAAAATCGAGTGCGGAATTTTTTATGTGCGGAGTTATTGAGAGGGTATTATCCTTCCTTAAGCAGCCAAAATTAAGTGCGGAATTTTTATAAAAAATAAAACTCTCTGTAATATAGAGTGATAAAAAATTAGGGTCGATATCGGAATTTTTTATTGAAACGGGATACCTTTTAGGCATTCCTACGCTTCACATTCGCGGCATTTTTAGCATCTGCGCAAAAAAAATACATTCTTCAAAACTTGGAATATCCCTTCCCGCAATAAATTCGAAATAATTCCACTGAAAAAATTCTCGAAACCTTATTTCTTAAAAAAATCCGCAATAATGATGCTATTGGGAAAGTTTGCGGGAGAGGCTTTCGCAATAAACCTGTATAAGCCTATTGCAAAAATGCGGTAAATGCTTTTCGCAACAAATCCGCAACAAAGTTTTCCTGCAAAAAAAATCATTAAAAATCTTTCACACAAAAACTTGAAACCTTGTCCATTAAGCGCCGCCAATAATTATGGCAAATTTCCGAGAAAGAAGGCGCGCACCCCCCGCAAAAGTTCAAAGCCTTAGACGCTAAGAGTTTTTAAGAGGTAATCGACTTTTCTCTTTATATTTTCGTCGTTTTCCATCGCGTTGCCGATTACCTTGATTGCGTGCATGACTGTCCCGTGGTCTCTTCCGCCAAATTGCCTGCCTATTTCTTGGAGCGAGTGGGTCGTCAATTTCCGCGACAGGTACATCGCAATTTGACGCGCCATTGCAATGTTTGCGGGGCGGCGCTTGCCCACAATTTCCGACGGGTCTATATTGAAAGATTCGGCGGTCTTTTTCTGTATTTTATCGATGTCAACCGCGGCGTTTTCGTTTTCTTCGCAGAATGCGTCGGCGAGCAGCTCGTTGGCTTTTTCGAGCGTCACCGCATTCCCCGAGTTTATGAGCGACGCATATCCGATGAGGTTCGTAAGCGCGCCCTCCATTCTGCGAATGCTCTTTGTAAACTTGCGCGCAAGCAGCTCCAAAACGGCGGGCTCTATCGCCGTATCGCGCCCGAGCAGCGCCGCCTTTTTTTGGAGAATGGCAAGGCGCGTTTCATAGTCCGGCGCCTGAATATCGACCGACACTCCCCAGCCGAAGCGCGATACGAGCCTTTGCTCGATGTCGGATACTTCGTTTATTGGCTTGTCGCAGGAAAGCACTATCTGCCTGCCGGAATTAAAGAGTTCGTTGAATGTGTGGAAGAACTCCTCTTGGCATCTTTCCTTGCCGGCAAAGAACTGCACGTCGTCTATTAAGAGGACGTCCGTATTGCGGTATCTCTTGCGGAAATTCGCGATATTGCCGTCGCGCAATGCGGCGACGTACTCGTTTACAAAATTTTCCGAAGAAACGTACGCTATCGCGGCAGACGGGTTGTTTTTCAGCACGAAGTGAGCGATGGCATGCATCAAGTGGGTTTTACCGAGCCCCGTCGCGCCGTATATGAAGAGCGGATTGAACGCTACGCCGATGTTTTGGGCGACGGCGAGCGCGGCTGCGTGGGCGAATCTGTTGCTTTCGCCAACTACGAAACTTTCAAAAGTGTTTCTCGGATTTATAGACGGGGGAATCGGGGAAACGGACGGTTTGGGGGCGGATATGCGGCGCGGGGCGGTGCGGGGCGCCTCTATTCTATCTTCGGATTGGGGCGATTCCTCACGCGCGACTATCTCAACCTTCATATTGTGGCTTGCCGCGAGGGATATTTGATTGGATAGGACATCCATATAATTGTCCCTAATCCATATGGCGGTAAATTCTCCGTCTGCCGAAAGTCGCATGGTTTCATCGTCCGAGCCGGCTGGTTCGAGGTTTGAAAACCAGCTTTCATATACCTTGTCGCCTACTACGGAAAATAAGCCTTCTTTGGCTCTTTCCCATATCGCTGCTGCGGCGGCTGTTGTTAAATCTGTTTCCATGATAAAGTGTGTAATTATTCACAAAAGGCGCTGTTAGGCGATTGTTATGATTGTGTTAGGGAATTTCCCCGGGCCGAATTTTGGAAATAGCCGTTCTTCATATTGTTTTGCCTTTTGAGAATATTTTGTTTTGTGGTTTTATTTATTGTAAATTTTTGAAATCCCGTTAGTTGCGTTAGTAAACGCTTCGCGCCCACAAGATTTGCCCAATACGGTTAGATACGCCTGCGGAATATTTTTGCCGTTTGTTGTTTCCCATAATTGACTCTTTGGCGCAAGTTGCAAGAAGAAGTTTTTGACAAGTTATTCACAATTTTGGTGTGAAAAAATTTTTAAAAAAAGTTCTTGCCATTGCGGCATAATTTTCAATCGACATCAGCTTGGGATAATTAGCGGGGTTTGGCAAATCCAAGCGGCGCGAATGGGCTTGGTTGAGGGATTTGGGCTCTTTTATGTGCTTTAATATATTTGCCTATAATAACTTGCGTATAGAAATTGAGAAATTTCTGCCCAAAAACTCCATTCACCTCCCCCTAAAAAATTTTTCCTCCCTCCAAAGAAAATTTTTTATAGAAAAATAATTCGCCCGCACTGTTCGCAAAAGACCGGGCCTTTTGCGCTTTTAAGTGCGTCAAGCTGCTCGCCCGACACTTTCAAAAAGCACCCCGTGCAAAGAGAGTTTTCGACTTTTGCTACTATCGGAAACGGAGTTTTTGACGCTTTCAGCTTGTCGTATGCGGCCAAAAATGCCGCTCCAACCTGTTCGCGCGCCTGCAAGACGCAATCGCGCGCCGCGTTGAAATCGCGCTCTATGCCGGCTTTTGCAGCCTCTATGAGCGATATTTCTTCCTCAATAGCGGTGATACGCCCCTTCGCCTGCTTTTCAAGCTCGGCAATTCCGTCGCGCATAGAGTCTATTTCAAACATGACTATCAGCTCCTCTTCCTCCATTTCCGACGCCTTTGCGGAGAGCCTTTCAATTTCCGCGTTTATTGCGGTGTAGTCGTCGTTTTTTTTGACCTCGAGGAGCTGGTTTTTGTACTTGAATATTTTTTCTTCAAGCGCCCTGCGCTGCGAGCGCATTTCGTCGCGGCGGGCCTGGGTGGCGCGGAGCTTTTCGCGGGCGGCATCGCAATTCTTTTCGACGGCGCGGATTTCGGCCCGTTTCGACTCGATTTCCTGCGGGACTGCGTCGAGCCTTCCCTTTATAGCGGAAAGCGCGGCGTCTTTTGTCTGCAAGTTTAGAAGTTTCTCAATATCGCTGTTCACGCGAACTACTCTAATGCGCGGCAAAAACTTGGCAACGCATTTTTTTTCAATTTTACTTTGATTCCGCCGCCCAAAATCAAATAATGCCACAATAGCCGCGTAGGCGAAATTTATAATGAATATTCTCGGCATAGATTACGGACACAAGAGAGTGGGATTGGCTTATGCGGATTCCGATTTAAAAGTTTCCGTCCCCATACCTGCCGCCGTCGAAAGCAGCCCTTCTGAGCGATTGGAGCACATTGCGCGCGAAATAAGAGATAGACGAATAGATAAAATAGTAATCGGCTATCCGTACAATATGGACGGAACGGTCGGCGACAAGGCGCGCGAGGTGGACGGATATATAAAAATTTTGGAGGAGAAGTTTGGGCTGCCCGTCGTGCGCTTTGACGAAAGGCTAAGCTCATTCCAGGCTGAGAGCGACTATTATTCGACACTATCCCGCGGAAAAAAGAGCGTCGCCGCCCGCAAAAAGCACAGGCGCAGCGGCGACATAGACTCCCGCGCAAGCGCGATAATTCTGCGCGAATACCTCGAAAGCGGCGACGCCTCCGAAAGCGGCGGAAACGGCGCTACTCCTTTAAACCCCGATAGCGGAGGGGAGTTTTAATGGAGAGTGGAAATTCGCATTCATCAATACTTGCCGAAGTATTTTCTGAGAAACTTCCGGCCGAGGGCAAGAATAGCCGCTTTCGCTGCGAATGCGCATACGACGGCACGGATTTCTGCGGTTGGCAGTCGCAAAAGAGCGGCGGCAGCGTTCAGGACTTTATAGAGGCGCGGCTTGGGCAAATTTTAAAAAAGCCTATCAGGATACACGGGAGCGGCAGGACCGATTCCGGCGTTCACGCAACGGGGCAGATATTCCATTTTGACGCCGTATGGGATCACCCCGCCTACGCCCTGTTGGCTGCATTGAGATCCACAAACAGGACGGACGTTTTCGTAAAATCTTTGAAGAGGGTGGGGAATGATTTCCATGCGCGGTACAGCGCAAAGGGAAAGCGCTATGTATATTATATACATACCGGAGTTGCCCTTCCGCACTTGGCCAGATACAGGTGGTCGCTAAAAGGGTTAAAACCTGATATTGATAAAATGAACGCGGCCGCGGAGGCGCTTGTGGGCGAGCACGACTTTACCGCTTTTAGCGCTTCGCGCGGTGCTAACGCGAGGGAAAACCCCGTCAAGGTGCTTCGAAAATTATCGGCGAGCCGCCGCGGAGCGGAGATAAAAATTGTGGCCGAAGGGAGCGGATTTATGTATAAAATGGTGCGAATGCTCGTGGGGGCTCTTGTTGACGCAGGCACGGGGCGGCTCTCAAAATCCGACATCGAAAAGATTCTCGCATCTAAAAAAAGGGGCAATTATTTTCAGGCGGCGCCCGCGCGCGGCTTGTTTCTTGAAAAGGTTTTTTATTGATTGGGGCGTATTGCCTCCCTCTCCATACGCACTGCCGCTCAAAAAATATTGCGCGAAATGTGCGAAGCGCGGAATTTTCCGCACGGACTACGCCGACCGCGCACTGACGTTGGGACTGCGCGGATTGCGCGCTACCGCTTGGCTTGCTCTGCTTGCGCTAACTGTGCCGATTGCGCGCTACCACTTCGACTGCGCTTATTGCGCGCTACCGCTTGGATTGTATTGGATGTGCTGCTTCGCGCTACCGCTTGGAGCGCGCTTATTGCGCTGACTGCGCGTGCCGCGTGGATTGCGCTGTTTGCTCTGACTACGCCGACCGCGCACTGACGCTTGGACTGAGCGTGCCGCGTGGATTGCGCGGCAGCGAAAACCGCGCAATCTGCTCTTTGCGCATATTAAAACGGAGTATGGAAAAAAATCCCATTGGCAGTAGATTCCGTCCACGCGCGCCTATTTTGCGAATATTGAAAGCGCGATTGCAGGCGGTTCCACCTCTGGGCGCGCCTGTTTTTAGCGGCATAGTTTGCGGATATTAAAAGCACGCCGACGGGCGAAATTACCCAAAAATTGTCGAGTGCATATAAACGCAATAAAAATACTGTTAGAAAAATTTTTTGCAAATGGGACTTAAAAATCTCGATGTCTAAAACGCGCTGCACTTTTTTGCAATTTTCCAAGTAAAAATATGCTTGCTCTGTGAATTATCTAAGAGCTTCGGACGTTTTCCGGCGACGACAGAGATATGCCTTGCGCGGAATCCCGAATTGCTTATTCCACCAAAGATAAAAATTAATACTCTGCGCGCCATTTTCTTAGCGTGATAATACATAACTTTTTTTCGCCAAACTTGATTATGCGCATTTGCACCATCTTATATTTGGTAAGGAATATAAATTCCCGCCGCCAAACTTTGCAGTCGTTCTCATACTGCCGCTTCTAAGCCAAAGGCAAAAGTTCGGCTAAATAAAAAAAAGCCGCGCAATATGCGCGGCCTTATCTTTCTTTATAAAATCCTAAGGATTATTGGCGCGGCGAAAGCTGTTGGGGAACTTTTACCTTTGAGAGCCTTACATACGCCGGAAGCCCATTCTCATAGGGGACTTGCACTTCTCCCTGAATGAGGGGCATGACATATTTATTGAATTGGTAGCTGATTGAGATTTTGTCTTCTGCAATCCAAGCTTCCGGGAAATGCTTGACGCCGTTTGCGACTTCCGAGAGCGGAACGAGAAGCGTTTCGCATGCATATTTTTCGGAGTCGGCCCTGACGAGGGCGACCATTTTTCCGGACTGCCCTTCGACCGCCGCCTGAACCGCAACTTGCCCGCACATAAACGCCTCATTGGAATCGGCGCTTGAAGCGCAGTGTGCGGCCGCGCGCTGTTCGTGCCCAAATTTGCAAGAGCGCGCTTTAACACCGAGGTTTGTCGAAACGAGGTTCTGCAAATATTCCCCTACGCCGCCGAGCTGTTCGTGTCCGAAGGAGTCCTGCATTTTGCCCGCGGCCACAAAGTTGCCGTTGGCGTCTGTAATGCCTTCGCTCGCTACCACGAGGCAGAAGCGGTTCTTTTTTAGGCATTCTTGGACCTGCGAAAGGAAGTATTCGGCATTGAATGCCACTTCCGGAAGCAAAATAATGTGCGGTGCGTCCTCGGGCTGATTGCGGCGCTTTGCAATGCTTGTTCCCGCCGCTATCCAGCCGGCATTTCTGCCCATGACTTCCACAATCGAAACGAGGTCGTGGTTGCCCATTGCTTCGTGGTCGAGCGCGAGTTCGCGGACGGCCGTTGAAAGGTATTTTACGACGCTTCCGTATCCGGGGCAGTGGTCGGTGACAGGCAGGTCGTTGTCTATTGTCTTGGCGACTCCTATCACGCGCATATCGTAGCCCTGCGCGGCGGCGTGTTCGGCTATTTTATTTGCCGTGTCTTGGGAGTCGTTCCCGCCTATATAGAAGAAGAAACGAATATTGTGCGCTTTGAAGACTTCGATAACTCTCGAGAAATCCTCCTCGCTTTTGAGCTTGTAGCGGCAGGTTCCGAGTGCGGCGCCCGGTGTGTAACGCAACCCGCGCACGGTCTGCTGGGATTCCTCCGCCAAATCGATGAGTTCCTCATTAAGAATGCCTTCGACGCCGTTTAGCGCGCCGTAAATCTCCTCGATGCAGTCGTGGTTGAGAGCTTCGGTAATGACTCCCGCGAGGCTCGAATTTATGACGGACGTGGGGCCGCCGGATTGTGCTACCAAGACGTTTCCAATCAATTCTTCTTCCATATATAGATTTCGTTGAATAAATTTTTAAAGGTTAGTATTGCCGAAAATCGGCCGTTAGGCAAACTTTTTCTAACGGAATTTGCGTTTATTTGCGCGGGCGTTAAAACTTTGGAAATTTTTGAAAAAATGTTCGCATTTGTCGCGGATTTTTGTTTGTTTATTTATTTCAATATGGATTGGGAAATTAAATGCGTTTATCCAAGAAGGGTGTGTGTCGATATGATACCAGCGCTGCCTTTGGTGAAGTACGAGGGCGAAATTGAGCTTGTTGAAAACGAATCGCAATTAGAGAGCGCCCTTGCGGAGATTTCCCGCGAAAACATACTTGGCTTCGACACCGAAACACGGCCAAACTTTAATAGGGGAAAGTCTTATCCGGTTTCCATACTGCAGCTTGCGGGAGAGAAAAAAGTCTGGGTAATACGCCTCGACCCGCTCTCCGAAAGGCTCTCTGACATTTTTAAGGTTTTGGAGAATCCCGGCATAAAGAAGGCGGGGTTGGCCGTCCAGGGAGATATAAAAAGTTTGAGGGCGCGCTGCGCATTTAATCCGGCCGGATTTGTCGATGTATCCGCCTCGACCTCCAAGATAGGCATTATAAATACTGGAATGAAGAATTTGACCGCTTTGATATTCGGGGAGCGCATATCTAAGGCGGCGCAGCTTTCAAATTGGGCGAGCGAATCTTTGACAAAAAAGCAGATAGACTACGCCGCAACTGACGCGTGGATTAGCCGCAGGCTATTTCTTGAAGTTCGGGAAATTCTAAAAGACGAGCGCACGGCGATAGAGCCTGAGCCGCTTCCGGAGCCTGAAAAATTCAATCTGCTCGGATTTATCAGAAAGGCTATCCGCAAGGTTTCGGAAAAGATTTCCACTAAGAAGAAGCGTTCTAATTCCAAAAAAGTCGGCATATTGGACAGAATTTTCAATAAGAAACCCGCAAAGCCGCCGCGCAAGCGCGGACGCCGCGGAGGCAAGGGCGGTAAAAAGCCCAATAAGAACGTAAAATAGAGTATTTTTTTTAATATTTTGAAGCGCGCCATTATTTGCGCATTGGATCAATATTTATTTGAAACGAAAATTTTTATCTTTTGCAATAAACCCGCCGCGCGACTTTTTGAGCGTTGATATTATTTTTAGAGAAGGGAAATTTTTATAAGGCGATTTTGTTTGCGCCTAAAATGCCAAAACGCCTTTATTGTGGCCCGCACAATTAAAACCAACAGCATATCGGATTTTCAGATTTGAAATAATGCGCTCAAATATTTTCCCGAGGGCGGCTATTGCAAAATAGCTTCATAGGCAAAATTTTTGTCGCCTATCTAACTTTTAGGTGGAGAATTTTGGCATGTAAAAATTTTTAATACTTTTTTGTATAAATCCAAAGCTTGATGCCGAAACCGGAAAATAAAAAAACTTTTATATGGGAAAGCCCATATAAAAGTTTAGCCCGGCAAATCTGCTGCGATTTTATTGTGCGCCGCGCTGGAAAAGCGCCGCCTGCGGAATTTTATCCCTATTCGGATTTTTTAACGGGCGCCTTTGCGGCCGATACTACAACCGAGGTGTTTTTACTGTCGCCTGAATAGTAGGCGAGGTAATGGACGTCGCCGATTTCAGTGGCGTTTACATTGCCCGCATCGTACCCGATTGCGCTCGCGAATGCAATTATTTCAGGGTCGGGCCATGCGAGGGGATTGCCGAAAATCTTGTCGGCCTCAGCCACCCTGCGCTTTAAAAGCCCGCGCCCGCGCTGGTAGTAGTAGTTGCTTATAAGCCCCGTATCCTTGTCGTATATAAGGCTTGGGGTTGAGATGAATACGTCGGTTATATTGGTCCTCTTTTTGGTCCACGTTTTGCCGTAGTCCCTCGACTCTATCTGAAATTGGGCGCGCTGGGTGGATTCGTTTGCGTGCTCTATGCGCGCTATCACGATTATCCTGCCGTCGCCGATATACGCTGCCGAGGGTTCGGTCGTCCAGCCTATATTGTCAAGCCCGGACTCAACCGTCTTTTGGACCCACGTTTTCCCGTTGTCGGAACTTGTGAGCGTTCCCCATGCGTTCCGGGCGTTTTTGCCGTAATTGCCAGTAAACCACAGCGCCATGAGCCCTACATTCGGCACATGGAAGACGTCTGTGATTTGCATCGGCATTGGGTCGAGCTTTGGTGTTGAGATGTGCGTAAAATTCACTCCGTCAGACGTGCGGTAGAGCTTGTGAATGCGGTTTTTGCCCTGAAATCTAATCCACAGCAGCATTTCTCCGTTTTCGTCCAAGCCCTTGCCGATTGGGACTTCTCCGTATTTAGGGTCGGCCGACACGACGTGCGGTTTCGACCATGTCTTCCCGCCGTCTTCCGATACGCGCGCGTATGACTCCCGCTTTCCCTCTGCGATGTTGTGCGCCTTGCCGATACTGTATGCGCACACGAGCTTGTTCCCCAGCGCCTGCATCATCGGCCACGAGTTGTATCCCTCAGCGGTTTCGACGGGCATAGGCTCGGGCAAATCCGCTACGGGGGTGATTTTGATTGCGGTGATGGCTGTCGGATACTCGAATGTGTCGGAATGGTCGGAGGCCTTGCGCTCGATTCTTATTTTGACCGGAAGGCCCGGCTTTGCAGGATAGCATGACTCCAATTCTACTTTCTTGCTCTTGAAGGGCTCGCCGGGGATTTTCCCCCTTACGAAGGAGCTTTTTATTTTGTTTGTCTCTTTTCCCGTTGACGGGTCTATCTGCGAAGATACCGCTCTGTAGACGTCCTCTTTCGACGCGTCTGCATTCCCAACCGGAGCCGTCTCAATCTCTATTTTCAGTCCCCGGAACCCCTCCGGCATTTTTTCCAACACAGCTTCGACAGATTCGTCAAAGTTGCCGGATAAAATCCAAGCTTTGACTGTTCCAGAATCGGTTTTGACCGCTTTTTTATATGGTTTTCCGGAAGCGGCGCGCACGTTTTGCGGGCTTATTTTTATTTCATTAGCGGCTTTCTGGCTTGCGCATGAAGTGCAGGCGAAAGCGAAGATAAGGGCCGATGCCGCCGTTATGGTTGCGAAAAATTTTTGGCGTTTTTTTATCATGATGCTGTGTTTTCGTAGCTTATTTTGTGCTTTGCGCCGCTCTTGCAAATGCGCGGAATGCGGCGGGAGGCGTTATTCAAAGTAAATTTCTGCGATTGGCGTTATGGGCTTAGAGTTTTCCACAGGTTTTTGGGATTTTAACCATGTATGGAAATTCGGGCGCTCGAACGCCTTTGTGCCGAAAATTCGCGCGATTGATGTTTCGCGGAGGATTTTGATTTCCGCCCGCTTGCCTGCGAGTTCGCGCGGCAGTACCCACGAATACGGCGCCCACGCCCTGCGCCCGAGAGATTTTCCGTCCACAAAAAGTTCGGCGGGCAGGCCGCCCGTGTCAGTTCTAACTCTCACGGCCCATTCGGGGATTTTTAGAGTGGCTGTCTGGGTTATGCCGCCCGCGTATCCGTAAAGTCCCGCGCCATCGTTTTTATATGGCGCAAGGTTTGCGCCGTCTTGCGAGAAGTTCCCCGCAAGCAGGGCGGCGGGCAGATACGGATAATCAACTTCGGAATTTTCTATTGCAAGCGTATGCGCGCCTTTTTTCAGTTTGAAGACCTTTTGCCTGTACAACTCCCGAAAGCCCGAAGTCAGGGCGGAACAATCGGAAGCGGCCTCTATTGCATTGCCGTCGAGCGATATTTTTGCCGCATTTGGAACGGCGAGGGTGATAACCGATATTTCTGCGTCTTCGGCGAGGAAAAAGTCGAATTTGCCTTTTTCAAATTCGGCGCGCGCAATGTTTGGGGAGTCGAGCTCCACCTTCCACGCGGGCAGTATTTCAACGCCGCGCGGGTATAGGGTAATGGGGCTTTTCGCGCCGCAACTTTTTACCGCAAATAAATTCCTCGTTTTATCGGAGTAGCTTATGATTATTGCGGAGCCGTCCTCATATTCGCGGATAAATACGTCTTTTGGCATATTGCCCTGGGCGTCTTCCACGCGCATCGTCCTTTCAAATTTTGAGAGCAGGTTTTCCTTTAGCATGGGGTAGTCCCAAAAACTTTTATTTGAGGCTTCGTCGATTATTTGGTCGCCTTTCATATTTAGCACTATGGGCGCGGAAGGCTTGTCTTCGGGCGCAAGCAGGCGCCAAGAGTATTGGTCGGAGGCGAGATTTTTTAGCAGCCACGTTAGGTTTGCCTGCTTGTAGGGATAGCGGACTTCAACCAACGGTTGTTTGCGCTTTTTTGTTGCGAAGGAAGCCGCAATCTTGGCTTCGTCCCCGAGCTCCTTCATGTAGCTAAACCACGGTTGGGCAGGGGTGAATGCAGTGTAATAAAATTTTTTTATGGCGTTTCCGCGCGCGTCTATCGGGCCGAGAAAGCAATAGCGGTTCATTCCGAATGCCGCAGCAAGCCATATTTGCCTGCGCAGCTTTTGGTAGGGCATGTCTGTAGGGCCTATCGCAAACAGCTCTATCAACCCGCCTTTGTTTCCGCGCTTTTCGATTGCGTACATTCCCGTCCCGTAGGTTAGCCATTCTACGCTTTCAAAATTGTCGGGAGTAAAAATATCGTCGATTGCGGGAAATGAAAATTCGCTGAGGACTTTTAACGGGTGCCCGTTTTGCCTAAGCGCCTTTGAGGAAAAATACTCGTCCATTAGGTGCCCCGTAAGGACCATTCCGTGTTTTGCGCACCAGTCGGAAATTCTTTTTGCGTAGGTTTGCGAAAAACGTTTTGCGATAAGCCTGTTTACGGGCTCTTCGTGAGTGAGGCTCCCCGTGCGGGCGGCGATAAGCATGTCGGTGCGAAGGTCGGTTCCCGTGAGCTTTTTATAGTCTTCTTCTATCCCTTTGTAGTAGGGAACCTTTATTTTATCTGAGGCGTACTGTTTCCAGTTGAAATATCCGGCGGAAGGTTCATCGGTAAATACGCCTTTTACGAGGCTGCCGAGGTAGGGGGCGAGCTTTTTTGCGTATTTTTCGTGCGTTAGGGAAATGAAGCACTCGACAACGTCAGGCTCGAGGAGGTTCGACATGTCGGGGTTTTCGCGCATTACTATTTCAAAATTTCCGTCCTTGTTTTTAACGGCGTTTAAGTGGCGGAATACAAAATCCGGATTTTGCTTCATTACGGTCTTATTTGCCGTGCCGCTTGGCCAGTTAAATTCGTCGTATAGCCATATTGATGTGTAGCCGAGCTCCTTTGCGGTGGCGCATATTTTTTCGCAAGTATCGAGCCATTCGTCGGACATGTATTCGAGTTCGCAGCCCGAGCGCGGATATATTAAGTATTGTGTTATGCCTACATCTTTAAATCCCTTTAAGGCTTTTTTTATAGTTTGCGCGTCGGGCTTGCCTACGACCGCTCCCATGGGGATTAGCGGGTTCTCATCTTCTGGTGGCGTTCGCGAAAGCGCTGTAAGGCTTATCGCGCAAAATGTCAGGGATAGAAGGATAGGCTTGGATAAGTTCATAAGATATTTTTTTCAAAGGGCGCGGATGTTGTCAATATATAATGAGATAATAAAGAAATTGTATTTTTTATATGATTGCGGCTATTGCAAAAAAAAATACCCCACATAAAGAGATAGAGAATAAAATACGCTTTTTATATATTTGTGGTTATTTTGAAAAAAAACTGTTCCTGTCTATTGGGAAGCGCGGCGCTTGCGCGCAAGCTCGGGAACTCCAAAGAAAATTTTTTATTCTGTTAATATAAAACAGTGGCTCGCCGGGATAAAAATCAAAGCGCGGGATAAGAAAAATTTTTCTGACTCCCATTTTGTGCGGGCACGGAAATTTTCTGTATCTATAAAATTTTGTTTAGCGGTATAAAAAACAGCCAATATTTCTAAAATTGGCGTCATTTGAGTTATGGTGAAAGCATCCGAAAGCCGAGTGCGCCGCTCTGCAATAAAGCCTGTGTCCGCTTCAATAAGAGCAGGCAGTAAATTTTGCGGACCTTTCCAGAGCAAAAAAAACGCGCCCCGAAGGGCGCGCCCTAAAACAAACAACCAACAAGTTAATAGACGAACAACAGCTCGCTGTATTTAGGCATGGGCCATAGATCGTCGGCAACTTCAAGCTCAAGCTTGTCTGCAATCTCGCGGACGCCGTTCATGGCTTCAATTCTCGCCTTGGAGTCGTCCTTTTTCAAGGCCGCTTCTAGGCTCGCGTTTGCCTTGTCGAGGCTGTCGGCGAGGGTTGCGATAAGTTTGCATTTTGAAGTCAAAGCCGCGCTCTTCACGCCTGCCGCTTTTACAGACACGGCGTCGGAAGTGAGTTTTCCGAGATATTCGAGAGCCGCCGGTACTATCATTGTCTTGGACATATTGAGCGTCAAGGCGGCCTCTATCTGTATCTTCTTCATGTACTCTTCCATGAAGACTTCGTAGCGGCTTTTTAGCTCCGTATCCCTGAGAACGCCGTACTTTTCGAAGAGTGCGATGTTTTCGGGCTTGATAAGCGGTTTTAGCGCTTCCGGAGTGTTGCGGAGGTTCGGCAGCCCGCGCTTTGCCGCTTCTTTCTTCCATGCATCGTTGTATCCGTCGCCGTTGAAGATTACCTTCTTGTGCTTCTTTACGATGTTTTGGAGGATTTTTTGCAGACCCTTTTGGAAGTCGGCTTTCGAGAGCGCTTCAAGCTGCGTCGAGATTTCGTCGAACGCTTCCGCAACAATCGTGTTCAAAATGATGTTCGGATTTGCGCACGATTGCGACGAACCCGCCGCGCGGAATTCGAATTTGTTTCCGGTGAAAGCGAATGGGCTAGTGCGGTTTCTGTCCGTGACGTCGCAGGGCAGCGGGGGAAGAGTGTCAACTCCGATTTTTATAAAGTTGCTGTTCTTCGAGCTTTTTGCCTCGCCCGCTTCGATTTGGTCGATAATGTCGGTGAGCTGTTCGCCGAGGAATATGGAGATTATGGCCGGCGGAGCTTCGTTCGCGCCCAAGCGGTGGTCGTTTCCGGCGCTTGCCGTCGCGGAGCGGAGCAGGTCGGCATGTTCGTCAACAGCCTTTATGACGGCGCAGAGGGTCGTCATGAATATGGCGTTTTCATGCGGGTTCGTTCCGGGATTTAGCAGGTTGCGGTCGCCAACTGAAATTGACCAGTTATTGTGTTTGCCGGAACCGTTAATTCCTGAGAACGGCTTTTCGTGCAACAGGCATTCAAACCCGTGTTTTTCCGCCGTGTTGCGCAGAATTTCCATAATCATCATGTTATGGTCTATCGCCAAGTTTAGCTCTTCAAACACAGGCGCAATTTCAAACTGCGCGGGAGCAACTTCGTTGTGGCGGGTTTTTGCCGGAATGCCGATTCTCCACAATTCCCTATCGACCTCCGCCATAAAGTTTATTATGCGGGGTTGAATCGAGGCGAAGTAGTGGTCTTCAAGCTGCTGGTGCTTTACTGGCGGCGCTCCAAACAGAGTGCGGCCCGTTTGCATTAGGTCGGGGCGCAAAATGTAGAGCGATTTATCAACGAGGAAGTATTCCTGTTCAGCGCCGAGGGTGACAGACACGCGGTCGTCAGTCTTAATTCCAAAGCATTTCAAGAGGCGTTTTGCCTGCATGCTCAGAACCTGTATTGAGCGCAATAGAGGAGTCTTTTTATCGAGAACTTCGCCTGTATAAGAGCAGAACATTGTGGGGATGCAGAGTGTTGCAACGCCCGCGGTTCTCTTAATAAATGCCGGTGAAGTGGGGTCCCACGCAGTGTAGCCTCTCGCCTCGAAGGTGGATCTCAATCCGCCGGAGGGGAATGAAGACGCGTCCGGTTCGCCGAGGATTAGATTTTTGCCGGAGAACCTTGTTATCGCTCCGCCGTCTTTTGTGGGTTCGAGGAATGCGTCATGCTTTTCCGCGCTCGCACCTGTGAGCGGAAGGAACCAGTGTGTGTAGTGGGTGGCACCTCTGCTCATCGCCCAGATTTTCATAGCGTGGGCTACGTCGTCGGCAACGGCGGGGTCGAGCGGTACGCCCTGGCGTATCGTGTCGAGGAGTTTTTTGTATATCGGCTTGGAAACGTAATCTTCGAGCGTTTTTAGTCCGAACGTGTCGATTCCGTACTCCTCGTCGACTCTGTATGGCTTAATTTCCGTATCGTAGACGTTTTCGCGGCTTGCGATAGCGGTCAAAGCTTTTTTTCTTGCATTCATTTTTTCCCTTTTGTTGTTAAATTTTAAGGACGCTTTTTTTGTAAGCATATATCGTGCCAGTTTTTTCTAAGCGGCGTAAAATATTTGTTTTTTTCTTTAATCGCGCTCTATATGTATATATATGCGGCAAATATTGACGATTTTTATTCGCATTCCAAGATTTTAATATAAATATGGGTAAAATAATTACTACAAAATTGTCGTAATTTGGGTTTTAAATATGACAATTTTGTTGTATAGATGCCGCTAAAACGAGCTACATTTTTGGATAGCATATTTCTTGCATTGTAAGTTATTTTTTATAAATATGTTGTGTGTAATATTACAAAATTGGCACATTATCTGCTTAAAAGATAAAGCAACAACATTACTAAATTATGCAGGAAAATCGTACAACCAACTCTTACTTCCCGCGCCCGCAGGGAATGTATAATTCAATAAACGAACACGACGCTTGCGGAGTGGGACTTGTAGCCGACATTAACGCCGTCCGCAAACACGAAATAGTGGAGAACGGCATAAAAGTACTGGAACGCCTAATGCATAGAGGCGCGGTGGGCGGAGACTCTCAAACCGGCGACGGTGCGGGCATAATGACCCAAATACCCCATGAGTTCTTCAAGGCTATTGTAAAGAATTTGCCTGAGCGCGGCAAATATGGCGTAGGCATGGTTTTTCTACCGCGCGACAAAAATGTAGCGGAAGAGTGCAAGCGCATTATAGAGGCGGACACCGCAGCCGAAAACTTAAAGATTTTTGCATGGAGGGAAGTCCCGGTAAATATGGACGCCATTGGCGGCATGGCACTCGAATCCTGCCCGAAAATTGAACAATTTTTCGTAGAAGGCGCAGGTGATAAAAATGAGACCGACTTTGAGCGCGCCCTCTATATCCTCCGCCGCAGAATAGAAAAAGACGTTGACGCAAAGACTGCTGCCGGCGACACTTTTTATATTTGCACCCTCTCTTGCAGGACTATCGTCTATAAGGGCCTTTTAAACGCTCCGCAGCTTCGCAAATTCTTCCCGGATCTCGCCGACGAGAATTTTAAGAGCGCAATAGCCCTCGTCCACCAAAGGTACAGTACCAACACTTTCCCGACTTGGCAGTTGGCACAGCCGTTCCGCTACCTTGCTCACAACGGCGAAATTAACACGCTGAGGGGAAATCTGAACCAGATGCGCTCGCGCGAGGACCACTTCTGCTCGCCGCTATTTGGCGACGACATCAAAAAAATTCTCCCAGTAATCCGCGAAGGGCAGAGCGACTCCGCATGCTTGGACAACGCTGTCGAATTGTACACCTCCGCGGGGCGGAGCCTCCCGCATACGATGCTAATGCTCGTGCCGCAGGCTTGGGGCAGAAATTTTTATGTGAGCAAAGACATACAGGGGTTCTTTGAATACCACTCCGGATTGTCGGAACCGTGGGACGGCCCGGCGGCGCTCGCATTCACCGACGGCGTGAACGCCGGAGCCCTTTTGGACCGCAACGGTTTGCGCCCTGCGCGCTTTACGCTCACAAAGAGCGGAAAATTTGTGCTCGCATCGGAAACTGGCGTTCTTGACATTCCGCCGTCGGAAGTGGTAATGCGCGGCAGGCTCGGCGCGGGCGAGATGATATACCTCGACCTCAACAAGCACCGCATACTTTTCGACAAGGAAATAAAGACTCTCGTTGCCCGCGGAAAGCCGTATCGCAGGTGGGTGGACGCAAACCGCATAACTCTAAGCGGAATATTTGAATCTGTACCCGAGCCGATTATCGGAGAAAACATCGTCCAGCGCCAAAAGCTTTTCGGCTACACGGCCGAGGATCTCGACCTTATTTTGCGCCCGATGGCGGAGAAGGGGGCCGAACCGATAGGCTCGATGGGAAACGACGCGGCACTCGCAGTGCTCTCCGAGAAGCCCCAGCTGCTTTACGACTACTTTAAGCAGCTCTTTGCACAGGTCACGAATCCTCCGATTGACCCGATCCGCGAAGAGCTTGTCATGAGTCTTATGACATACATCGGCAACCAGGGCAACACACTTATCGAACTGCCCGAGCACGCGCACTTGTTAAAACTCCCGCACCCGATTCTCGCCAACCGCGACGTCGCTTGCATATTGTCCTCCAAAGTTGAAAACTTCCAGGCGGAGAGAATACCGGCAGAGTTCTCGGCGGCGGGCGGCGAAAAGGCGCTTCGCGAGTCGCTCGAAAAGCTGTCCGACGCGGCTGAAAATGCCGTGAGAAACGGAAAGAGCGTTATAATTATAAGCGATAAAAACTTGTCTTACGGGCATGCCCCGATACCGATGTTGCTTGCTGTTGCGGCGGTAAACCGCAGGCTCGTTGACAAGCGCTTGAGAACAAGCGCCGGGATAATTGCCGAAACCGGCGAAGCGCGCGAAGTGGCGCACTTCTGCCTGTTGCTCGGCTACGGGGCCACGGCAATCAACCCCTATTTGGCGATAGAGACTGTCGCAAATATGGTCGAAAACGGACAAGTGACGGGCGTTGATGCGGCCGTTGCGGTTGCTAACTACATCAAGGCGGTCTGCAAGGGGATTTTGAAGGTTATGTCAAAAATGGGCATTTCCACCTTGCGCAGCTATCGCCAAGCGCAGGTATTTGAGGCGGTTGGGCTCGGAAAGGAGCTTGTCGATGCATATTTTGCGCCTACCGCTTCCCGCGTGGGCGGAATAGGTTTGACAGAAATCGCCGCCGAAACGCTCGAGCGCTACGGCAATGCGCACTACCCGAAGCCGAATTTTGAAAATTCGCTCGAAAATATCGGCAAGTACAAGTTTAGGCGCGACGGCGAGCACCACTTGTGGACTCCCACAACGATAACGCTCTTGCAGCGCGCTGTGCGCGAAAACGACGTATCAAAATACCGCGAATACGCCGAGTTCATAAACAATCAGGCGCGCCACTTGTGCACTTTGCGCGGGCTATTCAAATTCAAGCCCACAAAGCCAGTTCCGATAGACGAAGTTGAAAGCGTGGATTCCATCGTCCACAGGTTCGTCACCGGCGCTATGAGCTTCGGCTCGATAAGCCCCGAGGCGCACGAGACTATTGCGCTCGCCATGAACAGGCTCGGCGGAATGAGCAATTCAGGCGAGGGCGGCGAAGACCCGGCGCGCTACAAGGGCATCGGCACGTACGACAACAAGGCAAGCGCCATCAAGCAGGTCGCGAGCGGCAGATTCGGCGTCACTGCCGAGTACCTTATAAATGCCCGCGAATTGCAGATTAAGATAGCCCAGGGCGCAAAGCCTGGCGAGGGCGGACAGCTGCCAGGCCACAAGGTGAACGAGATAATCGCACGCGTGCGCCACGCCACTCCGGGCGTCAGCCTTATTTCTCCGCCGCCGCACCACGACATTTATTCAATCGAAGACCTCGCACAGCTTATATACGACTTGCGCAACGCAAACGAAAACGCGCGCGTATCCGTAAAGCTCGTCTCGGAGGTAGGCGTTGGAACGGTAGCTGCGGGCGTTGCAAAGGGCAAGGCGGACGTCGTGCTCATTAGCGGCCACGACGGCGGCACGGGCGCTTCGCCGCTCACGAGCATAAAGCATGCGGGGCTTCCGTGGGAACTCGGGCTTGCGGAGGTTCAGCATACTCTCCGCCTAAACAGGCTGCGCGACAAAATCCGCGTGCAGGTTGACGGACAGCTGAAAACCGGCAGAGACGTCGTAATAGGCGCGCTCCTCGGAGCCGAGGAATTCGGCTTTGCGACGACAATTCTCGTAACGCTCGGCTGCGTTATGATTCGCAAGTGCCACGAAAATTCCTGCCCGGTTGGAGTCGCGACCCAGGATCCCCGCTTGAGAAAGTGCTTTAAGGGAAAGCCGGAACACATTGAAAACTTCTTGAGATTTGTGGCGGGCGAAGTTCGGGAAATACTTGCGCGGCTTGGCCTGCGCTCGATAGACGAGGCGGTCGGACGCAGCGATTTGCTCGAAACGAACGATGCCATAAACTTCTGGAAGTCCAAGAACCTCGACTTCTCCAAGATATTTGAGGTTGTCGGCGACGAATCCCTCCCGCGCAAGAGCGCAGGTTTGGCTCCGCGCGAGCTGAAGCAGTCCTACGACAAGAAGCTCATAAAGCTCGGCGGCGAGAATGTCGAATCCGGAAAGCCGGCTGAAATAAGCATGGAAATAAAGAATTCCGACAGGAGTGTCGGCGCAATGTTAAGCTCGATGGTTGCCAAAAAGTACGGCAATGCGGGGCTCCCGGAGGATACGATAAAGGTGAACTTCAAGGGAGTCGCAGGGCAGAGCTTCGGCGCATTCTTGGCTGCAGGGCTTACATTCAACCTCGAAGGCGAGGCAAACGACTATGTTGGCAAGGGGCTTTCGGGCGGCAAAATAATAGTCAGGCTCTCGCCCGACTGCCCGATTGAAAGCAGCTCAAATTGGATAGCCGGCAACGTCATAGGCTACGGCGCGACCGGCGGAAAAATATTCCTAAACGGCAAGGCTGGCGAGCGCTTCGCAATCCGCAACAGCGGCGCGACTCTCGTGGCCGAAGGTATAGGCGACCACTGCTGCGAATACATGACCGGCGGAAGAGTCGTAATACTCGGGCCGACCGGCTTTAACTTCGGCGCCGGCATGACGGGCGGTTTCGCCTATGTGCTGGACGAAACTGGAAACTTCGATATGAGGTGCAATCTCAGTTCGATAGACCTCGAAACGATAGCAGAAGGCTCCGAAGACGGAAATGAATTGAAAGGGCTCATTGAAGAATTCTACGAGGCTACTTCGAGTACACGCGCACGCGAGATACTCGATGATTGGGAAAATATGTTGCCGAAATTCGTAAAGGTATTCCCGGTGGAATATAAGAAGGCTCTCGGCAGGATGCACAGCGGAGACTCCCATGAAGCCGGAAAGGAGACGGTGTAATATGGCTATAAACTTCCTGGATATTAAGCGCTCAAAGTGCGCGTACAGGGCGGATAGAACGGGCGATTACGACGAAGTCGAAATTCGTCCGACTACCGCGGAGGTCGCGGAGCAGGCTCGCAGATGCATAAACTGCGGAATACCGTTCTGTCATGGTTCTGGGTGCCCGCTCGGCAACAATATCCCAGATTTCAACGCCGCAGTGAGGGAAAACCGCCTGCGCGACGCCTACTACATTCTCGCGCAGACCTCGCCGTTCCCGGAATTTACCGCGCGCGTGTGCCCGGCTCTCTGTGAGGCTTCATGCACGGCGGGCCTTCCGTCGGATCCCGTGGCTATAAAGCAGATAGAATACGAAATAATAGAAAACGCATTCAAGCGCGGGTATGTCGAGCCTTTCAAGCCGCGCTTTTACACCGGAAAGCGCATTGCGGTTGTAGGTTCAGGCCCAGCCGGTTTGTCTGCCGCTGATGCCCTCGCCAAAAAGGGCCACGAAGTTGTAGTATTTGAAAAAAATTCCAATTTCGGCGGTTTGCTAAGGTACGGAATCCCCGACTTTAAACTTAAAAAAAGCGTCGTAGAGCGCAGAATAGACATACTGTCGTCTTCGGGAGTGACGTTTGAAGGCGGAGTGGAGATAGGAACGGATATTTCCGCAAAATATTTGAAGAGAAAATTCGACGCCGTGTGCCTCTGCCTCGGAACGGCAGTTCCGCGCGGGCTTTCCGACAATGTGGAGGGCAAGGGCGCGCGGGGCGTGTTTTTCGCACTCGATTTTCTCGGTTCGCAAAACCGCGCAATATCGGGCGAATCGCCTAACCTCGAAATTTCGGCGAAAGGCAAAAAAGTGCTTGTCGTCGGAGGCGGAGATACAGGCTCGGACTGTGTCGGCACTGCGATACGCCAAGGGGCAAAGTCGGTCGTGCAGGTGGAGATAATGCCAGAGCCGCCCGCCCAGAGACATCCGTCGACGCCATGGCCGATGTGGCCGTATATGTTGCGCACATCAAGCAGCCACCTTGAGGGTTGCGAAAGGCTTTGGGCTGTCAACGTCAAATCCATAGAGGTAAAGGGCGGATTTGCAAAATCGGCGACGCTCGCGCGCTGCGAGTGGACTTTCGACGCCTCCGGCCGCCCGCGTTCCTTTACCGAGCGGAAGGGTGAAGACTTCAAGATAGACGCCGATTTAATTTTGTTAAGTATGGGCTTTACAGGCGTCCCCAAAAATGGAATTGTTGAAGAATTGGGGATACTTTTGAATTCTCGGTCTATGGTTGCCGTAGATCCATCTATGCTCACAAATTCGGACGCGGTTTTTGCCGCGGGCGACTGCATATCGGGGCCGTCTCTTGTGGTGCGCGCCATGGCTTCGGGAATAGCTGTGTCCGAAAAAATACACAACTATTTAACTAATACAGCAAAGCGCTAAAAATAAAAAATGAGCCTTCACGTAGAAGTCGCCGTATTAAATAAAATAAGTCATCTTGTAGCCAGAAGAACTTCCGTTCAGGAAATGCTCTCGGAAGTCCTTAAAATACTCCATGTGGAAATGGGGCTTTTAAGGGGAACTGTCACCTTGCGCGAAGGCGACGTTCTCGTAATAGAGGCTTCCGAAGGGCTGAGCCGCTCGGAAATAGACAGGGGCTTGTACCGCGTCGGCGAAGGCATAACGGGCACGGTTGTTTCGCAGGGTAAGGGAAGGATAATCCCGGATATCTCAAAAGAAAAGGGATTCTTAAACCGCACAAAAGCGCGCGACAACCAAAAGGGAGTAGCTTTCATATGCGTTCCGATTATCTATAAAGACGACGTTATCGGCACTCTAAGCATAGACCGCAAGGTCGAGCCCGATACCGACTTGAAGGCCGACTACCACCTCCTCGACACAATCGCGACAATCGTGGCCGACGCTATATACGCCGCTTACTCCGAGCATGAAGAGCGTGAAAAGCTTTTGAGCGAAAGCCGCGCCTTGAAACTCGAACTCGAAAACAAATTGCGCCCCGAGGAAATAATTGGGAATTGTAGCAACATGAAAAAAGTCTATGCGATGATTTCAAAGGTTGCCGCATCAAACGCAACTGTCCTCATTCGCGGGGAGTCGGGCACGGGTAAGGAATTGGTTGCAAAATCCATACAGAAGCACTCAACGAGGGCCGACAAGCCCTTTATTGCGGTAAACTGCGCCGCAATCCCTGAGGGACTCATAGAAAGCGAACTTTTCGGGCATGAAAAAGGGTCGTTCACGGGGGCGGTAAACCGCAAAATAGGTCTTGCGGAGCTCGCGGATACCGGAACGCTTTTCCTCGATGAAATTGGCGATGTATCGCTTCCTATGCAGTTAAAACTTCTGCGATTTATACAAGAGCACACATTTTACCGCGTAGGCGGCAGCAACGAGAGAAAAGTTGACGTCCGCATTATTGCGGCGACCAGTAGAAATCTCGAAGATATGATTGCCAAGGGGGCGTTTAGGGAGGACCTTTATTACCGCCTCAACGTTTTCCCGATTTATATGCCGGCATTGCGCAACAGAAAGAGCGACATTGTGCTTCTTGCGGAATATTTTTTAAAGAAGTACAATGCAATTCACGGCAAGTCCGTGGCCCGCATTACGACGCCCGCAATAAATATGATGAGCACCTACTATTGGCCGGGAAATGTGCGCGAGCTTGAAAATTGCATTGAATACGCCGTATTGAATACCTCAGACAACGTAATAAGCGGCTATAATCTTCCGCCTTCACTTCAAACCGCAGAGGCGACGTATTCATCGTTGGTTCCGAATACGCCTGAGGAGGGCGGGGACTATGAATCGTTAGTATCATCATTTGAAAAGGAGCTGATTGTTGAAGCTCTCAAACTGAAAAAGGGGAATGCGAGCGCCGCTGCCAAGCATTTGGGAACGACCCAGCGCGTCGTCTTATACAAGATAAAAAAGCTCGGTATAGATACGAGCTTATATAAATAGCCTTGGCGCTCTCGGCGGCGCGGCTTTAAAAATTTTTCTTTGCCCGGCAAATAATGTAAAGCGCAAAATGTAGTACATTTGAGAGCTCGGATTATTGCGGAGGCCGAAAAAAAACTGCTCCTGTCAATTCTGTGCGATTCTTTTGCGCAATATGTAGGTGGCGTTTTTATAAATTTTTCGGTTGCAAAATTGTGCAATGCAGGCGCGATGTGGAAGGGCGCGGGGGCGCATTTTACCCTCGATTTTTTAGGTTCGCAAAATCTGCCCAATGCTATTTTGCAACGCGCTTTAAGTTCGCATAAAAACAGCGTCCCGTTATGAAAGACCGCGCTTGTCAGATAGAGAACTATACTTGTGCAGGAAATATTAGAGCGTAAAAAGTAAGTCCGCCCGATAGAAAAACGCGCTTTTGAGGGAAAAGGCATTTCCAAATAAAAAATCGTGCCCGACAGAGAGAAAAAGCGCACTTTATAGTGCCGCCTAATTTTTAGAGAATTTTAGACATATGCAACAAAGCGCGATGCTTTTAGGGATTTTTAATTAAAATCAAAGCAGTTGGCGTCACGGATTGCGGGAAACGCCGTCGCGCGCCTTTTTAAGGCTATTTTTGCTTGCCAAATACCCTTTCTGCAAAATTGAGGTATTGCTCCCAATCGTACGTAGTCATGTTGTGGACTCCGTCCCTTAGATGGTAGCCGATATTGTCGCCTATAAAAGGCTTTTCTATTTCAAGGCACTCCATTGTGGGAAGTTTTTTTGCGCCGTAGAGCTTGTATATTTTAGATGCTTCCACAAGACCCATAAGCTCGCCCTTCGGGTCTGCCCAAAAATCTTTGCTTGCGCTTGCAACATATAGGGCGCGGGGCGCGACGCAGGCGAGGAGCTGGTGTTGGTCGATTGGCAGTTCCCCTTCGTTGTCTTGGTATTTATTCAGATTTTTTGAAAACCAAAACGGGAATAGGGTAGTAATATGTTTTACAGATTCTCCGAATCTCCTGCGAGAAATTGCGGCCCCCATGTGGCCGGGATTGTTTGCCAGCACCATCGCAAAGCGCTTGTCGTAGGCGGCTGTGAGAATGGATGTCCTGCCGAGCCTCGAATGGCCTGTGACGGCTACTTTGCCGGAGTCTATCTCTTTCAAGCTTTCGAGCAAATCGAGAACCCTCGAGTTCCCCCATGCCCACGCGACGGTAGCGGGCCCGTCGGAAAATCCGGATTTTTCGTCAAACATTTCGTATATGCTGCCGTCCCTTCCGGAGACTTTTTCCTTGTCAGGGTATATTTCGCAATAGTACCAGCAAGCAACGGCAAAGCCGCGCTTCACAATTTTCTCTATCGGCCAGCGAGATGAAAGCTTTCCGCGCTGTGAGTCGTCCGACTTATGGTTGGTGATTTTTAGCGTCGGGTAGTCGGCATTTCTCATCCAGCATGTGGGCAGAAAAATTTGCTTTTCGCCGGTCACAGTATGGTTTCCGCAAAAATTCGGGCAGACGATAGCGGGCGCCGGGCGCTCCGATTTTGGTATGTATAAAAGCACACCGAACGAGTGCACGCCGGCGCTGTCTGCCATTTTTATTTTATATTGCCTTCTAAGCGCAATCCCGCCGAGGGCGTCGTCAGAGGATTCAAGAAGCTCAAACTCCATTTTTGCCGGGCGCGGGGGCATTGCGCCGTACATCTGGCTTTCAAGCTGTTCTATTACATAGGGCCTTGCGCAAAATTCCCATTGCAGAGGGGTCTCAATCCGCCCTTTCTCTCCGGGCAGCTCGAGTATGTCCGGCAGGGGAAACAGGTTTGTCTTTGATTCGTCGTAATTCTCCCCGCGGTGCCCGACAAGTTTTGGTGGCGTTATTACGTTGCCTGCGCAAAATAATATGAGCGGAAAGACGGAGGCGGCGAGAATTAACAGTTTTTTCATTTTAGTATAAAAGATTTACGATTGAACATCAAACGTTTGAGATGCTTTTCTTATCTAAAATTACCGCTTTGCCTCGTCAAGCCGATTGTTTCAGCAACGCAGATTTTTAAGCGCGGCAATATGTATCGGCACAAAAAAAGCGGCGGACCCTTTATGCGTTTCCATGGTGGAATTGCAAGGCCGCCGCTTTTTAATGCTATTTGCGCTATTGCGTAATGAGGGAAGTTCCCGTCATTTCATCGGGTTTTTTAAGCCCCATAAGCTGCAATACGGTCGGAGCTATATCGCCCAAATTTCCGCCGGAGCGCAGCTTCAACCCTTCCAAGCCCTTTCCGTAAACTATGAGCTCGACAGGATTCATTGTATGGCGCGTGTGGGGTTCGTTTATTGAGGGTTCGAACATCTGCTCGCAGTTGCCGTGGTCGGCGGTAATCACCATTGCCGCTCCCGTCTTATCGGCCGCTTCCGCAATTTTCTTTACGCCGGCATCGACTGCCTCAACCGCCTTTATCGCGGCCGCCTCGTTGCCTGTGTGCCCGACCATGTCCCCATTGGCGAAGTTTACGACGATTAGCGCGTACTTGTCTTCAAGAACCGCTTTCGCCACGGCGTCCGCCACTGCGGGAGCGCTCATTTCCGGCTTTTGGTCGTAGGTCTGCACATCGCGCGGGGAGTCTATCAAAATCCTATCCTCTCCGCGGAATGGCTCTTCGCGGTAGTCGTTGAAGAAAAACGTGACGTGCGCGAATTTTTCGGTTTCGGCGCAGCGCAATTGAGAAAGCCCCTTGGAGCTTATGTATTCCCCGAGAATGTTTACCATTTTAGGCGGCTTGGGGAAGAGGACGTTGGGGCAAAGGCCGACTTTGTATTCAGTCATCGTGACAAAAAATACCTGTGGCCATGCGGAACGCTTAAAGCCGTCGAAGTTCTTGTCGATGAACGCGCTTGTCAATTCGCGCGGGCGGTCGCCGCGGAAGTTGAAAAATATTATGGCGTCGCCGTCTTTTACCCTGCCTATCGGCTCTCCGTTCTCGACAATCCAAGTCGGGACTATGAATTCGTCGCCAACCATATTGGGTTGCGCGGGTTTTTCATAATATTGGGTAAAGGCGTCTTCGGCCTTTTCAACGGCGGCTTCGGCTTTTGTGCCGACTATGCAGTCGTAGGCTTTTTCGACTCTGTCCCACCTCTTGTCTCTGTCCATCGCCCAGAAGCGCCCTATTACAGATGCGACCTTTCCGGTTCCGTATTCCTTCATTTTACCCTCGACTTCGCGGATAAATCCGAGGCCGCTTGTGGGCGGCGTGTCGCGTCCGTCGGTAAAGGCGTGCAGATAAACTTTGTCGTATTTTTTATCGGCGCAAATTTTGAGGATAGAGTACAGGTGCCTTAGCATCGAGTGCACACCCGCGTCGCTGCAAAGCCCGAACAGGTGCAGGGCGCCCCCTTTGTCGAGTTTTTCAAACACGCTTTTTAGAACGGGGCTTTCCAGCACGCTGCCAGTCGCAAAGCCTTTGTCGATGCGCACTATCTCCTGGTCAACGATGCGCCCCGCGCCGATGTTTTGGTGGCCGACTTCGCTGTTGCCCATTATCCCTTCTGGAAGTCCGACTTCAAGCCCATGCGCGGTTATTTCCGTGCGCGGCCAATTAGCCGAAAGGTATTTGCAAAACGGGTCGTTTGCCAGTTTCACGGCGTTGTATTTATCCATTGACGGGTTGTGGTTTTCCCCCCAACCGTCCCTTATTACGAGTATTACGGGTCTTCTTACTCCGTTCATGTTGGTTTCCTTTAAAAGTTTTAGTCCAATAAAAAAGCGCCGCGAGATTTTCGCAACAATAATTTTTATGCGCGAATTATGCTTGATGACGGCACGCGGTAGTTTTTAATTGTTTGTATTGCGCACTGGCGCCCCATAAATTGCGGCTTGCGCTATCCTCCAAAATTCAAAAAAAACTATTCAATGAAATTTAATTCGAGATTTGGCGGAACACGCCGCGGCGGTGTCGCATTCAGGCTTTTTATCGGCATTGCTTTATTATCGGCAATTCCTGCGCTTATAATAGGCTATTTTTCGTATTCTGAGGGAAGCCGTGAAATAATTGGCGAAAAGGTGTCGGACATGAGGCAGATTTCCCGGCTGAGGCTCGGGGTAGTTTCCGATATGGTTGAAAAATTGAGGGCGTATGCGCTGAGATTTTCCGAATCGCGGGCTGTGGCGGAGCTCTCGGGAGTGCAGGCGTACGAAAATTTCCCGGAAAACATCACCGAACGCCTGAATGCAAACGGGTTTAGGGCTGCGGCAATCCTCGGTTTGTCGGGAAACCTTCTCGCCGCGTCAGACGTTGCTACTTATAACTTTTTTACAAAGACTCAATGGAAGGCACTGTCGGTCGGAAAAACTTTTGAACGCGCCGCCGGCGGCGAACAGCTTGCCGTCTCGGAGATGTCGCTCGACACCCCCTCCGGGCGCAGGGGCATGAATTTCTCGCTTCCTGTTAAAAACAAAGACGGCAAAGTATCGGCGGTCGCGGTGCTGTATCTGGACATAACGCGAATCCAGGAGTCCGTCGCAGCGGAAGCCAAGAATTTCACAACTTCCGAGCTTTTTATATGCTCGTACGTCGGAGGCTCGCCGTTTATAATTGCCGGCGCGAATGCTGACGGCCCCATGGAGCCCGCGTTTATGGGGATTCTCGCAAAAACTCTCGAAGGCGCAAAGATATCGCCAGATTTTAAGGATTCGGGATATTCGCTCGCGCGCGACTACCGGGGAAAAGAGGTTGTCGCCGCATGGGACTACATTCCGCAGCTTGACTGGTATGTAATTATGAAGACCGATCTTTCGGAGGTTCTATCGGGAGTCCGAAGCCTCGCGTACAGAATAGTTCTGATTCTTATCGTAGTTTTGGCGCTCGCGACGGCGGCGTGCGCGGTTTTTGCAAAGGCTTTTTCGGCGCCGATTTCCTCTATTTTAAGGAAAGTTTCAGGGTTCGCGCCCGCCGACGGACTCTGGGAGATGCCGAAGTCGGACTCGCAGATGATTGCGGCTTCGATAGATTCCATCAAGGACTCTCTGGATACTTTGGCGTCGAAATCATACAACGGGGCGTCGGAAATCTTAAAAGGGGCGGAGCGGCTGTCTTCGGACGTGTCGTCGAGGTCTGAAATAAGCAGGCGCATAGAAAATTTCTCGGATAAGATTATTTTACATTCTCAAAAAATCTCGGATATGTCTGTAAATCTCGAACACAGCGTCGAGCAAATCGACGATGTTTCGGAAATTTCCGTGCGGCAGGCCGAGAACGCTCTCGGTGGGCTTGAAAAAATGAATAAGCTAATGTCGGGATTGGAGGCGTGCGCTTCCGATTTTAGCGACTCTCTCGGGGAGATATTCGCTTCCGGCCGCAAGATAGGGGCGATGGTGGAATCAATGACACAGCTTGCCGACAGGGCAAATCTGTTGTCGCTAAATGCCTCTATTGCGGCAAAAAAGGCGGGAAAATCCGGTGAGGGGTTTGCGGTTGTAGCTGAAAGGTTGAGGAAACTCGCCGACCAAACATCGACCGCGACGCTCGAAATTGAAAATATCGTAAAAGGCATATCTTCGCTTTCTGAGGCAGGCTCTAAAAAAGTGGGAGAATTCGACTCCAAATTCTCAGAAGTTTCGGCTCAATCCAAAAAAGTAAACGAAGGGCTCTCCGAGATAATCCAGAAAGTGCAGGGCATTCCCCCGCGCCTCACTCTGTTGCTCGACGGCATTAGAACGCAAAGCGGCGAGGGAGATTCAATAAAGTCGTACGCGCGCGCCCTCAAAAAAGCTGTCGATGACGAATCAAAGCTTATGGATTCGGCGCGCGAAATATCGGACAATTTATCGAAAACTGCGCTGTCAGTGCGGCGCGAGGCGGGCAAGCATAGAATATAATCTTTCTGAATCTTTTTTACTTCGCTTTTCGGCGCGCAATTGCAGGTTAATCTTTTGCGGAATTTGCATGCGCTTGTATTGTAAAATTTGCAAATGCGCTCCGATTTTTATGCGCGCCGAACTCCGCTTTTCTATATAAAATCAAAACGTTTTTATAATAAATCCAAGTATTAAAAAAAACGCCTCTTTGCCAAGACACAACAGCTCATTTTAACTTGCCACGCAAAGCGTTTTGGAAATTTTTTATATAAAAAATGGGCGCGAAAACCGCCGGTAAAATATTTTGTAAAAAGTTTTTTTTTCAAGAAAATCGACTGCGGCCCGAAGCCTTTTAAAACTGCATTTAACCCGTCGGATTGTGGAACCATCGCAAAAAAAATCCGCTGCACGAAAATCTGCCGGCGGAAAATGGAAATCTCCAATAAAACTAAAAGATAGTTAAAATCAGCGCGAAGGGTATTGCGCGGCAAGCTTTTTTACCTCTTCGAGAGTCGCGACCGACTGCGCGCCCATTTTGGAGATTTTTAGCGATGCCGCCGCCGTCGCAAATTCTATCGCCCTCTCCAAATTTTTGCATATTTTTAGCCCTCCCGCAAGCGAGCCTGTAAAACAGTCGCCCGCGCCGACGGTATCCACGGGGCGGATATTCTCATATGTGGGGAAATGCTTTATGCCGCAGCCGTTGTAGAGGTCGCAGCCGCGCTTTCCGAGGGTTACGATGACGTTTTTTACGCCTGAGCTTATGAGCTTTTGCGCGGCATCTTCGGCATCGCGGCAGTCGGGTACTATCTGCAAGATTTCAATCTCATTGGGGACGATATAGTCGATGTCGCGCAGCATTTGCTTCGGCAAAACTTTTGCGGGAGCCGGGGTGAGAATAGTCTCGCAGCCGGCCTTCTTCGCAAGGTTTAGCCCCCTCGCAACGGTCAAAATGTCGTTTTCGAGCTGGAACAATACATGCGAGAATGCGGAAAAATCTATCGAATCCATATCGCCTTCCGAGAGCGCCATATTTGCCCCGGGCGCGACAGTTATGGAGTTTTGCCCGCTTTCGTCCACGGTGATTAATGCGACGCCTGTGGGAAAGTCTTTAAAAATTTTTACCAACTCTACGTTTATTCCGCGAGCGCCCAGGCTCGACAGGTAGTCGCGCCCAAATGAGTCGTCTCCGACTCCCGCACAAAAACGGGTTCCGCCGAATGCTGCGTTCGCGGCGACAGCCTGGTTTGCGCCTTTGCCTCCCTCGAATTTTTGAAACACTCCGCCGAGAATAGTCTCTCCGGGAGACGGTATGCGCGGGGTTTTTACAACCATATCGACGTTTACGCTGCCAACTACCAAAATGGATTTTTCCTGCATTTTTTGCTCTTTCATTAAAGTTTAGACGCTACAAGTATTCCAAGCCCCGCCGCAAAGAATACAAACATCAATGCAATCAGCTTATTCGTCCCTTTCGGCGCGCCCGCAAATTCCTTCCAGATGAAAACCCCCCATAGGGCGGATACCATTGTCGCGCCCTGTCCGAGCCCGTATGCGAGCGCAGGATCAGCAGCGGGGGCTGCGAGTATGTTAAAGTTCATTCCGCAGCTCCAAATAATCCCGCCCAATATGCCTATCGCATGGGTCTTTAAGCTGCCTCCAAAATATTGCGCAAAGGTGCAGGGGCTTCCCGAAAGCGGTTTGCGCATCATCGTAACGTTGAAAATGAAATTTGATAAAAGCAGGCCGAGCGAAAACATAACGACCGCCGTGTACGGCGTTAGCTTACCGGATTCCAGCGCGCCAGAGGCGTCTGCCGCCGCCATGGATTTCGAGACAAAGCTGTAAAAGAATCCCATAAGCGCCCCGGCAACGACCGATATAAAAACGCCCTTCTTTACGTCCGACTTTCCCCCTCCGAGCTTTCCGTACGCTACGGCGTCCAGAACTATCGCAACGCATACAAGCGCAACCCCCGCTGCGAGCATCGGGACATTCCCCTCGGGTGTTGCCAAGTATGTTGTCACTACGCCCAAAACGAGCGCGAGCCCTATTCCGACAGGGAATGCAACCGCAAGCCCCGCGATTTCAATCGCCGCAACGAGCAAAATGTTTGCGATATTAAATACCGCGCCTCCTATGAATGCCGTCCCCAGCCATTGCCATTGCGCTTGCGAAATATCCGCCAAAAAAGCTCTCCCCGCGGAACCGAACGAGCCTGCTGTAAAAGCCAATGCGAGTGAGAATAGCAGCACTCCTATCGAGTAGTCCCAATAAAATAGCGGAAAGGGCCAGTTTCCCTTGACCATTTTTTGGGTATTTGCCCATGAGCCCCAGCAGAGCATTGTAATGAAACACATTATTATTGCGGCGGAGTATGAACTTACTGTAATCATAGTTTTTTTATAAGATTCGCTGAAACAGCTTGGAGTTATATAAATAAAGTAGTCTGAAACTTGCCCAATTTTTTTGCGAGAATGCGAGTTTTCTTGGTACCTTCAATGCGCTTTAAATGAAAAGGGAAATACCAAAATGAAGGCAGGTCAAACTAACTGCAATATACGAATGCTTTTGAGGTTGTCAACTATGCGTTTATCGTGCAGGTGCGCAGTTTTTCTATCGTTCCCCGCAGGCGCCGCAGTGTGAACTTTTATGGGCAGATAAAAAAAACAACCGCAAAAGCGGTTGTTAAAAATGTATGTAAAGACGGCAATCGGGCGTATTAAATAAAAAACCTGTGTCGAATCTTTACGATGGAACTCTTTGCTCTGATTCCCGCATTTAAAACCGTTTTGCGCGCATTATAACGGTAAACGGTTTATTGCCTTCATTAGGCTGCGTGTTTCCGCGTTCTGCCTCATTTAAAAGTTTTGGCAACCGAAGGAATGTCGATTACTTGCCTTCATTGAGGATAGCCTTCACTCTGCGCTTGCATTGGAAGGCTTGTCAGCCGGAGAGCGGTTCCGCCGTCAATTTAAGAGCAGTTCCGCCTTCTGCCTATGCCGGAAACCTTAGCAGTCCCACGTGCGCTTCTTATGGCGGTTTGCCTTTGAACGCTTTGAGCGCTTATGCTTGTTCATCTTGAGGCGTCTTTTCTTCTTTAAGTTTGCCACAATGTTTCCTTTCTATGATTGTAATAATATTTTCAGTCTTTACGGTTTCCGCTGTATTAAATTAAGCTACACGCGTACACTTTTACGCATATATCTGGTAAAACAAATACCATTCGTTTCGGAAAATCAATAAAAAACAGCCTATTTTTTTAGACGGCGCAAAAATGCCGCCTTATTTTTGCCCTATCCGCGCAAATGAAGACGAACTCCGTTTGCGTTTTTTTGCGGTTTTTCCCAAAAAAGTATATGTCTTTAAAACCTCAAAATAGTTTAAACTGCTATTACGCCTTGATTTTTCTAAAATTCGCGGATATTTTTTTCTTAAACCATGAAAAGATTCTTTTATTTGCTGGCGATACTATCCGCGCTTTCGATTCGCGTCTGCGCCGGCGGAATCGCAGGTTTTTGGGTCATTCCGGATTCAAAAACGAACAATCCGGAAAGTGTTGCGTATTTTTACGAAAGCGGCGGGGTTTTCACCGCGAGAATGGTTCTGATATACGACGATTTCGGGAGCGTTGCTGAAACTTTTCTGTCTCCGAAAGAAAGGGCGAAAGGCATAAAATCCCAGCCGTTTATTTGCGGTTTGGATTTTATAACTGGCCTCAAACTCTCGAATAACGGAAGATATGTGGGGACTGTAGTAGATCCGGACACCGGCAAAAAATACAAATGCGAGGTGTGGTACGACTCCAAAATCAAAAAACTCGCAGTCCGCGGCGAGCTGTTTATTTTTGGGGTGACAAATTATTGGCCGCCTATTGCCAGTGAAAATCTGCCAAAAGAAGTCGTTGAAAAAGCCGCAAAATTTAGCGGCATTCCGCCGCGCGCAAACAATGAAGCTTTTAGCTCAAACGCGCCTGAAAATTTCGGGGAAGACAGCCGATACGCACAGAGAAGGGAACGGCCGAGATTTTACAGGGTCCGCCATTACTGATTCTATTTTTGCTTAACCAAGGCGCAGGGCCGGCGGAAGATTTTACCCGGTTTTCGGGCGGTGGAGCGGGATTGGCTTATAATAAAAAAAAGAACGCCCGCGAGGTTTACGTTTAATAAAAAAAGAACGCCTGCGAGGTTTGCGTTCCCGCTTAGCCAATTGGGGTTTTCTTCCTCCGCAATTTTTTAATATCACCGCGAAACTTTTTGAAAGTTCTTTTGCGGAAATTTTTTTGCGGTTTGATCTTTTTAAGTTTTTTGGGGGCTGTTTCTAAAATTTCTGAAAATATAAAATTGCGTTTTGCAAGCCGTATGACGTTTTGCATTTGCGGGGTGGGTGAATGGAAAACAATTTGACCCTTTTGCCTAAGTAAATCAATTCTGGGCTCGGTCTATGCGCATTTCCGAAAATTCTGCAATATATTCAATCCCCGATACGCGCCCAAAGTTGCGGGCTGTAAAAAGAACTAATCTCAGGAGAATGTATATCTACATTCAGAAAAATAAGAGCATATACAGATTTTTATTAGACCGTTTTCAGTCTAATATAAACCCATATTTGCAAAATAAAAGAGTGCAGTGCCAAGGTGGATTTTCTCGGCTATCCCATTTTTGCGCCGATGAGAGGCTTCATAGTTTCCCATTCCCTCTCGACGCATTCGCGGACTCTTTTGCAGAATTTTTCGTATGTTTCGCCCTCGCGGATGCTCATCGGCTTCAAATAATGCACGAAGATATCGGAGCCGAATTTAGGGAATGTCGCACCCGGCTTCAGCGCCTCATACGCGCCGCGTATGGCAACGGGGACTACTTTTACGTTCATTTCTTTTGCCAAAATTGCAAAAGTGCTTCTAAATTCTGAAACGCTGCCATCCTTAGTCCGGGTTCCTTCGGGGAATATGACAACTCTGTCGCCCTGCCTAAGCGCTTCGGCGAGTTTTCTTATAGATTCGCTCACATTGTCGTTGATATCCATTATCACGACATTGCTCCTCTCGGCGAAAGTTCTTAGGAAGCCGCCTTTTAGTATTTTTCTCAATTTTGCAAAAAAGTAGGTCTTGTATATTTGAGTCTTTGTAAACGGCGCTACGGCGAATGCCCCGTCGAGATAGCTTTGGTGGTTTGGTGCTATTATAAGCGGCTCGCCGCTTTCTATGTTTTCGAGCCCAGAGTATCTAACCCTGTAAAACAATTTCATCAAAGTCCTAAAAAACGAAATTGTCGCAAAATGGAAAAAGTGGGGCTTTTGAAGCTTGGGGCGGGGAAGGGCGTTGATTATGTTTGCCCAAGTTATGTTTTTTAGCTGCGGCTCAAAGGACGAATTGCGGTTCTTTTCCACATATTCTGCAAATTGCCTGAGTGTGGGATACTTCTCAAAATCCCTCTCTGTGACGTCAACACCGCAGTTTTCCTTTACATAGCATTGGATTGAAATCTTGCCGAGCGAGTCGAGCCCAAGATCCATCTCCATATGGGAATCCGCCGACACTGGCATAGAAATTTGACCAGAAAGCATCTCTTTTAATTCGGCGTACGTCTTTGAGTTTGGTTCAGGCTTGGGCGGCTCCGCCTTGCGGCGCGATATGTTTTCGAGATACGCCGCAAGGTGGTAGCGCTTAAGCTTGCCCACGCGCGTTCGGGGCAAATCTTCCGTCGTAAGCGCAATTCTTATAATCCTCTTATAAGTGGCAGCAGAGCGGTTGTAGGGGAGGACTGCGGTGTCCCTTATAATGGTTTCGGCGGCCTCGATTCCTCCTGACTTCTCTATAAACTCAGGCTTTACACGTATTATTGCCTGCAAAATGTTTTCGTACATCAGAACTCCCACTTCGAGAATTTCTGGAGATTGCGCCGCAATCTGCGCCTCCATCTCTGCGGGATTTATATTTTTGCCATTCGGCAAAACTATTATTTCTTTGCGCCTGCCGGTAATGAATAAAAATCCGTCTTCATCGACATATCCGAGGTCTCCCGTAAACAGCCAGCCGTTGCGGATTGCCTCGCGAGTTTCCTCCGGGCGGTTGTAGTATCCAGGTGTTACGTTGCCGCCCTTTACGGCGACTTCCCCCTCTACTATCCTGATTTCAACTCCGGGAAGCGCTTCGCCGGGCGAGCCGATTTTTATCCTCCCGATTCTTGGAAATGCGATAATCGGGGCGCATTCGGTCATTCCGTAGCCCTCGCGCACGCCGAATCCGAGCGTGTCGAGATCAGCCCAAACTTTGCGGTCGAGCGCCGCTCCGCCGGATATCCAAAATTTTACCTCTCCGCCAAATTTTTTATGTATTGCCGAAAAAAGTTTTTCGGAAAACTTGCGGCTGTTTGCGGCCTTCGCCAGCGAAAACAACCCTCTCAACACAGCCGAATGGTTTATCTTGGACATTATGTTGGAGTGCAGCAGCTCATAGAACCTCGGTACGCTTATTATCATGTCAACCGGATATTTTTGCAGCACTCCCGCAATGTCGGCGGGCGATATCGATTTTGGGAAAACCAGTTTCCCACCGACGTGCAACGGCATTACGAGAGTCCCCATAAGCGGCAGAATATGGTGGAATGGCAGCATTATCAGCACTCTTATTCCGTCGAAATAGTATTTTGCCTCCGCTACCGCCTTCATGTTGGCGTACATATTCGCAAAGGTAAGCACCACTCCCTTCGGGTTCCCGGTCGTTCCGGATGTGTACACTATAAACGCCATGTCGGTGTCTTCGCGCGCAACTCCCCATTCTTCGGGATTGGATATTTTATTTCCCAAATTTTCCTCTGAAAATATATCCTCCAAAACAAGTATTTCCGGCTTATTCGCAAGCCCGCTTGCAGCCTCCAAGGCGGTCTGGTAATTCGCGCGGTCGCAGCAGAGAATTTGTGGGGAGGCGTCGGACAATATAAAAGCCGTTTCGGCGGCGGACGACTTTGCGTCAATCGGTATTACCGCCGCCCCGACCCTCCATGCCCCGTAGAGCGCAAACACCCATTCGGGGGAATTTTCCGCAAAAATCGCAACCCTTTCAGGGGGATTTTTTTTGAAAATTTCCTCGGCGCGCTTGGCGCGCTCGAATAGGTCGGCGTACGACAGGTTGAAATCCAAGCCGACGAGGGCGGGGCGGTCAAAATATTTTAGGAGGGTTATTTTCATTTATCGTTTTCGGAAGATTCGTAGCGCGCGATTGTTTCGGCGCTCCACTGTTCGTAGTTGCCGCACTCTATGGCTTCGCGCGCCTTTTGCATAAGATTTTGGAAGAAGCGTATATTGTGCATGGAAATCAGCGTGCATGCAAGCATTTCATTGGCCTTCACCAAATGCCTAATATATGCCCGCGAGAATTTTGAGGAATATCCGCCGGTTTCATTGTCGAGAGGGGAAGAGTCTTCGGCAAATTTTGCGTTTTTGAGGTTTATGGGGCCGTCGGGAGTGAAGGCAACGGCGTGGCGCGCAAGGCGCGTGGGCATTACGCAGTCGAACATGTCGGCGCCGAGGGCTATCATTTTTAAAAGTTGCGGCGGAGTGCCGACTCCCATTACGTATCTGGGCTTGTCAAACGGAAGTCCGGAGGCGGAAGCCTCCACTTGCTCGAGCATTTGCGGCTCTGGCTCGCCGACGCTCACTCCGCCAATCGCATATCCGGGAAAGTCGAGCTCCGCCAAGCTTTCGGCGCAGCGCTTCCTGATGTCGTCGTAGCAGCCGCCTTGAACTATGCCAAACGACAAAATTCCTCTTTGCGGGAGTCCGAGGCGCAAATATTCGTCCTTGCACCTCTTTGCCCATCGTAACGTACGCTCGACTGATTTTATGACTTTTTGTTTTTCGCAGGGGTAGGGAATGCACTCGTCGAGCACCATGCAGATGTCGGAGCCCAAATTTTTTTGTATTCCCATGCACGATTCCGGCGATATAAAAAGCTTTGCGCCGTCGAGGTGCGAGGCGAACGATATGCCGTCCTCGGAGATTTTGCGCAGGCTCGATAGGCTGAACGCTTGGAATCCGCCGCTGTCGGTGAGTATTGG
>URAJ01000009.1:0-65000 GCA_900545715.1 uncultured Opitutales bacterium
TCGAGGACGATATCCGCCGCGTCGGAGCGCCCGATTGTCAGCACTGCGTTTTCGGGAATCTCAAAAAATCTCGACCGCCCGTCCGCCGATTTAACTTTAACGCGCGCTACCATGTAAACATTTTCTCTGCGCGCGACTTGTTTGAATTCTCGCGAAGCTCATCCGCATCGGGCGCAATTCCCTTCGAGACGTCCCCCTCGACCCCCGACGTTTCCGCCGACGGCTTTGAAAGCATTTCAACAGCATTGCCGGCAATCTGGGGCGACACTAAAATCAACAACTGCAACTCCTCGACATTCTCCTCCTCGTAGCCGAAAAGCGAGCTCAATACAGGAACGTGCCTGAGGAAAGCGTATCCGGAGTCGCTCTTTGTGCGCGTAATCTCGCGCTGGCCGGATATGACCGCGGTCTGCCCGAGATTGCAGACAATCTCGCTCTTGCTTCTGGTCTTGCGCTGGAGGTAGTCGTCGTCCTGCTTTATTGGCGCGAGGCTCTTTTCAACCTCCAATATCAGCCGAACTTTGTCGGCCTTTACAAGCCCGCCGCTGACTTTTATCGTAAGCCCAAAATTTATCTCTTTGAGATCGGCAACGTCCCTGCCGTGTATCTCCACATTCAAAATTCCGCCGTTTTCATACACTGCCTGCTGCACGCCCTTTGAATTGCTCGTAATAGTCACATGGCCGCCGTCCCTGAAATCGGAGACGCCGTTTTCGCCAAAAAATTGTATGGCGCCTTGAATGCCAGTATTCATGTACGCAAGCCCGCCGAATCCGGATTTCTGAGGCGCGTCGGAACCAAGCCCCGGGGGAAGCTCGCCCGCAAGATACCTAAACCAGCTCTGTAAATCTACGGAAAGCACCGTGCCGTTCGCCCCGGAATTTCCCATGCGCGCAAGCTGCGAGCGCGTGACGCCCACTATTACAACATTGACGTCAAGCTGAGTGTCGTCGACTTCCAAATTGTAAACCACCTCCGTCGGATTGGGGCCCGCGGAAAGCCATTTCTGCGACGACACTATTTTCTTAATCTCCTCAATATCGTTGTCGCACAGCATTCTTCCGTAAAATGTGAGAATGCCCGACGAAATTTTCATGCCGACAGTCCCGGCCTTTTTCGGGATGTCGTTCTCGACCTTGAATCCCGCGTCAACAAGCTGCCTTCTGAGGGAGTCGAACATCTCGGGGCCGGGCTTGTAAGCAACATAGTTGCGGTAAGAATCGCGGTATTTGTCCAAGATATTCATAAACGCAAGATAGCGCGAGTATTTCGATATCTCGCCCCTAAGAGTTATCGCATTGTGCGACATTTCCGCCGTCACCTCGGAGAAATCCGATATGTCTTTGCACAAGTCGCGGTACAGCGACGCGAGCGAATTTGTGACATGCACCTTGAATGTCTTTGACATTGAGTTTGAATTCAAAGAGATGTCCGCATAGCCGGGTTCAACCCCCTTAATTTCAAGCCTTCTTCCCTTTGATCTTAAAATCTTAACACTCTTGGAAGACGATTCGTACCCGATTATTTCAAATGGAACTTCAAGAGTCCTGACTTCGTCCTGAGAGATTGTGACGCTTTCCGTCGGCAACGCCGCCTGCGAACCTGCCTGCGATGGCGCTTCGCCACTCTGAGCCTCCGCAAAGCCCGACGTAGGCACGGCAACGATAGCCGCCGACAAGAGCAGAAGAAACGGAGAAAATGCTGATTTTAATTTATAGTATTTCATCTAACGCTTTCGGTTGGTGAAGAAGGCAATTCGGCAGATTGCAAACCCTTGCGAATGCCCTCGAAAGTTTTTTCGTTTACTACGCCAATTTCCTTCCTGTTAAGCGCGCTGGAATCGTTGCGCTTTCTAAGCACGGGGTAAAGCTCAGCCTCGCGCTGCGCTGCAATTACAATCATTGCCTGCTGCGGCGGCAGAGACACAAATATCGTGCCGCTCGAAGTGCCGGACTCCCTAAAAGAGCCGTTGTTGTTGGCAATCCCAATAACTCTCACGCACGGCAATAGCACGGAAGTCTCGCGGCTCTCCGCCTCTCTCACAGCCGGGGAAATTGCATTTTCGTTTTCCGGAACGCCCGGGATGCGCTCGACCTTCCGCGAAACGTACGTCGAAACAATTCCGATTTCATCGTTGGGCCTTAACATTTTAACAAGAGCCGGATCCGAAAAAGTTATCGGGATAGTCCACTCTCCCTCTTTCGAGCAATCGCCCAAAGATATTTTCAGCTGGATGTCGCTTATTAATATGTAGTCGCTTCTGGCGATGGAATGCTGGGCGCGCTGCCCGTAAATCATAGCGACATTTTCCCATAATAACGCGCCGTGCGGAAGAACGGATTTGGGAATGTCGCGGTATGTAAGGGCCCCCTCAACAAGTTCTTCGTCGGAGTCAATATCCCTTGCGGCGACAATTATAGAAATTGTCGCTTCGTCCTTAGTTTCCTTTCTATCGAACAGAGTCTTACTTACGACAAAAACCGCAGCGAGTCCAAGAACGACCGATACAACCAAAGGTATTATGTTTTTCATTGTATTTTTTTCTCAATAAACGATGCGGTTTTGTCAAACTTTTAATCCCATACCGCATAGGTATTAATGCAATTTTAATATCGGCGCAAAGCCTTTAAACAAAATAGCCTTCAAGTTATTTTACGGATAGAAAATTGTGATATTAAAAAAAAGGAACAACGCCGCTATAATAATTCTCAAGAGTCTGCCGCCTAAAATAAAAGTATAGACATTTCCGATAGACAGATATTTTCTGCCAATATAGGCAAAACGCGCAAAGCATATTTGCTGACATCTTACGAAAAAAATAAAATACCGAAAGGCTAGGAGAAAGCATATATGAAAAAAGAAGAAATCGCATTAAAGATGAAGCAATTTGAAACAATGATAAATACGGCTGACAAAAGTCTGGCGGACGAGTTGATTGCAAGCGACGCTTCGTTCTATACCCCCGCATCCCCCGAACCCGTATTCGGCGGAGACGGATATTTATCGGTAGTGTACTTTATGCGCAAAGGTTTTTCCGATGTACAGTGGAAATTGGAGGAATTGATAGCCGGTGACGATAAAGTTGCTGTGCGCTGGACATGTTCGGGGACAAACGACGGAGATTTTATGGGGATAAAAGCCACCGGCAAAAAATTTTCCGCATGCATGATGAATTTTTATTATTTTAATAAAGACGGAAAAATCGTAAACGATGTAGCCGCAGAAGGAATGATAGCAATTGTAAGGGCAATAGGGCTGATGAAATGAGTCCGAAAATAAGTAGCTTGCATATTGGCACTGATTATCGCGTTATATAAAATATAGAAGTTAGATTAAAAATTTAACTATATATAAATTTTTTAGCATTTCGGCAAGCGCTGAAATATATTTTAGATATTATATAAATAGGGGGGAAGAGAAACAATAAATGCGGTCGAATAAAACGGCCGCACATAGTTATTATGCGCCGTAGAAATGAGTTAGTTTTTTAAAAAGATAATTAAAGAGAATTAAAGTTATTACAAGAATATCACTCCGATAATAAAGAGATAAAACCGCCTCATATAATTTTATAAAAAATGCCAACTCGCCTCTTAGTGAAAATATTAAATTTTTGTATGTAAACATTCGGGAAGAACAAAATCAATATAGTCCATAGTAAAGTCTATGGAGAAAAAGATTGATGCGAAAAACCACTCAATAAAGGGCGCGGGAATATCGTAGAATTGCCGCTTTGCAATATCGCAACTATCCTGTAAAATCAATCCGGACTTCATGAGGAATCAAACCTCGATTTGGCGTTTAGGAACAAATAGAATATTGTTAGCTGCAAGTATGTTAGGGGATTTTTGCCCAATGGTAAGGCAATCCCTTACCAAAGCGCAATTTTGACAGGAAAGGATTTTGTATGAAGAACAGATCTCCTTCCTTCCCAAAGAAAGTTGCCGAGAAAAACCGCGAGCGCTGGGTCGTTTACTATTTCGACACAGACAAGCAAAAACGCTGGTCGCGCAGGTTTTCCACCGAAGCCGAAGCGCTCGAATTTTTCCGCGAAAAAAATGTTTACGATGAAAAATTGGGCGTTGAGGCAAACCGCATTTCGCCGACAGACAGGCGCGAGCTTGTCGAAGCTAAAATGCTTTTAGCTCCCCTTCGCACAAGTTTGACAAACGCGGTATTAACCTACGTTAAACTCACCAAAGACTTGGAGCCGCACGGCATAAGTTTGAATAGGGCAATAGAAGAATACAAGGCGCTTTCCAAGCTGAAAGAACGCTCCGTAAGGCTCGATTTTGCAATAGATAGATATTGCCTATCCCTGCAAAAGAAAGAGCTTTCCGGAGAGTATTTAACGGGCGTAGAAAGAATTTTATTTAGGTTTATGGAAAGCTTTGAGCGCGACAGGATTGTCTCGCTAATTGGCGGCAAAGAAATTTTCCACTGGCTTATAAATCTCAAGAAGCGCGAATATGCCGATAGCGACAAACTTCATGTGGACGGCCGCCCGATGAGGGTTTTTAAGGAGACAAGCCAAGACTTGGCGTATATTCAAGAAACGAGTATCGCCGAACGCTCTACTCATTTTTTAAGTTTTGCAAAATGCAGGACTGGCTCGACAACAATCCCGTTGAGAAAGTGGAAAGCTGGCGAGCAAGGGGCAGAACGCCCGGAATATTCACGCCCGAAGAAGTGCGCAGGATTCTAAACTCCACGCCGCCGCAAAGCGAAATCCGCGCATTTACAGCCATAGCCGCCTTTACAGGAATACGCAACGCCGAGCTAAAAAGGCTGACTTGGGACAAAATAAGGCTCGACGACCGAGAAATCATACTCGACAGCGAAATTACAAAAACGGCATCGCGCAGAATCGTAAAGATTCCTGAAAACTTGGCGAAATGGCTCGAACCGTACGTCTGGGATCTCGGCACAAAGAAAAAGATTCTTACAAGACGAAAAGTTCCAGTGCTAAAAAAGCTTCACGAGAGCCTCGGCAAAGGCAACTGGATAAAGAACGGCCTGCGCCATTCAGCGGCGACCTACTACCTCGCGCTGACAAATAACGCATACCTAACCGCCGAGCAAATGGGACACGCCGTAGATGTCCTAAAACAGCACTACAACGGCCTTGCCCGCGAAAAAGACGCCATAAAATACTTCGAGATTCTGCCAGAAGAATAACGGCGGGCACTCCAAATTCCGCACATGTGCGGAATATGAGAATATGTCGATTTGGGAAACGTGGATAATCGCTCCAAAACATACAACTAACATACAACTAACGTACAAGTAACATACAAGTAGCGCACAAGCTATGACAAGCTGCGAAATATTCTGGCAAGGGTTCGGTTTTCTTGCACTTTATTAAAGGCGTTGTTGATGTTTTCAGCATTCGCATTCTCCGAAGCCGACTTGCCGTTATCCCTCGATTTAAGCTCTTTTAAAAACACATTCTGGATTCTTAGCGGCGCATAGGTTATTTTTCTGATGACTGTTCTTAAATCCTCTGTGTAAGTCTTTGCAAATATTAGCTTCATTTCTTCGGAATCTTCGCCCAAGGCTACAAGGGCTTGAACGTACATAAAGGCTTTCTTGTCGGCAATTCGGGACAATTTAAGCGGGATATGCCTAAATTCTACCGGTCTTGGATATTCAAACAGATCAAACTCAAATTTTTTGTTTGGACCAGTGCTTGGAAATACAAAATCGCCGCTTTTGTCTAAGCCAAAATACGCAAAGGTATCTGCTAGCGTCGGAAAAATCTTCCAAGAGAATCTTCGCGCTATGGCATTGGCAATGGATTGATGTTTTGGCCTATATCCATAGGGAAATTCTTTTGTGCAGATTCGCTTATAATATAGAGAATGCCCAAGGGCGTCGATTTTCTTTGCCAGAGTAAGACGCCTTAACGCCGTCCTAATTGTGTTTTGGTTTGCGATGTCCGCAAAATCTGTTGACGAAAACACCCTGCCGCTTTCCAAAAAACTGATTTTTCTAAGAATTTGTTCCTCTACTGTCCGCTTTATCATGAAACGAAAAATACATAAAAAGCGTTTCAAATCAAGCGCATAATCCATTTATTTTCAATCCCATTACCATTTGATAATAGCCTATTTGAGAATTTTTATTTGGCTGTTTTTTAATAAGACAAATAAAGGCTCTGAAAAACGGAACGCATGGCAAATTTTGCGGAAAATGGAAGTTTATATCTTGGAATTCCCATTTGTATTACCAGTGAAACATTTCCCCCCGACCAAGCAATTTTTGCCAAATTTTTTTGCGCCATATAATCCAAAATCGACACACTTTTATTTTGTGTCGTTTTTCCGTCTTCTTGGGAAACCACTTTCCCAACTATTTTTTTCAGCCTTCCAATTTGATTTTTTGCGCAATTTTACGGCTATTTATTTTTGAAAAATTTGACACGCGGACATTCTGCATGAAAAAGAAAAAATCCGCAATAACTCAAACATTAACGCAGCCTGACGCAAGCGACAGGCTTTTTACACGCGCAGAGGTGGCGGAGTATCTCAATATTGGCACAACCTTCATTGAGCAGCTCCGCAGACAGGGCAAACTGCCGAGCTACCGTCTTTCGGGCAAGTGCATTCGCTACAAGAAAAGCGATTGCGACGTCCTGCTTGACCACTGCTTTATAGTCCGCCCCGCCAAAAGCGCGAAGAAAGGAGAAATCTAATGAGAATTCGCACGATAAGCCAAATTTTAGCCGAAGAAAACGAGTCGATGTTTTCATTTGACGACGTTGTTATCGATAAAAACTTTCTGCGCAAGGGTCAAACGTGGGTGATTTCGGGCGCGACAGGAATCGGCAAAAGCGTTCTTGCCATGCAGCTTTCCCTCGGGCTCGCTTTTGGAGAAAAAACGCTGGGCCTTGAAATTTTTAAGCCCGCCAAGACGCTTTTGCTCCACAATGAAAACCCGATTATCGACGAGAAGATTTATTTTCGAGGGATTGTCTCGCAGTTTGCGCTCGATGAAAAGCCGAACGCTGACAGGCTAAACGAAAACCTGCGCATCTCCTGCAAAACAGGCCGCTACTATTCGGTGGACGAATTCATATCGAAACTGGACGCCTCTTTAAGCGCGGGCAAATACGATGTGGTAATTGTGGATTCGCTGTCGTCGTTTGTGCATTGCAACTTTTCAGACCATGCGGCGGTTGCCGACCTCTTTTGCAAAATAAATGGGCTAAAATCGAAGCACAACTTCGCAATGGTTTTGATCCACCATTTCGACAAGCCGATGTTTTGGAGCAAAAGGCTTCACCCCGCAAAATGGTGTATGGGCGGGAAGGCAATAGGGATATATGCAAATATCATGTCCGCTGTTTTGGGAACGAAGAAAGAGTCCGTTTTTACATTTAGCCACTGCGAGCCATTTACAAACTCTGAAATTTCGCAGACGCATATCGCGCATTGCAAAAGCGGCAACATAGCTTGGGAGGAAGTAGAAAATGTTTAAAAAGCCCGAAAGTCCGCAATTTTTTGCAACTATGGAAACGCTGTCGGAGGCCTACAGGGAGTTTTACGAAAGCGAATGTCCCATAGACGCCTTTCCGAAAGTTATACGCGACGTGGCAAAGACCTATTCCGCCGCAAGAAATTTGCCAATGGAGCTGCTTTGCTTTTGCGCCTGCGGAATTCTAAGCGGCGCGATGGGCAGAGTATTCAAGGCAAAAAACGCAGTAAGCGGCGGATATACGCAAAATGCAAATATCTTTGTCTTAGGTGTCGGCGAAAGCTCCACCGGCAAAAGCGCGAGCATAAGGGCTCTTTTCTCGAATCTGGAAAGGCGCGTCTTGCGGGAAATCTCCCAGTACGAAAAAGAGCTGGAGATTTTCAAGAAGTCGAAAACAAAGCTCGCGCAGGACAAGCTTAACGACAAAGAAGGCTTCGGCTTTGACGACGAAACAGCGGATACCCCAAAACTTCCGCGAAATCCAGATTTTATCGTAAAAAATTCCACGTCGGAAGCTCTGATAAAGGCAATGGAGGCAAGCGGAGGCGAAATATTCTCCGTGTGCGAAGAAGCCAGAGACAGCATCTATATTGTAGCCGGCAACTATCGCAAGCAAGGCGATGACACCGAGACCCTAAACAGCGGCTGGTGCGGCGAGCCAATAAAGCACAACCGAATTGTAAACGGGATTTCAAGTGTCCCCAATCCGTGCATTTCACTGCTTTGGATGGTGCAAAACGACATAATAGACAATATCGTTGCAAAGAACAAAGGCAGTTTTATAGGCAGCGGATTTCTAGGAAGATTTCTCTATTGCAGAGGCGCTCCCAAGACCGTTCCCGCCTCAAAAGAAAATATCCCGCTTGACGAATCCGCAATTTCCAGATGGGAAACGCTTCTTGCGGAGACTTACCAAATCCGCAAGAAGGGCCTGCCAGTATGGTTTGACACCGACCAAGACGCCTTTGATTATTTCTGGGAGTTCGACGCCTTTAATACAAAACTTATGAACGGCAAACTGCGCACACAAGCGCCTTTGCTCGGCAAGGCGCGGGAAAACGCAATTAGGCTTGCGATTATTTTCGCGCATGCGGAAGGCGCGGACCGCATCACCGCCGACATCGCAAAACGCGCATGCAGGGTTGTCTCATATTCAATTTGCGTTTCGGTGGTTTTGTTTTCAAGCGGAATGCTCCCTGAAATTGAACACGACAGGGCTAAAATGGACGCCATGATTCGGCAAAACGACGGTTTCTACAAAAAAATCAGCTTCTTTGACCAATATTCAAGTCTGCGCAGCGAGCGCGTGGAATTTATCGTCCATACGTTCCCCGACCTTTACGAAATCGTCAAAAAAGGCAAAGGAAGATACGTCGTTTTGAAAGATAGACTGAACGACGCAAAACAGGTGCTTGGCATCGAAACCGACGATGACGACGATCTGTTTTAGCAAATAGGTGAAATAGGCAAATAGATAAATAGGTGTGAGGCCTGCCAGTCGGAGAGAAATAGGCAAATAGGTAAATAGACAAATAGGAAAATAGATTGCAATACACATTAAAACTTGAATTTTGTTTGACTTTCAAACCGACATCTGGTCTCATACCTTCTTTATCCCGCCCCTGTAGTTCAACGGATAGAACGGGCGTTTCCTAAACGCTAAATCGTGGTTCGATTCCACGTGGGGGCGCGGGTATGTTTTTGTTAAGCAGCATATTGCCATTTTCGCATTCGTTGCTTTTTTTGTGGGCATAATGCCGTAAGTCCCTAGTAATTGACCTAAAATCTGGCAGAAATCCTTACCAACAGCTTACCATTTTGGCTTAATGGGTATGCCCCAAATGGAAGAAAAAATTCCACAATGGGAAAATTATATCTATTTACCTATTTGTCTATTTTACCTATTTTCCCTATTTTGCCGGCAGTGGAGTTGCAGCCCGAACGCCCCGAAGGGAACAGGCGGAGGGCGAAACTTCACTTAGGCAAAATCTATTTCTAAAAACTCTTTTAAAATCCGCTAGAAAAACCTCGCGGATGTAATACTTTAGGATTGTATCTATAAGTAATATAGCGTGTATATTGAAGGATTTTCTTGACTCTCATTGTCTTCAAAATAAAATATATAACATGAAAGTGATAATTTTTGATGTTGGAGATGCTGCTTGTTCTTTGGTTGTTAGTCCTGAACCTAGATATTATGGGATGATGATCGATTGTGGTTGTGCAGCTCAAGATTCAGATAAGAAAAATCCTATAGATGTCATTGATAGATGTAAAAAATGGTTGTCGATGTCAGAATATAAAAAAGGATATCCCCTTACGCTTTTGCATATAACGCATCCTGACGATGACCATGTTAGAAATGCGGGGCGCATATCGAAAGAATTACCTCCATATCTATTAAGACATACTTATACCGAAGAATTTCCTGATTCGGCTGAAATAAATGGAGATTACAAAGAATCATTAGACCGCAAGTATAGAACTCCAAATACAGAATCAATAGATTGGGGTTTATCTATTGATAAAACTTTCTCAATCCCGATTGATAAAGTAAAAAATGATTCAAATTTAAACACAAAGATTCGAAATAATTCAAGTATTCTTAGATTTTTGAAATATAATAATACTTCTATTTTATTTGCTGGCGACTTAGAACGACCAGCGTGGGAATGGCTAAAAAATAACGATTCAGATTTTTGTACTACAATCAAAAGTGGCGTTAATATATTAATTGCTCCTCATCATGGGCATAAATCAGGATTCCCAAATGCTCTCTTCGAATTGTGTAATAAAGTAGATGTAGTAATTCATTCAAAGGATAGTGAAGCAGAAAAAACAGGTCCTAGCGATGTAGCTAGTCAATACACACAATATGCCAAAGGAATAAAATATAAATCTTTAAGTGACGAAAAAGAATATTATGGGAAGGTGTTAACGACACGAAGTAACGGATGTGTTTATATTGATATTTCAAGCACCTATGGCGTTTCATATTATACAGACAAAGCATCCCCAAATCATATTCAACGATGAATTTCAAATACTACGATATACTCTCTCAAGCTCTAATCGGATATTTAACGCTTGTCGTTTTCTCTTCGATTTTGGGATTTGCATATAATAACGATTATTCAATCCCTTATTTAGCAGGAGGTTTTGTTGTTGGCTACTTCATAAATGCCTTAGGTAGCTTATTGGAAAGCTTTTACTTCTTTACTATAGGTGGTATGCCATCTATTAAATTATTACAAGTTAATTCCCCAAAAAAATACTCGGGAATATCTAAAGTTCGTTTCTATCAAGCCCCAAAAGCTATCGATATGCTCAAAAACGATATTGGGAAAAATAACCCCCATGAACAAGAAATGTTCGCAGTAGCGATGAGAGTCTCAAATAATAAGTCTAAAACCAGAGTTCCTGAATTTAATGCTCAGTATGCTTTTTCGCGTACAATACTCACATCTGTGTTAATAATCTCAATTTTTATAATATATAATTTCTATAATAATCCCATTGCTTATTTAATTTCAATACTACTACTATTATTAAGTTGGAACCGATATAGAGAACGCGCATACTACTATGCGAGAGAGGTTTTAAACGATTATTTGCATCAAAAGGAATCTATTTAAACGCCGAGAAACGGCAGGGACGTTCGGCAGGGTTGTTTGTCGGAGCGAATGGTATTTTTGAAATGTCCCACTTTTTTCTATCTCGATAGAGCGCAAACCCAGTAAAATAGCGCATTTGATGGCTTTTTATACAATGAGACATAGTGGGAAATGTCTCATGTTTTGTTTGTATATATTTTATATCAAGCTTATAATTATCAAGTTGAAGCTTGCAAGATTTCCCGCTCCTTAGCTCGTCGGTAAAGAAAATATGATATTTTAGATAAATATAACATAAAATGCGCAAACAAAATCTGTAAAAAAGACCAATTTCTTGAATTGTTCCCATTTTCCCCATACAAGTTCAGCAGATAGGACTTGATGAATTCTGATTTTTTGCCTATTTTAAGACTGGATTGTAAAAATAATATGGACGACATAAACACAGCTAATGTAGGTTTTGAAAAGGAAATCTGGAGCGCGGCAGACAAGCTTCGCGGTAATATGGACGCTTCGGAATACAAAAATATTGTTTTGGGGCTGATTTTTCTAAAATACATTTCGGACAAATTTGAAGAATGGTATAAAAAATTGCTAAAAGATGGCGAAGGCTTTGAAGAAGATAGAGATGCCTACGATGCCGAAGGAATCTTCTTTGTTCCTCAGCAGGCGCGTTGGGAAGCTATTTCGTATGCCGCGCATACCTCCGAAATTGGGAAAGTTATAGATAAGGCAATGGAGCTAATTGAAAAGGAAAATCCGCGCCTTAAAAACATTCTTCCCAAAGGGTTTGCCCGCCCAGAACTTGATAAACGCAGGCTTGGCGAAGTTGTAGACCTCTTTACCAATGTTAAAATGAGTGTCCATGGTGATTCCCGCGATATTTTGGGGCGTGCCTACGAATATTGTTTGGCTCAGTTTGCCGAAAACGAGGGGAAAAAGGCGGGGGAATTCTATACACCTCCGTGCGTGGTGAAAACGATTGTCGAAATCTTAAAACCGCTAAGCAGCGCAAGGCGCGGAACTCGCGGTATTAGGGTCTACGACCCTGCTTGTGGCTCTGGCGGAATGTTTGTTCAGTCTGCAAAATTTGTTAAAGATCACAAAGGTGATCTTAAAAATGTCTCAGTTTTCGGGCAAGAATCGAACCCGACTACTTGGAAGATGGCGCAGATGAATTTGGCAATTCGCGGCATAGAGGCAAACCTCGGCGATTATAACGCCGACACCTTCATGAACGACCGTTTCCCGACCGAAAAATTCGACTACATTATGGCAAATCCGCCATTTAATATGTCGGATTGGGGCGGAGATAAGTTGAAAAACGACAAACGCTGGTGTTTTGGCATTCCGCCAGAAGGCAACGCAAACTTTGCATGGCTACAGCATATGATTTTTCATATGGAGCCGTCTTTCGGGAAAATCGGAATGGTTCTTGCAAACGGTTCGCTTTCTTCCCAAACAAGCGGTGAAGGCGAAATCAGAAAGAATATAATAGAGGCAGACCTTGTTTCTTGCATAATTGCAATGCCACCACAGCTGTTCTATACAACGCAAATTCCCGTTTCGCTGTGGTTTTTGAGCAAGAATAAGAAGCAAAAGGGAAAGACGCTTTTTATAGACGCAAGGGAAATGGGCACAATGAAGTCGCGCAAGTTGCGCGAACTTAGCGATGATGATATCAAAAAATTGGGCGATACCTACGACAAATACGAAGCGGGAACTCTGGAGAACGAAAAGGGCTTTTGCGCCGTTGTCGATACCGCAGAAATTGCAAAGCACGACTACATTTTAACACCTGGGCGCTACGTTGGCATAAAGGAGCAGGAGGAGGACAAAGAACCCTTTGACGAAAAGATGAAGCGCCTGACGGGCGAACTTTCCGGACTATTCGAAGAGTCCCACAAGCTCGAAGCCGAAATCCGCAAGCAACTAAAAAGTATTGGATATGAAATCTGAAAACGATCAAATATCATCATGCCCATGCTTAAGAGGCTTACTTTGGCTTGCAGTAAGTTGCATATTTGTGTGCGCTTTGTTATTCATAGCCTTAAACTATGACAATAATGCACGCTGGATAGAGTGGATTCAACTGCTTCTTGGTATCCTTGGAGCCATTGTAAATCTTTTCGTCATATACTGGTTAAGTTCTTACAGAACTGAAAAGTTAAAAGAAAAAAAACTACAGATAGAAACTTTAAACTGTATTTATGGTGATTTATTTGGAATTTCTAACTTAATAGTTGACCTTGCTGAGTTCATAACTTCAAATATAAGAATAGCGAGTAATGCATTAATTTATATAAAATTATCAAAAGATAAATTTAATTTTAATATATACAACAAATTATACTCTTTTGAATTAGGAAAGTTTCCCGTCGCAGAGTTTTCCTTAAAATATTCAGAGTTAAATATAAATTTTATCTCTCGTAATAGTCCAGACCTATATGGCTATTTATTTCAACTAGATAAGTGCATGAAGCACATGCAAAAGTCCATAGAAGTATTTCGCCAAAATTTAGTGAATAATTCAATACAAAAAGAAAATCTTTCTAATTCTATTCAACTAACAGAAGAAGAAAAGAGCATAATCAAAGTTCCATGTAACTTAGATATTTTATTAGAAAGAAAGAAACTCTCCATAGAACAGAATTTTCTTATTGGATATATAGAATCAATGAAAGATTCCTTAAATACAGTAAATGGAATAATTGAAAATATAAAAAAGATCATTTATGCATTAGATAGATTCTGCGATGAGAAATATCCAAATCAAATCTCTTTACATTCGGAAAAAGAAAAAAGGTATTTTGGTAAAATATTAAATTACAAAAATGAATCAGAACTTATTATTGAAGCCATAGAAAATTTATATTCAGATTCACGAAATACCGGCAAAACAAAAGAAATTACAAAAACTTTATGTAAAAAATTCATACATAAACCCCTTTTTGATATTATATATTCCATGGCTGAAATACTCGACGGAAATCTAACAAAAGCTAGAGAAACATTATTTAAATACGCTGGTAAAAAGCATATCGATGTCATTACTCCAGAAACTATCCAGATGCTTGAAAAAGTAATGCCGGATATAGAAAACAAAATCGATGAGATAAAGTCAGAACAAGAGAAAGATGAATTTTGTACAATTTTACGCGCTGCAATAGATAGTATGAGATAATACAAGGGCAAATGAAAAGCAATTGGAAAAAAGTTAAATTAAGTGATATTTGTGACGTGAGAGATGGAACTCATGATTCGCCGAAAAGAACTGCTGAAGGAAGGTTCTTAATTACATCAAAGCATATAAAAGGTGGTAAAATTGATTTATCGTCAGCTTATAAAATTTCACTTAAAGATTTTGATATGGTAAATCAAAGAAGTAAAGTTGATCAGTGGGATATTTTGCTTTCGATGATAGGTACAATTGGTGAAGTATGTATAGTAAAAGAAGAGCCTGATTTTGCGATTAAAAATGTTGGGCTAATAAAGACTAATGATGAAATTTTATCATTGTATTTATACTATTATTTAAAAACTCCCACAGCTCAATCTGATATTCTAGCTAGACTGAAAGGTACAACCCAACAATACCTATCATTAGGTGAAATTAGATCTTTCCCTATCTCAATACCTCAAGATGATCGGGTTATGCGAAAGATCACAAAGATTTTATCTTCAATAGACGACAAGATAGAGCTGAACAATAAAATAAATCAAAATTTAGATTGGGAAGATTATTTCAGAATTTGTCGCAGAATTTATGAATTAGAAAAAGAAAATCAAAATTTAGAAGCCCAAGCGCAGGCTATATTATATAAATGTAAATCTAATCTATCTAAAAGCGAAATTGGGGATTATCTATATTTTATAAATGGGTTCGCATTTAAAAGTTCTTCCTATGTTTCGAATGGTACGTTCAAGATAGTTACTATAAAAAATGTAAAAGATGGGAAAATAGATTCTATTGGTTCGGATTCAATAAATGAAATACCATATGGAATGCCACCAGATTGTTTTTTGGATATAGGAGATGGCTTAATGTCACTTACTGGTAATGTCGGACGAATAGGTATTGTTTGCGAAAAAAAACTATTATTAAACCAAAGGGTCGCTAAGATTGTTCCAAGAGAAACAGCATGGAAAGGATTGGCGTATTTTATTATGAGATTCCCGGAAACAAAATCTGCATTAAAATCTATTGCACACGGAACAGCTCAAGCGAATTTGAGTACAAACGATTCTTTAAAAGTAAAACTTTCTTTTCCCGTGGATATCACAAGTAATTTTGCAAAAATACTCAACTCTTACTATATTAAAATTCAAAAAAATAACATGGGATCAATATTGCTTGCGCAGCTACGCGACGCATTGTTGCCGAAGCTGATGTCTGGTGAGATTGATGTTTCGGACGTGGCGGTGTAAATTACAATTTGTATGAGCATTCCGTTTTTGGCATAGTTTTGTTTTTTCAAAAACTTAAAAAACGGAAGGCAATATGAAAGAACAATTAATGAAAGAAATTCAACAGAGAATGAGCAATGCCTTAAACGATAGGCAAAAAGAACAGTTAAAAGCCGTTCTTTGCCAATGTTTGCGCGGATATTCCGTCTCTGCTGTTCATGATACACAAAAAGAAGATTCTTTGGAAAATGGCAGGCTTTTGGACTTGTTTTTGGCTGCAAAACGCGTTGAAGGGTGTTCAGAAAAAACGCTCCACTACTACGGCGAAACAATACGCCGTATGTTTGGCGTCGTAAAGCTGAATGTCAGAGACATTTTTACGGAAAACTTGCGCATATATCTTGGGAAATACCAAGAAGAAAACAAAGTAAGCCGCGTTACCATAGACAATGTAAGGCGTATACTTTCAAGTTTTTTTGCTTGGCTTGAAGATGAAGATTACATCGTAAAAAGTCCTGTAAGAAGAATTCATAAAGTAAAGACCGCAAAAATCATAAAAGAAGCTTTTACCGACGAAACTATCGAAATTTTGCGCGACACCTGCAATGAAGTAAGGAATCTCGCCATCGTTGAATTACTTGATTCTTCGGGCATGAGAGTTGGCGAGCTTGTAAAATTAAACAGAAACGACATTAACTTCAATGAACGTTCTTGTATTGTATTTGGCAAGGGAAGTAGCGAACGAGAGGTGTATTTTGACGCTCGAACAAAAATTCATCTTTTGCAATATTTAAATAATCGAAGTGACGATAATCCCGCCCTATTTGTTTCTCTGCGCGCTCCGTATGAGCGAATGACAATTAGCGGAATTGAACTTCTTTTACGAAAGCTCGGACGGGCTGCTGCTATTGAAAATGTCCACCCACACCGTTTCCGCCGAACGCTTGCAACAAGAGCAATAGATAAAGGCATGCCCATAGAACAAGTTCAAAAACTTTTAGGACATGTAAAAATAGATACAACAATGCACTACGCATTAGTAAATCAAAGCAACGTGAAAATGTCACACAGGAGATTTGTAGCATGAAGAAAGTAAAATATTTGCCATTAAAAAATTTCATATCATATATTTCAAGGGGCATTACGCCAAAATATACAGAAAGCGATGGAATATGTGTGCTTAATCAAAAATGTATAAGAAACAATAGAATATCGATTGTTCAAGCACGGAAGCATAACATAAAAGCAAAGAATATTTCAAATGACAAATTGTTGCGAAAATGGGACATTTTGGTGAATTCGACTGGAACTGGAACGCTAGGAAGAGTTGCTCAAATAAAACAAGATGTCATAGCAACGGCAGATTCCCATATAACCATTGTACGTCCAAATCAAGACGTTAACGCTGCATTTTTGGGATATGCATTAAAATATAACCAACAATCAATAGAAGCTCTTGCTGAAGGCTCTACGGGGCAAACTGAATTGTCTAAGGAAAAATTGAAAGAGAGAATTTTAATTCCATGTTTTGAGTATAAAGAGCAGGCAAAAATTTCGGAAATATTGTTGTATTTGGATGAACGCCTTGAGCTTAATGAGAAGATAAATCAAAATTTAGAAGCCCAAGCTCAGGCTATTTTTAAATCTTGGTTTGTTGACTTTGAACCATTCGACGGCAAAATGCCTGCGGACTGGAAATCTGGAACTTTTTCTGAATTAATTGCAAATACAGTTGGTGGAGATTGGGGGAAAGATGAACTTCAAGATAATTATACAGAGGAGGTATACTGTATCCGAGGTGCCGATATTCCCGATGTAAAAATTGGGAACAGAGGGAAAATGCCCAAAAGGTACATTTTACAGAAAAATTATTCATTAAAAAAATTAAACGACGGAGATTTAGTTGTAGAAATATCAGGTGGAAGTCCTACTCAATCAACAGGAAGAATAGCAGCTATTTCAGATTATTTATTAAATAGATACAAAAACAAAATAATCTGTACTAATTTCTGTAAATCGTTGAAACCTAAAAAAAATTATAGTGAATATGTATACCATTATTGGCAATATTTATATGATAAAAATATTTTCTTCGGGTACGAAAATGGCACAACTGGAATTAAAAATCTTGATATATCGGCTTTTTTAGAAACAGAACCAGTAATCATTCCCAGCCAAAATATATTGGTTGCTTTTGCTGAAGTGTGTAAGAAAACGTTTGCGCAGATATATCATAATGGTTATGAAAACGAAACCTTGGCTCAGCTTCGCGATACGCTGCTTCCGAAGCTGATGTCTGGTGAGATTGATGTTTCGGACGTGGCGGTGTAAATTACAATTTGTATGAGTATGAATGACTATTCTGAATACGAGGATAGTGGAGAATTTTCACTATTAAGTTTCATCAAAATTGTTCTTAGAAACAAAAGCACGCTTATTGAAAATGAAGACAAACGTATTCTTTTGTATAGAGGTCATTCAAATCAAGGGTATGGGTTAATACCATCTGTCTTTCGAGATAATTATATAAAGCGTGAGCATGAATTGGTAAAGGAGCTACACCGTTATTGCCCCGAAGAATTCAACACATTGCCATCTACGCTTGATAAATTGATAAAAATGCAGCATTATGGGCTACCGACTAGGTTATTGGATGTTACTTTAAATCCTCTTGTAGCTTTATTTTTCGCCTGCCAAGAAAATGATGGAGATTCGACGGACGGAGAAGTAATAGCCATACCATCATACGTTAAAACTACAGAAGATTTTAAAGTTTCGTTATATGCTGAATTAGCTACAATTGATGATAGCAATTTAAAGCGTGTTATATCTGCTAAGTTTAAACAAGATGATAAAAATATACGCGAGCTTCAAGATGATCTAAAAAATGAATTTGAAGAAAGATCCATCCCAATAATAGTTGCGCAAAATAATAATAGGATAAAACGTCAACAAGGTGCGTTTCTCCTATTCGGCTTAGACCCCAATAGCGAAATGTTTTTGAGCAAGAAAACTATTTTTGATGAAAAACCTTTATTGCAAGGTAAGGCAGAAGAGGGAATTGAATCTTTCATAAAAATTCCAAAAGAAGAAAAAGCCAAAATCTTGAAAGAACTTGATGCGATAGGGATAAATCATTCATTTTTGTTCCCAGAACTTGAACATCAGGCAACGTATTTAAAGAACAAATTTGCGGAGTAAAACTATGTCATACAAAGAAGAAAATTACGAAAATGCAATTATACAACTTTTTGAAAAATTGGGATATGAACATGTATATGGTCCGGATATTGATAGAGATTATACCGACCCTTTGTATGGCGAAGAGCTTAGAACTTGTCTTAGCTCCATCAATCCGGATTTGCCGACAGAGGCCATAGACGAAGCCATTTATAAAATTCGCAATATAGACAATCAAGAGTTGATTTTGAAAAACTCTATTTTCACCGACTATCTACAAAACGGAATTGACGTTGCCTACATACTTAATGGCGAACAAAAATACGACAAAGTAAATCTTGTTGATTACGCAAACATAGACAGGAACAGTTTTATTGTAGCCAATCAATGGACAATAGTTGAACGTTCCGAAAAAAGAGCGGACATTATTGTTTTTGTAAACGGCATACCTCTTGTTGTGGTAGAATTGAAATCGCCATCAAGGGAAGAAACGGACGCTTCGGCGGCGTTTAGGCAGTTGCGAAACTACATGCGGGAAATTCCATCGCTGTTTGTATACAACGCCTTTTGCGTGATGAGCGATATGGCGCAAACAAAAGCAGGCACAATAACGGCCGGCGAAGATCGCTTCATGGAATGGAAGACTACGGACGGCTCTTACGAAACCACAAAATTTGCCGACTATAACACCTTTTTCATGGGGATATTCGAAAAGCGCAGATTTTTGGATATTATAAAAAATTTTATTTGCTGCTGTTTTAATGAAAAGCAAGAAAAGATAAAAATATTTGCGGCGTATCACCAATATTTCGCGGTAAACAAGGCAATAGAATCTACAATAAAGGCGACAAATTCTGACGGTAAGGCGGGCGTATTTTGGCATACGCAAGGTAGCGGCAAATCGTTCTCGATGGTTTTTTATGCCAACTTGCTACAACAAACTTTAAAAAATTCAACCATTGTTGTAATAACCGACAGAAACGACTTAGACAACCAGTTGTTTGGGCAGTTTTCGAGATGTGCTGATTTCCTAAGGCAAATTCCTATTCAAGCGGAAAGCCGAGAAAACCTAATTGATTTGTTGGCTGGGCGCGAAGCAAACGGTATCATTTTTACCACAATGCAAAAGTTCACGGAAACGGCTGAGCCGCTATCGCTACGCAAAAATATCATTGTTATGGCAGACGAAGCCCACCGCGGGCACTATGAAATAGAACGCATAGACCCCAAAACAGGAACGGTAAAAATAAGCACAGAAATTTTAATACGCAAAAGTCTTCCCCATGCAACATATATAGGATTTACAGGAACTCCTATTTCATCAAAAGACAAGAACACGCGCGAAGTTTTTGGCGATTATATAGATATTTACGACATGACGCAGGCCGTCGAAGACGGCGCAACGCGCCCGGTATATTACGAAAGCCGAGTTGTGCACTTAAAGCTCGACAAGTCCGTAATGGACAAAATCGACCAAGAATACGACAAAATGGCGGAAATTGCCGAAGCCTATTCCATCGAGAAAAGCAAAAAAGAGCTTAGCAAGATGGAAAGTATTTTGGGCGCGGAACAGACCATAGACGCCTTATGCAACGACATTGTTTCGCACTACGAAGAAAACCGCGAAAAGCTGCTTACGGGTAAGGCTATGATTGTTGCCTATTCAAGAGAAATTGCGATGAAGATATATCGCAAAATTCTCTCGATACGACCGAACTGGACTGAAAAGCTGGTCGTTGTTATGACATCGGCAAACAACGACCCAGAAGACTGGAAACCTATTGTCGGGAACAAAGCGTATAAAGACGAACTCGGCAGAAAGTTTAAAGACAACAATTCGCCTTTAAAAATTGCGATTGTTGTTGATATGTGGCTTACGGGGTTTGATGTGCCGTCGCTTGCGACAATGTATGTGTATAAGCCCATGGCTGGACACAATCTTATGCAGGCCATCGCCCGCGTAAATCGCGTATTCAAAGACAAAGAAGGCGGTTTGATTGTGGACTATGTCGGTATTGCTTCGGCTTTAAAACAGGCAATGAATGATTATACAAACCGCGACAAACAAAAATATGGCGATATGGATATAGGCAGTGCAGCCCTGCCACGTTTCATTGAAAAATTAACGGTTTGTAGGGAATTGTTCCACGGCTTTGATTACAGCAATTTCAAAACGGCATCTGACTACGACCGAGCACAGTTAATAATGGATGGCGTAAATTTTCTTTCGGATCCGCAAGAACCTGAAAGGAAGGAGCACTATTTAAAAGAAGCAATGTTGCTAAGGCAGGCGTTGTCGCTTTGTCGAAGCATTGTAAAACCAGAAGACCGTTTAGAGGCAGCCTTTTTTGAAGCGGTGAGAACATTGTTGACCCGCATTTCATCGAAACCGCATTACATTTCTTTAAAAGAAATCAACAAACGCATAAATGAACTATTGCGCCAAAGCATAAAAAGCGAAGGTGTTGTAAATTTGTTCTCAGATGTAAAAGAAGAGTTTTCGATTTTCGATCCTAAATTTTTAGCTGAGGTTGCAAAATTAAAGCAAAAAAACATTGCCGTAGAATTGTTGAAAAAATTGATAGCAGAACAAGTTTCGGTTTATCAAAGAACGAATGTTGTTAAGTCTCAAAAATTTTCCGAACTGTTGCAACGAACAATGAATGCCTATCTTAACGGATTACTTTCAAACGAGGAAGTAATCGAGGAACTATTAAAGATGGCAAAGGAAATTGTAAGCGCAAAAGAAAACGGGAATGCCTTGGGGCTATCAACTGAAGAAGTCGCTTTTTACGATGCCTTAGCTAAGCCGCAAGCCGTAAAAGATGTTTATTCTAACGAAGAACTTGTTGCTATCACAAAGGAATTAACAGACGCTTTGCGGAAAAATAAAACTATAGATTGGCAAAGAAGACAAAACGCAAGAGCCCGTATGCGACTTCTTGTAAAACGCCTTTTGAAAAAATATAAATACCCGCCCGAAGGGCAGGAAGAAGCCCTAAATACCGTTATAGCCCAATGCGAAATGTGGACAGACAATAGCGATATGGAAGAGCAGGAAAGCGCATAAAATTAGAACAATAAAAACGGATTAAATATGACAGAGGCGAAAATTGGGTATGTGTACATTTTGACCAATCCGAGTTTTAAGGAGGATTGGGTGAAAATCGGGAAGTCTGCGCGTCCTGTCGATGTGCGCTCGAAGGAACTTGACAACACTGCCGTTCCACTTCCGTTCGAAATTTATGCCGCTATAAAAACTTCAAAATTCAACGAGGTTGAAAAACTTGTCCACAAAACGATAGACCGTTTGACGGATTTGCGAATACGCCAAAATCGTGAATTTTTCAACGTTCCGCCGCAAGTTGCATTCGACATTTTCAAGGACATTTCTTTGGCGATAGAAGATGCCGAGCTTATAGAATACAAAAAAGGAAGTTCCGAGTTGGCGGACGGCAATTCAGACGAATGCCCGCATGCAAGGCGCGGGAGATTCAAATTCAGTATGGTCGGCATAAAAATCGGTGAGAAAATCACGTTCATTCCGACGGGAATTGTTGTTACGGTTGCAAGCGACGACACTGTTGAATACGATGGGCGCATTTACAAGCTTTCGCCGTTTGTTGGGACTTATATGCCTGCTAATAAGCGCAACACTTCTAACGCATATCAGGGAAGCAAATTCTTTTCATATAAAGGAAAAATATTGGATGATTTGAGAAAAGAAGCCGAAAATAGAAAATAAATGAATTATCGAGCATTCTATACTCGAAAAATATCTTGACATTTTATTGATAATATATTGTTATTTGTAGCGCAATAGGCAAATGAGTAATAGTATATTGTCAGTTGTTCGGAATAAAAACGCATCGACTTCGGAGATTATGAAGGTCGTGGCGGGGAATGTTCGCGCCATGCGTTTGGGGTGGAATATTTCGCAGAAAGATTTTGCATTGCGTGTCGGGATTGCGTTGCCGACATACAGGCGATTTGAAACTACGGGCGAGATTTCCATGCGCAAATTGGTGGAAATTGCCAAGTTTTTTGACCTTACGGGGGACATAAAAAATCTTTTTACGAAGCGCGAATATTCTTCGATTGAAGATGTAATAAAAGAAAAACCTAACAGGAAAAGAGCGTCTAAAAATGGATAAGAATTTTGTGGAGGTATGGCTTTCAAATTCGCTTGTTGGGCGTATTGCTCTGACATCCGAAGGCCTTTGCGCGTTTGAGTATGACGCCGATTTCCTTGAAAACGGATTTTCAATTTCGCCGTATGTTCTGCCTCTTGAAAAGAAAGTCTTTATAGCCGATCGCGATCCGTTTGATGGCAATTTCGGCGTATTTGACGACTCTCTTCCCGACGGCTGGGGCACATTGCTGCTCGATAGGTTTCTGAAAGAGCAAGGCAAGGATTTATCGAAGCTTTCCATTTTAGACAGGCTTTCGCTAATTGGCTCAAACGGGCGTGGAGCGTTGGGATATCGTCCAGACAACAGCTTTGCGGCAAACGCTCATTTTAAGGATTTCGACAAGATTTCATCGGCGTGCCAAAAGATTCTCGAAGAGAAGAAAATTGACAACGGCTCGCTTGAAGAAATTTACAAAAATGGCGGCTCGTCAGGCGGAGCGCGTCCGAAAGTGTTTGCTAAAATTGATGGCAGAGAATGGCTGGTAAAATTCAAGTCGAGCTTCGACCCGAAAGACATCGGGGAAATTGAATACAAGTATTCTCTGCTTGCAAAAAAATGCCAAATAGAAATGCCCGAAACGCGTTTGATAAACGGCAAATATTTTGCGGTTGAGCGGTTCGACAGAACGCCGAACGGCCGCGTCCACACAATTTCGGCGTCGGGGCTTTTGAACGCATACTACCGCTTGCCGAACCTTGACTACACCGACTTACTTACCGTCTGCAAAGACCTAACAAAAGACCAAGCACAGGTCGTGCAGCTCTTCCGCAGAATGGTCTTCAATGTTCTGATTGGCAACAAAGACGACCACTCGAAAAATTTCGCGTTCCAATATAAAAACGGGGAATGGAAATTGTCGCCCGCCTACGATATGCTACCAAGTGCAGGGTTCAACGACATGCACACAACGTCCGTCAACGGGAAGGGAAATCCGAGCATGGACGACATTGTTGAAGTCGCAAAACAGGTTTCGATTTCGGAAAAGCTCGCAAAGAATATTTACAGCGAGATAAAGTCAATATTATCTAAAAATAACAAATAAAAATGTTGCGTATTTTTGTCTGGTGTGGTAGTATAGATACCGTAGGGACAAAGGTATGATGATAAGTAAGACAAAGATATCAACGGACGGGTTTGAGAAGTTTAAGATTACTCCTGAAATGGCGGAGATTTTCGAACTACCGATGAAGGCGGTCGGGATTTGGGTTATCGTTCAGAGAAACGATTTTTACTATCGCTTGCGGAAGGTTCGTCTGGACGGATATTTTGCCTCCGACAAGTACAACAACCATCAGAAGATTTCCTGCAAAATTTGGGCTCAGATGTTTGGCGGCGAGCGTTCCGCCAAGTTTGAATTTTTCAAGCTTTCTGTCCGCAAGCGCAAGTGGGTAATGTCGCTTATTGACGAGCTCTACAAGGTTCGGGAATTATCCAAGGTGCTTGAAGAATTAGGGCATGACGAAGTCATACTGCGTATTCTTGACGACACTTCCGCGGATCGCGCAGGCGGCAAATTATACAGCTCCATTGAAAGCGCGATAGCTTATTGGAGGCGCAATTACGGGAGGATTGGTGAATGAAAAATCTCCTAAAATACCGTCAAAATAAATGGTCAGAAATTGGTAAGGATATTTTTGTAAAAATGCGCAAAAATACGTATATTTTGATAGCTCTTAATGCCTATAAAATGCGTAAAAATACGCAAAATTTTTCAAACATTGGATTTCGTAAAACACTCAAAATAAACAAAATGCAAAACCAAGAAAAAAATAAAAATGAATAAAATATATCAAGGCTTAGGAAACGCTCGTTCTATCTGTTGAAATACATAGGCTAGTTTAAGCTTTCATGTGACCAAATCTTGGATTTAAAGTCTATATTATTTTAGTTATCATAATTCTTTCTCTCGCCTTAGCTATTTCATTTCAATAATAGTTGCCCCATTCCGCCACATATTAAAATCCATATAATATAATTCACAATTTTTATTATAGCATTGTTTATCTTCTTTTTCTTCTCTTTCCAAATTACACTATCTTTTATTTTGAAAAATTCTCTACACCTAGTTTTGTATAAGAAAATATATACCAATTCAGAATAATGCTTTTCTAAGGATTTCTTATCCGCTCTCTTTTAAGTATTCTTTCCGGTATTTACTGTTTGGTATATTATTCAATAAAAAATTCTTTCATAATTAAAGAATACTTTCTTCATTTCTTCAATAAATTCTATAAAATATAAATATTTGAATTTGGTATTGAACAATATTAAGGCATATAAACTTCTTATATACTTTATTTACTATGAAAAATACTGCCCTTGTTTATATTTGATGTACCAGTCTGTTGCGCAATCGCAAAAATCGGCTATAAAAAATTTATGCCCCTTCCCAGTAATTGCACGTCCTAGATTTATTGAATTTAGCCTAATTGAAATGTCAATAACCAAACTATTACAAAAGACCTGGAAACAGTGTAAAATATAGATTGTTTGATACAATCTTTTGCAAATACTTATATTTCTTCTAAGCCTACTATACCCCAATCGGGCTCGACGGAAAAGTAAGCCTGCCCTGTAATTTCTGGAAGTATAGCAGTGCGCGTCTTCACGCTCAGAGATTTTCGTGGATAAAAAATATGGCAAATATGCAACCATATCAATTTATCAAAACCCTAAAATTTTTATATACTATAATCAAAAATTTTCGACAAATTGCTAATAATCTACCCTACAAGAAAATAGAAATCAGCAAGGTTCAGCAGGAAACAGTCAATAGAAACCACAATGAAACTCGCTCACGTTTGAACCTATATTCAATTCTAAATTTATACAAAATTTGCAAATGCCTTTTGATTTTCTCTTTTACATTTTCCCCATAAATGTCTTTTCAAAAAGCTGTACAACTATAATAGCTTATCACAATCGCATATAAAAAAATTGCCGCAAGTTTTTGCGGCAATCTTTATTTAAATTCCCTACCTCAATCCTCTATTGATTGGGTCTCAGCAGTATCTGATACTCTCCTGACGGCATTTTATCCACTGTCAACGTGCCGTCGGAGTTCCTTACAAAATCCTTCTCCGGAACTTTGTAACCGTTTACGCGCACACTCGCGGAATTGCTCGTCGGGAATACCACCGTTCCCGTCGAATTCGGCGGGATTACTATCCGCCACTCCATCACTCCGTCTGAAACGCGCCATGACGATGAAGCCAATCCGTACGGAGTCTCGTGCGTTCCGCTCGCAAAGGTTATTCCACCGCCAAGCTTGGGATTGAATATTATATTTTTATACCCGGGGTTTGCCTCGTCGCGCCATATGCCTGCCACGCTTTTATACAGCCACTCTCCTATCGCTCCGTACGCATAATGGTTGAAGGAATTCATTCCGGCATCGCCAAACCCGGTCTTGTGCGAATAACTGTTCCATCTTTCCCACATGGTCGTCGCACCTTGCGTTATCGGATACAGCCACGACGGGAATCCCTCGTTCAGCAGAAGCCTGTATGCCAAATCCGTGCGCCCGTACCGAGTCAGCACTTCTGTCAGCAACGGCGTCCCTAAAAATCCGGTCCTCAAATATACGCCAGAATCCTCCAATACCTTTACGAATCTTTCAAACGACTTCTCCCTTATTTCATCAGGCAATAAATCAAATCCCAACGCCACCAAGTAAGCCGTCTGTGTCTCGTTATCGACAGTGCCGTCTTCAAATACATATTTTTTAGTAAATCCCTTCTTCGCTTTTTCGGAAATTGCCGCGTATTTTTTGGCGTCGCCTTCCTTGCCCAGCACTTTCGCAACCTTTGACAGCAGCCCAGCGTTCCGCGCAAAGTACGCCGTTGTTATAAGCTCCGTATTCGTACCTTTTCTATGCGTGCTGCGAACCTTTTCAAACTCCCCTGCCTTCCTGTATTTCTCAGAAGCTTTTGGATCCGCAGACTTCTCTATTTTGCGCTTCGCAACGTCTCCGTCAAGACTGTCCATGGAAAGCCAATCGCCGTAGCTCCATGCCGTGCATATGCCGTCTTTTGAATTCTTGTCCAGAAATTCCACAAACGCGCACATCGCGCCATAGTTTTCTTCCAATATCTTCTTGTCGCCGTACTGCAAATATATCTCCCACGGGCATACTATCATTGCCGCGCCCCAGGTCGCTCCGCCCCCGCAATCGCCTGTAAATATATTCGGGGCTACTTTCGATATTGCGCCGTCTTTTAGCTGTGCGTCGCGCAAATCGCGCGTCCATTTTGAGAAAAATGAGCATACGTCCATATTATACGCAGCAGTCGGAATAAATACGTGCGCATCGCCTGTCCACCCGAGCCGCTCGTCGCGCTGCGGACAATCTGTCGGTGTGGAAAAGAAATTTCCCCTCTGTCCCCATTGTATGCAGCTTTGCAGCATATTTACTTTCGGCACGGAGCATACGAAAGATCCTATTTGCCTCATATCGTTGTGCAAAACTACACCCTTCACCCAGTCCGCGTTCGGCTTCGCATTCTCGGGAAATCCCGACAACTCCACATATCTAAATCCATGATAGGTAAACAACGGATTCCACTCCTCTACGCCAAACCCCTTGCATATATAGGAATCTTGCGAGCGCGCAGAACGGTAATTTTTCGTATACAATGTTCCGTCTTTTTCCAACATCTCCGCAACGCGCACCGTTATCTTCCTGCCGGGCGCAGACGGTATTTTTATCCGCGGCCAGCCAACCATATTCTGACCGAGGTCGAATATATATGTCCCGGGCTTTACCTCACGCACGGACACGGGAGTCAATTCCATTTCCGCCTTTATCGCAGGGCTCCTGCGCGGCTCTATCAACGGTTTTTCGCCTATATCGGCGGCCGCAACTGGCTTGAAATCTGTCTCTTCGTAATCGCTCTCCGTCCAATCGCCAAGCTCGCGGCGGGCATCGTACTCCTCTCCGTGGTATATGTCGGAATACGTTATCGGCCCGTACGACCATTTCCAGCTCCCGTCCGTCACAAAGCTCGCCTTGCGCCCGTCTTTATAGACCACTTCGAGCTGCGCGGCTATTTCAGGCTTTTTGCCGTATAGCGCCCTGTTGTTCCCCCATACAAGGCTGCCGGCATACCAACCGTCGGCAATTATCCCGGCAAGCGCATTGTCGCCTTCGTAAAGCATCTTGCTTACGTCGTATGTTGTTGCCTGGATACGTTTGTTGTAGTCAGTCCAGCCTGGGCTCCAATAGTCGTCGCCCACTTTTTTGCCGTTTATATAAAATTGGTATATGCCGCGCGCCGCTATATACAACCGCGCGCTCTCTACATCGTCGTCAAGGCTTATTTCCTTGCGCACGTACGTTGGCGGAAATGATTTCAGAATTTTTTTGTCTTTGCCATCGCGGCCTTTTATCGTCTCAAACTCCTGCTCTGCCGTATTTGATATCCACTTCGCGGACCAATCTGAATTTTTTGTAAGCCCAGCTTCAAAATACGCAGGCTCGGACCATTCAGACGCTCTGCCGGCCTCGTCCCATACGCGGACTTTCCAAAAATATCTCTCCTTAGACTTCGGCTCGGGTATTCCGGCTCCAACCCATATTGACTCGGAAGAGTCGACCTTCCCGCTATCCCAAAGCGGATTGCCAGAAAGCTCGTCTATGCTCCGCGCAACCACAAGTTGATATGCCGTTTGGCGCAATCCTTGCCCGTTGGCCGGCAACTGCCAGGAAAACTTCAGATTTTCCAACGACATTCCAATGGGATTCTCATAAAATTCCCCGACCGTTAGCTTTAAAGGTTTAAATTTTCCCTCTCCGGCAAAAGTGCACACTCCCGCCACAAATATCGCGGCAAACGCCGCAAAAATTCGCCTCTTCATACACTGCATTTTTTTAAAAATTCTACAATGCGTCAACTTAAATCGGAATCTCCACTCTCATATATTCGCAATTAACCTGCCAAATAATAAAAAATCCGAACTGCGCAAAAACGCATCCGGATTTTTAGAACGCCCGCTATTCCCGGGTGCGCCTATTTACACAACCCTTCGCTTTTTTTGTAGGCTCGGACTTTTTGCCCTTCCCAACCTTCGGCTCCTTCGCTTTGTCCTTTCCTACTTTCCCGCCCTTCGCTAACGGGCACTTTGACACATCGGGACAATTCCCGGCCGCCGGGCAGTCGGCAGCTTTCGGGGAGGCGCTTTGAACCGGCAAACTATCAGCGCCAGAACCTTGCGCGCACAATGAAATCGCGGATATTAAAAACACCGCCAACATTCCTGCAAACTTCATATCTTTTTCCCTTTCCGTTTGTGTTTTTTATATATCGGAACTTTTTTCTATCTCGACACCCAAAAAAACCTTTGTTCAAAAAAACTTCCGCATAAAAAATAATAGTTTACAAAGGATTCCTTTATGCGAAAATCCCAATCATGACTCCCCAAGAATTCAAATTATCTTTCGAAGAAAAAAGGCAGGCTGTAGAAGCCGCAATCAAAAAATACCTTCCGCCGGCAGATACGCGTCCGGCAATAGTGCATGAGGCTATGCACTATTCTATGGAGGCCGGCGGCAAAAGAATCCGCCCAATGCTTCTGCTTGCCGCACACGAAATGTTCCCGTCGGAAATCGATCCCCTGCCGGCATGCGTCGCAATAGAATGCCTCCACACTTATTCCCTCATACACGACGACCTCCCGTGCATGGATAATTCCGACCTGCGCCGCGGTAAACCTACCTGCCATAAAAAATTTGATGAAACTATGGCGCTACTCGCGGGCGATGCACTACTCACATATTCTTTCAAACTTCTCGCAGACGCATATATGAATTACCCGAAGGTCGCTACGGGACTCGTATTCGACCTCGCAGACGCAGGTGGAAGCACAAAAATGATTGGCGGGCAAGTTGAGGATGTGCTCGGCGAAAGAGACGGGAAAATGACACCCGACAAGCTGAACTTTATCCACCACAACAAAACCGCCGCACTAATTACGGCCGCCGTCACCATGGGCATTAGGCTCGCAGACGACTACGACGAACTTAAACTCCAAGCCGCCCGCGAAATCGGCAAAAATATAGGGCTCGCCTTCCAAGTCATCGACGATATTCTCGACGTCACAAGCGACGAAGCAACTCTCGGCAAAACCACGGGGCTCGACGCCGCAAACGAAAAAATGACTTACGTCTCCCTATACGGCATTGAAAAATCGAGGGAAATTGCCGCCCAACTTACACAAAAAGCAATTTCCGACTGCGAAAAGCTCAGCCCAAACTGCGCCTTCCTAAAAGCGCTCATCTCTTACATGCAAAACAGAATCAATTAGCCTATATAATATTTTAAGAAAGGACTCTCCAATGATTGTCGAACCAAAAGTAAAAGGCTTCCTTTGCATAACCGCCCATCCCGAAGGCTGCGCGGAAAACGTGCGCGAACAAATCGCCTACGTCAAATCGAAAGGAAAAATCAAGGACGGCTGCAAGTCCGCTCTCATTATCGGCGCCTCCACAGGCTACGGCCTCGCAAGCAGAATAACGGCGGCTTTCGGCTGCGGCGCCGCAACCGTTGGCGTATTTTTCGAGCGCCCTGGCGACTCCGCGCGCCAGCGCCCTGCAAGCGCAGGCTGGTACAATACTGCCGAATTCACTAAACAGGCAAACGCCGCAGGCCTATATTGCGCAAATATCAACGCCGACGCATTCAGCGACGAATGTAAAAAACAGGCAATAGACGCCATCAAAAAAAGCCCCCTCGGGAAAGTCGATTTAATTGTCTACTCTCTCGCCTCACCGCGCCGCACGGATCCAAAGACGGGCGAAGTGTACAAGAGCGTACTAAAAACTGTCGGCGAACCGCGCAAAGACAAGTCTCTCGACACCGACAAAGCGCAAGTCATAGAAGTCACTGTGCCCGCCGCTACCGAACGGGAAGTTTTTGAAACCGTAAAGACAATGGGCGGCGAAGATTGGGAACTTTGGATAAACGCACTCGACGAAGCGGGTGTCATCGCAGAAGGCTGCACAAGCCTTGCCTACTCTTACATCGGGCCGGAACTGACTTACCCCATATACCGCAGCGGCACTATCGGGCTCGCAAAAAAAGATCTCGAAGCCGCCGCGAACAGAATAGACGCCACGCTAAAACTTAAACGCGGCAAGGCGTTCATATCTGTAAACAAAGCACTCGTCACTCAGGCGAGCAGCGCAATCCCGGTTGTTCCGCTCTACATATCAATCCTGTATAAGGTCATGAAAGAAAAAGGCGTTCATGAAGGGTGCATCGAGCAAATACAAAGGCTTTTCTCTACGCAGCTTTACAACGATAACTGCCTTGACTTCGACGATGACGGGCGCGTGAGAATCGACAACCTTGAATTGCGCGACGATGTCCAAAAAGCCGTTTTTGAAATTTGGCCAAAAGTGACAACCGAAAACTTGAACGAGCTCACAGATTTCGCCGGATATAAGAAGGAGTTTTTAAAGCTCTTTGGTTTTGGGCTTCCAAACGTCGACTACAAAAAAGACGTTGAAATATAAATTCCCGCGCGGATATTTCCGCTTTATTCCAATCAAAGAAAGGCGCTGATTTCCAACCAGCGCCTTTTTATTTTCCCCCAAAAATCAGCCGCTATCCTACAAACAATATTTGCCAGGACATATCGAAAAAAATCCGCATTTTTTATCACTGCCCAGAAATATATTCTCGCCGCGCAGAAATTTTTTTTGAAATACTCCGTTTACTTTTAGGCTTATAAATTTTACACAAAAAAATTTGCCGTCGAAAATTCTTAATACTTACAATTTGCTGCCTTACTGTTCTACGTGGAACATTTTTCAGTCCGCCTAAATGCGGGATAATCCGGCAGCAAATTTTCCACTTTCTCGAGAATAAAAAAGCGCGCATATCCGCGCGCTTGCACAGTCTTTTTTTTGATTAAAAGAACACCGAATGCGTCGGGCTCATATCTGTTCACCCGCGTTTAAAATTGTCGCCTGCGCTTGCGAAATCGCACACCTTTGTCTCAATTATCTTCCCGTCGTCTGCCGTTATTTTAGCCTTCCACTGTCCCCATGTATGGCTCGGTTTTTCGGGAATGAGCTCGCACTTTGCCCCTGCATTGTTTACGCTCGGAGACGAAAACATTTCCGCGCTTGTATTGCCGATATACTTGCTGCGCGCAAGCAACAGCGGCCCTTTCTTTATCGTCGCAGCCGCCGAATGGCGCATTATCGGCAAGAAGTCTTTGCGGCATGCTTCGTCGTACCCGAGCCAGCGCATAACTCGCATATCTCCGCCGGCATAATACTCGGAAGATAAATCCGAATTTATTACCCGTGGAGTCATATCAAATTCTATTTTTATAGAAGTTTCGCCTTTGCCGATATTCAGCTTGTGCCAGCCGGCATTCGCCACCTTGCCGTTTATCAGAGTTTTCTTGCTCCACGAAGGCACCCTAAAATTTACGGCGACCTCCTCCGGAGATTTTATCTTTACCTCGGCAGTGTCCGACACCGGGTAATTCCCCAAAACCTCGACTTCAACATTGCCTACCTTCCCTTTGTATGGAGAATAAAAATTCACAAACAATTCGCCGCCCGACTTTGCAAGAGAGGTTCTCGCAAAATCGAGAAACGCCCTCGGCATATTGTCAACACAGCAATGGTTGTAATTTAGCTTGCACTGCGGCTTTGCTATGTAGTGGCTGCCGTGCGAGCGAACGCATCGCGCGCCCCATTTACCGTCGCGCGCGACTCCCGCCAAAAATGCGTTATAAAAAGTGTCTTCTATTTCGTCGAGGTATTTTGTATCGGAGGTAAGCAAATAAAGCTCGCGGTTTATGCGCATCCAGTGTATCGCGTCGCACGGCTCGGTAATGCCGTTAATCTGACGCGCCCCGCCTACAAACATATCGTTATATCCAACGCTCGACAGGATATTTTTTTCGTCTTTAAGGAGCTTTTCGCGAATTTTAACAACGGCGTCCAACGCCTTTTTGTCGCCAGTCACACGGTGGTATTCCGCCAGCCCCTCCAAGCACGACATCATCTCATAGGCTTTTTCCCAATTTTTTAGCTGCGGATACCAGAGCCTCACTGGCTCCGCGGAAAATGCGTTTCTCAGCAAATTTGGCGGCGGATTTCCGTCTCTATCCCAATACGATACCAACTCCTTCGCGAAATCGAGATACTTTGCGTCTCCAGTCTCACGATAGAGAATTAGCATCGGTTTAAGTATCGACATGCTCGGCATTCCAACAAACGTTCCAGTGTCGCATATCTTGACGTTTTCCGACTTTAACATGGAAATGTATTGGTCGGTTGCGCGCTTGGCCGTTTCCAACACTGCGGGATCTTTATTGAGTTTGTATATTTCAAGGAGCCCCCACAGAGTGTATTTTCTGCACCACAAATTCCAGCACCAGTTGCAATCCCAGCCGACTGCCTCGCGCGCTTTGTCGAGGTCGTTTACCCTCAAAAAGTTTTTCTGTTTGTACGAACCTAAATACCCGTCCGTATCTTGCAATGAAGCCAATACTGCCGCCTTTTTGGAAAGAAAATTCTTAAGGTTTTTATCTCCCGTATATTCGCATACGCCGCTTGCTGATATTGCGAGCTTCCCCCAAAATTCTCCGCGCCAATAGCCGACATATACGGATTCGTCGTCAATCCTTTCGCTAAACGCCTTTTCCGCCTCTTCAAATATTTTGTTTTTTGCTTCGTCGGAAAGAACGCGATTTTTGAAAAAAGCGTCCATTTTTTCTCCGACATAGCCTCCCATTTTTATATCGGAAAGCTTTGCGCACTCAACTTTGTCATTTACGGCGGGTTTTACTTCCGCCGCATTTTTATCTGCGCTGCCTGCCGCATTTTCATTCGTAGCGCAGGCTGTACACAGCGCGGCCACAATTATACCATACAAAAATAATTTATTCATTCCCCTTATCTTTAAATTTATAAAAAGAATAAATCCCAAGTATTTCAACGTCAATCAAAATTCAAGATATTGCCGCATTGCGGCCCTTATTCGCGCGAATTTTTGATTTTGACCAATTTTTATAATAAAGAAAAAGCCAAAATTCCGCGCTATAAAATACTGCAATCTCCGCGCACCAAAGTTTTTTTAGAGTGCGCACAAAAAATGCCAGGCCACATATCGTCACAGACTATACGCTCTTATTTTGAGGGAAAGGGCGAAGATTTAACGCATTGCCCGAATCGACACTCTCGATACGCAGCCTTTACCAAGCCCCAGACATTCTACATCGGTTATAGTTCCGTCGTCCGACGGGTATGTTTCCCCCATCGCATAGGAAAATTTATAGCTTCCATCGGGCTGTTTTACATATAGCGACGCCAATTTAGCGCGCGCGGGCACGCACTCCAAAAATTCGGAATTTTCTGAAAAATCCGCCGGATAATTCATATTGCGGATTTCCCCGTCGGCGAAATTTTTTTCCGCCAAAGCCTCGGATATATATTTTGCCGCATGCTCTGAAGCCGCCCTCAAATGCGGCAAAACCTCTTGCGGCACGCCTTCATGGCGGATTCTGCAAATCTCATAATATTTATGAAGCAGCCTCATCGAACACGCAAACGAAGGCAAGCCCCAGCCTGCCCCTTCCACGGCAGCAGCGAATGTCCCGCTGCTCCAAAGAAGCGGCAACGCAACATTCTGCCCAATATTCAGCCCCGACACCACTGCGTCTGGGGGATTGTCCGCGTAGAGATGCCCAAGCGCTATATTCACGCAATCAGACGGCGTGCCCGACACTGTCCGGCACTTGAATCCGCAAAATTCCCTCTCCTCCACCACTATGTCGCAATGGCGGTTGTAGGCCCTGCCAATCCAGCTTTGTTCGCGCGCGGGCACGACAATTTCAACTTCGCCAATTCGCGAAAGCTCCTCGGCAAATATTGGCAGAAACGGGGAATCTGCCCCGTCGTCGTTAGACAGTAGTAGGCGCATCTTTTAGCGGCTCGCCGCGCAAATACCTGTTTATGCTCCGGGCGGCAATCTTCGCCTGGCCCATTGCGCTGATTACGGTTGCCGCGCCACTTACGACGTCTCCGCCGGCAAATACTTGCGGTATCGATGTCTGCAAGGTTTCAGGGTCGCATTCTATCGTCCCCTTCCTCGTCGTCTTCAAATCCGGGCTCGTCATCGGTATTAGCGGGTTCGGGCGGTTGCCTATCGCCACAACCACTACATCGCACGGTATTTGAAATTCGCTTCCCTTTATTTCTATCGGCGAGCGGCGGCCTGAGGCGTCGGGCTCGCCAAGCTCCATTCTTACGCATTCGAGCGCTATTACTTTGCCGTTGTCGTCGAGCACAACCCTCTTTGGGTTTGTGAGCATCTGAAATACAACACCTTCGTCTTTCGCGTGGTGTATCTCCTCTTTGCGGGCGGGCATCTGTTCGAGCGCGCGGCGGTAAACTATCGTAGATTTCGCACCTATGCGCAGAGCCGTTCTGGACGAGTCCATCGCGACATTTCCGCCGCCAACGGTTATTATGTGCTTCGCCCTGATTGGAGTCGTTCCGTGCTCGGGAAAATCGTAGGCCTTCATCAGGTTAAAGCGCGTCAGAAATTCGTTCGCTGAGAACACCCCAACTCCGTTCTCGCCGTGTATGCCAAGGAACATCGGCAGCCCCGCTCCGGAACCCAAAAATACCGCGTCAAACCCCTCATCGAGCAGGCTTTCGAGCGACCTTAATTTTCCTACAACATAGTTTAGATGTATCTTAACGCCAAGCTTTTTGAGCCCTTCGACTTCGTGAGTGACAATCTCCTTTGGGAGCCTAAATTGCGGAATGCCGTACATCAAAACTCCGCCGGGCAAATGCAAAGCCTCAAATACCTCTACTTCATGCCCGGCTATCGCCAAGTCCGCCGCAGCCGTTATTCCGGCGGGGCCGCAGCCGATTACCGCAACCCTCTTCCCTGTCGGTGCCGCCTTCTCGGGCGTCTTTTCAAGATTGTGTTGGCGCACATAGTCCGCCGCGAACCTTTCAAGCGCGCCTATCGCAACTGGCTCTCCGCGGATTCCAAGCACGCAGCTTCCCTCGCACTGGTTTTCTTGCGGGCAGACGCGGCCGCACACTGCCGGCAGCGCCGTTTGCGTCTTGAGCTTTTCGGCGGCCGCCTGCGGATTACCCTGCGATATCTCTGCTATAAATTGCGGTATGTTTATGTTCACGGGGCACGCCGTCTTGCAGCGGGGCTTCGGGCATTGCAGGCAACGGCTTGCTTCGTCCATCGCCATTTCAAGAGTTATACCGTAGGGAACTTCCTCAAAATTGGAAGCTCGGCGCGACGGATCCTGCTCGGGCATCTTCATGCGCGGCAGCCCGGACGCCTTTATTTTCCTTGCTTTCTCTTCTGACATTTCAACTCTCCGGAAAATTTTTTATTTGGATTGATAGCATTTGCTATTCAGATGGCGGGGCATTGCCTCCACCTCCAGAAGCCTGTACGCCGAACGCCTCTTTGACAGCTCGTCGAAATCGACCTTATCGAGCCGGAAGAACGGGCCTTCGACGCATGCGAACTTTGTCTCTCCGCCAACTGTCACTCGGCACGCTCCGCACATTCCGGTTCCGTCCACCATTATCGGGTTCAACGAACAGAACATGTCTATGCTATCTGAAACGGGCGCCTTTGAGGCGCACTGCTTCATCATAAATACGCACCCGACAGCTATAATCTCGTCGAATTCTCCGCCGCGCTCCTGCATAGCGTTTATGCAGCCGCCCTTGCGGCCCTCGCTGCCGTCGCGCGTGAACACCATGAGCTCGTCGCTTACTTCAGAAAGCTTGTCTTTATAGTAAAGCATGTATGACGACGACGCCTCGATAGCGCTGACTACCTTCACCCCGCGCTTTTTCAATTCGCGGGCTATCGAGTATATTGCGGCTATGCCGTAGCAGCCGCCAAGAAGCAGAGCCTTAGAGCCCGGCTTGAATTGCTCCATGTCAAGCGGCGTCCCGAGCGGCCCGCTCAACACAGCGAGCCTGTCGCCCTTTTGCAAAGACGCTATTTCAGCGCTCGAGCGGCCGACTTCCTCTATTATAAATTTCACCCAACCTTCGTCAGCATTCCAGTCTATGAGCGTAAACGGCGACCTCTCGCTGTTGGAGTTTGCCATAAGTATAGCAAACTGCCCGGGCTTGGCAAATTTTGCGGCCTCCGGCGCCTTTACCGTAAGCTCGTGGAAGTTCGGGACCAACATTTTGTTTTCGAGTATCTCAAAGCCGTCCGAATTTTTGGCGGCGTCCGCCGCGAGCCTCTCATCGGATTTTTTAAGCCCAAGCATCTGCAAGTCGGGCGCGTAATCGGCAAAGAAATGCCCAAGAAAGCGGTTTGGCAGAGCCGACTTGTCTTCCGTGGGAGATTTAAAATCGGCAGGCAGCGGTTCGAGCTCGAAATCGTATTTCTTGACGTCCGCCGCAGTCTTCTTGCACACATCGCACATATAGCCGTTGAGCGGGCGCTGCTCGCCGGCGGAAGCCACCGCCGCGGTCACAGCTATCTTTTTGCCGTCCGCGTCGCCTATCGTTCCGGACGTCTCGGCAAACAGACTTATCGGCATTACCACCTCCGCCAATTTCTGCACGGGCGTTTTCAACACGTCGCACACAGCCAAATGCGGTATCTTCTTTGCAATTTGCGGCGTAATGTAGTTGCCGTACACCAAAACTGCGGCGTATTTGCCATTTTCCAAATCGGCCAATACGTCGGCAGGAAGGTCGGCCGCCGAGGAGTCCATAGGCATTTCTATCTCCTTGCCTCCAAATTCTCCGGCGATTGCGCGCATTGCCTTTCGGCTCTCGTAGGTCGCGCCCTTGTTGGATATCACAAGCAACGACCCCTTATTCTCGGAAAGAATTTTAAAAAGCTTTTCGACGGCGTCCTCGGGGCTCGCGGGAACCTGCTCCTTGCCGCGCCTCACCGCCGCCCTGCGCAGCCTCGTAGGCGCGTTTATTATCTGGGGAAGCGCAAACCTTCCAAGCGGGCATATCGCGCTTTCCTTGTTAAGCGCAACCATTCCTGCAGATATGATTTTTCCGCCCTTTATGCGCAGGTTTATTTTGCAATGTTTCGGGCACATTGCGCACCTGCTCTCGACAACCTTGTCGGGCTCGCCAAACCATTTGCCCCACCTGTCCGTCAGGCAGCCTGTCGGGCAGGCGTCTATGCACGCTCCGCAAAACAGGCATTCCTCCGAGCTCCAAGACCTTCCGAAAGCCGCGGATATGCGCGCCTTCTTGCCGCGGTTGGCTATGCTTATCGCGGGCTTTGAGTGTATTTTTTCGCACACCCTAAAGCACCTTCCGCACAATACGCATAAATTGTGGTCTTTGTCGATAAAAGGATCGTCGCGCTCTACTTTCGACGGGTCGTATATCATCGGAAGCCCTATGTCGCGCACGTATGTGCCAAGCGCCATTTTGCGAAGCTCGCAACCGGGGCGGTTTGAGCACGACCCGCACCGCGTGGCGGACGTCGCGCGCGTGGGTGTCTTTTTCTCGCTCTCGCACTCCTCGCGCGATTCGCACACCAAGCACGGCGACGGATGGGAGCTCATCATCAGCTCTATCGTGCGCCTGCGCTGCGTCTCGAGCTGCTCGGACGTCGTGCGCACAACCATTCCGTCGGCAACGGGCGTCGTGCAAGACGTCGGCGTTCCCCTCATTCCGTCTATCTCGACAACGCACAAACGGCATGCTCCGTACGGCTCAAGCTCATCGTGCGCGCAAAGTGAAGGTATGAATATTCCGGCTTTCTTCGCCGCCTGCAATACCGTCATTCCGGGTTCTGCCTCTACTTGGCGGCCGTCTATTGTAATCTTAAAATTGCTCATGCTCTTATCTCCTCGATATTGCCCCGAATCTGCATGTCTGATAGCAGGCTCCGCAGGATATGCACTTGTCGGCGTCTATTGTGTGCGGCTTTTTCACTCCGCCGGATATCGCGCCGGTCGGACAGACCCTCTCGCATGCAGTGCAACCCGTGCACTTCTCGGCATCGACCGAAAAATGAACAAGCTGCGGACAGACCAACGCCGGACAGCGCTTTTCTTTTATGTGCGCCACATATTCGTCCTCAAAATACCTGAGAGTCGTCAGCACGGGGTTAGGCGCAGTCTGCCCAAGCCCGCATAGCGACGACTGCTTCATCGTAAACGCTATTTTTTTCAGGCGCTCCAAATCCTCCATTTCGCCCTTCCCGGACGTTATTTTCTCGAGAATTGTATGCATGTGCTGCGTGCCCATTCGGCAGGGTATGCACTTTCCGCAAGACTCGTTTTCCGTGAAGTTGACGAAAAATTTTGCGACTTCCACCATGCAGGAGTCTTCGTTCATAACCACGAGACCCCCCGACCCTATTATCGAGCCGACAGCCGCAAGGTTCTCGTAATCCACCGGTACAGATAAATGCTCAGGCGTAAGGCACCCTCCTGATGGACCACCCGTCTGCACGGCCTTGAATTTTTTGCCGTCCGCGCAGCCTCCGCCTATCTTATTTATAATGTCGTCAAGCTTCATTCCAAGCTCGACTTCTATCAGCCCTGTGCGCATTATCTTGCCCGCAAGCGAAAACGTCTTGGTTCCCTTGCTCTTTTCAGAACCGAGGGCGGAATACATTCCGGCACCTTCGCGCATAATTGAACTCACCGCAGCAAGAGTCTCCACATTATTTATATTAGTGGGTTTGCCAAAAAGCCCCTTCGCCGCCGGGAAAGGCGGTTTCGGGCGCGGCATTGCCCTGACGCCCTCTATGCTCGCCATTAGGGAAGTTTCTTCGCCACAGACAAATGCTCCGGAACCTTTCTTAATTTTTATCTCAAACTTAAATCCGTTCGGAAGCTCCTTCTTTAAAAGCCCGGCTTCCTCGGCCTGATTTATAGCCTTCTTTAAACGCTGTATCGCAAGCGGATATTCGGAACGCACGTATATGTATGCGCATTCGGCGCCTATCGCATAGCCCGCTATCATCAATCCCTCAAGGACACTGTGGGGGTCGCCTTCAAGGACGGATCTATCCATAAATGCGCCCGGATCGCCCTCGTCGGCATTGCAGATTATATATTTTATCGGCGAAGTCTTTGAAGCGCGCGCGAATCCCCATTTTACTCCCGTCGGGAATCCGGCGCCTCCCCTGCCGCGCAATCCGCTTGCCTTCACTTCCTCGATTACCTCTTCCGGCGTCATCGAAAAAGCCCTTTCCAAGCCTTCATATCCGCCGCGGGCGAGATAATGCCCAAAATTCTCGGGATCTATAACGCCGCAGTTGCGCAGCACAACCCTCTTTTGAAGCTCCACCATCGGATGTTTGCAAAACGGCTTTATTCCGCGAAATTCACTTTCGCACATTGCCGCCTCCGCTTTTTCAGAAACGGGATTTCCGTTTAGCAGATGTTCTTCGACTAATTTTATAACGTCTTTTGGCTTTACGTTTGAATATAAAACAGAAGGTTCGCCCTCGCGTTTTATCTCGACGAGCGGCTCGGCATAGCAAAGTCCGATACAGGCGGTTTCCACCACATCTACCTTTTCCTCCAAGCCTTTTTCTTTCAGAACCTTTTTAAATTCGTCCATTACCGCGCCGGCCCCAGCCGCGCGTCCGCAAGTTGCGGCTCCGACCATCACGCGCGCGCTATTCTGGAACTTTTCCCATTCCTTTTTGGCGGCTGCCCTTAAATTTTCGAGAATCTTCATGGCTATTTCAGGGATTTTAGGATTTTTTCTATTTCCGCAAGCGTCACGCGCGCATGAACTTTTTCGTCAACTACCATTGCGGGAGCGAGCGCGCAGGCTCCGAGGCATGCGACTCTTTCCAAGCTCACAAGCCCGTCGGGCGTAGTCTCGCCCTCCTTTATCCCGAGCCTTTCTTCGAGCGCCGCCAATAGGGAGCCCGATCCCCTTACGTGGCATGCCGTTCCCTTGCATACTTTTATAGTGTGCTTGCCGGGCTTTTTGAATTTAAATTGGGCGTAAAAACTCGCGACCGAATAAACATCAGCCTCGGAAACCGAAAAATATTCGGCGCACTCTTTTACCGCCTCCGGACTTATAAATCCGTCCTTTTCCTGAATATCCTGCAATACGCTCACGAGATTTTCCCGCTTTGGCGGATATGCCTCGAGAACGCTCTTAAACCTGCATTCTGTCATAATCTAAACAAAAGCTTTTATTTTTTGGTTAATATGCGTCTTTTATTATTCAAAAAGCGGCGCTCTTTGAAATTTGGAAATGATTTCTGATTATCAGAGTCTATTCAGGTTTTTTGCAATATTTTTCCGCGCTTTTTTTCTATTTTTAAAAAAAACTACATTTTTGGACATTTTTTTTATTCAATCTATTTTTTCATTCAGACTGTTTACTTAATCGTTTGAGCTCATATCTCTATTTTTTATCTCTTACAATTTTGTACTTTTTTATACGCTTCTAAAATTGTATAAAACTATGTTGATAACCGGTAAATTTTAGCCCAATAAATTGTAAACTTGTAAATAAATTGACGTTCTCCACATTATACACACTTCAATTCCAAATATTTTAATTTCATAAGTATTTTAAAGACAATCTTAAAAAAAGTTATTACACTTGTTCGCAATTTATAATAATAAAGTTAGATTTAAATTAAAATTCTTATCATTATAAAATATTCCTCTCAAAAAGAAAAGAACCTGACCCGTCCTTAAAATCATTAGGCAAAGAAGTCCCGCCGCAAACCAGTTTAAATTCCGGAAAGTTCCTTAAAAACCAATTAGCGTTTTCTTCGTTCTCTTCGGGTTCAATTGAGCAAGTAGAATAAACGAACCTTCCGCCTGTCCTTACAAATTCACTGGCTTTAGAAATCAATTTCTTTTGAAAGTCGGCGGACTTGCTTATATCGCCTTCGGAAAGTCTGTATCGGGCATCCGGACGCCTCCTTAAAACTCCCGTGTTGGAACATGGAGCGTCGAGTAAAACACAGTCAAACTTCAAAGGCAAGCCGCTGGATTCGAGCTTTTTTGCGAGTTCTTCCGAATTTAAGTCTGCTTCCAATACGTAGGTTTTTAGAAAATTAATCTTTGAAATGTTTTCTCTAAGATTGCCTATACGCGGACCGGGAATGTCAACGCTTACAAGAGTGCTCGATAGGCATTTTTCTTCGTCAAAATTAGCCGACTCTCTAATTAAATCTGCGCAAAGTCGCGATTTTCCCCCAGGGGAAGCGCATAAATCCAATACGCATTCGCCAAATTTTGGATTTAAAAGCGACGGCGCAAAGGAAGTTGAAGGGTCTTGAATGTAAAATTCCCCGGATTCGAGCAACTCCTTTGCGCTTTCCCATTCGCCGCTTTTTAAAATCTTAAAATTTTTAAAAGGCGCGTCGGATAAAGCGTTTTTATGTTCACTTTCAAGCATCTTGGCTTTTTTGGAACCTGAGGATCTCAAAAATACGCATGATGGATTTTGATCGTTTTTTAAAATTTCAAGCGTCTTATCCAAACCAAAAGAATCTATCCACTTTTTAACCAGCCATTCGGGGTGGCTATATGCCAAAGAAATGCTCCCTAATGAGCGCGAATTTTTAGAATCTTCCAAAATTTTTTCAAATTCGGCGGGAAATTTTCTCAATACTGCGTTTAGAAAACCCGATTCCCCCTTTGAAAAATCGGTCTTTACAAATTCCACCCAGGAATCGACAGACTGAAACGCCTTTTTTCGGCTTAAAATATCGGCACATGCGCAATACAAAGCACTTTTTAATGCACTGCGCGGAGGCTTCTTGCAGAGCTTTGAAACTATGTTTTCAATACTTAACAAATTTCTAAGCAGAGTCTTAAAAACAGAGTTAGTATCCCCGCTTTTTAATTTGCATCCGTCCGCGTAAAAACTCTTTTCAAATATAGAGTCGGCCTTGAAGCCCGACGTTAAATATCTCTCAACCGCTTTTATAAGCGCACGCTTCTCCTCAAAATCAAAAGTCTTCCCGACGCACTCTTTCATTTTTCTAATGCAACGCATTCAAAATCTTATCCCAAAACAAAGAAATCCTGCAATTTTTTTCCGAAAAAATGTACAAACCACAAAAGACGTCAAAGATAAAATTGACAAATCCTCTGAATGGTCCATTTTAAGGATAATCATAGATTGCGTAAACACGTCCACATAACATTGCAATAAGGACAACTTTTACGCTTTTTTTGACATACTGCAAAAATCCCTAAGCGCAAATAATCAACTAAAATACGTTCGGGATATTTTTGCAAAGTGCAGTCATGGCACATAACGCAAGACTATAAAAAAATGAATCCGGAATCAATAGATCGCCTTATAGCTAAAAATCCCAAACTGCGCAACAAGCGCCAAAAACTTGAACAAATGCACGACGGCGCATATTGCATGCACGGCAGCTGGGGTTTCGGCCGCATCGTATCTTACGACGAAGCTTCTAAAAAGCTCATTATCGATTTTGAAGGAAAACCGGGCCATAAAATGGATCCGGTCTTCTGCGTTGATAAACTCGAAGTGCTCGACGACGACAACCTCCTCGTCCGCTACCGCACCGACCGCGAAAACCTCGAAAAAGAAATGAAGGATAGCGGCGAATTTGTGGTTTCTTACCTCGAGAAAAAACCGGATATGTCGGCAAGCCCTATCGAGCTCGAAACTGTATTCAAACAGCTCTTCGGGTATGTCGCTGAAAACCCGTCCATTTCTGAAAAAGAACTTGCGGAAAAAAACAAGGCCGCCGAAAAAGCATACAGGTCTTGGTGGAATAAGGCAAAAGAAGCCCTGTTTAGAAATCCGCGCGTGGCTTGCCCGAAAGTCAAAGGAGAATCTTATTGCCTGCGCGCTAAAGAGGAAGAAATGAAGCCGGAACAGGAAGTCTTGCGCGAATACTTCCTCAACAGAGAACCCAAGAAAAAAATACTACTTGCGGAAAAACTTTATAAGACGGCTACCGACGACAGCGTCGAAGAAATTAAAGCCGACCTCCCCAAAATTAAAGAAGAATTGACCGAGGCCATTAAAAAAGCGCGTTCCCTAAACGACGCCGACAGGCTCCACGGGATATGGGTAAGAAACAATCTCGTCCGCTATCTCTATCCGGGCGAAGAAGAAAAAGTCGAAGAAATTGCCCCGCGAAGCAAAGATATAATCCTTGCGGCAGTTGAACGCGACCCCAAAGACGGACTCAACAACCTTGCCAAAAATCTCCCGTCTTCCTACCTCGAGCGCTTCCTCGACCTTCTAACCCGCATATTTGTGGAAGATTGGCGCGACCGCATTATAGACCTCCTCAAATACAGCGAAGGCCGCTTTACAAAAGAGTGCGTAGATTTCCTCCTAAGCTGGGACGTATCTAAAAATTCGCACTTCGTAAAAGGCGCGGAAATCCCCGACGACGGCAAGGGCGTCACTTCGCGCCAACTTATAAAAGACTGCCTCAAAAGGTGGCTCGAAGAACAGACCTTGCGCGGGCCGGTAATTTTGTGGATTGTTAAAAACCGCAATGCCGCCGCTTATAAAGACATACTCTCGCCGCTAATCGGCGAAGACTTGCTTAGCGCGCTGCTCGCCGCGGTTGACGACGAAGCTTTGCAGAGGGAAACCGTTGTGACAACGGCGCGAATAGCCCTCGCCGACGCCCTCAGCGACGACAAAGACTTGATAAAAGATATGCTCGAAAATTCGACCGCCGATACGGCGCGCGACTTGGCGCAGACCCTTTTGTTGAACCAGGGCTTTGAAGACCTTACGAAGAAGTCGATTCTCGCAAGAATAATAAAAGTTTTCCCGAGCGTGCAAACGCTCGTCGCGACAAAATCTTCCGATTCAAAGGAAAAACGTCTGCTCGTTTCCTCTTGGAGTTTGCAGGCGCGCCGCGAAGAACTCGAAGATATCGTCAAGAATCAACTACCTGCGAGCAAACTTGCAATCGAAGCCGCACGCGAGCTCGGCGACTTGCGCGAAAACTCGGAATACAAAATGGCACGCGAGCACGACGAAGTTCTTTCCGCACGCCGCGGCCAACTCGAACGCGACATCGCAGGCGCGGAAGTATTCGACTTCAATTCGACTCCCACCGACAAAGTCGGCATCGGTTCAATCGTCAGCCTTGTCACAAACAAGGGCGAAGAGCTTACCTGCACTATTCTCGGCGCGTGGGACAGCGACACTGCAAAGAATATATTCTCCTACCAGACACCCTTGGCGCAGGCGCTGCTTGAACACAAGGTTGGGGACACGGTCGAGACTAACATCAATGGGCATGCGACACTCTGGACAATCAAGAGCATTTCGCGCTATATTGACACTGTAAAATAGTTCGTAGTTCTGCGAAAATTTTGAGGGCGGCTTCGTTAAAAAACGAAGCCGTTTTTTTGGTTTAAAAAAGAATATTAAAACAAACGCGATTTTAATTGTTCCATATGGAACAATTTTTTGGATAAATTTTTTGCATTTATTATTTTGAAAAGTATGAGATTCCAACACGACAAATATCTTTGCCACGAAATTTGCGGAACAAATTTTTCAATGAAAAAGCCGCTTCTTTTTTAAGAGGCGGCTTGTAATATTTTGCGAAAATTTAAATTTCCACTTTTATATATTTATAGAGTTTTGTCCGCTTTTGAGTTTTGTCTCCTTGCCGTTGTGGATAAATACTCCGTCAAGCTTTTCGGGAAGGACTACTTTGCCCTCAAGCTTGCCGCCGCTATTCTTCAAAGATACTTCTATAATTCCATTCGGATGGGGAATCTTTCCATCGACAAATTCGAACTTGCCGAGATTCGGCTCTATCCGCACAGACTTGAAACCGTATTCGCCGGGATTCACACCGCATACGAGCGAAAGCAAATGATAGTTGGGGCTTGAACTCCACGCATGGCAGTCGGAACGCGTGGGCTCCGGAGTCTCCGCAAAAGTTGTAAGCCCGATGCGTAACATATCGCGCCATGGATCGAGTGAGTCGGCATACTTATCGGCGGCTCCCACTTTGCGCATAGCCTCGGTCAGGTAAAACCTGTAATAAAACGTGCATTGGTCGAGCGATTTGTCGCTGATAATTTTATCGAAAAGCCCGCGCTGTTTCTCGGCGGGTATGGCGTCAGCGAGAATTGCCATTATATTGGCGTGCTGGCTCGATTTTTCCGCGCCGGCGTAATTCATAAAAAGCCCTTTTGATTCGTCGTAGCAGTTTCTTCTTACAGCGTCGGCGATTTCACGGCTCTTTTGGGCGTATTCGTCGGCTTCGCGCCCGCATCCCATATAGCGCATTAAGTTTGCGGCGCTTTTTAGAGCGTATGCAAAGTGCAAAGAATTTATCGCCGAAGCGGCGTTTTCCGATTCCGGCGCGTAGCCGTGCTTCCATGTAGTCACCCAATCTACAAAATTCCAATGGTTTAGCATCGGGCGGAGCATGCCGCTTTTGGGGTCGATTTGTTTGAAGAACCAGCCGAATACCGCCCGAACTCCGTCTAAATGTTCTTTGACAAATTGCGGGTCGTCGCGGTGCTTTGCAAAATCGTCGAGCATTGAAACCCAATAGAGCGCAAACGGAGGTATGTATTGTTTGACTCTCGTTGGATAGCGCGACTTCACGAGGCCGTCGGAACCCCTCGAATAGTCGAAGTTTGATATCGCCTGCCTTGCAAGCCTGTCGTCGCCCGAGACGTACAATGAGATTAGCGCTTGTATTCGCGTATCGCCCACATATTGCAGCTGCTCGTAATAGGGGCAGTCGAAATACGTCTCGACGGCGCAGAGCCTCGCCGTTCTCCACCCCACATTCCATATGTCCGATACGGACTTGTCGGAAGTTTCAAAGGAGCCTTTCTCCTTAAACGGGTAGCCGGTAAAAACTCCGTAAAAGTCTTCTATATCGAGCGGCTCATCGGCGGTCTTTATATCGACCGACACATAACGGTAAGTTCGGAACCACAGGGTTGAAAAGTCGCGCTTTGTTCCGCCGTCCGGCATAAAGACATCGAAAGGCGCGGATTTACTAAAATCGCGGCCTTCTATGGAGTTTCTATTTCCCTTTTTCCCATTCTTGTCAAAGAGGGCTTCGGCGTATGTCACCTTTACGATAGAACCTTTGCCGCGGCTTGATACAAAATGCACATATGCGTTTGTAAGGAAGTTGTTGTCCAGTATAAAACTGCATTCCGAGTTTGCCGGAATGGTTAATTTTTCGCCTTTTATAAAGTTAGAAGGTTTTTCTACGCCCGTATATTTACGTATTTCTGAAAGACGCATTAATTTTTCTTCCAGTTGTGGAATTTCACGCTTTACGAGCATCCAGTTCTGGTTTTCTCCATAGGGTCCGGTGGCGCTCATTCCTACGGCGATTTTTTTTGCGTCAGCCCACGATGAGTCGTCGAAGTCTTCGGAAGTCCAACCCCAGTCGTACTTTGAACCGTCAATAGCGTCGGTCGTGCCGGTAAAGCTGAAATTGTTTACTCCTTTAAATCCGCGCTGTTCAGGCCTTGAATAGGCGGAGGAAACTTTTACTTTCCAATCAACAGGGGTTGCTATAAATTCTTCGGCCTTTGTTGCGCCGTCTAAAATGAATCCAGTCCTGTTGGTCACTTGCGCGGCAGGCGCAAATTCGGCGTAATTCCACACGAGGGCGGCGATTGTGTTTTTGCCCTTTTTTAAGTATGGGGATATGTCTATTGTGTCGTACCTCCAATGTTCAATATCGCCGCGCGCGGGGCCGGTTGCTATGGATTTCCCGTTTACATAAAGCCGAAAGCGGTTGTCGGCGGATACGTTTATCTCGAATTTTTCGGGTTTTTCGGGCAATTCAAAAGTCCGGCGAAAGTGCAATATTTCGTATCTTTTGCCGTCCGATTCCGGAGTGGAGCACCATGATGCATTCCACGTTTTGTTTCCCGTTGAAAATGGATATTTATATTGGGCTGCAGAAAGGGTTACGTTCGCCCCAAAAATAAATGCCGCCAAAGTTAAGCAGAATGCAAATTTTTTCATGAAAACAAAAATATCATCAAAAAACCAAATGTTTCAATAGTAATTTAAATAAAAAAGCCCCGCCGATAAAAGCGGGACTCTTACACATCAAACAGCGAATATAATAATATAAAACCGACTATTTGTCGAAAGTTTCAATAACCTCAATGAGCTCTTGTGGAGTCTTGGTCTGCAAACCTTCCAGAATTTTAACCTTATCCGTCTTTGGGTTTATTATAACGATTGTCGGGAAGTAGCGCAGTCTGTATTTTTCCGCAAGTTCGAGCATTTTCTTTGCGTTTTTCTTGTCGGCAGGTTCTCCGCCGCGTTTAAAATCCGCGAGCACTACATGCAATTTCTCATTTGCGTATTTTGCAAATTCGTCTGTCCCCACCACAAATTTATGCAACATCTTGCACGGCGGGCACCAATCGAGCCCCGCAAATTCAAGCATTAACTTTTTCCCTTCCTTCTTGGCTGCCTCATACGCCTTGTCGAAGTCGGTTTCCGACTTCAATACCGCTGCTTTTACTTCGGATTTTGCGGGTTTGGGCGCTTCCTGCGCATGCAATATGCCGGCCGTTACAAATACAAAAAACGACAATAGCGCCGCCAAAAGATATGAATTCTTGCTGATTTTTTTCATGTCTGCCTTTATTTAGAGAATGTTTATTTAGACTCTTTCTGATAAAATATGTTCTGTAGATTCGGCAATTACTTTTAACTTCGTCAGTATTTAGAAAAAATAAAGCTATTTTTCAAAAAGGCTCATTTGCGCGCCGCGCAGCAACCCGTAATTTTTCAGAATCCTCAACATCTGCATTAAATCGCTCTTTACGTAATTTGTATTTGGCTCAACCGAATCTATTAGCCATCTCAACATTTGCGGAAATGTCACCGCTCCGTCTATTCCGCGCGAGCGCATTGCAGCTATGCTCTTTTGCTTTTCTGCGCGAGATTTTGGCAAGTCGGCAACAGCAACTATTTTCATAATTCCGTCTTTATCGCCAAAAAAGTCTTCAGCTTTCTTAACGGCTGACTTCTGGACAAAATCGAAGATGCCGCCTTTTGATGCATTTATCATATTTTCGGTGAAGTTTGCCGTGTGCCATGCCTTTACCGCGACTATTGCGCGGCGGCATTTTCTGAGTTCAGCAGGCGTCATTAAAAAGGCGGGCTCGCCCTCGGAGGGGTTTGGATTTTCCACAAAGAAATCTATATTTTCGTCGGCCCTCTTTTTGCGGGATTGGACTTGGTATTTATTTGCCTGGCAAACGAGAAACCCATTCGCTTCAAAATACTCCCTAACTATATTTTCATCAATGCCTGCCATATTTTATAGCCTATTTTATCTGCGCTTTTGGTTCAAGCAAAAATAAAAGAGACGCTATTTGCAATTTTTAACTGTTTGATTAATTTTACTCAAAAATTTATTGATTCGATTGGTACTTTTAATAAAAAAATTCTATTCTTTACCTATGAAAACTAAAACATTATCATCTAAAAAGATATCATCTTCCATTCCGTTAATTAAAAATGCTCTAACCGGAATGCTTCTGAGCGGTGCAATGTTTGTATCCTCTTTTTCAACTTTCGCACAAGAATCAACTGATTATTATTGGCGCGGCGAAGGTTGGGGCTTCGATTTTAATTCGGAAACCCCCTCTTTGTGGAAAACCGACGCATCGGGCACAGTTTCCCATCAGACGGTTCCTTCTGAAACATCGAACATCTTTTTCGATGTCAATAACCCAAGTATGAAGCACGTCAGAATGGACCAAACAATAAGTGGCCTAAAAGTAAATTCAGTCACTGCGACAGTTGCCACTGAGATTAACATGACAAAACCGATGTCTGTTATTTCGGATTGGTCAAGCTATGTAAATGCAGATGCAAAATATGTTCCCACTTATGCTGCAGATTATGCTTCGTCAAAATCAGTTAGAATTGTAGCTGATAATGTGGATTTTCTATCGGTAGGCGGGAATATGACCCTCACGACAGACAAGTATTTTAATTCACGTTTCCGTCTTGGCTATTTGCAAGCTACTTCCGCTTATACTTTAACTGTTGGAGGTGCGCTCAACTTTGTTAAAAACGGCGCAGACACTGTCGGGTACCACGCCTTTGACATGATTGCTTCCGACAGCAATACAGGAACTTTGTTTGACCTTGATATTGGAGGATTGAATTCGAGCGGCAAAGCCGTTTACATGACGACCGCTAAAAACGGGACTGTCGGAATAAACTTTAACAATAATTCCTCCGGCGTATTTGCAGGCGGCTCTTTTGAGGGCGTCTTCGCAACGGAAAACGGCGTAAGTTCCCAGCTAAATATAAACATGAATGGCAGCGGCACGCAATCCATTACCATATACAAGGCAGCCAACGGCAGCCAACATGGTTTTGAAAACGATTTGGACGGGAAAAAAGATATGAGCATTGGCATTGTCACTGTATACAGCGGCAAGTTTATAATGAATACGGAAGTTTCCGTTGAGAACCTCTATTTATATGGCGGGACGCTTCAATTCTCGTCTCCGGAAAAAGTCGGCGGGCTGATGATAGACAGTGGAGACAGTGTGACGTTGCTGTTTGATGGCACTATAAAAACCGGAGACTTGTTTATTGGAGCGAATCCGATAGATATAGTATTTTCGGCGGAAGATCTTACCTCGCAGAAAATAACTGTTTTTGAGTTTGATTACTTGGCAGAAAACATTGATGTTGAAAGCGTCTTTACGGCGTATGATGAATCCGGAAAGATTCTTGGAGGCGAATTTGAATTGGTAGTTGAAGGCGATGCGGGAAGCCTCATTTACACTGTTCCGGAACCGGAAGCAATCGCGGCGCTGTTTGGAATTGCGGCTCTTGTTTTCGCGCTGCGCCGCAGAAAATAAAATTCCTTTCTCCTTCCAACGGCGAATCCTATCCGGATTCGCCTTTTTTATTGGCGCATGCGGATATTCTTATCAACAAAGAGGGCCAGGTTTATCTTTTTGTGTAGATGCAATCCCGAATGCTTTTTTTCCCATTCCGATTTCTCCGCTTGACGCTTTCCGCTCGGAAGCTGAAATAAAGTCGGCATATATTTGAAGCTCGGCGCACTTTTTAATTCGTTTTAAAAATTATATAATTAACTTTTTTTACGGTGGTGCACTTTGGCATAGCGAGACGAGATAATATGCCAGTTAATTTAAATAGTATGTACGCAAAAAAAAGCGCGCAAAATGCGCGCTCTATAAATTTTTTCTATATGTGTTGGTATTAGCTTTTTACCTATTTGATAGTAAGGATAACGTTTTTGTCAGACTTGGAATGGCGGCCGACTTCTCCCTCGGTTATCGTTGCCTTTAAGTTGCCTACATTTACCGTTTGCCCAAGAGAATACGGATTACCGTTTACCGTAAAGTGTGTAAGCTTTCCAAGTTGGCTCTGCTTATTGGCAAATTCTATCAAAACATAAGTTCCCTTTTTTATCTTAGGTGTTATTTTAAGCTCAAAATCGCATCCGGTAAAATCGGTGTCGGATCCAAATTTTAGCGCGGGAACTTTTCCGTCTTCCTCTATCATCTGAATCTTAAATGCCCATTGCTCGGGCTTTTCAGCAAATATTGTGTCCAAAACAGTTCCTTCCCCAAAGGTAGCAACCGTCTTGCCTTCCAATATGAGAGTGAATCCGCCGCGTGTGCTCGAATTTACCAACGGGTGGACTGGTATTATGCAACCCATTGCCCCCGCCATATTAAATTGCGTATTCTTAAGCCTCATTATGCCGTTGCCTATGCCGCGGTGCCCATCCCAATAGCCTATTGAAAGATTGCCGCCAAATTCCATATTGCAATCTTCAAATGAAACTGTCGTGGTTCCGCCGCCGGGTATGCTTGTCCCAAGCCCGCGCTTGACTTTTATCGTCCTTCCCTTCGCGGTAATTGTAGATCCGTCGCCGTTTGATATCGCGCCAACATTCACGTTTGCGTCTATGTCCAACTTATACGATCCATATCTCGTCGCAAGAGTATCGTTTGTGCCGGGCTTCGACGGCAACGGCGGCGTTTCAAAATCTCCGCTGCTCCCCCACGTGCATGTGGAGTACTTCATCGTCTTTTCCTCTTCTGTCTCGGGATTCCTCTTGCCCGCATAGTAGGTCAAAGCAAATGCGTTCGCGCAAGATGCCAATAATATGGCGCAAAGTTTTATTGCATTTATTGTTTTCATTGATGGAGCGTATAAATAAATTTCCCATTAGACGAAGCGCTTCGCGCAACCACGCCTTTTTCTCTATTTCATTTTTATGTTTTTTTTACTCGTGTCAAGAAGCTTATTGTATCCTATCCCCCACTTAAAGCGGGCAAATCGCGCTTTGCTTCAAGTCACTTTTATATGGCACAAATTACGCGACAATTTAGGCGCACTTTGCCGCGCTAATTTATGACCTCTTGCGGCGGCTCTTTGCAAGCAGCCCGGCTATCGCCACGCGCGCGCGCGATTCCAATCTCTCTATCTCGTCGGGATCGACATTCGCGCTCTTTGCCTCCTCCAACGCCTTCTCAGCCGCTTCGCGCGCCTTCTGCATTTCATCTTCGTCGAATCTCTGCACGTCTATCGCCGACTCCGTAAGAACAGAAACCGTGTCCGCTATACAGCGCGCGTATCCGGTGTCCACAGCTATGCTTTCTTCGCTTCCGCCGCTTATCGCAAGCACTGCCCCTGCGTCAAGTATCGTAATTAACGGTATGTGCCCAGGCAATATCTGTATCTCGCCGTCGCTCGCCGGCAGCGTCACGGCGTCCAATTCGCCCTTGCGATACACCACTCCGACGGGCGTCACTATTTCAAGCGTAAGCGACATTATTTACCCTTGTTCTTTTCGTACGATTCCAACACTTCCTCTATCGTGCCCTTATACGAAAAATCGTTTTCGTTCACGTAGTCGAGCTTGCCGTCGAGTATCATGGCAAATCCCTTTATTGTTTCGGATACGGGTACATACGTTCCGGGTATTCCGGAAAATACCTCCGATACGTGCATCGGGTGCGACAAATATTTTTGCACTTTTCTCGCCCTCGATACTGTAAGTTTATCTTCGTCGGACAATTCGTCTATGCCCAATATCGCTATTATATCCTGCAAATCCTTGTACTTTTGCAGAAGTTCCTGCACTCCGCGCGCTACCCTAAAATGCTCCGCACCGACTATGTCGGGCGAAAGCGCATTTGATGTCGAAGCGAGCGGATCTATCGCAGGATATATACCCAACGCCGCTATCGAACGGTCCAGCACTATCGTGGAGTCCAAGTGCGCAAATGTATTGGCGGGCGCAGGGTCGGTCAAGTCGTCGGCAGGCACGTACACCGCCTGAAATGACGTTATAGACCCCTTCTTTGTGGAGGTTATCCGCTCTTGCAACTCGCCCATCTCCTGCGCAAGTGTCGGCTGATATCCCACCGCAGACGGCGAACGCCCCAACAGCGCGCTGACCTCGCTGCCTGCTTGTGAAAATCTAAATATGTTGTCTATAAACAACAAGACGTCCTGCCCTTGCATGTCCCTAAAATATTCGGCCATCGTAAGCGCAGTTAGCGCAACTCTCATGCGCGCTCCCGGAGGCTCGTTCATCTGGCCGTACACAAGCGCAACTTTCGACTTCTCAGGATTCTTCTGGTCTATGACTCCCGACTCGCTCATTTCGCGGTACAAATCGTTGCCTTCTCTCGAACGCTCTCCAACACCCGCAAATACTGAAAATCCTCCGTGCGCCTTTGCGATATTGTGTATAAGCTCCATTATAACGACAGTCTTACCGACGCCCGCGCCGCCAAATGCCCCGACTTTCCCGCCTTTCAAAAACGGACATATCAAGTCTATCGGCTTTATGCCTGTCTCGAGAATTTCCGTGCGCGTGCTCTGTTCCAACAATCCCGGAGCCGCCCTGTGTATCGGGAGCCTCTCGTCGGTCGCAACGGGCCCCTTCTGGTCTATCGGGTCGCCCGTCACATTAAATATGCGCCCAAGGGTCGCCCCGCCAACCGGCACTTTTATCGGCGATTGCGTATCGACAACTTTGTCGCCCCTCCTCAACCCCTCGGTCGAGGTCATTGCAACAGTTCTAACGACTCCCTCTCCAAGCTGTTGCTGCACTTCCAATACTATTTTACCGTCCGCCCCGGTCGTCAGCGCGTTGTATATCGCAGGTATCGAGTCACTCGGAAATTGGACGTCCACTACCGCTCCTATCACTTGTTTTATTGTCCCTGAACTCATCTCTTCGTCTTCCTTAAATTGTGTCGTTGTTTGTCTCGGCGGCGGCAGATGAAAGCTCCAATATCTCTGTCGTTATCGCGGATTGCCGCGCCTTGTTGTACTCCAAGTTCAATTCGGCCATCAGAGTGTCGGCATTGTCGCTGGCGCTCTTCATCGCAACCATTCTCGCAGAATGCTCCGACGCCTTCGCATCCAACGCTATGTGGTGCAAGCTCTGCTTTATGTAGAACTGCGGCAGCCTCGACAAAACCTCGTCCGCTGAAGGCTCAAACTTTATGTTGCGGTCTTCCTCCACACGGGGCATGTCGTCCATTTTATACGTCTTCCTGAGCCTGTCTATGAACGTATGCAAGTCGTCAACAGGCGCGAGCTTCACCAACGCAGTCTCCTGCTTAAGCGTATTTACAAATATCGGATAGAGCGCTTCTATACTCCCGTATTCGCCGCTCTCCTTCGCCAATTTTATCGCAAAGTTTGCTATCTTGCTCGTCTGCGCAAATGTCACTGTGTCGCCCACCTTGAATTGCCCCTTCAAGGTTCGCCCACTCTTGGCTATAAATCTCCCTGCGCGCGTCCCAACCGCTATGTAGTCCGCGTCTGCGCGCCCTATCTCGGATATCGACTTGAATATATTCGTATTCAAGCTGCCGCACAAACCCTTGTCTGTCGAAAACACGATTATCAGGCGCTTCTTGCCGGGCGCTACGCCGCCAGCCTGCACAAGCGACTTCCCAAGGCGCTCCAATACCGTCTCCGTCAAATCCATCAACAGTATCGCATACGCCCTGCCCGCTTCCGCACTGTTCTGCGCCTTCTTCATCTTCGACGCCGCAACAAGCTCCATCGCATGGGTTATCTGCCCGGTGCTCGCAACCGCCTTCATGCGGTTTCTTATATCGCGCATCCCTTTCATAGGCTATTACGCAAACGTTTTCCTCCATTCGGCGCATACGGCCTTCATTTCGGCATCAAGCTCGTCGTCAAACGCCTTGCGCTCGACTATTTTCTTTAATACTTCAGCCCCGCGCGCCCTCAAATAGCTTTCGAGCGAAACTTTTGCATCGGAAACCCTCGATACCTCCACGTCCGCAAAAAATCCGTTTTTGAGCGCCCACAACAGAGCAATTTCTATTTCAACGCTCATCGGATTGTTGTTCGTCTGCTTCATTATTTCGGCAAGCCTGTCGCCCTTGTCTATTATAGACTTCGTACGGGCGTCCAAATCCGACCCAAATTGCGCAAATGCCGCGAGCTCTTTGTACTGCGCGTATTCGCCCTTCAGCGTTGCAGCAACCTGCTTAAACGCCTTTATCTGAGCCGACGACCCTACTCTCGATACCGATATCCCAACGGATATCGCTGGCCTTACGCCTTTGTTGAACAAGTCCGTCTCCAAAAATATCTGACCGTCCGTTATCGATATGACGTTCGTCGGAATATATGCGCTTACGTCTCCCTGTTGCGTCTCAATTATGGGCAGCGCTGTAAGCGATCCGTTCCCGTTCTCCTCGTTCATTCGCGCAGCCCTCTCCAACAGGCGGGAGTGCAGATAGAATACGTCGCCGGGATACGCCTCGCGCCCGGAGGGGCGTTTCAGCAAAAGCGAAACTTGGCGGTACGCAGCCGCGTGCTTCGAAAGATCGTCGTACACGATTAGCGCGTCCATTCCGTTTTGCATAAAATATTCGCCCATCGCGCAACCGGAATACGGGGCTATGTACAAGTTCGCGGCATTCTCCGCCGCAGAGGCCGCAACAATTATCGTGTACTTCATCGCGCCCTGCTTTTCAAGAAGCTGTATGGTTCGGGCGATGTTTGAATTCTTCTGGCCTATTGCTACGTATATTGAATATACTGGGCGGTATTCCGCGTCGCCGGCGTGTGCGTCGTTTATTCGGGCCTGGTTTATGATTGCGTCCAAGGCTATCGACGTCTTGCCGGTGCAGCGGTCGCCGATAATCAGCTCTCTCTGACCTCTGCCTATCGGCAACATTGCGTCAACCTCAAGGATTCCGGTCTGCAACGGCTGGTTTACGGATTTTCGCGGAAGTATGCCGGGGGCTATCTTTTCAACTGGATAATAGTCGGACGCAGATATCTCGCCCTTGCCGTCAAGCGGCCTGCCAAGCGCGTCGACTACCCTTCCCAACAGACCTTTCCCAACGGGAACGCTCAAAAGCTTTCCGGTAGTGTGGGCCTCGCCGCCTTCCTTTACTCCGGACGTGTCGCCAAGCAGTATGCACCCGACTTCGTCGGCGCCGAGGTTCAATGCTATGCCTATCACCCCGCCGCCAAAATCGACCATCTCGTTGTACATCACTTCGCTAAGCCCGTTCAGCCTCGCAACGCCGTCTGCAAGCGATATTATCGTCCCGACATTCGCTCGGCGGCTCTGCTTCTCAACGGCTTCTATCCTCGCCGATATCTCCTTAATAATCTCGTTCATTGCTCAAATCCTACATAATGCTTTCAAGCTCGGATTTTGCGGAGCGCTCCCATATGACGTCCCCGCATATTATCCGCACCCCGCTTATCAACGAAGCGTCCACGCGGCGCTCAAATACCAAGTCCGCCCTTCCAGTTCGCTTCGCCACAAATTCCTTCAACTTTCCGTACGCCTCATCGGAAAGTTCCCCAGCGCTCTCTATCGTCACTGTCGCAGCCTTTAACCTGCTCTTGGCCAACTTTAAGTATTTTCTCAAGACTGCGAGCTTGCGAAGGTCTGAACCCTCGCGGCAGGCAATGTCGCACGCGGCGCTAACCCTTTCTGCCACTATACGGCCGTCGCTGTCCAGAGAACATTCCAATAGCAGTTTTGCCTCGTCGCCGGCGTTCATTTCCCCTCCGAAAGCTCCTTCGCTGCAAGCTCGTCCAACTCCTTGCGTTGCTCGGCCGTTAAGACTTTTCCAACCGCCTCCTCGGCCGCTTTTGCCACAAGAACGCACAATTCAGACTTTAACTCGCGCTTCATGCGCTCCCGGTCGAGCGTCAGCTGCTTCTCGGAGTCGCGCCTTATCTGCGCAACCTGCTCGCCGGCTTCAACAGTGGCCTTCTCTATCGCGCTCTTGGCGTCGGCGCGCGCAGATTCAAGTATGCGCGTTGCTTCTTTCGCAGCCTCGGCAGTCTGCTTCTCCGCCTCCATTCGGGCGTTCGCAAGCTTGGCCGCAGCCTCCTCGGCATCTTTTAGCCCCTGCTCTATCTTCTCGCGGCGCTTGTCGGCAGCCGCCATCACGGGCTTAAACGCCAAATAGTACAGGGCGCACGCCACTATCGCAAACGACACCCCCTGGCTGACTAATAGCCGCCATTCTATGCCAAATTGCGAAAGAAATTCCAGCGGATTCCCACCCGCCGCAATTAAAGTGCCCATCGCTTGCCCGTCTTATTTGCCAAGAAACAGCGAATAAAATGCGACCGCTTCCGCAAGCGCCATTCCAAGTATTCCAAGCACCATTATCTTGCCGAATGCCCCTGGATTGCGCCCGACTGCGTCAACCGCCTTCGCTCCGACGAATCCTACGCCGAGAGCGGCACCAAGGCAGCCCAATGCCCCTTGTATGCTGCCGCTCATGTTTCCCATTTGATTGACTGCTTCTGCTATTATTTCCGTCATTTCTTTTCCTTAGTGTTAAAATTTTAATTTTTCGTGCTAAATTTTACGCCACCATTACTCCGTTACTCCTCCTCATGGTTTGTTAGCAGTCCAATGTACACTGCCGTGAGCAATGTAAATAAGAATGCCTGTATCAACCCAATAAGTATCTCCAATAAATAAAACGGCAGCGGAATTATCCAGGATACCCACGACGGCAAATTCGCCGCCAGATGGTGCATATTCTCCAACAATACTTCGCCTCCAAAAACATTCCCAAACAGTCGGAATGATAGAGACAACAACCTCATTATTATTGATATTATATCTATGCACCCAACTGCAAAAAACACGACAAATAGCGATAGGTATATCGGCCAAGCCACATCTTTCGGATCCGCCTTGTTGCCAAATGTGTCGTGCAGAAACACTTTTAAGCCCGCATACTTTAGAACAAAATATATCCACGCTCCAAATGAAATTATCGCCAACGCAAGCGTCGTATTCAAATCGGAGTTCGCAGCCCTAAAAAACGGCACAAATTTGACAAATTCGGTCGTAGCCGCCCCTGTCGCGGGATTAACCGCCTCGCGCTCGAAGAAGCCCTCCGGCGCGCTCCCGCTGCCAGTATATATTATTTCTTCCCCGATTGAGCCAACTCCGGGAAGCAGGCCGCTCCAATTCATTATTAAAATGAACCAGAAAAATCCTAACAACAACGGGAATGCCGCCCGAAACGCCTTCGTTCCCATCAGCGGCTCAAATATTCCGGAAAGAGACGATATCACAGCCTCGACCGCCATTTGCCCACGCCCGGGAACTAGTTTTGCACCCCTGCCCAATAATAGCCGGACGCCGACTATTATAACCGCAGCGAATATCCATGTCGTAAACATGGAATTTGTGACGGGGAAACCGAATACGTCAAACAACTGCTCCCCCTTGATTTCCGCACAAAATCCCTCAGTCGCAAATACTGTTTGTATTGCGCCCGCGATTGTACATGTCTTTAAAAATTTTAAAATTCCGCTATAAGACATTCCTCGTTTTAAGGTTCTTCTTTTAAAAATTTTGTCAATAAAAAGATAAAAATGTTCAAATTTTAAATATTCCCCATCTCCTTATAAATTATGCCCCCGGGGTAAATTTAATCTTCATTTCAATCTATCTAACGGTCGGCCAAAGAAGTTGATATTTGCTCTTCCGAGTTCCCGTTGGCCTCGTACGGAATGTCTTTTACGTCGCTGCCTATTTGCCATAAATGCCTTAACATTGGCAATATGGCAATCTTCATGTTATTGTGGTTTTTCAGAGGTTTGCATCCTCCATTCCAAGCGGCGTTGCCTGCCGTATTAAAAAATGTAAAAAAGTTTTTTGTGCCGTATAAGTGGTGCCATGTAGTTTCAAGCATTCCAAGCAGATTTTCTTCTTTCGCAGTTTTCGCCAATGATAAGATGCCAATTTCATTCTCCCACGGGCATACTATAACTTCGTTGCCAGCGTTCTTAAAATGCGCAGGTGTAGAAAAACTACCTTTTTTGCTATCCGGCTTACCGTATTGCCAATCGGCTATTATAATATTCTTGGGGAGCTTTTCGAGAGCTTTGGCAATTTCGGCGTTGCCTGATGCAACATGATACCCCCATCGCGGATCAGACCTGTCCAAAAGCATGTCGTGCCATATTATGGCCCTTGCGCCCAAAGTGTTTACATAATTATTAAACTTCGTCAAATGCTCCGCCAATAAGTCCGATATTTTGTGGCTTCTACAAGAATAACAAGTTCCCATGTCATAGGCTTCGTCGCAGCCTAAATGAATGAAGGGCGGCTTGCCATAAAATTCGTAAATCTCTGCAATCAAGTCCTTGAGAATTTTTTCCGCGCGGGCGCTTGTCATACAATAGCTCCATCCATAAGGCTCAAAAATATTCTCCAATTCGGGATTATTCGCCAAAACTGCATGCTTTGTTGTCAGTATGCGGCTCTGTGTGGCATGCCCGAGAATACTTACTTGGGGTATCGGCGTAATGCCAAGCTCGTAACATAGGTTTATTAGTTTCTTGAACTTCACCGGATCAAGTTTCTTGTCTGCGTAGGCAAATTCCATGTGTGATTTATATGGAAAAACTCCCCACGGCTCTATCACGACATAGTTGAATTTGTAATAGCTCGCAAGCCTTACATATTTCTCGAGCTGCTCTATTGTAGTTTCCGGAAATATGCAAAGATGTATCCCCCTAAAGCCCAATGACGCAAAATCTTTTATGCGAGCCTTCTGAAATACAAAACCGCTCCCGTCCCGTTCTGCCTCTCCATATTGGCGCAGCGTTTTTAATGACTGCCGCGCGGCGGAGGCGTCCAGTGCATCTATTCTAATAGATTCTTCGACAGTTATGATATACCCTTCCCTCCCTAAATCTCCATTCATCTTGCCTGTTGCGAATTTAATCTTCGGGCAAACCCTCCAATATTCCTTAAAGAGGGACTCTAAGGTGGCTTTCTCGGCTTTAGAGAGCTCCTTTGGGGTAAATATTTCTACGGTTGATTTAGAATTTAGCAGATACAGTCCCTCAAAAAATTCAGCTTCCTTTGGCTGCGGGCAAAGACAGTTGAGAATTGATTCCCTCCCCGCAGAATTAACCGGAGTTTCGGCGGTTTCTCCGCTGAGCGAAGTAAGTCCTATATTATATGCTAATAGCAGAGCACAAATTAATCTTTTCATAAGATTAGCATATCAATCGAGCTCCATTCCTAACAAGTATTTTTTTGACAATAAGTTTATTCATATCCTCCTCTCTCTCCTATCCCACACTATCCCGCCCAAGATGAAGCCGCCAATGTGTCGGCAAGTATTTTTTGCTAAGTAAAGCATTGATTATAATAAAGGCGAAGGAAAAAATCCTTGCGCGGAGCGGCAAAAGGTGGAAAATGCCGCGAATGCTTAATTTAAGTAAAGAATCGCCTTACGGGGTAATAGTCTGCGGCGCAGGTCATGCAGGTTGCGAAGCGGCTCTTGCCTCTGCCCGAATGGGAGTCCGCACCCTGCTCTTAACCGGAAGTCTCGACACTATCGCGCAAATGAGCTGCAATCCGGCAATCGGCGGGCTCGCAAAAGGCCATATCGTAAGGGAAATTGACGCGCTCGGAGGCGAAATGGCAGTCAACGCTGACGCCACCGGAATCCAATTCCGCGTTCTAAACGCCTCAAAAGGCCCGGCTGTTCAGGCGCCAAGAGCCCAGTGCGATAAAAAAGCCTACCAGTTTAGAATGAAGCGCATTATTGAATCGACGCCCAATCTCGAAGTATTCCAAGCTGTAGTTACGGGAATTATCGTAGATAATGGTTCGATAAAAGGCGTAAATACGAATTTAGGCGCCGACTTTTACGCGCAATGCGTAATCCTTACAACCGGAACTTTTCTGCGCGGCTTGATGCATGTTGGCTCTTCGAAGACGGAGGGCGGCAGAATGGGAGATTTTTCGGCCAGAAGCCTTTCGGGAAGCCTTGAATCGGCCGGAATAGAGCTTGCGCGCCTAAAAACGGGAACTCCCGCAAGAATACTCGCAAAAAGCATTGATTTCTCAAAATGCGAGAAACAGTCTGGCGACGAGCCTCCCCAGCTGTTCGCTTTCTACGACACCCGTACCGATGCCTATGAGGCAGCCGCCTTCCGCGAAGGGTGGTCTTCCGACGCTCCGGCTTGCGCGCTTTCCGGAAAGTGCAATATTCCCCCTTCCTTGCCCGTATCCGAGGCTGAGTCTGAAAACGCAAATGCGGATTTCAGAAAAAAAATGTTCCACGTGGAACAATCTTTGGCGTTCGGAGATTTTGTCGGATTTGGACGCGAGCAGCTGGCATGTTACGAAACATATACAAACTCTAAAACCGCAGAAATCATAAAAGCCAACCTCCACCGCTCGGCAATGTATGGCGGAGAAATAAAAGGAGTCGGCCCGCGCTATTGCCCGAGTATTGAAGATAAGATTGTTAGGTTCCCTTCAAAGGATGGGCACAGGCTATTTCTTGAGCCGGAGGGACGATTTACTGATGAGTGGTATATAAATGGGCTTTCTACTTCAATGCCCTTAGATGTCCAGCTGGAAATAATAAGAAGCGTTCCGGGTTTGGAGCACGCCGAAGTTGCGCGGCCGGCGTACGCCGTAGAATACGATTATGCGCCGCCAACGCAATTAAATGCGACTCTTGAATCAAAAATTATCTCTGGGCTATTCTGTGCCGGACAGATAAACGGGACAAGCGGCTATGAGGAAGCGGCTGGGCAGGGGCTTATTGCTGGGGCAAACGCCGCCGCAAAGATTCTGGGAATGGATCCTATTGTTCTCGGTAGGCATGAAAGCTACATAGGAGTTCTTATCGACGATTTGGTGACAAAGGGGACGTTTGAGCCTTATAGAATGTTTACAAGCCGCGCAGAATACAGGTTGCTACTGAATCATTCAAGCGCAGAAATGCGCCTTTTCCCGTATTCTAAATGGCTTGGACTTCTCCCGCGGGAAAGGGCAAGGTCTATTGAGCTCAAAATTGAATTGATAAACTTGTGGGTTAATCGTTTTGAGACAGGTAGGATAGGGGAGGCGTTGAGGCGAAACGATGCCGAATGTAAACTTCCTTCGGCCTTTTGTGCGCTACCGCCTGACGCAAAAGCGGAAATTTTATACAGGGTAATATATAAAGGCTATCTGGAACGGGATCTTCGCCAAATCGAGAAAATGCGCGATTGGGAAAACATAAGGATACCTGAAGGTATAGATTACTCGCATGCAAGTGGGTTGCGCTTGGAGGCCCGCCAAAAACTCGAAAAATTTAAGCCCCAGACTGTGGGACAAGCAAGCCGTATTTCCGGGGTTTCACCCGCTGACATCGGTGTCTTGCTTGTTTATGTAAAATCTTTCGGCGGGTGATGTGTTTGCATGGCATGGTAAAAATCTTGTGGAACTGGATTCTTTTTTTGGAAAAATAACAATTTTTTCTCAAAAGTTCAAAAAAACGGCCTTTAAAATGGCCCCATTTTGGGGCTTTTCTGTCTTGGGTGGTATTGTTGTATGCAAAATGGGGTGAAATCGAAAAGAAGGCCGTTTTTGTGCGTTTTAGGCGTAATTTGAAAAAAACGAATTTTAAGCATCCGTGATTTTAAAGCTATCGCCAATAGAGGGTGGGTATAGGCGGGAAGCGGTCCGCATGTATTAGCTATTTTTAATCTGAGGAATATTGAGCACCTCTATTTGCCGATTTCATGACAAAGCTCGAGTATATGCGATAAGGGTATGGCTTTGGCTTTATTGTCTCATTTGCGCACTTTAATGTCCAATCCAACCGCAAAGTGGGTATAAATGCGTCGGGTGGCGTCCGGGGGCGCCTGAGAGTTGGAGCAGGCGTCGCCCGAATAGAGTATAATCGCATTGCCTGCGGATTTTCCGCAGTCAATTTCATATGCAAGGACAAATTTTTCGAGGCGCTTGTTGTGTCTGCAGCACTTTGTCTTTATTGAGATTTCCCCAAAATGTGAAAGTCCGACCTCCTAGGGAGTGATGCAAAGGTGTCAACAAAGTTGCTTGTGATGGGATGCCGTTGCTCTTTAGGATTTCTAAAGAGGTTGAGAATAGTGGTCACTGCGGTTGTGCTGATTAAAAGGAAGTTCAATTTATCGGCAAACTTCGACGCGCGCGGGTGGAATATGTCAATGCCAAAAGTAGTGGATGGGGTTTCTACGTCATATCCTATCTTGTAAAGCAAGAACAGCTGTGTTTTGCCGCGTCTGGGGTGCACGTTTTTAATGCTTCTTAGCATGTAAGGAGAATCTACTCTGAAATAGTTTAATATTGAAGACTTAATGCGCTTTTCTCTGCCAACTTCTCTTCCCGTCGTGCAATATGAATCAAAATCTTTTGCTCTGCGGGCGTCTGTCGCGTCTTGAATGTGTCTTAATTCGGGAAGGGGGTTTTTGAGTGGCTATACTTTTTCCACTAATTCGTTAAGGGGGAAGGGTAGGTGGGGCTTCCCCCGCCGTGCAAGGCAGTAGTCGCTGTGTATTTAGAAGGAGAACAAGATTCGGAATGAAATAAAAAATGTTTTTCGGTCTATACGTAACGTTTTTTTAGGAGGGGAATCTCCTAAAAAATGTTCCACGTGGAACATTTTTAGCCTATATTTTTCTCGCAAGGGCAAATGCATCGACATTTTTAAAGCCGCGACGCTTTAAAACTTTTGCGCACTCAGACATTGTCGCGCAACTTGTCATTACGTCGTCAACAATAACAATATGGTTTTGCTTGTCTATTTTAGCCAATTTTCTGCTTATTACATCAAAAGCGCCTTTGATGTTTTCTGCTCTTTCTTCCTTTGTGAGTCGGGTTTGAGTTCCGGTTCTCCTTGTGCGTTTTAATGCGTTTAGGAGTCTAATGTTTGCGCATGGAAACGCTTTTATTATCGACTTTGCAATCAGTTCGCTCTGGTTGTATCCTCTTCTTATTCGCCGCATATAATGTAATGGGACTGGAACGAGTATAGAATCTCGAAGAAAGTCTTCGGCGCCCGGCGTCTGCCTAAGTATTTTAATAATGTCAGCTACAAGGAATGGCGAATTTTTATATTTTAGGCCGTGGACAATTTCTCTTACTGGGCCGTTAAATATGCAGCAAGACATGCTCCAATTAAATGCAGGCGTGTCATCAACGCATTTTGAACAAAAAAGAGCGTTTGGCGCATTGTTTGGCCCTATTATTTCAGAACAGCGCAGGCATCTTCCGCCCTTTATAATGTAGATTTCCTTTTCGCAATCTTTGCAAATAAAGTCGTATTCCCCAGTGAAATTAGCCCTGCTGCAATAAACGCATCTGCGCGGGAAAAATAAATCCAGCAGTGCGTTTTTTATTTTTAGAAGATGTTTGGAAAATTGATTCATTGGAATGGGGGTGTTCCGATAAAAATATCGTCTAAGATAATATTTTTGTCAAAATCGTAATGTAATTTTGGCGCAAGTAAAGAAAAATGGGAATATGATAGTTTTGTAATTTATTGATTGTTAAGTTGTAATCAACTATGTTAGAATTTTTCTTAAAAAAATGTTAATTTTCCGATAAAAATGTGTTGACAGAAAACTGATATATGTCGATAACGGAAAGCCTTCTTTAAATGAAGTAGCGGGCAATCCGATATGAGTTTAATGAGGTTTTTTCAATTTTTTTTAAAAAAAAGAGAAAAAAGTTGGGAAAAAGGCTTGACAGGAGGTTGAAGATAGTTCTTTATGGGCGGCCTTCGACTTTAAAAAGAGGTCGAGTGAAAAAAGAGGTTAACCCTTAAGATG
>URAJ01000010.1 GCA_900545715.1 uncultured Opitutales bacterium
ATCTCGCGCGCAGCCGCCACGGCCTCGTCGCGCGAAGCCGGGATTACGACTCCCTTGCCCGCGGCGAGCCCGCTTGCTTTTATGACAGTGTCGAACGGGGCGCTTCTTATATATTTTTCGGCGGCGTCGGGATCCATAAAATTTGCGCCTTCGGCCGTCGGAATCGAGTACTTTTTCAAAAAGTTTTTGGAGTACGCCTTGCTCGCTTCGAGTATCGCGCCGTTTTTCGACGGTCCGTAAACGGGCACCGACTTTTCCCTTAGCTTGTCGGCGAGCCCCAGCCAAAGCGGAACTTCCGGCCCGCAGATGACAAAGTCGATTTTATTTTTGAGGACGTATTCGACAATTGCATCTACATCCTCTGCGGAAATGTTTACCGTTTCGCAGTCGCGCCCGATTCCTCCGTTTCCGGGTACGCACACGAGAGAATCCAGCATAGGCGACCTCTTGACGGCAAGCACAAGCGCATGTTCGCGCCCGCCGCTGCCCACAATCAGAACTTTTAGTTTTTTGTCCGGTTCCATAAATTTTAAACAACCTTTCTATAAAGAGTCAGCGCAAATATAAGCATTGCGATGTTCGGTATTGCCGCCGCCCATAGCGGGGGAATTATCCCGCGCCCGCCGACAGCCGTAAAGACACTGTCGAGAATAAAGTAAACGAAAAACAACCCGACAGTTTTCGAGACGCCAACCATTGGGTTTGTGCGGACTCCCGCGACGGAAAACGGTATGGCTATCGCGACTACTATTATGCAGGCAAACGGGCTGAACCAAATCGAATACGCCCTTACCAAATACGGAATTGCCTCCGGAGCTTCGGCGCTGCCCATCGACTCTATGAGCGTCTTTGTCTCAAACAGGGAAAGATCTTTTGGGCGGCGCATCGACAGAACCATTATTTTCGGGTCTTCGTCAAACTCCTTAAAATATCTCTTGTCAAAGCCGACAGCCTTCACTGCCCTGTGCGTCTTGGGGTCGAAATCTATTTCCTGCCCGTCGAGAAAATACCAGCAGCGGTCAACATCGTCGTAAACGCCCTCGCGCGCCATTATGCGCGAAAGTTCCCCGCCCTTTGGGTCGAGGGTCGATACGGTAGCGCCCCGCGCGCGGTTTGTAGCCTGGCTGAAAGAATTCATAAACCAGAGCCTTCCGTCTTTCCTATTGTTAAAGCACAGCGCGTTCACCCGCCCGACTTCCGAAAGATCGACAGTCTGCATTTGCCCCGCAAAACGTATGCTATCGTATAACTCGCGGGAAGACTCCTTGCAAACGGGTATGATGTGGGCGTTTAGCCAAAGAAGAAGCCCCGAAAGCAATATCCCTGCAAACCACAGCGAACGCGTTATTTTAAAGACGTTCATGCCCGCCGCGCGCATTGCGGTTATTTCGTTGTTTCGGTGCAGCGACCCCAATACGTATATCAGCGACAACAAAAGGCTAATCGGCAAGACAACCGGCACCAAAGTTGGCGACAACAGCCCGTAAAAGAGCAATATTTGCTTTGTATCGGCCCCCCAGTTTATCAATTTGCCGAGATTGCTGTACATATCGTGCAACACCAAAATCCCCAAAGTGACGCATATCGCCACTAAGAAGATTTTCAGCCATTCGCAAAATACGTATCTGTCCAGAAGTTTCATAAAAATATTGAAAGATTATTGCGCGTTTTGCGGGCATATCAAACATTTTCGCTTATCCAGCCCATAAAAAAAACACCTTCCAAATAATACGGCGGGCAGCTCGCTATGCAGATTTAGCCGGCGCATTCGGTCGGCGCATAAAAAAAACGCGGCGCAAACCGCGTTTTTTAAAATAAAAATCCGCGCCCTACATTTTTTTGAGCGACATCTGCTTTTCGAGCTTGGATGTTATAAAATTGAAAGCCTCATCGACAGTTTCGGCGTATTCAAAGAAGCCGAGGTCGTCTTTTGTTATGACGTCCGTTTTTACAAGCCAATCAAAATTGACAGACTTCTCCCAGAACTTGCGCCCGAACAGCACTGTCGGAATGTACGAATGGGTCTTTCTGGTTTTCATCAGTGTGAATACCTCGAAAAATTCGTCGAACGTGCCTGTTCCGCCGGGGAATACAACAAGCGCCTTCGCAAAGAACAGCAGCCAGAATTTGCGCATTAGAAAATAGTTGAAATTTATCCAAACGCCCCTGTCGAGGTACTTGTTGCGCTTTTGCTCGTCGGGAATGACTATCGTAGCGCCGACAGGCGTTCCGCCCGCCCTGTATGCCCCCTTGTTTGCGGCCTCCATAATGCCGGGCCCGCCGCCTGTCATTATATAAAACTTTTTGTCTTCAGGCAAGTCGAGGCAGTTTGACCACTCTTGCAGCCTGCGGGCAAGCTCTTCCGCGCACGTGTAGTATTTCGACATCTCGTACGCCATTTTTGCAGCCTCAAGCTGCGCCTTCGAGCCTCTCCCGCCGCGCTTTTTCGCGTCTTCGTACGCCTTTTTGGCAACATCCTCCGGCTTTATCCGGGACGCACCGAAGAACGTTATAGTGTTTTGAATTTTCTCCTGCTCAAATATGAACGCCGGCATAAGAAGGTCGCGCTGAATCCTCATCAAGCGTTCAGACATTCCTTCAAACACGCATTCTATTGGCTGGTCGCAGCTTTTGTCGGCGGCCGTTTCGGGATACCTTTTCAATTCGACTGTTTTTTTCGCCTTCATAATTTTATTTAAGTTGCCGACAAGTTTATGCCACGGCTGTTAGAAAATTATTTTGACTCTTCGGGTTTCGGCTCGCCACTGGCGGGAGCGGCTTTTTCATCCGCTTTCTTGGCATCTTTGCCTTTCTCCATGGAGTCTTCCGCGGAATCTATTTCGTTTACCGCGTCCGATACGTTTGAAAGCAGCTCGTCTTTCGGCTCGGCGGATTTTACCGTCACGGGCACTACGACCTCGTTAAACCCAAGCCCGTTGACGTATAAAAATCCGTCGCCTTCCGCGCCGCCCTTCAAAGCGACGCTTACGCTCGTCTTGCCTTCGGGAACTACGATTTCGTCCATTATGACGGAGCTTGGGATATTGGTCTTGACGTCTATCGGGTATCCGTCTTTCGGCGCGCTGAAACCTATCCCGAATATTACGTTTACTATTTCACCGCTTTTAAGCTCTATTTTTTTCGGGGAGACTTTCATTTCCGCGGGATCCACCCTGAACTGGCCTATCCACATTTCGCTTTCGGAGCCGACGAGCTTTACCTCGTAGTCAACGCCCGATTTAAGCGGCGGAACGGTAAAGTTTATAACCGCGCGGGAGACGTATTCCGTATCGGCAGGCGTCCCTCCAACGATAATTTTATCAAGCTTGTCGAAACCCCTTCCGAGAACTGGCACAACCGTGCCGACAGGCCCTCTTTCGCTCTGGAGGGTGACGACGTATCTGCGTATGGGTTCGAGAACATAGACGGTCGGGCTTGTGAGGGTTCTTTCAGCCTCTTTGTTTTCAACGCTGTTCTTAACCTTGTATTTCAGCATGAAGTAGTATTTTGCGTCTTTGCGCCCTTTCGGGAGGCGGTAGTCGTACTCGTATATGCGCTCGTTGTCGAGATTTTGGACAGAGTTCATCGGGAGAATTTTTTCGTCGATTACCAAGAAGGGCTGTATCGACCCCGGCACGATGGAACCGTCGTTTATATGAGCGCTCATGCTCAGCGTATAGAGCCCGGAGGAATTTTCAGGGACTCTTTCGGGCGTCAAGTTTGTAAGGCCGGCGCAGCCGCACAGAACAAGCATGGATATTGCCGATAAAACAAATGATAATTTCTTTGCCATATTAGTTTGTTTTGTTTTTTGTATCGAATTTATTAAATAATAACGCCTCCCATGCAAGCCATTTTCGAGAATTTTGGAATTTATGTTCACGTTCCGTTTTGCGCGGCTCCATGCGGATATTGCAGGTTTTACAAGCGCGTGCCGACGGGCGACGACATTCGCGAATACGTAAAAATATGCACGCGGGAGCTCGAATTGCTCGCAGATTCGCCAGGGCTCCCGCCGCCCGATACGGTTTTTTGGGGAGGCGGAACACCGTCTATCTTGCGGGAAAGCGAATTTGAAAAACTCGCAGGCGCATTCGGGCGGTTCCCGAAGCCGCGCGAGTGGACGATTGAAGTGTCGCCGTCCACAATTTCCCGCGAAAAACTCTCACTATACAAGCAGGCGGGAGTGACGAGAATTTCCCTCGGGGTACAGAGCTTCGACGAAGGCGTCTTAAAGTCGCTCGGCCGCTCCCATTCCCTAAAATCGACACTTGAAGCAATAGACGCCGTAGCCGAGACAGAGTTTGACAACTTTTCGATAGACCTCATATTCGGGGCAAAGGGGCAGACGGAGGAAATGTGGCGCGCGGATCTAAGGCGCGCGGCCAAGTGTTCTGTAAACCATATAAGCGCCTACTGCCTCGAATTTGAAAACGGGACGTCGTTTTGCGGCGGCATTCCCGAAGGGGCGGAAATTCAAAAACGCGAGCGCGAAGGGGATTTTTTTGAGATTGCAATGGACGAACTCCCCGAGCTTGGCTTCAAGCAATACGAGATATCCAACTACGCGCGCCCCGGAGGCGAGTGCCTGCACAACCTCTCCACTTGGAATATGGCGCAGTGGGTCGGTATTGGCCCTTCGGCGGCCTCGCAATTCGGGGGATTTAGATATAGGAACTCGCCGAATTTTTCAAAATGGAAAAGCGGCGTGGAAAGCGGCAAATTCGCCCGCGAAGATATTGTCGTGCTCGACGACGAAGAAATGTTTTCAAGCGCGCTAATATTTGGGCTTAGAATGGGCGGAGGCGTCGATATGGACATTTTGGGGGCACGCTTCCCGCGCGCCGACAGGCAAAAGTACGAAAAACCGCTCGAATTTCTTTTGTCGGAGGGGCTTATTGAGCGCGACGGCGCGCGCGTAAGGCTTACGAGGCGCGGCAAAATGCTCGCCGATTCTGTCGCTGTCGAGCTCCTATAATCAACGCGAAAAGTTTTAGGTCTAACCAGTTCGGCTCAATTTGCAAAATACAAAAAGTCCTCCATAAAAAATTTTATAAAAACGAAAAAATTCTTCGGTAAACAAGCAAGCCCAATCTCCATTATCGGATTTTTATAGTGGAAAACTCCGTCGGAAAAAATTTTTTTTGGCTACTACTTTTTCTTGTAAAAATTCTTTTTGTTTTTTGCGCGCTTTTGCGGCTTTTTAGCAACGTTGCGGGGGTTATCGGCAACGTCGGCGTCCACAACGGGCGGCTTGCATGTAATAACCTTGTAAAGGCACCATCCAAACAATGCCGTAAAAGATCCGACAGACAGTATGAAAGTTATCCAGCCCCCGTACGTCATTGCAAGTTCTCCTTTGAAAGCTTGTCATACCTGCGCGATATCGACAGTATCATCGCGTAAAATACATACAACGCCCCTATTATAACAATCGCCATTACCGCTACGGGATTCGCCGGCCTGCTGTCGGAGCCGAATATGTCAACTATATACGGGCTTATTTCCCCGTTGCCGATAATGCCAAATACGTCCTTAGCAAGCCACAGCAAGAATATTCCGATAAGGAATACGGGAGTGACATACTTTATCACAAAAGCATAAAATTTTGGCAGTCGCATCTGGGAGCCTTCGTTTGCAAGCATCATTCCCTTTTCCGCCCCAAAGTACCATGCAAACAGCACCGTTTGGACAATCGCGAACAGATATATCGCAACCTGCCCCATCCAGAAGTCGAAAGTGTCCATAGCCTTCAACCCCTCCGAAAAATAGACTACAAAACCCGATATGAAAAACGCCAATACCCCCAACAGCAACGTGGAGAATTTGCGCTTTATTTTTACGGCCTCCTCAATGAATGCCATGCTCGGCTGAAGCATGGAAAGCGAGCTCGTCACCGCCGCGAGGAATAGCAGGAAAAAGAACATAAATCCGAAAACCCAGCCGAGCGGTATTTGCGCAAAAAATAGCGGCAAAACTTTAAATCCGAGGTCGAACAGGCTAAGCCCCGCCCCCATTACGCCCGATATTCCGAAAAACGCGACCGCCGCCGGAACGGTAATCATCCCTCCGAGGCAAACCTCGCAAAATTCGTTCGCGCTACACGAAGTCACCGAGCTTAGAACTATGTCGTCGCCGCGCTTCAAGTAGCTTGCGTAAGTCATAATTGCGCCGAATCCAATCGTAAGGCTGAAAAACACCTGACCTGCGGCGGCTATCCACATCGACGGATTCGAAAGTTGCTCCCACACGGAAATTCTGCGTATGCGCATTTTCTCGCCGCTTTTTTCCGAGGCTTTTACCTTAGCTTCCGCCGACGCCATTTCAATGTCGCCTACAAGCCTCTGGGTCTCCAACCACTTGCCGCCGCGCTCCGTTTCAAGCACTATTTTTACGGGGTTCCACATAAATCCCAGCCCCTGGTTTATGGTGCGCTCCGGGTGCTCGGGCGTGACGTCCGAAAGGGTCATCATTCGCGCCACTATTATTATCGCAAGCACAATAAGCGTAGGCATCGCATACTTGCAGAACAGCTCAATGCCCTTTGACACCCCTCGGTAAATGAGCGTAAAATTCAATATAAACGATATTAGAAAATACACGAGCACGCCGCCCGCCCCAAATTTCAGAGAGCTTCCGTTTGCGCCCGCCCCGACAAAATCGGCAAAAAAGCCCCCGGACTCCGCTATCGTCTTGAAGTCGAGCCTTCCGAATAGGAAGTTAAACGCGTACCCGAGGCACCACGCCTCTATATATACGTAATAGCAAAATATAATCATCGTAAGCAGTGCGCCCACGACTCCGAAATACGCCATTTTTTTGCTTCTTCCGAAAAACCCCATTATTCCGGCCGGCGAATTGTAGCCGTTTGCGCCTCCATACCTGCCCATGGTCCACTCGCATATAGCAATCGGCAGCCCAAGAACAAAAAAAGAGACCACATACGCCAACATGAAAGAGGCACCGCCGTACATCGCGACCTGCCCCGGAAATTTTAGAAAATTCCCAAGCCCCACGGCGCTCCCCGCAACTGCAAGTATCACGCCGAATCTCGAATTCCAACCCTCAGCCTTCATTTTTATCTTCGGGCGCTTCCACCCCGTCTGTTTTTAGGCCGTGGAATTTACGGTATTCTATCGTCTGCCGCGCCCCCATGTAGGACTTCAACAGTTTTGGGTCGGTTTTCAGCATGTCCACCATTATCAAGCCGTCTATGCAGCTGCCGAACTCCGGATCCACATTGAAAGCGAGCAATTCGCCGTCGAGCTTCAAATAGTGTTTTAGGAGCGTCGGTATGCCTTTGTTGTCAAATTCAATTTCAGAAACGAGCGCCGATATGTGCTCGATGTCGCTCGCGCAGCTCATGAGCGTCTGGCGGTCGACGTTTTTGAGTTTTAACTTCGGGGGCTTTTTCGCCTTCACAAACTTTGCCAGCTCCTCCGACGTCTTCTTTTCCGAGAGAAACTGCACTATCAAATCCTTTGATATGGAATTGTATTCGGTACTGATGCTTACCGGACCGTACAAGGTTCTGTACTGCGGATGCCTATATAAATACTCCCCTATTCCCCTCCATAAAATCGCGAGTGTCGAGCGCTTCTTCTGGTATTCGCTTACGATAAACGACCTACCCATTTCAAGCGCCGGCGCAATCCGCTCTATGAGCTCCGGGCGAATCTTAAACAAAGTCGATGCGTACAAACCCTGCACGCCTATCGAATTTATTATTTTGTCCGTGCGGCCGATGCGGTAGGCGCCGGCAATGCGCCTGTTTTCGGAGTCCCACATAAACATATGCAGGTAGTACTGGTCGAACTCGTCATTGTCGAAACTCTTTCCGGTGCCTTCGCCAACCTCGCGGAAAGTCTTCTCGCGCAGCCTGCCGATTTCAACAAGCGTCCATTTTATCTGCCACGCCTCCGCGCAATACACCGATATTTTCTCGCCGGACAGCATTTTGCACGACTCCGGAAGCGCCGCTATTTCCCTTTCCATCTTTTCCGGAGCTATCGGCAGAATCAGCTCCTGCATTTCCTTTTTCGGGAAAAATCTCTCCATGCTTTTGCGGAAAGCGGAAATTTGCTGGGCGGAAGCCCTTGTGCCCTTCGTGCTCTTGCCGCCTAAGATATAGGAATTTATCCTGAGCCACCCGGCGAGCTCCTCGTCTGTCTTAAACCCCGCTATTTTGCGCGGTGGTATTGCCGAACCGACCCTCATTCTGACGGGTTCCCGCCCGCCCGCTGCAAACATTTCCCGAATCAGCTGCGCTGTCCTGAGCCTCGGGTGCACAAGCCCAGAAAGATAAAAGAGCCACGAATTTCTCGCCTCAAAAAACACCGGCAGTATTGACGCGCCCGTGCGGCGGGCTATCTGAAAAATATTAGTGTTCCATTCGGGGTCTGTTATGCACCAATCGCCGGCGTGCAGATAGGAAACCGTGCCCGACGGAAAGGTTCCCACGCAGCCGCCGTTTTTTAGATGTTTTACAATCTCCTTCATGGCGGACACATTTTGGGCTGTCGCCTTCTTCCCTCCAAATGGATTGACCGAGATTGAACATTCGTTTATTTCGTCCATGGACGAAAGCAGCGAATTTAGAATCATTTTTGCGTCTTTGCGCACGCGCGTTAAAACCGCCCCGAGGATTATCCCGTCCACGCAGCCGAGGGGGTGGTTTGAGACGACAACAAGCGGCCCCGTCTTAGGGATTTTGGCAATCTCGTCGGGATCCGCCTCGAAGCGTATCGAAAGCACGTCTATCGCGCGCTCGAAGAAATTGCGGGCGTCGTCCATCGAGTGGAGGCGCACATACGCCTCGTTAAGCCTCGACAGTCCGAAAAACGACTCGACCGGCCTCTCGACCAGCCCATATAGACGCGACAGCAACGGATTTTTTATTCCGGCGCGCAAATCTATAATCTTCTTAGAACCTTCGGGCATACGATTGAATAGTGGCGGATTCCTTCGTAAAAATCAATCCTCTTTGGATAATTTGTACTCGAAAGAATCTTTTAGGGCCTCCCAAGAGGCGACTATGATGTTGTCCGAAGCACCGACAGTCCCCCAGATTTCGCCCTTCGAGTCCTTTGACTCTATCATTACGCGGGTTATTGCGTTTGTGCCAGCGCCGCTGTCTATAATGCGCACTTTGAAGTCGGTCAGGTCCATCGACTTTATCGACGGGAATTTTTTTACCAAAGCCTTGCGCAAGGCGAGGTCGAGGGCGGCGACAGGGCCGTGCGCCTCCGCGACGGTATGCTCTATGTTGCCGTCTATTTCAAGCTTTACCGTCGCCTCGGACTTCGTCGTGCCGGCGAACTCGTCGCGCTCGACTATCGCGCGGTAGCCGCGGACTTTAAAGTGGGGCTTGTATTTTTTTAAATATTTTGCGAGCAAAAGTCCGAAAGACGCATCGGCAGCCTCGTATTCATACCCCCTAAATTCGAGTTCTTTAAGCTCGTCGAGAAATTCCTTTATAGCGGGGTCTTTTTGGTTTACGTCAAGCCCCATATCCCTCGCCTTCATCATGACCGACGCCCTTCCCGACATATCGCTCACCAAAACCCTCGTTTTGTTTCCGACTAGCGACGGGTCTATGTGCTCATAGCTGCGCTTTACCTTGTTCGCGGCGTCCGCATGCACCCCTCCCTTGTGAGCGAAAGACGAAGACCCGACGTACGGCAGGCGCGTATTGCTGCGCAAGTTCGCCATTTCATCTACAAACAGCGACAAGTCTCTTAGCTTTTTAAGGTTTGCCGAGCACGAAAGCTCGCGGTTCATTTTTAGAGACAAATTGGGGATTATTGTACAAAGGTTCGCGTTCCCGTTTCTCTCGCCGATTCCGTTGAGCGTGCCCTGCACCATGAGCGCGCCGTTTTCTACGCCTATGAGCGAAAGCGCAACGCCCAAGCCGGAATCGTTGTGGCAATGCACTCCCACGGGGGTGTCCCCCATAAATTCCACAGTTTTGCGGACGATTTCCGCAAATTTGCCTATCATGGTTCCCCCGTTTGTGTCGCATAGGCAGACGCATTCGGCGCCGCCTCTCTTTGCGGCGGCGAGCGTTTGTAGGGCGTATTCGGGATTGTCCGCATACCCGTCGAAGTAATGCTCGGCATCGTATATTACCTTCACTCCCTTCCCGACGAGATACGCAACGCTTTCCTCTATCATTTTAAGGTTTTCTTCGGGAGTAGTTTTTATGACCTCGGTGACATGCAAAAGCCACGTCTTCCCGAATATTGTGACGTACGGAGTGCCGGCCTCGAGAAGCAGGGCTATCTGCGGGTCTTCGGAGACTTTCACGTTGGCGCGGCGGGTCGAGCCGAACGCCGCTATTTTCGCGTGCTTTAAGCGCAGGTTTTTAGCCTGCTCGAAAAACGCCATGTCGCGCGGGTTGGAGCCCGGCCATCCGCCCTCTATGAAATCTATTCCAAAGCTGTCCATCTTCTCGGCGAGCCTGAGTTTCGCCGCGACCGAGAGGGATATGCCCTCGCATTGGGTTCCGTCTCTTAATGTTGTGTCGTATATAAAAATTTTTTTCATTTTTTGATTGTTTTAGAGTTGAGCGCTATCGCGCCTAAGCCAGAAATTATCCTTGAGCCCGTCCGCATTCGCGTACGGGCTATCTAATGCCGTTTGAGCAGATGAAATCGCGTATCTTTTGGGTGTCGGCGGGCATTGGGTACTTTTTGATTTCTTCTTTTTTCAGTTTTTCAAGTATTTCGGATTTCGGGGAAAAAGCGAGCGATTTTTCTATCAAATCCGGGAACTTCGCGGGATGCGCCGTCGAGAGCACGACCGTTGGCGAATCCGGCAAATCTTTAAACGCGCACGCCGTGTGGGGGTCGATCACAGTGGAATACTTTTCCCACACGCGCCTGATTGCGGCGGGGATTTCGCTGTCCGTCATTTTTGAAGCCGAAAAATTCCCCGATTTGAAATCGTCGAAAACCCACTTTCCGCTCTTAGAGAACTCCGCCATTATCGAGCGAACCTTCCCGCAGTCTCCGTTCTCTGAAAAATATATGAACCTCTCGAAGTTGGAAGCCACTTGAATGTCCATAGACGGCGCATAGCTTGGCATTACTTTTGATACTTCGTAAACGCCGGTGTTAAAGAGTCGGTATAAAATGTCGTTTTGGTTGGTCGCCACCCTGAATCCGCCGCAAGCCATGCCGCACTTCCAAGCCATCCAGCCTGCGAGAACGTTACCAAAGTTTCCGGTTGGAACGGCAAATACCGCGCTTTCGCGGACTGACGCCGGAAGCTTTAACCATGCGTATATGTAATAGACGCACTGGGCGAGCACGCGCGCGAGATTTATGGAATTCACCGCCGAAAGACTCCACTCGGCCTTAAAATTCGTGTCCCCAAAGATGCGTTTTACTATCGCCTGGGCGTCGTCAAAAGTTCCGTCTATTGCTATCGGAAATACGTTGGACGCCCCTGTGCAAGTCATCTGCCTCTCCTGCAACGGCGATATTCTGCCCTCCGGATACAATATGAAAATATTTACGCCCTTCTTTCCGAGAAGCCCGTTTATGGCGGCGCTGCCTGTATCGCCGCTCGTCGCCCCCAATACGTTCATCTTGCGCGAGGACTTCGAGAGCATATACTCGTATAAATTGCCAAGAAATTGTAGGGCGAAGTCTTTGAATGCGAGAGTCGGGCCGTGGTAGAGCTCGAGTAGCCAAAGAGAGTCGTCCAGCTTTTTCAGCGGAGCAATCGCGGGGTCGTCAAATTTTTTGTACGAGCAATCTACGATTTTCTTCAAGTCCCCATCGGGGATGTCTTCGGAAAAAAGCCTCAAAAATTCAAAGCACAAATCCGGATAAGAAAGCCCCTCCCAGCCTTTCAAAAGGCCGGAAATATCGGGCATATTTTCGGGAACGTAAAGGCCGCCGTCGGGCGCAAGGCCCTCGGCTACGGCTTCGAGAAACGTTAGTTTGCGGCTTTCGCCGCGGGTGCTCGTGAATTTCATTTTATATTTCCGACAGTATTGTTTTTTGCTCTTGCCATTTTACAACCCGCGGCGATTCGGACGCCGTCCGCGCGCGAATTGGTTTATTTTTATCATTTTTCAAAAGGTACTTTATCCGAATTTTTATCTGCCTTTCAAATATTTTATGCAAAAACTTCTGTCTAGTTTGCATTTATATCGCATCGCGGGCATTTTTATTTAGGGCGAAAGCCAAGTTCCCGCACGCCTGCCTGTATTCCGAACTCGCCGTTTCGCCGTCTATCCCGAAAATCATTCTAAATTTGACCCGCATTTTCGTTTTTTGGAAGGCTTTTTATTCGGCGCCGCCTGCGCCGACAATTCAAAAAGTTTTGCAACCTATTTGCCGTTTTGCCGCACCCCACAATTTTTAAATTTATCTTTTTCCCTACGGTATTTTATTGGAGAGATTTTTTTGGCTTCCGATATTCCCAATTCCGCCCTACATTTGCGGGCATACGCTCTTGCCTAAAAAAAGCCTTCTTTTTCCACTTTTCCCATCTTTTATTGAAAAAAAGTCCCCCGTCTTGCGACGCGGAATTTTTATAAAAAACGTTTTTTTATTATGCGCAATATCGCCCGGGAAATAAAAATCCCTTTATGCCAGCTTTTGCCCTTAGTTGAAATAAAAGCCCGCGCAAAATTGTCCGCGAGATAAACTCCCATTTCGGTCGGCTTTTGTCATTAGTTGGAAATAAACGTGCCGCGCAACATCGCCCGCGATATAAAGCTTCAATTCCAAGCCTCTTTCCCGATGCCTCACTATATTGACGCGACATTTTATCAGCCACCAATCCTCTATGGGCAATCCTCCCAACAATCCGCAAAGCTTTTTTATATGCGCCGCCCTGCGCGCCTTTCCCAAGCGGGCTTAATATGCAACTGCCACTAATGCCGACGGACTCTCCTTCCGTGCTCCGCCATTCAAATCCGCGCGGCTTCAGCTAAAAACTTTTCACATTGCGCCGCGCAACTTCGGAAATTTTTTTAGGCGGGACAAAGCCCATTATGCCTTAAAAATTCCCTTAAAAAAGCGCGCGGCGCGCTCGAGGTTATAAAGAAAAGCTATTTGTCGAGCCCGAATGCGGCGTGGAGCGCGTTCGCAGCCTTGTCTGCGTCTTTGAGGTCGATTCCCACCGATATTTTTATCTCGCTCGTGGTGATGAGCTGCACATTTATATCGTTGTCGGCAAGGGCGCGGAAGAATTTCGCGGCAACTCCGCTGTGGGAGCGCATGCCTGTCCCGATTACCGACACTTTTGCAATATCGCCGGTAAGCTGGGCTGACGCGCCGTCGAAAGTAGAGCAGAATTTGTCGAGCAGGCTTTCCGCCTTTGCCGCGTCGTCTTTTGAGACTGTAAAAGTGAGATTCGCCAATCCTTCCCTTCCTATATTCTGGACAATCATATCCACGAGGATTCCCGCTTCGCCGAGTTCGCGGAAGATTTCCGCTGCGGCTCCCGGCTTGTCGGGTATGTTTCTGACAGTCACTTTTGTCTGGTTCTTATCTACGGCGACGCCCGTTATTACGACGTCCTCCATTGATGGCACTTCTGATTTCACGATTGTTCCGGGTTCGTTATTAAAACTCGATCTTACTTCAAATACAACTCCGTGCTTCTGCGCGAATTCCACCGAGCGGGCCTGCATGACTTTCGAGCCGAGGGACGCCATTTCAAGAAGCTCCTCGTACGACATTTCTGGAATTTTTTTCGCGTTTTTTACTATGCGGGGGTCGGCGGTATAAACTCCGCTGACGTCGGTGTATATTTGGCAAACGTCCGCCTTCATCGCCGCCGCGAGCGCTATTGCCGACAGGTCGCTGCCGCCGCGTCCGAGGGTCGTGACATTTCCGTCGCCGTCCACCCCTTGGAAACCCGCAACGATGACAACCTTGCCTTCGTCGAGGCATTTTTTTATGTCGCCGCCGGTAATTTCGACAATCCTTGCGCGGGTATGGGCAAAGTCCGTATGTATTCCGGCTTGGGCTCCCGTGCGGGAAACCGCCTTTACTCCGAGAGAGTGGAGAGCCATTGCCGTCAGCGCTATCGTCTCCTGCTCGCCGACTGCGAGGAGCATGTCCATTTCCCTTTCGTCGGGCATTGAATTTAGTGTTTTTGCGCGCGCAATTAAATCGTTTGTCACGCCGCTTCTGGCCGAAACCACAACTATTACCTTGTGCCCGTCGTCGACAAAAGTTTTGATTCTCTTGGCGACGTTGAGAATTTTATCGGTGTTGCCGACGGACGTCCCGCCGTATTTTTGCACGATTAATGACATTTTTACGCCTTTTATAATATTAGCTCAAAAAATCAAATTTTTAAGCGGAAATGATGAAACTGTACGCGCGATAGTCAATAATATTTATCCCGCAAGTAAGATGCCCGTCTTGCAAAGCCGGCGCAAGCGCGGGCGGAATGTTTTAGCATTTTGTCGCCGCGGCGGCGGGAGGCTTTTTTTAGCGCTAATCGGAGACTGTGTACAAAGACGGGTCTATTCCCTGCAAAAAGCGGCTGGGCTCGCGCATTTCAAAGTTTCCGCCCATTACGCTCACGCGCGGATACGATATTACAAGATAATCCATAGCGCGCGTCGCGGCAACGTAAAACAGCCTGCGCTCCTCGTCCACATCGCCGTCTTCTATGCTCCTTTTTGTCGGGAAAAGCCCGTCGGCCGCGCTTATTAAAAAGACTACGGGAAATTCAAGCCCCTTTGCCTGGTGAACTGTCATCAGCCTCACCCTGTCGGTTCCGCCCGACTGTTCCCCCTCCTCCGCCTCGGATATTTCAAGAGTGACGTTTGCGAGAAAATCTTCCATATTCGAGTATCTCGAGGCGTATTCAAAGAGCGAATCAAAGTCTTCGCAGCGCTCCTGCCAATCTTCGTAAATGGTCTTCATCGCATCCTTGTACCAGCCAGAGCATGCGAGCTTCACGGCCTCCTGCGGAGAAGCCGGAGGTTCGCCCTGCTTCCCGGCTGCGGCAGGCTCCACGCTCTTTTTCGGCGTGCCCGAAAGCTCGTCGAGAAAATCCGCCTGCGAAAATCCCTCCGCCCTCTCGGCTTTTCCCGCCGCGCCGTGCATGGATTCCGCCATTTTTGCGATTTTTGCAATGTCGCCTACCGCCTCGGCAAAGATGTCGCGCGCCGCGCTTGGAACTTTCGACAAAACGCTTTTATTTAGCAGGGCGTCAAAAAATCCCATATTTTTCTTTTCGGCAAGCGCGCGCGCAGTAGAGAAAATTTTAAGGGCGGTCTTGTCGCCGACTTTCGGCAGAAACTTAACCACTCTGGTAAACGATACGCTATCCGATGGATTTGCCGCAAATTTAAGCTGCGCAACGACGTCTTTTACATGCGCCTGCTCGAAAAATTTAAGGCCGCTTGTCATTGCAAACGGTATGGTTCTCTGCTGCAGTTGCAGCTGCATATCCATAGCCTGGAAGTGCGATCTGTACAACACGGCGATGTCCGAATATTTGCACCTTTGGGCGGAGACGAGCTCCGATATGGCGTCGCACACTCTCCTCGCCTGCGACACCCCGTCCATCGTGCGCATTACAAAGGGCTTTTCAAAGCCTCCGCGCGCCGGAATGAGCGTCTTTCGGTATACCTCGTCGGAGCCCATTTCCGCCAATATTGAATTGGCGAACGCAAGTATCTGCGGGGTGCTTCTGTAATTGCGCTCTATCTTGTATATGAAAGCCGAGGGATAGCGCTCCCTGAATCCGAGAATATTTCCTATTTCGGCCCCGCGCCAAGAGTATATGCACTGGGCGTCGTCGCCGACAGCGCTTATCCGCCCGCTCGAGGCGAGTAGGTCGAGTATGTCGGACTGCAATTTATTGGTGTCCTGATATTCGTCCACCAGAATATTCTTAAAGCGCGAGGAGTATTTTTCGAGAATGTCGGGGTTGTCGCGCAATAAAAAGTACCAGAGCTCGAGCAAATCGTCGAAATCGCACGAATTTGCCGCGCGCTTTTTATCGGCGTAATAATCGGCAATCTCCTCTATTTCACTATACGGGGACTCCAGCCATGAGAACCGTTCCGCCATGGCGTCGCGAATTGCGGTGCGCGTGTTTCTTGCGTAGCTTATTATTTCCCTTAAAAGCTTTGGGCGCGGATTTGCCTTGTCGGCAAAATACGACGGGAAAATTTCGTTCACCGAATTTTTTATAAGAGTCTCAGAATCGTCGGAGTCCAGTATTGTAAAATTCGGCGAAAGCCCGGCGGCTTCGGCCTCTATCCTCAAAAACCTGTTCCCGACCGAATGGAAAGTTCCGCCCCAGAACTCCGACTCCCTAACCCCCGTAAGCGAATGTATGCGCGCGAGCATCTGCCCCGCCGCCTTGTTTGTGAACGTAAGCAACAGAATTTCCCGCGGGGAAATTCCGCACTCCGAGATGAGCCACGCCACCCTGTAAGTCAGCGTGCGCGTCTTTCCTGAGCCCGCCCCGGCGAGGACAAGAGCCGGCCTGTCGCACGGCGAAGTGACCGCCGCGAGCTGGTCGGGATTCAATTCCCCTTCAAAATCTATGTCGAATCTATGCACTTAAAAAAATTTCGGGCGCTGAGCTTCCGCGCCCGATAAACGCCGCATTAACAATTAAGCCGCCAAACGCCCTCAGCCCTCGAGAGAGAGCAAATATCTCAGCGCCGCCGAGTATCCGAATACCCCAAGCCCCGCAACCGACCCTGCGCACACGGGCGCCGTCAGCGACGTGTGCCTGAAATCCTCGCGCTTTGCTATGTTTGAGATGTGTACCTCCACAAAAGTCATTCCGGAACCCGCAATGCAGTCGCGCAAGGCGACGCTCGTATGCGTAAACGCGCCGGGGTTTATTATGCCGTATTTCACGCCGGAATCCGCAAGCTCGTATATTTTATCGACTATCTCCCCCTCGTGGTTCGACTGGAAGTCGATTATCTGCGCACCGAGCTTTTCGGCCTCCGCGCGCAGGGCGGAAGTTATGTCGGCAAGGGTGGTCGTTCCGTATATTTGAGGTTCGCGCCTGCCGAGCCTGTCGAGGTTCACTCCATTTATTAAAGCTATTTTTTTCATTTTTATTTTGCGGAATTTTTAAACGCTTTGAGGGCGCATTAGAAGAAAAAAATCACAAAGGATTGTTCATTTCAATAAAGCTGCACTTTAAGCCGAACTCTTTTGCGACCAACTCGCCGAGCGCCATCACGCCGAAGCGCTCGGTGGCGTAGTGCCCGCAAGGGTAAAGATTCAGGTTCAGCTCTTGCGCGACTGTAAAATGGTATTGGGAAAGCTCCCCGCACACGAGCGTATCTATTCCGAGCTCTGGCAGTTTGCCGACGCAGTCTCCGCTCCCGCCCGAACATATCGCGACTTTCTTCGGCTCGCGCGAGCCGAATCTCACTGTCTTAAAAGTCTCGGGAAATAGCGCGGAAAGCCGCCTTTCAAGCTCCTCGCGCCCGCCTTTTGGGGCGGCGGCAAGCACGCCTATCTCGCGCCCGTAATATTCAAAGCAGGAAGAAATGGCGCGCAATTTTAGAGCCTTTGCAATAAGTGCGTTGTTGCCTATTTGCGGGTGGGCGTCGAGCGGCAAGTGGCACGCGTAAACTGCCATATCCGAATCCACGAGGGTTTTTATTTTATCGTAATTTCCGCCCGTAAACGGTATCGGGGGGCTCCAAAACATTCCGTGGTGCGCTATCAGCAAATCCGCGCCCATGTGGGCGGCAACTTTTATTTCGCCAAGCCCGGCATCGACTGCGGAGGCTATCGCAGTCACCTTTCCGCTGTTGGAACATTGCAGGCCGTTCTTTGCGCCGTCGTAGTCCTTAAAATCGCCAACTCCCAAATACGAATTTATAAACGCCACGACGTCTTCAAGCTCGGCGCACCCGTTTTTTCCCTTATCGTTTTTCATCTGACTTTTTCCTACTGTTTTTGAAAGCCAAGGTCAAGCGTTCAATCACGCGCGCGACATGTCGAACTTGCGAAATTGGCAAGTCGAGAAATCAAAAATTTTAAATTCGCCGAATTTTAAAGGCAATGCTTTTGAAATGTGCCCTATTGAGGCCGCCGCGGCCCACACCCCCGCGAGGTGCGCAGCCGGCGGGAAAATCGGGAGCGCCCTCGCGCCCTCCGAAAATGCGGACGTATCAGCCCCCGCGTATTTTCCGAGGTAAAAGCCGCCCCCAAACGCCGCATTCTGCGCCACATACCCCTGCGCCGACGCGAAAATTTCCGGCTTTCCGACGCGCTCGCAAACTGTTGAAACAGCCCCGCGAGAGCGGAAAGAATCGGTTGCGTCTATGCATACGGAAGCAGATTCCACAAGAGCGCAAAATTCATCGGAATCTTCAAAAAATCTCGCATAATAGGAAATCTCGCAATCCGGATTTAGGGTTGAAAGGGCGTCGGCGGCAGCGCGCGCCTTCATTGCGCCTATTTGCCCGGGCGAATAGAGGGTCTGGCGGTGAAGATTGCTTTCGGACACGGTATCGCCGTCAACTATTGCAATTTTTCCGACTCCGGAAGCCGCGAGCAGCGGCAGCGCGCCGCAACCGACTCCCCCCGCGCCGACTACCAAGACGAGCGACTCTCCAAGCGCCCTCTGCCCTTCCGCTCCGAATCCCGGAAGCGCCATTTGGCGCGCGTATCTTTCAAAATGGGTCATTTAGCCTACCGTTATACATTCAGCCTGCCGCGGTGATTTTAGCCACCCGCTACAATTTCCATTACCTCAATAGTATCGCCGTCGCGCAAACGCACTTCGGCAAAGGTCTCGTAGCGCATAGGTTTTAGATTGTGCTCCACTACGCACCTGCGCGGATTCGCCCCGGTGGACTCTATAAATTCGGCTATCGTAAGCCCGTCCTCAACCGCGTATTCCTTCCCGTTTGCCTTTATTTTAATTTTGGACATGCATAAAATTTCCGATTAAGGCGCCTCTTTGGCAAGCATAAACGCCTTTTATGTTTACAAACATATCCATAAGATATTAGTTTATAGCATATGAATTTAAAATCAATCTGCGGCATTGCCGCCATCGCGCTCGCTTTTTCATTTGCCCGCGCCGACGACCCTTTGCGATTTTACGCGTCTTTTGACAGCGGATTTGTCCCCGAAATTGCCCTTGACGGAACAAAGGTAATCAAAATTCCGGAACCCGCCCCTCTAAAAATCGAAGGCAAATACGGCGGCGCGCTCGCCTTCCGCCAAAACTCGGGCGTCGGCGACCTCTGGTATTCGCTCGGCTCGGCTATGCCCGACAGCGGCTGGACTGTAAGCTTTTGGATAAACCCCGACAAAACCAGAAGCGGGGACAAGCACCGCTCCGTCTTCCGGACAAACTTTGGCTGGAACTCCGGGAACGTCTATGTGCAGTTCGACAGGTGGGGCAAGCTAAACGCCACATACATTGACGAAAACAAAAACTACAGAGGGCTCGACGTGAGCGAATCCTCCTTCCCTGCGGGCGAATGGACCCACGCGGCCCTCGTTTACGACGGCAAGGGAATGAAGCTTTTTATCAACGGCAACGAAGCCGTATATAACCGCAACGATGGCGGCAAAATCGGCGCCCCGCAACGCGAGCTTGAAGTAGGGGCAATGACGTATTCCGCCTCCGACCAGCTCGACGGCGGAATCGACGAATTCAAAATCTACAACCGCCCCCTCACCCAGCCCGAGATAGCCGAGGCTATGAATTCCACGCCGGGGAAAAAGCGCACGGACGCCTTCTTGTACGTACCCTTTGAGGGGAAAATCGACCCGCGCGAGGGCGCCTCATTCCAGTCTGCGGAAACAATTTTTACTGCGAGCAGGTTCGGCAAAGGCATAAAAATGTCCCGCCACGGATACGACCGCAAGGCTGTCGCAAGCCTTACGGAAGTTTCCGGAATGTCGGCGCGCGCGCAATCGTACATGTTCTACTTTATACCCGACTGGGACGGAAGCAGCGACAAGGGAATCCACGGCTTGCTCGACGGCAATTCCGGCTCTTTAAATTTCTCGATAATAAAAAGCGGAAACGAAGCGGTCTTTGAACTCTCGTCAGGCGGTAAATCCGATAAAATATCGCTGCCAGCCTCCATTTTCAAAAAAGGCGAAAGCTCCAAAATATGCTTTGGCTTCGACTTCAAATCAAAAAAATTCTACGCCTCGATTGATTCCCGGAAAGAGGAAAAACCCATATCCTTTGACGCGCCCGGCGATATGGGCGCTGGTCGCATCATAATCGGCGACACGCGCGGCTCCGACACATATTCAAAAACGCAGGCCGAAGGCGTAATCGACGAACTTACCGCCTGCCCCGACTACCTCGACCCCTCCATGCTCACGAAAGTGAGAAAGGCACAGTCTAAGAAATCCGCCGCCGTCCGAAGCGCCAAGCTTAAGATTGACAAGCCGAGGGATTCCGAACTCCCCCTTTGGGATTTGAACGGCGCCGAAACCGAAAATACCCCCACCCGCCGCAAGATTGTCCTCAACGCCCTGTGGCGGCTTATCCTTCCAGCCTCGGGAGATGCAGGCCCCTACTATCTCGCAGTGCCCGGGCGCTTCAGCGGCTGGGAAAACGGCCACTCCGACGCGGAATTCCGCCTGCGCGACAAAAACCTAAAAAAACTGCATTCGAGAATTAAAATAGGCGGGAAACCCCTGCACGAATACACTGAATATTTTTTGGAGCGCGCGTTTATCGCGGACAAAAGCTGGCGCGGAAACGACGTTTCTTTGACGTTCAGCGAATTTGGAATGTCGCAGAGCGCGGAAGTGTATTTTAACGGGAAAAAAGTCGCCGAATTTTCGGACGGGTTCGACAACGAAATTGTCCTCGACGACTCCGACCTGCGCTACGGCGACTGGAACTTTATTACCGTAAAGCTCGACGACGAAGGCGGTCGATGGAATTGGCGCGGAATAAAAAGCGACGTTTTCCTCGAAGTAAAACCAAAGACAAAAATAATGTTCCCCGCCGTAAGAACATTTGTTAAAGGCGGCAAAATCATATTTGAAGCCACAGTTAAAAACAATACTGGCAGAAGCGAAAAGTTTGCCCTCCGCGCCACAGTGGAAGGCGAAAACGCTCCGGCAGACTTAAAAAGCCAGCTCGTCGAAATCCCGGCGGGCGCCGAAAGAAAAATCTCATTTTCCGCTCCGTGGGAAAACGCAAAACTTTGGGACGTTGACTCCCCTTACATGTACTCCTGCCGAATGGAGCTCATCGACAAAGACGGGAAAGTCGCGGACTCCGCTCAGCCCTTCAAATTCGGATTTAGGACTTTTGAAATAGTCGGCAAAGACTACGTGTTAAACGGCAAAAAAATCCACCTCTTCAACCACGACTCATGGGGTAACTGCACCGCGACCTACGAAGAGACGCTAAAAACCGCAAAAGCCCTGAAATCGCTCGGGTACAACTCGGCGCGCGGACTATTTCCGGTGGACGCGAAAGACTCGCGCTTCGAAAATATCATAAGGGCGTGCGACGAAGAGGGGATTCTTCTATTCGTGTGCCTAAAAGGCGTCACAGCCAAAAGCTACACACTCTGGAACGATCCCAAAACCCGCGTCCAGCTTGAAAAATACATGGCGTCCGCCATACGCAAATGGCGCAACCACCCCTCCAACGTAATGTATTTTCTATCGACAAATTTCCTCGGCTACGGGCTCGACTACCACCCGCTGAAAATGGCCGACGGATACCTTCCCTCAGGCGATAAAAAGCGCAAGGCGCAAGTCTGCCTCAACGGAGTTGAAATAATGCGCAAGTACGACCCCGACCGCCCATACTTCTTTCAGGCGGGCGGAAATTTCGGCGAAGTTATAACGAGCAACGCCTATTTCTGCTGGTGGCCGCAGGCCGAGAAAAACGCGTGGCCGCAGGAATGGGCTAAAATTGGCAAAAAGCCACTGCATATAATAGAGACCTCCTTCCCCTACGCCAGCAGCTACTTCGGCATGGACAGATTCGGAGGCAATAGGCCGCTTTTCGTGTACGAAAATGCCGCGCGGTACTTTGGCAGCGACGCCTACAAATCCCCCGACCCTGACCTGCTCGAACAGACAGCAATATCGGCAAAAGGCGGCGACGCGCGCACATTCCACGACATCGGCATTCTGCAAAAAATAAAATCCCGAATAATTTCTGAGACCATAAAATATTGGAGAGGCTTCGACATGTCAGGCATTTCCCCGTTTGCGGAACTGTACTTCGCCTTTGCGAGGCACGCAAGCCCCCGCCTGTGGTACGAAACAAAAAATATCGAGCTCGACCAGAAGGATTTTAGGAGCGAAGGCGTCCACCCCGACGTAATAAAAATGCCCTATCTGAAAGAATTCGACCAAGAAAAACCCCTGCCCGCAAGCGAAGCCTTAAAAGGCGCCCTCGCCCCGTTCAAACCTTTTATAGGGGGAACGAGAGAGGAGCCTGCGGATCAGTCGGCAAACTACTTTGAAGGCTCGACTGTATCGAGAATTGCTACGGTAATCAATGACACCCGCAAAGACTCCGGCGCAAAAGTCTCATGGACTGCATTCGACGGGAACGGCGCGAAAATCGCCGAAAACTCGCAAACATTAAAACTCGCCCCCGCGGAAGTCGCCCACATTCCGATAGAGTTTAAGCTCCCGCAATCAAAAGCAGACGGGGAATATTTCGTAAAGCTCTCGGCCGAAACCGACGCAGGCATGCGCGCGGAGGACGAGATAAAAATAAAATCTTTTGCAAGGCAGCCCGCAAAATCAGCCGTCCGCTGCGCGCTGTTCGGCTCGAATAAAGAAAGCGCCGACGCACTCTCGGCATGTGGGGTTGAATTTTCGGACGCATCGCAGTCGGGCCTCGACGGAATGGACGTGCTCGTCGTAGCGCGCGACTGCCTCGACGACAAATTTTTTAACTTCGCCTCAGAAAACTCTCTCGCCAAGCGCGTCAACTCCGGGAAGCTCTCAGTGCTTGTCCTCGAGCAAAAGCCGGAGCTGTTAAAGCGCGTCGGCCTCAAAGCTGCCGCGATATATTCGCGAAACGCTTTCCCTACATCCCTTCCGCTTCCCCAAGGGCTCTCGGTCGAGGACTTATCGAATTGGAAAGGCGACGGCACGCATGCGCCGTCAAAGCCAATTCCCGAAATTTCAGTCGAGCGCGAAAACAATGTACCAAGCCCGTTTTGGCATTGGAAAAACTTAAACACGGTATCTGCGTACCCGATACTCAGACCCGTGCTTGGGAACTATAAAATATCGCTCGTTTGCGGAATGGACCTCGCATACTCGCCCCTATTTTTCATTTCGTCCGGTAGGGGATTCGTTGCATTCTGCCAACTTGAAGTCAGCGGGAGGTGCGACGAACCAGCAGCGCTTAGAATATTGAGAGCCACTATAGACGCCCTGCCAAAAATGCGTGCGCCAGCCGCCTCCGCAAAATTTGTGGATTCTTCAAATTTATCCGCAAGCGAACTCGCAGCAAAAATTTCAAACGGGGGAGTCGCAGTCATCGACAATTTGGACGAAAAAGCCGCTGCGGCTTTAAATATAAATATCGGAGCCCCGAAGAAAATTTCCTCCTTTGAGCTTCTTGGCAGTGCGAAAAAATACTGGAGCGCGCTCGACGCGCGCGACACCTTTTTAAGGGTGCCGCAGGAAATGGGCGACATTGGCGGAGACTCCGTAGTTGCGCTTACAAATCCTGCATTCGCAGCCGAAAAGCGCATCGGAGCCGGAAAAATAATACTGCTAAACTTTCCGAAAGAGCCTTTGAAATACGAACTGGAAGCCGGGCAAAAACTCGGCGCAGACTCCTCCCACATCTGGAGCGCGCTTGCGCTAAGAAGCAGATTTATTCAGATGAAAAATCTCGCAGAAGCGGAGCTTGGCAAACAATTCCCGAAATTCGCTGACCGCCTTGAAAATCCCGAAGCCGAATTTAAGGAAAGCCCGCACTTCCCATACACGGCGGATCCCTTCCCGCTTTATAATACGGAATCGCACATAAGGTGGTAATCGCAAAAAAGATTCCCGCCGCGCTTTTGCGGCGCTTTTCGATAGGCATTATCCGCCCTAAATTTGGCTTTTCACCGCGCGCGGAGTTGGGTGATTCCTTGCGAGAAATTCCCTTTGCATTATACTTTTCGCGGAATTTACTCTCATTGGATAATTCGCATTTGAATCATGCTCTGCGCTAAATTTATGCGCGCGCCGGTGCGGGAAAGATTTATATATACGCCCGTAGCGTCAAACCGCGCACGCGCTGCGCACGGAGTTTTTATGTCTCTGCTATCGCCACGCATACAGCGCCCTTTGAGGCGCACACCAACCGTTAGCTTGCACGACATCTTGCCTCCCGCAACGCGCCGGCGTGCATAGCGTCAAGCGGTTGCCACATTCCGGTAGCAGGCAACCCCAAAGAAAAAATTCCTCAAAAGAGCGGACGTTTATTCCGCAACACGCGCACTGGAATTTATGCGCGCGGCGGTTTTTCCCCCGACAGGCTTCTTCACACGCGGAAGCTGGGAAATTTTCCAGGAGGCCATTTCAAAATCGTTGAATCTATAACGCCGCCGCGCGCCTTCAGATATTTTTTTGAGTTTTTTTGAATATGCGGCACACAACCATGAATCCGCCTCGGAAAGATACTTCAACTGCTGTGCGGCCTCCCCCATGTACGACGGAATGCGGGAATCTACATATATAATAGGCCGCGCAACTCCCGACAAAGCCGACGCATGCGAATTTATCGCCCAAAGTCCAGACTCCGACATAAACAATCCGTCCAATTCGTCGAATAATATTCTGCACAAAATAATATATTTGTTCTCGCCGGTCGCCGCATGCAAATCCGCAAACGCCCCTCCCGCAAACGCGTATGTTCGCGCGGACGATTGCGACCTCACCGCCACGCTCGATACGGACGGCAGCTGATAAGAAGTTTTTAAGAGAAATTCGATATACCCGCAAATTCTCTCCGCGCCTTCAAGATGCGCTCTGCGCTTAAAGCGCGAATAGGCAAGCGCCAATACCTGAGCCGCCAACGCGTTTTCGGCAGTCACTGCGTCGCGGCCATCTTCCATCATGCGCCCGTCGGGCTTTGTCATAGAAAGCAATTCGTCCGCAAACCGAATTAGCTTATCTTCCCCGTCTCCGTTTTTGGCGGGCATTTCCAAAAGAGCCCTTGCTATCAGCAGGCGCTCGACGAGCGCGCGGGGCTCTGCAAACATTTTTATGAGCTCTTCGCGAGCTTTGTCTTCCGCGTCTTCCGCGCTTTTTAGCTCCGGAAATGCCGAAAAAATCCCGGCCGCCAGACGCGCGTTTTCAGTGACGACCGCTACGGGGCTATCCGATACATCGCCGCCGAAAAATTTCTCAAGCTTAGCAGACTCAAATTTCCAGTCCAATCCGTCTGCGAGCAAGTCCGAAGCATATTCATAATCTTTCTGCCCGTCCTCCCCGGCAAGCAGCCCCGCGAGATTGCCTTCAGCAGCCCGCAAGCCCTCGGGGGCGACGCGCAAAATGCCGGCGGCCGCCTTCGCCGCCTCCGCCGCAGATGGAACGCCGCGCGCGGCGTCTCCGGCAAGATTAGAAGTCAGATAGAGGGGGGCGAGCCGCGCTGACAATATACCTCCCTCTATTGAGCCGGAATTTCCCGTTCCGCGCTCGAATACGCTTTGCAGCACTCTGAAATCTGCCGGATATCTGTCGGGCTCGAGGCAAGTAGTATAGAAACTATTGCCAAGAATTTTTTCAAGCCGCCCGTAAAAGTCAAATTTCCGCCCGATTCCGACCGTAAAAAATACAAGCTTTCCGTCGCGGCGCGCGCGCATTGCAAGTTCGTTTCCCCAATCGTAATGGCGCTTTTCCGCCATAACCGTTGGATGCAGATTTTCTGAATTTGCGCCGCCCGCGCCAAATTCGCGCATGAGAGACACAAACACTGAAAGCGCCAAAACTAAGCATAGAGTCGCAAGGCAAAATATCAGCGTCCTTCTGAATCTTCTCACAGCTTAATTTGACAATTAATTAGCTTTTTTGTGCGCTATTTTTTCATTTTTGCCAAAAGGCCTTTAAGACTGAAAGCGCGCACGCGGCTGCGGTGTCGCACTTCATTACGTTGTCCCCGAGTTTCACGGGAATAAATCCGGCGCTCTCCGCGGCATCGTACTCGGCGTCCGACAAGTCGCCCTCGGGACCTATCAGAACGCACGCGCTTTTCGCAAAATCAACACCGGCGGATTTCAGAACTTTATATATTGGCGAGGCGTTTTCCCTGAGGCTCGCCACAAGCTTTACTTCAAATCCTCCGCTATTTGAAAGAAAATCTGATATATCCGAAACGGGCGGCATTTCAAACTTTGACAGGTTTGACGACTGCTTTATGGCCTCCACATATTTCTCAAACCACTTTGCGGATTTTTTTTCGGCGTCGGCGCGTCCGAGCCGCACGACTGACCTGCAAGACATAAGCGGATATATCCCGGAGGCCCCGAGCTCCACGCTTTGGCGTATAATTTCGTCAAACGCCGGACCCTTTGGAAGGCATTGCGCCAAATAGACCTCAACCTCCGGAGATTTCGGATAAAGCCGCCCGATTACCCTGAGTGCGGCCGATTTTGAAGAAGCCCCGGCGAGTTCGCATCTATAAGCACTTCCCTTCGCGTCGAACACGTCAACTATGTCGCCCGCCCGCGCCCTTAACGCTCCGCACAGGTGGCGGCTTTCGGCGGCATTCAGCTCCACGGCGCATCCAACAGGAATCTCGCCGCCCGCGCTAAAAGCGGAAAAATCGCAATACGCTCTAAAACCTGACATGCGAAACAGCTTGCACTTTGCGCGATAAATGTAAAAATTTTTTTTATGGAAAATAATAGGGAGTCGTTTAAAGGCAGGAAAGTCGTGGTTGGCGTATGCAGTTCGATTGCCGTATACAAGGCGGCGGAACTCGTGTCGGCGCTCGTAAAGCTCGGCGCGGACACGACGGTCATAATGACTGCAAGCGCCAAGAAGCTAATCAGCCCGAGGATATTTCAGACTCTCTCGCGCAACAAAACGTATTCCGATATGTGGGAAGACGTCGCCGAATGGAGACCCGAACACATTTCCATCGCGGAATCCGCCGACATTATAATAGTAGCCCCCGCAACCGCAAATACGATTGGGAATTTTGCGTGCGGCCTTGCGCCCGACCTGCTTTCGTCAACCTACCTCGCCGCAAAATGCCCCGTGCTCATAGCCCCCGCGATGAACTCCAATATGTACGAAAATCCCGCGGTTGAGCGCAATATGCGCGCATTGAAAAGCGACGGAGTGCACTTTGTTGAACCCGAAGTTGGAATGCTCGCATGCGGGGTCTCCGGCAGGGGAAGGCTCGCAGAAATAGGCTCTATTCTGGACGCCGCCGCAACAATACTAAGTAAGAATTTAAAATGAAAGAGTTTCTCGAAACTGTAGCCGACGAATTGAGGCGCATGCTAAACGAGGGTTGCGAAACCGTCGCGCTCGACGACGATTCGCTTAAAATCCTCCGCAGGATGAACGCCGAAGAGTTGGCTGCTGAAATGCGCGCTGAAATACCCTCCGAAGACGAGCCGGAAGAAGTAAAATTTGCGGGCGTCGACGACTTAAAAATAGAATCCCAAAAAGAGCAACCGCGCGAAAGGACAAAAATAGTGAAAAACACACCAAACTACGGCACAATTCCCCCGCCCACACCCTTCAAGCTTCCGGACGCCACGCCCTCCGAAAAGTGGAGCGCCCTCCGCGACATAGTGCTCTCCGACCCAATCTGCAACGCCCATGTAAAACCCGGCAAAAAAGTTGTATTCGGAGTTGGGAACCTATCCGCCAAAATATTTTTCTGCGGTGAAGCGCCTGGGGCGGACGAAGAGATACAGGGTATCCCGTTTGTAGGCAAAGCCGGCCAGCTGTTGACTAAAATAATATCGGCTATGGGGCTGTCGCGCGAAGACGTATATATCGGAAATATAATGAATTGGCGCCCGGAAATGCCGACCTCCCGCGGGAACCGCCCCCCCACAAGCGAGGAAATGGCCTATTGCCTACCGTATTTGAAGGCGCAAATAGATATCGTAAAACCGGAAGTAATAGTTGCGCTTGGCAAAACCGCCGTCAACGGGCTTCTCGGCGAGGATCCTATGCGGAAGATGGGGGCAATACGCGGCAAGTGGGAAAAATTTGCCAACGCCGACTTGATGATAACCTACCACCCCTCGTTTTTGCTCCAATACGGCAATAATATGAAGACAAAACGCCTCGTGTGGGAGGATATGCTCGCCGTAATGGAGCGCGTCGGCCTGCCAATATCCGAAAAGCAGCGAAACTATTTTCTATAAAAAGTAGCCGACGCTCTTTCCATACCTTTTCTCAAAAAATTTTACGCATTGAAAAAATTCCATATCCGCGCCCGACAAAAAAAACTCCGCCAAAAGGCGGAGATTTTTTTGTGCAATATCGCAAGCTAACGCTAAATCAGCCCGTTTAACATTCCGTAAAAATATATTGGTTTTAGCATATAGACCTTCAAAAACCACGCCAATCGGCTTTCCTTTGACATATCGAAAAGCGAAAGCGGAAAGGATATTTTAGGCTCTTTTGCGTAGTCGAACTCGCACATTAAAACGTGACCGTAGTCTGTAACTATGGGGCAAGCCGCGTAGCCGTCGTACTTTTCCGACGGCTCTTTGCCTTCCATTATCGATATTAGGTTTTCGGCGGCTATCGGATACTGCTTGCGTATCGCTGCGGAAGTCTTGCTCGTGGGGAGGGCGGAGGCGTCACCGAGCACTATTATATTTTTGTGCTTCGGGTGCACGAGAGTCTGCTTGTCAACCGCCGCCCAGCCCTCGGCCGCCGTCTTGCCCTTCTCTATTGAAAGCCCTGATTTCTTTATAAAGTCGGGGGCAGTCATAGGCGGCAAAAAGTGTATGAAGTCGTACTGCTCCTTAGCCTCGACAACCTTGCTTTTTGAAGGATTGTCTTTGTCGGCTATCTCTTTTATAAAATACGCCGTCTTTGTGGAGGTGTCTATGCCCTTTAACCTTACATGCGTGGAAATGGGGATATTCCTTTCTTTGTATATTTCAAGCAGGCGCTTGGTGAAAAACGGGACGTCGTACAGCTCATTGGCAGCCGTGTAGAAATTGAAATCGAGCTTTTCGCGCGTGCCGTATTTGCGGCTCAAATGCTCGGTAAGCATGCATATCTTTTTTGGGGCTCCGCCGCACTTATGCTTCGTGTAGGTGTCGGTATATATTCCCCTGCCGCCGTTGCGCGCAAACTTTTGCATGCCGTCCCAAGTGCGTATCGCGCCCTGGTGGTCGTATATGCAGTAGGCGTCGCCCTCGCCGAGCTTCTCGCGCGAAATACCCTCGACGCCGCCCCAGTTTATCTGCAAACCGGGAGCCAAAACCAGAAAATCATAGTCTATCGTCCCGTTCTTTGAAGTCACTACCTTGTTTTTTTCGGGATCGACCTCTATTACGGTATCCTTTATCCATTTTGCCCCGTCCGGAATGCAGTCTGCCTGTTTTTTATAGACGTCGTCCGTCCCGTAAACTCCTCCGGCTATGAGTGTAAACCCCGGCTGGTAATAGTGCAAATCAGACGGATCTATTATTGTAATGTCTGGGTTTTCAAGGCGCCTGAGCAGCTTGGCTGCTGTAGAAATACCGGCGGCTCCGCCGCCAACCACCACTATCTTGCCCTTTGCGGAAGAAGTCGCTGCGCTCGCCGTTCCGGCCCCGGCGGCAGTCGCCAATCCGGCCGCCGCCATAATCTTTACGAAATGGCGCCTGTCCATATTTCCGATTGATTTCAATGTTTCTTTTATTTCCTCTTGGGTATCCATAGTTATTGGCTTTTTAAGCGGATTTCCTCAATTTGTCAGTGAAAATCAAAGCGACTGCCGCCTTTGCGGCACTCCGCCAAGTTCGTTATTTAAAAATTGTTTATTTAAATTGTTTCAAATGTTAATTATTTGTTTGCAAAAAAGCGCAAAATGCATTGTATTTCAGAGGAGCTTGGAGGAATCCGCTCCCATTTTCAATAATATTCGGCTAACATTTTTATAACATTAGCCCTCCGATTGAGGAAAAATCTTTTAGAAATTTACCCCCCATAAAAAAATGAAACTCCCCAAAACCGTAATGGCTGCTCTTGCGGCGGTAGCGGCACTCAATCTCCCGGCTTCTGAAAAACAGCAGCTGGACTCTTATGTAAAATGCGGAATTCTTACCCCATCGGAAGCTTCGCAGATTTCAAGGTCGATGGCAAACGTTGTTCCAAAGCGCGAAGATACGCGCAAGCTAAGGCTTTCCAGCCGCATGCAGCTGCAATACGAATGGACCGACAGCTCCCTTGTTTCAGGACGCGGGACTAACTCAAACTCAGGGGCTTCATCTTTTCTCGCCCGAAGAATATTCATACAGGCAGACGCAGACCTTGGCGGCGGCTGGACTGCCCAATTCGGGCTTGACCTCGCAAGGACTCAGGCGAACTGCTTTTTAATCGACAACTACGTCGCAAAATCAATAGAGGGTGAATATATCGATGGAACTCTGTACCTCGGATATATGAAGCCGCAATTCATATACGAAGAAACAACTTCGTCGTTTGAGCTAAGCGCGATAGAGCGCTCTCCGGCAACGATGTTTTGGTCTGGAGCCGCAAGCTCAACGCGCATGGGGGTCGGGAACCGCTACGCAGGAGTCAGATGGAACGGCAACGTAAGGCAGGTTCCGGGATTGGCGTATATTCTGTCTGTCACTAACTCTTACCAACTCTCGCCAACTGACGGCAGATCGCCCTCCACAAAACTTATAGACAACTCCCTCGCGTATTGGTTCAGCGCGTCGTACACAATGAAAGGCAAGGAGAACCCGTGGAAACTCAAAATAGGGGCTTACTCTATGTATTCTTCGAGCGCAAACCGCGATAACAACTCCGCCATATACTCGATAAATCCGTACGTAGCCGGCAACTGGGGCAATTTTAATTTTTGGGCGGAGTACATCGGCTCGGTTGTCGCGGACGGACGGGTGTCCGCCGCAGGAAACCGCGAGCAGTGCTCGCCGTACGGAATTAATTTTTGCGTGGAGTACCTGTTTGACACCGAAGAATATGGGAAAATAGGCCCCGTATTCCGGTACTGCTGGCTCGATACAGACGGAAGGGGCATAACCATTTCAGACGCCGTAAGACAGGCTCCGAACGTGGGGACTCCCTTCGACCACGTGCAGGATTTTTACGCCGGAATAAATTGGTATCTAAACGGCAACGACCTAAAAATACAGTTGGGGTACGAATACTCCCAGTTCTCGGGCTCAATTCCGCAATCGCAGGCAACCGGCTGCGCGGAGGCCCACGCCTTCCGCATACAATTTCAACTTAAATTGTAGACTCTACGCTATGTCATTTAATGCTTGAAATCGGGGCGTCGATAAAAAAAATAACAAATAATAAAACACTGAGAAATGAAAGCTTTTTTTAAGAAAACAGCAATTATAGCGGCGGCCGCTGCAACACTGTGCCTGCCGGTCAGCGCCGAAACCGTATTGCGTGTCGGGCACTTCCCAAACATATCGCACGCTCAGGCGTTGGTCGCCCACAGACTGAGCATGCTTGGCAAAGGTTGGTTTGAGGAAAGGCTCGGCAAAGACGTAAAAATTCAATGGATGCTTTTCAACGCCGGGCCAAGCGCAATGGAGTCCATCTTCGCGGGGGCGGTCGATATCACATACGTGGGGCCAAACCCCGCAATAAACGCCTTCGCAAAAACTCGCGGGCGCGATATTCGTATCCTCGCGGGAGCCGCCGACGGCGGGGCGTCGCTGGTCGTAAACCCCAAACTTGGGCTAAAAGAGCCGAAGGACTTTAAAGGCAAAAGCATCGGAACCCCGCAGCTCGGCAATACACAGGACGTTGCATGCCGCGCGTGGCTCATCGACAACGGTGTGAAAGTTACGCTCATATCGGGCGAAGCGCGGGTGATTCCCACAGCGAATCCTGAGCAGCTCCTACTATTCAAACGCGGAGATTTGGACGCCGTATGGACGGTCGAGCCGTGGGTCACGCGCCTCGAACAAGACGCCGGCGGAAAAATATTTCTCGAACAAAAAGAGGCGGTCACAACAATCCTCGTCACAAACAATAAAACCCTAAAAAACCACGCCGAGCTTGTAAAAAAGTTTGTGGCCGCACACAAAGAGCTCACAGAATGGATTAACAAAAATCCCGCCGAGGCGCAAAAACTCGCGCTCGAAGCCCTCGACGCACTCATGGGCGGCGCAAGCATATCAAAAGAGCTCGTTGCGGCTGCTTGGCCGAGGCTTATTTTCACCTCCGAAGTCAACCATAAGGAACTCGAAAAATTCGTCGAAGACGCCTATAAATGCGGATTCCTGCGAAATAAACTCGATATAAAAAACATCTTCGCCGACCAAAATAAAAAATGAGCAATATTCATGCGGAACTCGAAAATGTCACGGCAAAGCTCGTCGTCGACAACGTAAGCAAAACATTTAATTCGGCGGGGGGCAAAGTTGAGGCCCTCAAAAACGTCAGCCTAAAAGTGGGCGAAGGCGAATTTGTATGCTTGGTTGGGCCAAGCGGCTGCGGCAAATCCACATTGCTAAACCTAATCGCGGGCCTCGATAAACCCGACAGCGGCACTATAAAAGTTGACGACACCGTCGTCACAGGCCCGGGGCGCGACAGAATGGTGATGTTTCAAGAGCACGCTCTCTTCCCGTGGCTCGATGTCTTCGACAACGTAATGTTCGGCCTAAGATTGAAGCCAAACCTCACCAATCCAGAGCGCAAGGAGGTTGCAAAATTCTACCTGCATTTGGTGGGGCTTGACAAGTTCGCGCATTCGGCAGTGCACGAACTTTCGGGAGGCATGCGCCAAAGAGTAGCGCTCGCGCGGTCGCTCGCGCCGAATCCAAGGATACTTCTCATGGACGAAACATTCGGGGCCCTCGACGCGCTCACCCGCGAACAGCTCTACGGCGAACTCCAACAAATTTGGCAGAAGCGCAAAAAGACGATTATTTTTGTCACGCACAATATCCGCGAGGCAGTTTGCCTGGGCGATAGAGTCGTTCTTTTCTCGCCCCACCCCGGCAGAATAGTAAATACGTTCGAAATTGACATTCCGCGCCTGCGCGACATCAACGACCCGGCGCTCAGCCCATATACGCTCAAAATCACCGCCGCGCTAAAACAACACACCGACGGCAAAGAGGTTGCAGAATAATGAAAAAGTACAAGAGAGTTTTATTTTCGGCGGCAGTTTTCGCGATTGTCCTATTGCTCTGGGAATTTGCCGTAAGATATTTTGAATTTGCCGAGTATATGCTGCCGGCGCCATCGGAAGTCGCCGCGTACCTGTGGGGCGCTATTTGCGACTTATCTCTCCCCAAAGCCGTATGGGTCACGGGAAAGAGATTGTTCATAGGCTATTCCATAGGCATTTGCATAGGCATTCCAATGGGAATGCTCTGTTCGCGCTTCAATATTTTTAAAGACACTATCGGAATACTCGCATTGGGATTGCAGGCGCTGCCGAGCGTTTGCTGGGTGCCGCTTGCAATTATGTGGTTCGGACAGGAGGAATCGGCAATGCTGTTTGTGGTTGTCATGGGAACTGTGTGGTCTTTAATCCTCGCAACGCAGCATGGCGTCACCAACATTCCCCCGATATATCTGCGCGCCGCGAGCACCATGGGGTCGCGCGGGCTGCATACTTGGATTCACGTTATCGCCCCTGCCGCGCTGCCGAGTATAATTGGCGGAATGAAACAGGGGTGGGCCTTCGCATGGCGCTCGCTTATGGCTGCGGAAATTTACGTCACGATACTTACAGGCTTCGGGCTCGGACAGCTCCTCCACTACGGCAGAGAGCTAATGAGAATGGATCAAGTAATCGGCATTATGTGCGTGGTAATTGCTATTGGCCTATTGATAGACAAGGCAATATTTTCGCCGATTGAGCGCAACCTGCAAAAGAAATGGGGAATTTCGTCGGATTAGCCTGATTCCGCCCTACCCCAGATTGAATAAAATTTGTCTGAAACTCGCTTTACTGACAGAGCTTCAAGTAAACAAAAAGCCGCCGCAATTAGGCGGTTTTTTTATTTTTGGGAGGCAAAAGGCTTTCATAAAGAAATGCGCCAGAAACTTTCTCAAAAAAAATATTTTTTGGAAATGGCGGCCAAAAATTTTTATATTTTACAATATTTGTTTCCCCTCATTTTTTTCCGCTTTTTTTCAGTCGCTGCATGCGACATACCTTTCCTTGATTGTTCAAAAAGCAATCTCACGGCAATTCAAGTTCCCCATATTTTCAAGGCATTTTTTCACCTTTTTTATCAATTCGGATTTGAGTGAAAAACTCCGCCCGCGCCCTTTTTAAATTAGAAATTTTAAATAAAAACATAGCGGCAGGATATAAAAACAGTAAAGCGGAATTGAAATTGCGTACCAAAATACGAGATTTTATATTGGCGAGTCTTACATTGAATAAATAAAAAATCTTTACCGTCATTTTTATAAGAAAGCCCATAAAAAGCCACTTATTTTCCCAGAGCACCAGCAAACCTCGCGCGTTTAAGATATAAAGCGGATTCTAAGAGAAGCGTGGCATACTTTGTCGGGTTTCCCTTTTTTCCACGCTCGGTTTGCCCTGCGCAAAAAATTTTAAAAATGCAACTCTTAGAACCTTTCTTTATCGCTTCGCTAAATTTTTTAGAACTGCAATTTGCCCAGCGCGCTTTCTAAAAAAATAGGCGCGCCATAAAGCGCGCCACAAAATACAAGACAGTTTTTTTAAGCTTTACCGCCCTCCCCCGCAAGCGCTCCGAGCAACGCCTGATTGCGGAGAGCGACGAACGCAACCTTTTTTAAAAAATGGAAATCATTTAATTCCGCAAGCCACGCTCCTGAGCGCTAAGAGCGGCGACACCCCCTATACGCTGTTGCCTAGCCCAATCACAAATGTGGACGCTATCAACACAAGTATCCCGAGCCACAAAACGGTTTTTGTAAGCGCGCTCGTACCCTTCCATTCGCGCAATGCAAGAGCCCACAACGCCGCAAATATTATTATAAAAGACATGTGCAGCGACCAGCTTGAAAAGTCGTACTCCTTCCCAAGCTGCGTGGTTCCCATTCCGTAAAAGAAAAATTGTCCGTACCAACAAACGCCCGCCATAGCGCAAAGAATAAAATTGGCAATCCCCAAGCGCGCCCCTGCCGACACTATATCAACAGCGCTTTTATTCTTTACGAGCATGTAGCCGCAAATTAAAAGATTGCTTATAAAGCCTCCCCAAAGGGTCACGACAAGCACGGCGTTGTTCTTAAAAAAGTCGGCGGAGTCGGGAGCGAGCGCGCCAGTATCCACAGCAATGGATTTTGCAACCTCCGCAATCGGAGAGCCGATTGAAAGGGAAAACGAAAATCCCGCGCTAAACAACCCGCAAAATATCGCAACTGCAAGCCCCTTTTTAAGGTTGAACTCCGGCAGAGAATCCACGCGCGCACACTCGCGCTCCTTCATCACCCCCGCGAGCCCGTTTATGATTATTCCCAAGACGCCTATTACCACACCGGTCATAACGATTAACCCTCCGGTCGTGGTAAAAATATCGAGAAAAGTTCCAGAGACAATCGGCGGAATAAGCGTCCCGAAAATCGCGCATGTTCCGAGCGCGACGGCAACCCCGAGCCCCAGCCCGAGATACCGCATAGTAAGCCCGTACGCTACGTTCCCGAAGCCCCACATTCCGCCAAATAGGGCAGTGAGCAGAAGTATGTGACTATCTGTCTGCGCAATAGCCTGCGGCCATGACGGCATCGTTATCGTGGCAACTATCATTGGGGTCAGGAGCCACGCGACAATTCCCATTGCAATCCACGCGACTTCCCAACGCCATTTTTTTACGAACTTAATCGGGACGTAAAACGACGCCGACGCGAAGCCGCCTATCCCGTGGAGAAAAACACCGAGCAATGGATTCATTTTTATTTACGCTTCATGATTACGCCGCGCTCGTACTTTTTAACGGAGTCGAGCATTTTTATTCCGCACGGAACGCCCGCGCGCTTGCAGTATTCCGCCCAGACGTCGCCGGACGGCAGATTTTGCGACTCCTCGACAAGCGCCAAGCGCCTTCCGTAATCTCCGGAATTTTCCGCCGAGCGCAACATTGCGAGCGGGTCGAGAAGCGCCAAAAGCAGACTCTTGCGCGCCGCCCTCATGCCAATCGCCCAGGCAAAGATTCTATTTATGCTCGCATCGAAGAAGTCCATGCCTATGTGGACTCTCGAAAGGCCACCGCAGCGGACGACTTCGCGCATTGCCGCAACAGTCGGGTCGTCCGAGACTACGACATGGTCGCTGTCCCAGCGGACTCCGCGCGATACGTGCAGCAGCAGTTCCGGCACGAACATCAGCATTGATGAAATTTTATCGGCGATTGTTTCAGTCGGGTGGAAGTGCCCCGAATCAAGAGTGAGTATCAGGCCGTTTTTGACCGCATAGCCCATGAAAAATTCGTGTGAGCCCACGACGTAGCTTTCGCTGCCTATGCCGAAAAGCTTGCTCTCAACGGCGTCGCGCGCGTATTTTTTTGATATTTTTACTGAAAATATTTCATCGAGAGATGCCGCCATGCGCTCGCGGGGTGAGAGCCTGTCGGCGGGGAAATCCTTCATTCCGTCCGGCATCCAGAAGTTCGTTATGACGGTGTCGGACAAAGCCTTGCCTATTTTTTCCGCTATTTTGCGGCAGGCAATCGCGTGGGCTATCCAGAATTTGCGGACAGACTTGTCGGCGCTTGAGAGCGTAAAGCCGTCCGCCGCAAGCGGGTGCGAGAAAAATGTCGGGTTGAAATCGATTCCCATTTTGCGGTCTTTGCACCAATCCGTCCAGCCCTTAAAGTTGTCGAAGGAAATTTCGTCGCGGTCAACTTTCTTTCCGAAAAATTCGCCGTATATGGCATGCAGGTTTATGCGCGTCTTGCCGGGGATATATTTTAGTGCTTCGTCTATATCGGCTCTTAGCTCGTCCACGCTGCGGGCCTTGCCGGGAAAATTTCCGGTCGCCTGTATGCCCCCGCAACCCAATGTCGCGTCGGGAGTCTCAAATCCGCCGACGTCGTCGCCCTGCCAGCAGTGCATTGAAAGCGGTATTTTGTCGAGTACCTCCATCGCCTTTTCGGTGTCCACACCAAAATCGGCGTATATCTGTTTTGCAGTATTATAACTTGATGCCATATGAAACATATATTTGTTTTATTTTGTTTTATTTTCAAGTTTTTTTTGATTTTCTTTGAAACAAAAAGAAATCCCAAGCAATCAAAGAAAATTTAGCTAAAAAAAAATATTGTGTTTTGTTAGTTTTTCTTTAGAGTTAAAAATAATAAAATGTAGTCTTTGCACATAAAGGAATCTATGAAAAAACCTTTAAATTTCTTGGTCGCCCCCGATAAATTTCGCGGATCTCTATCCGCGGCGCAAGCATCGCATGCAATAAAAATGGGGATATCCTCCGCTATCCCAAACGCGACAATTACCGAATTTTCGCTGACTGACGGCGGCGACAGCTTTGTCGATACCGTCGCAAAAGTTAAAAAAGGCGCAAAAGTAATAAGGCTCAAAACAATAGACCCCACCGGCCAAACATTGACAGCCAAATGCGCATTGCTCGACGACGAAACGGCTCTTGTGGGGCTCACCGAAGCCTCGGGAATTAACCTCATATCGGAATCCGACCGCAACCCCGCAACTCTTACAAATATCGGCTCCGGAAACATTCTTGCAAAGCTCGTGGAACGTGGCTATAAAACGATAATCGTAGGCGTCGGCGGAAGCGCGACAAACGACGGGGGAATCGGCCTCCTAATACCGCTTGGATTTAAATTTTTAGACGAAAAGGGCCAGCCGATAGAACCCAACGGAAGGGGACTTGCAAAACTCGCAGAAATAGTCCCGCCGGAAAAGCCCATACCCGCGCGCTTCATAGCCGCAACAGATGTGGATATTCCGCTTCTTGGCGAACACGGCGCGGCGCTGCAATTCGCGCGCCAAAAGGGCGCAAACGACTCCGAAATAAAAGAGCTCGAAGCAAATATGAAGCGCCTTACTGAGGTTTCCCAAAAATGCCTCGGCAAAAGCCTGCACGAATCCCCCGGCTCAGGCTCGGCGGGAGGCTGCGGATACGGGCTTATAAACTTCCTCGGAGCAAAGAGAGTCAGCGGGTTTGAACTCTTCGCCGAATACGCAAACCTCGACAAGTTTGTGAAAGAGTGCAATGTGCTCGTGACAGGCGAAGGCAAGTTCGACAAGACCGACTCGCAAGGCAAAGGGCCGTATCTGCTCGCACAAATGGCTGAAAAGCATAAAAAGCACATATGGATTCTATGCGGAACGTCCGAGGTGTCCGAGGCGGATCTGGAGGAAATGAAGCTCTCCGATGTGAAAATCGGGGAAATCGCAAAAATTGCCCCTAATATAATAGAGGCGAATAACCGCGCCGCAAAGTTCCTCGCTGCAATCGCGCGCGACTTTGCGCTAGGAATGCTCTAATTTGCCGTAAGAAACTTTCAGAACAAAGATTTTTTGATATAAATCCGCGCCCGCAAATTGTATGCGGGCGCATTTTTGTGATTACGCAAAAACATTTATCTTCCAAGCCCCCATAGAGTGCATCGCAAAAACTTAGGCGTTTATTAATATTTGCCAAATAGGCCCAGCCTATCCCCGCCCTGCGCAAATATCTTTCTATATTTGACTATTTATATCCAGCCACCTTGCGCCGGACGCCGTTTTTTCAATCGTTTGTTTCCCTGCCAAAATGAGTAAGCAGCGGCTTGCTATTGCCTGGTCTGCCGGGCATTGTAAAGCATTTCGCAGGCTATTTTTGGAAAAAAAGTTCTCATGATTAAAAAAAAAGTCCGCATTTCATATTTTTTTTGGAAAAACCTCTGCCAATACGCCCCCGCTTGAAACTGTGTGGATTGTGTCCCAAGACAAAAAGTTTTCTTCTCCACTTGCGCTACATAAAACTTTCTATCGTTTTCAGAGCGCAACTACAATCGATTCTTGACTAAAACATTCAAGATTGTTTACTGCCTATTTTATGAAAAAATTTGGGTTTATAGGCGCCGGCAAAATGGCGGGCGCCATAGTTCGCGGAATGATATCATCGGGAGCCGTAAAGCCGTGCGAAATAATTTGCGCCTGCGGCAACGACGACACCGGCAAAAATCTATCCGAACAAACGGGGATTTCGCTCGCTAAGAATATAGAAGAACTGCTGTCTTCGGCGGAAATTATAGTCGCAGCCTGCAAACCGCAGCAGCTCGCGCAAGTCGCCGAAGTGGCGGCGGGAGCGCGCGCAAGCCTCTTGATTTCAATCCTTGCGGGAACAACAATTGCGCGCCTGCGCGAATGTTTCTCGCACGTAGGTAAAATAGTCAGGGTAATGCCGAATATGCCGGCGCAAATATCGCAAGGAATATCCTGCTTCGCGCCCGAATCCGAGCTTTCCGACAAAGAGCTAAAAGCGGTGGAAACAGTCCTCGGCTCCATCGGAGAATACATGCAGACCGACGAAAATAAGCTCGATGCGGTGACAGCCCTGTCCGGAAGCGGCCCGGGATACCTTTTTGAATTTGCGGCAGCTCTCATCGAAGGCGCAAAGAATATCGGCTTTACTGAAGAGGAAGCGAAAAAACTCACCGATAAGACGCTGCTTGGCTCGGCAATGCTGCTGTGCAAATCTCCGCTTAGCGCCGACGAACTGAGGATTGCCGTTTCAAGCCCCGGCGGAACGACTCTCGCAGCTCTCGATGTATTCGAGAAAAGCGGGTTCCGCAAAACTGTTTCCGATGCGCTCAAAGCAGCCCAAGAGCGTTCGAGAGAACTCTCCAAGCTCTAAAAAAAAAACTAAAATTATTCCCAAAAAAAGAATCAAAATACTTGACTTTTTATAAAAACACTGACAGCCTATAACCAACAACAGTTCAATTCGACACTTAAAATAATTGATATGAAAAAACTACTTTTAACCCCTGTACTTGCAGTTATTCTCTCCGCATGCACCTTCACCGAAGATGTCGCGGTTTCTTCAATGCCCGAAGGCGCTAATGTTTTTGTAAATAATGAACTCGTGGGGCAGACACCCACAATTATCAACCTACAAACAAATGGGGTTTACGATATCAAGCTCGTCAAAAAGGGCTATAAGGATGTCAATATGAATGTCGCAACTGTTAAGGAAAATCCGATTGTAAAATTCGGCCCCCTCGTTGACGCAGGCTATTACAAGGCTTTTGAACCCTCCTGCATAGACCAAAGCCTCAAGCCGGCTTTCCTCCCCGACTCAGTTGGCAACGACCCGTTCGGCGAGCTCAGCAAGTCCATTGCAAAGGCTGACGAAATGCGCAAGAGCGGTGAAATCTCTCCCGAAGAACATTCTTACATGATCCTTGCGATTACCGAGTTCTTCACTAAGAAATAATTGATAAAATAGACTTTTTGGCGGCTTTCGGGCCGCCTTTTTTTTTGCGTATATTTATTTTTCCCCCAATAGGCGCGGAACGTAAACCGCGACAAAAGGCAGTCGAAAATAAATTGGATATGCGTTTGTGCTTGGTTTTTGCAATTTTACTACATAATATTTACAGTACTTATGTTGAACACGTAAAGTTATCGTAATGAAAATAAAAATAATCACCTTTTTATTTTTAACATTCTGTGCGCTCATATCGCGCGGAAGTGTAATTCCATACGAATTGGGAGACGGCGCGCTCGCAGAAAATGTCCGCATGTTTAATTTGGACGACACAGAGCTTTATAAGAATAAAATCCCCAATTCGAAAGCAGCGGAATTTATGCTAAAAAATGTTCCCCGCTTCGATTGCCCAGACGGATTAATAGAAAAAGTCTATTACTTCCGCTGGTGGACATTCCGAAAACATTTGCGCAAAACAGAATCGGACGGCTGGGTCATTACAGAATTTATGCCCGACGTCTCATGGGCCGGAAAGCACAACACCATATCGTGCGCCAGCGCACACCATATGAGGGAGGCGCGATGGTTGCGCGACGAAAATATCGCAAAAGACTACGCGGCTTTCTGGTGCTATTCGTCCGGCAAGCCCCGCGCCTACTCTTCTTGGTTTGCAACCTCCGCACTCGAAATTTACGCCAACACCGGCGACATTGAATTTATAAAGCGCCTGTATCCAAAATTGAAGGAAAACTACTCGGCATGGCGCAAGAGCAATTTTGACAAATCAAAAGGCCTTTTCTGGACGACTGATCTCGCAGATGGCATGGAATTGTCGGCATCGGGTTCGCTGCATCCATTTTGGAAAGGATACCGCGCCACTATAAATAGCTACATGTATGCTGAATGCGAATCCCTTTCAAAAATTGCCAATATGCTTGGCTATAAGAAAGAATCAGAGCTTTATGCCAATGAGGCGCTAATGTTAAAAAACAATATAAATACTCTGCTCTGGGACGAGAGCGCCAAATTCTATAAAGTTCTCCCCAAAAGCGGAGACGCCTCCATATTCTCGCCCCACCGCGAACTCCACGGCTACACCCCGTGGTATTTTAATATCGCCCCGCAGCAATACGCGCAAGCTTGGCTTCAAGTTAAAGATGAAAATGGATTCAAAGCCCCATTCGGCCTCACTACTCTCGAGCGCCGCAGCCGCCTGTTCAGCGTAAACTATGTCGGCCACGAATGCCAATGGAACGGCCCCGTATGGCCCTACTCTACATCGATAACGATTTCCGCAATGGCAAATTTCATACGAAGCAATCCTCAAAAAATACTCGATAAATCCGATTTTTTCGACGCCCTAAAAACATACGCTGCCTCCCATAAAAGAACGCGCGAAGACGGTAAAACCGTCTTTTGGATAGACGAAAACATAAATCCCTTTAACGGAGACTGGATTTCGCGCACAAGATTAAAGAAGTGGAAAAACGGTACATGGGACGAAGAATTTGTCGAACGCGGCAAAGACTACAACCACTCCACCTTCGCCGACCTAATCATAAACGGACTTGTCGGCATACAGCCGCAGCTTGGCGGAGACTTGCTAATAGAGCCTCTCGCGCCCGATTCATGGGACTATTTTGCCTTGGACAATATTCCATATAGGGGAAAGCTCATATCCGTATTATGGGACAAAGACGGTTCGCGCTATGGGAAAGGCGCCGGTTTTGCGGTATTTTCAGACGGGGTGGAAATCGCCCGCACAGACATTCCCTGCAAGTTAAAAATACACTTTTCAGACAGTATTAAAAAAGGCGATTAGTTTGTGTAAAAAATTCCTAAGAGATTCCCAAGAATTTTTTAAATTGCACGCTCGCAAAACCGCAAAGTTTTTTGTTCCCCACAAACCTCTCTTTGATAAATCTAAAAATCCCGACAATCGTTTTTATGCCTTTTTTTATTCATTAAAAAAAGCAGTATATACGGAAAAATTAAAAAAATTTCGCCGCAACGCTGAAAGATAAAATTTTATAGGCGGCAAATACGGGTATTTTTTTATGTTCCCCAAGGTGCAAACGCTTGCTAAGAATTTTAGGATTTTTCTCAAAATAGCGCGATAAACATCAAGAGCTCTAATCCCGCGCGAAAGAGAGAAAAAAATCCACCCAATTCAATAAATCTATTTCAAAAAAAAGCGGAGAAAAAAATCTCCGCATTTTTTAGGCGCGCCTCCGCCCTGCTAACTAAACTACTAACGCCTCCTGCGGAAAACCGCCATAGACAGCGCTATCGCACCTATTAACACTGCCAACTCCGCGGGTTCCGGAACAGATGTAAACGATACCTGCAAGACTTTGCCAAGCCCGTCTTCGCCGTCAATCCACTGGAAATCCGCATACGTGTCCAAATTCGCGGCATAAAAATTGTCGTTAGCATCGTCAGCGAAACCTAATGTTTCTCCGTCCACGTATATCAAATCAAACCATATGTCTTTATCTACGAGACCGAGACCGATTGTATCAAAATTATTGAAATCCATCATAATTTTCCCAGCTCCGGATTTCAGAAAATCGCCCTCTATAGTTATAGTCTCGGGCGTCTCATTAGCTTTTGCCTCGTCCGAATTGATAAAACTTATTACGCCCCCATTCCACTCTGCGGACGATACGGTCATATTTGTTATAGCCCCTATCTTTCCGCCGTTAATTGTAAGCTTGCCGTGCGAAGCTCCGGAAGCTGTACGCAATACCAGAGTGCCGCTCTCAACCTGTATGTATCCGTTAAATGAATTGTCGCCGGACAACACCTGCTTGGCGCTTCCATTCATAACAACATTCATAGTCGTCGTTATCGCGGGTTTGGCGTTCTCGTCGTCTGCCGTTACGGGATTTGTGACCATTCCGGCAAATTCGGCGTCAGCGGCATTTTTTAGCACAAGAGTGGAATTTAATCCATTCGCGCCCACTTCAGCTCCCGTAGATATCATTGCTCCGCTGTTTGTGCCGCTTAGACCTCCAAACGCATAAAACTGCTCCACTCCGTATGTTCCGGCACGCCCCAAATCCAAACGCGAAGTATATCCTGAAAAATCAACTATCCCAGATACTTCAGATTGTGGAGTCGCGAATGTCGTGGCAGCCCCAGCAGTTGCCAGCTGCACGCGCCCTGGATTTCCTTTAAAAACAATATCTTTGCCTATTTTTATAGAGTTTACCCCGTCGTTTCCAATTCGTAATGCATTCCATACGGAAGTGCCAATGCCGTGCATATTTACAAATCCCCCCACGGATATATCTGTTCCAGTACCATTGCCAATATACGCCACTGCCGAAGATAGATATGTAAGGTCTTCTTTTATCGTCAAATCGTGGCCGCTTGTTTTAAACATCAGCCAATTGTCGTTTGCGTTTTCTATCGTTAAGCTTTTAATGGTAACGTCGGCCGTTAAGGTGGGAGAACCAGCCACTCGATAGCGGTAGCCTACACTAGAACTCCCCTGGGAAAAATCTGTAAATTTAAAATATACATCGGTATTTTCATTTGGGCCTACAACAGGCGACGCGTATGTGTATTCGGGCACATAATAAGTCGTCTCTCCCGAGTCGGACGGAACCTTAACTTCCTTAATCGTATATCCGGTTGCCCAGTTGTATGCGTCGGAGTACTTGGATTTTTCCGCGCTTGAAAAATCTCTGCCTATATCCCATATATTGCCGGTGCCCTCAATTTTTCCCGAAGCGGCGGCATTAAAATATGTTGTTGAATCCACCCAGTATAATGTATCTGCACCGGCGCAAACCGCAGATATTATTAGCGAGGCAATGGAAAGCGCAAGGGGTAATTTTCTCTTTTTAATATTCATAATATAAAACAATTTATTTTTTTTAAAAACAGAAATGGCCGAAAGTCAAATATTTTAACCGCCCGTTTCAAAAAAAAAAAGCGATTTTTGCCGTTTTTGCCTTCAATCATATTTTGCTCATATTCCGTATATTTTTGACTCAAATTGCCTCGTTATACGGCTACAAGAAAGTATTGTAATTCTAATAATAGAAAACGCGAAAATTTTATAATTTCGCGTTCTTTATTTTTAATTAAAAATTTTTGTAATATTTCGCAGTTCAAATAAGTTAAAAAAATATTATACTAAATCTCAATATAGAAAATTAAAATTTTTGGTTCATTTCCTTTGCGGGAATCGCCTCTATATCCGATACGACGGGGCGCGCAGGAACTCCCACAACCGTCGTATGCGGCGGGACATCGTCAATAACGACGCTTCCGGCGCCTATTTTGGCTCCCGTGCCTATGGTTATGTTCCCGATTAGCTTTGCGCCAGCGCCTATCAGCACGCCCGACTTGACTTTTGGATGGCGGTCGCCGGTCGATTTGCCAGTCCCGCCAAGAGTGACCTCGTGCAGAATCGACACATTGTCCTCAACAACGCTCGTTTCCCCCGCCACAAATGACGTCGCATGGTCAAGCAATATTCCCCCGCCAAATTTTGCGGCCGGGTGGATATCCACGCCAAAAATCTCGCTGCAAATGCTCTGCATATAGTATGCCGCAGATTTGCGCCCCTTGCCCCAAAGCCAATGCGCAACCCTGTATGAAGAAATCGACATAAACCCCTTGTAATACAAAATTGGATTTATAAACGCCGTGCAGGCAGGGTCGCGCGACTTTATCGCGGCTATATCGTAAACTATGTTTCGGCGCGTTGCCTCGTCGTCGGAAAACGCGTCCATAAATATTGTGTACAAGTCGCCCTCGCCGATTGCGTTCCGGCCGAGTTTGCGCGAAAGCCTCACGCTGAGAGATTCAAACAAGTCGCGGCGCGACAGTATCACTTCGTCTATAAGCCTCGCAAGCAGAGGCTCGCGCGCGGCTATCTCCGCCGCCTCCTCTCGGACTGCCGTCCATACGGCGTCGATGCATCTCTGGGTATTGTCCATAAAAAATTCTCCGCTTTCCAATAAAAGCCTACATAGCCTTAGTTTCAACACAAAACGCCGACTCGGAACTTTATTTTATTGAATACATCCATAAATCGTGAAAAACTTTTATATTATGAAAAAATTTTTATCAATACTGCCGCTTGCGGCTTTAATTCTATCGGGCTGCTCCAACTTTACCCAAGAAATGAAGGACGGCGCGTCTTTCGCAAACCTCGACAAGGTTTATGTGGAACAATCCTCCGGCCTCGGCTCTCCGTTTGCCGTAAATGCAAGCGAAATAAATTCCCAGACAAAACTCGCAGTCGAAGAATTTCTGAAATCAAAAAAATATCAAATTGTAAAGAACCGCTCCGATGCCCAGATAATCTTCCGCCCTATATGGAATCTGTCGCTAGCAGCATCGAAATCTTTCAATCCGGAACCGATATCAATGCAGGCGTCGCAGCCGCTGCCGCTTGGAATGCAAAACTCAGATGCCTACGCCACGCTTGAAATACAGGCAGTGCTCCCGCAAAGCGGCGATATATGGTCGTGGCGCGGATTCTCCCCCATAAATATGACCCCGCAAAACGCGACAGCCGGCCTTATAAAAGACCAAGTCGAGTGGTGTCTGCAATATTTCCCGCCAGAAGAATACCCGTCGGCTCTCGACCAGTACAAAAAGAAGGCGGAAGTAAAAAAGGCGGAGGCCGCTCAAAACCCGTACAATGAAGTGCTGATTAAAGAACGCCAAAAGCGCGGCCAATAGCTTCCCGCAGACGCCTCAGCAGCACTTGATGCAACACTAAAAATACTTACGCCGGGAGCCCTGAACGCCCCCGGTTTTTTTTAGCGCATAAATTCCCCTTGCGGAATTATGCTTGAAACTCGCAAATCAAAAAATAATCTGCCAGACATGAATTGCTTTATAAAGACATTATTGTGCGCGGGAATCGCAGCCGCTTCATTAAACGCGGCCGACAAAAAAACGGACGATTGGCAAAACGAAGCCGTTTTTAGAATCAATAAAGAGCCCGCCGCCGCGACAATGAAATTCTATCCCACCGCCGAAAGCGCGCTTCAAGGCGGCTATTCGCCGTACGAAATGTCGCTCGACGGAACTTGGAAATTTAAATTCTACGGTAATCCCTCGCAAGTTCCCGCCGACTTCTTCAAGCCCGACTTCGACGACTCTAACTGGGGGAACATAGAAGTTCCGTCCAACTGGGAAATGTCGGGGCACGGCACCGCTCTTTACACAAACATCACATACCCGTTTGCGAAAAACCCGCCGCGCGTAATGGACGAGCCCAAAGAGCGCTTCACTACCCGCCCAATAGAAAACAGAAACCCGACGGGCCTTTATCGGCGCGACTTTGAAGTCCCGCAAAACTGGGGCAACGGAAAGGTATTCATAAAGTTCGGCGGCGTCGCGAGCGCGTTTAGGATATGGGTAAACGGAATGGAAGTCGGCTACTCCCAAGACAGCAGAACGCCTGCCGTCTTCGACCTCTCAAAATACCTGAGATTCGGCAACAACACTATCGCACTTCAAGTATATAAATATTCGGACGGCTCTTATTTTGAAGACCAAGACTTTTGGAGGCTCGCCGGCGTATTCCGCAATGTCAACCTCTACTGGACGCCTGAAATACTCGTCCGCGACGTATTTTTAAAGCCGACGCTCGTAAACGGATACCGCGACGGCAAGCTCGACGCGGAAGTCGTAGTTGAAAACCCCACCGATATGCCCCGCGGCTTCAAGCTCAAAGGATTCCTTTTTGACGGTAAAAAACGCCTGTCGGTCGCGGAGACCTCAAAAAGCCTCGATTCAAAAAAATTCGCCGTCTGCAAATGGAATTTCCCGAGCGTTCCGGGCGTCAGGCAGTGGAGCGCGGAAACGCCAAACCTCTACACTTTCCTGCTCGAATTTGAAACGGCCTCCGGAATAAAAATGTACGCTCCGTTTAAAGTGGGCTTCCGCACCGTGGAGCGCAAGAACGGGCAAATTCTCGTAAACGGGAAGCCCGTGCTGTTCAAAGGCGTAAACCGGCACGAACACCATCCGAAGCTCGCCCAGGCAATCGATAAAGATGTCTCAAGGCGCGACATCTTGGAGATGAAAAAATACAATATCAACGCTATCAGAACCTCCCACTATCCCAACCGCCCCGACTTCTACGAACTTTGCGACGAGCTTGGCATGTATGTCATAGACGAAGCCAACATCGAAATGCACGACCTCGACAGCATGGGCAAAAAAGCCCCGTTTATGGAGGGCGAGGGATGGGGCGCCGCCCTTTGGGATAGAATCAACAATATGGTGGAGCGCGACAAAAACCATGCGAGCATCGTAATATGGTCGCTCTGCAACGAAACCCTCGACAATAAATTCTTTAAGCAGGCTGCGGAAAAGATACGCAAGCGCGACCCTTCGCGCGTACTGCACTTCGACCGCGACTACGGCCAGAAATATGTCGATATGTATTCAAGCATGTACGCCACTCCGGAAGATATTTCGCGCCACCTTGCGCGCCAAAAAGAAAAGCCGGAATCCGAAAGAATGCCCGCCATAATCTGCGAATACGCCCACGCAATGGGCAATAGCGGCGGCTGCCTCACCGACTACTGGGAGCTCGTACGCAAGGAACCGATGTTCCAAGGCGGATTTATTTGGGACTGGAAAGACCAGGGTATTTACAAAAATTCGGAGCCTTACACTGTTGTATCCGACTCCGCCGACCCGCAAAGGGATATTGCCGTATTCAACGATACCGTCTCAAAGAACGTAATGGAAAACGCTTCCATCGTCGCATTCCCCGGGCTTTTCAGAACACCAGCGAAGGCCTTTACAGTGGCAATTGAAATCGCATCCGAAGGATTCGTTCCCCGCACGCCCTACGATGAAGGCGGCGCGAAAAACACAAAACGCGCCCCGTGGAAGCTTGACGAGGAAACAATTGTTCGCCAGCCGGGCGTATTTGAATTAAAATTCTTTAACGGCAGAAAGGTTGTGTCGTTCTCCGTTTTCGACAGCAAGCAATGGATAAACCTTGAAGCCAAAACCGATTTGTTGGGCAAGGACGCCCAGATTGCGGCAACTTTCGGCAACGGGAAGATGAAAATATACATAGACGGCCGCGAAGCCGCCTCAAAAGATGTCGCCGACGCGCAGTTTACCGCGTCCACCGCGCCCCTGTCGATAGCCGAATACGACAAGGAAACCCACTCCCGCTTCGCCGGCGCCGTAAAAAAATTCCGCGTAATCGACGCCGCAATCGGAAGCGACTTCTTCACTGCCCTGCCCTCTGGCGCGCGCGAACTTTCGATGGTCGATTTCGCCGATTTCGCCCAAAAGCCGCGCGATGACAAATACTTCGCTTTCGGCGGAGACTTCGGCGACTTCCCGACGGACTACTCGTTCTGCCTCAACGGAATCGTGCGCCCCGATTGGAAGCCGTCGCCACAGGCTTGGGAAGTGAAGAAAGTATATCAAAATATACATGCGAAGCCGTGCGGTTTTGCCGACAAAAAATTGAAAGTTAAAATATTCAACGAAAACTTCTTTACCGGCCTCGAAAACATCGCCGCCTCATGGACGCTCACGCGCGACGGCCGCGAAACTGATTCCGACGATTTTGACCTCCCGGCAATCCCGCCGCAAACCGAAAAAATCGTTGAAATAGACCTCTCCGACTGCGACTTCTCAAAGCGCGGCGAATACGCCCTGCGCCTGAGCTTCAAAACGCGCGATGACACTTCAAACGGCATAGAAGCCGACTCGGAAATAGCGTGGGAACAATTCCCTCTCGAAGGAAGCTACGCCCGCACCGCCGTGTCCGAAAAAGGCGAAATGAAGGTCGCCACAAACGACCAGACTCTCGTGGCCGAAGGCGAAAACTTTACCGTACGCTTCAACAGGAAAACCGGCTGGCTCGAATCATTCAAATTCGACTCTCAGCTGCTGGTTGACGGGCCGATGAAGCTGAGCCTCAGGCGGCCCTTTACAAACAACGAAATGGGCGCAAAGCTCTCGAAAGAGCTCGCGGTATGGCGCACGGCGGAAGACAGAATGAGGCTCGTAAAATTCAAGTCCGACCACGTTTCCGGAAGCGGAAAATCCATACTGAAAGTCGAGGCGCAATACGACATTCCCGCGCGCGGCTCTAAGGCCTCATTCTTCTACGAAGTGCGCCCGGACGGCTCAATATCGGTATCGGCAAAGGTATCCCCCGCCGCCGGGCTGCCGCCGCTCCAAAGAATCGGCATGCAATTCCGCGTCCCGAGCGAGCTCGACGAGCGCGAGTGGTTCGGCGAAGGCCCGTACGAAACGTATTCCGACCGCCGCGAGGGCGCGTGGGAAGCCGTGTTTAAATCGAAAATCTCGGACTCGTTCTTCCCGTATATAGAGCCGCAGGAATCGTCAAACGCAGTTGGCGTAAGATACGCAAAAATATCGGGCTCCGACGCCGACGCCGCCCTGCTGATAGAAACTGCCGACTCCAAGAATTTAGAATTCTCCGCCTATCCGTGCTTGCCCGAAGACATAGAGCAGGCGTCCCACCACCACCAGATTCCGCGCAGAAACTTTAACGTCGTCACAGTTTCCGCGCTGTCGGCCGGGGTCGGCGGGAAAAATTCATGGAGCAAAAGCGGGCTCGCCGAAAAGCAATATACGGTAGAATCGGGAAAAACCTACGAGTTCTCGTTTATTCTCAAAGGCATTGAAGACTGATGAATAAGCTCCAGCGCGCAAAGTTTGTGGAGGAGAGGCTCGAAGCGGCCTTTCCCCACCCGGAAATACCGCTCGACAGCCTTGACGACTACACATTCCTCACCGCGGTAATGCTCTCGGCTCAATGTACCGACAAGCGCGTAAACGAGGTGACTCCCAAACTTTTTGCCGTTGCCGATACCCCCGAAAAAATGGCGAAGCTTTCGGAATCGGAAATACGGGAGATTATAAAGCCGTGCGGGCTATCGAACTCAAAGGCAAAAAACATTCTCCAAACTGCAAAGATTTTAAGGGATAAATACGTCGGCAAAGTACCGCGCAGTTTTGAAGAATTGGAAGCATTGCCGGGCGTCGGGCATAAAACGGCGTCGGTGATGATGGTGCAGGCTTTCGGGACGCCCGCATTTCCTGTCGATACGCACATACACAGGCTCGCAAAGCGCTGGAAACTCTCCGACGGCAGCAGCGTCGAGCAAACCGAAAAAGACCTAAAAAAACTCTTTCCAAAAGAAAAATGGGGAGCGCTGCACTTGCAATTCATATATTACGGAAGGACTTTTTGCAAGGCGCATACATGCAAGACTCCCGAAACGATGTGCGAAATTTGCGCCGCCATTAACTCAAAAAAATGACGGAAGTTTTCATTATAACGGGCGTCACATGCTCGGGGAAAACGAGCATGTCAATGGAGCTCGCGCGGAGAGAGGGCGCCGAAATCATATCCTGCGACAGCGTCCAAATATACAGGGGTATGGATATCGGCAGCGCAAAGGCGTCGGCGGAAGAAATGTCGGAGATTCCACACCACCTTGTGGACGTTTGCGACTGCGACAAACATTTCGACGTTTCGGAATACGTTGCGCTCGCAAAAAAAGCCCTTGAAGATATTGCAGCGCGCGGTAAAAAAATCATAGTGTGCGGGGGGAGCGGATTTTACCTGCGCGCGTGGTTCGCGGCAGTCACCGACGGAGTCGGGATACCGTCGGAAATAAAAAGCGTCTGCGACGAGATAGAGCAAAGAGGAGCAAGCGCGCTTAAGGAGGCGCTTCTAAAAATAGACCCTGCCGCCGCGGATACGGTCGATATTTTAAACCCGCGGCGCGCAAAAAACGCGCTCGCGCGCTGCATGGCGTCGGGAATGACTTGCGCCGAGCTCTCCGCGAGGTTTGCCGCCCTCCCCTGCCCAATGGGCAATATTTTCCGCAAAGTGCGCATTCTCGACCTTCCAGACTCAGAGCTTGCCCCAAAAGTCCGCATTCGCACCCGCACAATGATAAGCGCAGGCCTAATAGAAGAAACGCGGCGCCTAATCGGCCTTGGAATAAAAAACAACCCTTCCGCAAGCTCGGCAATAGGATACCGCGAAACTATCGACTGGCTCGAACGTGGCAACAGCTGCGTTTCAGATTTGGAAGAGCAAATCGTAAAAGACACCCTTGGACTGGTAAAAAAACAGCGTAAATATTTTAAAAATTCCCTCCTAAAAAACGCCGATAATTTTCAGCTATTTTAGGATTATAAATCCTGAGGGGCAGTCAGCACAATTTGGCTTAACGATTTCAGCATTTCCATTGATATAATGGCAAGATGTGAAACACGCGGGCACTCCGCGCAATTCACAAAAAAAACGCCCGCTGCAATGCTCGCGGGACATTTTTTGTTTGGTGCGGCGGGAAAAAATTCTCTAAAATTACGCCTCGTCGCCCGCAAACACCGACCTCAACGCCTCCAAGACATTCGGGGGCACAAACTCTCCGATGCGCCCGACATCGTAGCAGGCAACCTGCTTTATCAACGTTGAGCTCAAATAAAAATATTTGTGGGATGGCATCAAAAAAATAGTCTCGACTTCGCCGTCAAGATGACGGTTCATCTGCGCCATTTGGAATTCAAACTCGAAGTCGGAAACCGCCCGAAGTCCGCGTATGATGGCGCTCGCGCCCGTATTGCGGACAAAATCGACAGTCAAGCCGTCGAACGCCTCGACCCTCACATTTTTAATTCCCTTCAAATTTTCTTCAAAAAGGCGCTTTCTTGTGTGGAAGTCGAGCAGCGGCCCCTTCCCAGCATTGCGCGCCACAGCTACAACAACTTCGTCAAACAGGCGCAACGCCCTGTGCAGAACATCGAGATGCCCGTTCGTCACGGGATCAAACGTACCGGGATAGACCGCGATTTTTTTACAATTTTGCATTTGCTTAAATTAAGTTTTTTTACGAGCCTAAAAAAGGCGATTCAAAAAGTCTTGTTAAACGCGAAATAGTGGCAATACTTTTTTAACAATGAATACTCCGAATTTTTTGACCGCACTGAGAGTCTTGCTGACTTTTTTAACGGCGTTGCTCTTGTGCCTGCCGTTAAAATACGCCGCGACAGCCGCCTTCGTAATATACTGCGCGGCGGGCGCTACAGACTGGTTCGACGGCTACATAGCCCGCCGCAACAACCTTGTCACGACCTTCGGGAAATTCATGGACGCCCTTAGCGATAAAATAATGGTTTCAACCGCGTTCCTCACACTTTTTGCGCTCGGCATGTTCGGAGACTGGACATTATTGGCCCTGTTTTGCGCAATTCTCTCGATGTCGCGCGAATTTTTTGTAAGCGGCATAAGAATGATAGCAGCAAGCCGCGGCATAGTGCTTGCCGCAGAAACAATGGGCAAATACAAGGCGGGATTTCAAATGTACTCGCTCGGGGCGATAATCTGCGCCCGCGCGCTTGACATAGACTTTGAATGCGAAAACTCCATTTTGTACGGATTTGCCTTTTTCTCAGCAATAGTTACACTCATACTCTCAACAATACTGTCCGTATGGTCCGGCGCAGTTTACGGAACCCGCTACGGATATTTATTGAAAGAGTAGCCCTTCAAACTCTGCAAAAATATGGACTCTGCCAGAAAAAAACTCTACCCGTGGGCGGCAGCCCTTCCCAAAAAACTCTCCACAAGATTCGCCACCCTTTGGGGGCTTGGCTCTCTAAATGCCCCCGGCACATGGGGAAGCGCTGCGGGAATAGTGCTGTACGCCGCGCTATTTGCCGGAATCGGGCTTGGCAGGTACATAATTTTCGCGGCGATATTCGCATACATATGCGTCGGGATATGCGATACCGCAGAGCGCTTTCTAAAGATGCGCGATCCCGGGTGCATTGTGCTCGACGAATTCTGCGCAATACCGTTTTGCTTCCTGCCGGTTTTTCATTCTGAATACAGCGCATGGGGAGTATTGTTGGGATTCGCATTCTTTAGATTTTTTGACATCACAAAACCTTTTATAATAAATAAAATGCAAGACTTTGAAGGCGGGCTTGGATGCGTTGCCGACGATATTGCCGCAGCCTTAGCGTCCTGCATATGCCTTAATATTTTCGGGTTGATATTCCCCGTGGTATTTGCCTAATTTACACAGTTGAATATGCGTAATACGCTTGCTTGCGTAATATTGCATATTTGACACATAAAATCCGGAGAAATGCTTAAAAAAATCCGGATAGTGAAGATAATAATATCGTTTTTTTGGGATTAAAATTTCCCGTACAATATACACTGCGTTGGAGAATTCCAAACAGTTGAATAAAATATATGAACTATGCTTTTAATCTTAGATATAATGATTAAATGAATCTACTTTTTTAATCTTTACAATTATAACTTATTGCTTTAAAAATAATCTACTTATAGATTTTATAATGTTATTAAACATACGCATAAAAGACTAAGGTAGAAGTATGAAAATATTGAGAGTTGCCGTCTTGTTTCTTGCTTGTTTAACACATTCTGTTGCATACAGTATTTATTTTAATTCTTTAAATATTCGCTCTTTTGACGGGACAAATGGAATCGGCGAGGTTGATATATATGAATTTATTGATTATATCAATGTAGATGATGAGATTCAAATAGATGTATCTATAATTTTTAACAGCAACAGAAGAATTCCGTCAAGAATGTTTGGTTATGGCTGGTGGTTTGGGCTAACCGATTCATATATATCAAAAGTTTCACACGACTCATATAAATTTGTAAAGCCCAATAGAGATGAATTAATTTTAAGACAAGACTTAAAAAATAAAGAAAGATTCAACAGCGAAATAAGCGGATATAAGCTGGAAAAAGAGGGTAACGGATATTTAATATACGGATGCTGTGGCGAATCATTTTTTTATGAGAAAAATATTTTAACCCAAACGAGATATGAAAACGGCACTGTTCTGTCCTTTAAATATGAGAAGGGAAAACTAAAAGAAGTCATTTCAAATAATAAGCCTGTCTTGTCGTTCAGATACGAGAATGATGATGTAATTTATATGGATCTTATAGAAAAAAAACGCACAATAAGGTTTAAGTTAATGGAAGTTCCAGGATACGGCAAATTGCTGTCCGAATATGCTGACTTTCCAGAAGCGAAACGCCTAAAGAAGTTTTCGTATAAGTTTTACGACAATAATATAAGCGAAATTACAATAACTCAAAATAACGCAGCCAGAAAATTTTTCTGGGAAAGCGATACAGGATTTATTGTAAAAGAAGAATCCTATAGAAATAGTAAACTTGTAGACGCGTACGAATACCAAATAGCCAATAGAGACGATCCCGATATATATAAGTATATAAAACGCAAATCCAAATTTACAAATAAGGATGATGTCATTTACAAAAATGATAATGGTATATCTATAACCCAAAAGGATAGCGGGGATATTGTAAAAATTTACGACAGCATGGAGAGAAAAACTTTTGGGAAACCGCAAAAGATAGAAATCAAACACCCCGACGGAAGTGAAGATATACAAGAATTCATTTACGATAAAAAAGGCAGAATTGTAAGTGAGATAAAAAACGGAGAAGTTTTATATAATGTAAAACGCGATGATGACGAACGAAGCATAACTTATTGCGACGGGAAATGGAACCTAATATGGAAGAAGATTTTTGACTCCCAAAATAGAATAATATCCTACGAGAAGTCTGACGGCAGTAAAACCACCTTCAAATATTTGGAAGATGGTAAAATCGAAGCCACTCTTACAAAAAACGGAAAAACAATAACAAAAGTATTCAACGAAAATCTTAATATTATAAATGAAAGGCAATAAGATGAAATTAATAAATCTGATCAGGAAGGCATTTATATTATTAGGTATTATTATGATGGCATCTAGTTATGCCTCATATGAAAAAATTGGAACTTTGCGAGGAAATGCAAATTGTGGAACCAGACAACAAAAAGAAATATGTTCGCCAACTAATAACCGAGGAGAAGCAACGCGAGAAAAGTATAACCTAATTCGTGAAGATTGTATTACAACCACGGAGCGCATTTGTGTGCCTGGAAAAACATCTTCTGGTGCATTATACGGAGAATCTCAACTGAGGCGGGAATTATTGCAAAGTTTTATAAATTGGCAAACACTTGAAACGAGTTATATCGAAGAATATGTCATATTAGACAATCAACAACCAAGTTTAGGTGTCTCTAATATTTCCGTTTACATTGACATACGATCTGGCTATTATAAAAAAATTATTAGCAATTCTGCTACTACGGAAACTATAACTTATGATGAGCACGGATTGATTAGATATAAAAATGGTATTGCCGAAAAAATGGTTTCGATAGAGCCCGTAGATTTTCCTAAGGTTTTATTACCTTGGTTTGATGTTTCAGGATCATTCAAACCCATTCTAAATGAAGATAATATAAATAATTTTAAAGTGGAAAAATCAACAAGTGAAATAATACTTTATTCTATTGAAGATGGTTTGCGGATTATATTCGATAAAAAAACATACCTTTTGAAAAAGACTCAATATTTAGCACAGGATAATAATCAGAGATTTGTTTCATTAGAATATATACTTACAGACTGGAATAATTTTAATGGGGTATTCTTCCCATTAAATATAGCTATAAACATTTATGACGAGAAATCCAAATCTATAAAAAATTCTACAATTCTGAAAATTAACAAAGAACTCACCTTTTTTAATAAGGATATATCATCTGCAATAAAATCCTTTCTCCCGGCAGGAACTACTGTTGTAGATAGAACAGCGGGGAAAATTTATACAATAACTGACGTAGACAAGATTGATCGGAAAGCTCAGATTATTTCGGACGCTCTGGAAGAAATAATAAATAAATCTAATAGACAAATTGAGAAAAAATGAAAATATTGTCTATATATTTCCTTTTTTTCAAAGATCCAGTGCATAACTGACAGTAGATGTTTTTATATATTGTTAGTTTTTGTAAATATAAAAGTTTAAGTTGTTGTAAAATTACTCAATTTCTTAATCTAACAAGATAAATTTGTTTTACGATATCCTTAGAAGATAGATTCTTTAAGGTTGAAATTATGCATGCGATATTTGAATCTACATATGTATATAAATTACAACTAAACTTTTCGTATTTTGAATTATTTTCCGTCAATTGAAATTTCAAATGAAAAGCATCTTTCTCTGTATTATCTTTTTTGCCTATAAAAGAAGTTACTCCATAAGAATAATAATATCCGCAAATGGAATCACCAGAATTGAATAGCGGAACTATCTTATATATAGATGTATTAGTTTTTGTAATATATACAAAAAATAGATAATAATCCCCTGCACTTTCTTTAAAGCAATCTATATTTTTAGAAATCCAATCTTTTATTGATTTCGACGTTGAACTTCTTATTTCTTCTGAATTTACTTTTAGCTCATCATATATTCGTGTAGATATGGTTATAGTTTCCTTTATATCAGAATTCAAGCATCTATAAAATTCTCTTGAAAATTTTAATATATCTTTTTGTTCTGAATTTTGACTACTGTTTTCTTGTATTCCTCTATTTTCTATTTGATCTGCTAATAGAATATGGGATATGAGAATTAATAGCAATGTTAGGGGTTTCATAGAATTATTTTTCTACTCCTTTTAAATTCCATATAGACTCTTGGGTTTTGGATCCAATTTTCACTATATTTCTACCATCATTCGAATATATATTTATCGTTGAAAACGCTCTTTTTAATCCATCTCCAGCAGAAGTAGGATTAATTAAGAAATTGAAATCTATGCCTATACTGTTTGATTCCAAAACACCTGACTGTTTTAAAGAATTCGTTCCAGCTATGCCTATATTTCCAATATTCTCATACATAAATAGTACGTTATCTTTATCTGTTTTTTCTTTCGTAATAGAAACATTAGCATTTACGATATACGGGACATACATCTGTTTATCGCCTATGCTATACGTATATGTTGTATTAGGAGAAGAAAAAGTTATACTAATATTCACAATCCATGTTCCTAACATATCAATAGTATAAGTGGGTACCGCCGCATAGAACTGGTTGTTGATACCGTCCGGATATCCCGCAGGGTCGGAGGAGCGCCAGCGGGCGGCGGAAGCGTCGTAATTACGGTATAAATACATGCGCTACTTGTTTTCATTAAATAATTAAGAAATGTGTGAATTATAAGAATTTTTTCTATATTTAATTTCTTTATTAGTAGTATTAGAAATTATAGGATTAAGGACCATCTCTTCTTCGGGATATCTCTTGAGATTCTACTATGTTATTTTTAAAATTTAAAATATATGAAAATATTTTACCATTTGACTCATAAAAATCTACTTCCCATTTATCTGACTTCAGAAGTTCTGAGCAATTTCGCATATCTGCGATTTTAGAAAATTCTCTATAATTTGAGTTAAAATATATTACTACTTTTTTATCTTTATTAAATAATGTTTTTGTTACATCTGTACGAGTCATTCCAATATAGTTATTTTTTAAAGGATGCGTTATTGGAAAGTAATAATTTAACGACACCATGAAACCTAATATAATTACTATTAGAATTATGATGTATCTCCATTTTATTCTATATATATTTAAATCCATAGTAGATTGATAGCCAATATATACCCGATATAATAATCTCTAATATACTTTTCTCTTAATATTGTTGCATCTTAATATAATTTCCACGCACTTTCAATAAAAAATAAATTATTTTTTTAGCGGATTAAAAAATTGTTATTTATAAAATTCATTCGTGTGACCTTAATATTTTCTGAAGTTTATTTTTTGTTACAAGTTGCAAAGGTGTATTATCATAAACATCTACTATAAAATATTTGTTTCCGTTAATATCAGATTCACATTCCCCATAAATAATATTACCTTCAAATGAAGGATTGGCTATCGGAATACTTTTACCGGAAAGGTTGTCTATTAAAAAACCACGCACTGAATCTGTCATGAATAATTCGTATCTGTCATTTATTTTTTGAGTACACCCCGAACCATATAACCCGTCAAAGGTATTTCTAATATAGATGATGCAAATACAAATTAACGAAATTACTAATAATGGAATAACCCTCATATAATTATGAAATTTTGTATATCTAAAATATTTCATAAAATACTATTTACGTTCCATATAAGCTATGAATAGTTTAATATTTATATAATTAAAATCAAGCTAAATAAATATCCGTAAATTTCTAAACTAAAAAATATTTAAAGTATAACAGTATGGCAAAATATAGACTTGCATGCCAGCTATACACCTATTTACGTATCTATGCAATACCATAAAATGATATTATCCAGTGAAATTAGTATTTATTTCATCCTCATCCAGACACTATATCTGAGGAGCGCCAGCGGGCGGTGGAGGCGTCGTAATTGCGGTACGGAAATACATACGCCTGTAAATCTTCATCGTAGGGCTTACCGGTAAAGCGTGCGGAACGGTCGTACTGTATGCTTCCCTCGCCGAATATCGTCGTGTCTTGGTAGTCTTTATTGTAGCTTTTATCGATAATTCTTGTAGTGCCTTTACGAAGGCGGGAATAGCCGATTTGCGAATAGCAACGGCGTAAGGGGCTTATCCCTAATGGAAGCGGCACTGCCGCCATTTCTGTCGCTACTCCATAGAGTGGTTCCCAAAAAGTCGTGCTCATGGTAGCGTACGCCTTCGTCGGTTTTACTTAATATGGGGACTCCGCCGGATATATGGGGTTCATTCACATATATGTCGCTTCCACGGCGAATTAATGCCAAGCCGTCCCACACCCACACTTCAGTGCTACCGTCATGAAAAGTCTTTTGCACCAGCATACCAAAGCCGTCGTATGCAAATTTTGTTATCTTGCCGTTGCGGTTTACCTCTATCACCTTATCTAAAAACCCGTATTTTTATTCTATATCTATTTTCCCGTTAAACATCTCCATTACAGGCGCCCTGCCATGTCGTAAAAGTATTCGCGCTTTCCTTCGTGAGATTTCATCTCCATTAGCTGGTTAGCAGTATCTTATGCATATTTATATATACTATTGTCTATGCGCTTTTCAAGTATATTTCCTTGTTTATCGTAGGTGTAATATTCATTCTTTTCAGGGCTTGCAGCATATTCTACGCTATCAACTTGCCGGATTTATCGTAGCTGTAATACTATGAATTGTTCTACATCGCCGCCGGGCACGCACAACGTAATTATATTTAATAATATTGCATTCTGTAGCGATGTTTTCATAATGTATCGCTACCAATAAACTTCTTTTAATCCATATCTGATTTCAAGTATGTTTATTGAATCTGATATAAATCCGTTTTTGAGAGAATATGAATTTAACGCATTTGCATATTCTTTTGAACTAGAATATCTATATAATTGATGTGTAGCTGTATTTAGTATAAAATATCTTGATTCCCCTTCTTTTTTGGGGTGAAAACAGCCATAAACAAATTGATTTTGTACATAAAAATCTAATATATTTTTTATACTTTTATTTCTATTAGGAGATATTATAGAAGAAATGTCGGAATCGTCTCCAAAACCAAAATATTTTCCCTCCAATATATATCCGTTAGGTAGCGGAATTCTTATTTTGGCAAAATAAGCAAATCCTATAAGTAATATAAAAAATAATACAACATATTTCATTGCATTAATTACTTTTTGAATGAGCCGGAATAAGACCATGAATAGCTTCCTTGTATTTAAACGGGATTCCACCTAAATTTGCTACAGTAGCAAGCCAATCTGCTACTTGTTCTGAAGTTGAACTACCATACATAATTTCTATAACAGAAAAAGGATCTGTAAAAGTATCCGAGAATTTGATCGTCGCCTTCCCTTAATAAGAACACATTGTTTTTCCATCACTAAATCTTTCCCCTGTAGTTAAAGTTCCATCAAAATTTCCACTAATTGTTGCATTTCCAATAGAAAAACATACATCTCCAAATCCGTATGAATTATTAAAAGACTTTGAAAGTTCTCCTGTTCTTGGAGCTTGTTTTACAGCTTCTTGATTTATCTGATCAGCAAACCGAGATTGAATTCGCTTATTTTTTGCGGAATTTTCTATAGCTGTTGATAATCTGATCTCAGAAAGGGAAACAGATTTCCATTTCCCAAAATAAAAATGGTACACAAAGTCTAAATTTCTCCATGTAGTTCCTAAAATATCTATACCTAACATAGGAGCTGCATAGAAGTGTTGGTTTATGCCATCAGGGTATCCAGCGGGGTCGGAGGAGCGCCAGCGGGCGGTGGAGGCGTCGTAGTTGCGATATGGGAATACATACGCCTGTAAATCTTCATCGTAGGGTTTGCCGGTGAAGCGCGCGGAACGGTCGTGCTGTATACTCCCCTCGCCGAATATCGTTGTATCTTGGTAGTCCTTTACAAGATTTCCTTTTGTATCCA
>URAJ01000011.1 GCA_900545715.1 uncultured Opitutales bacterium
AAAAGAAAATAATTTTATTAAATAAATATGTGAAAAATTCTTCAAATAATTTTTTATAATGAGAAGGAGAAAGGGAGGATTTTATAAAAAAAAGTTTGCACAAACGCCCGTTTTTACTTGAAATAAACAAAAAGTGTAAATGAACTATGTTTAGTTTTGGCAAGTCTTCAAAGAATTTCCTGGCGTTGGTGGATTGCGCCGACGCATCTTACAGTGTTGCATCAAAGTTTCCCGTTTTAGTAGGCGGGCAAAACGATTGCTCTTTAAAAATAGAAGGGGCTGATTTTAAATTTGAAGTTTCGGCGGAAAAATCGGGCGGGCTTACTGCAAAACTCCTCGAGCGCGGAACACTGCTCGTTAACGGCATTGAGCCCTCAGACGTATTTGAAGTCGGCGCGGTCTGCACGCTCCAATTCGGTGAACGCCTTTTCTACCTCATCTCCGATAAAGAAGCCTTCGAGCGCGCCAAGCGCATGGACGTTTCAAAATGGCTCGTTTTCTATGCGGAAAACGGCAGAATTGAGGACGAAGTCCCGTTCGGAAGAATAAAATCTTCCGTATTAAACAGAGGCTTGGACGGCACGGGCATAGCCATTTGCCCCAAGGGCTTTGAGACGGGCTTCATGTTTTCAAGCGTCTTCAAAACGGGAAACGCGTCCGAGACCCTGTCGGTGCCGCTTCTGCCAGAATCCGCACACGCTGTCACTTGCCCGCTTTGCTGGCTAAAATTCGACGTCGGCGACGCAATGAGTATAGCCGTTCACGAAAGTTTGCGCGGCGACCCAATCCTCGGAAGCGAAGAAATGCTGCGCTTCCTGCCGACCTCTTTCAACGAAGACGGCGTGCCGCTCGATCCCGCCGGAATGCCCGCGCCAGATATCGCCTGCCCGCATTGCCGCAGGCGCCTGCCGCCGGGTTACTTGGAGCTCGACAACAGAATTTTCTCGATAGTAGGCGCGCCGAGTGCGGGAAAATCATACTATTTGAGCGTCTTAATAAAAGAGCTCCAAGGTTCGCTCTACCGCAATTTTGGGATAACCTTAAAAGACTTGGATCCGTCCGGAAACGTCCTTCTAACCCAGATGAAAAACCGCCTATTCTCCGCAAAACGGCCGGAGGACGCAATTCTTGCGAAAACCGCTCTCGAAGGCGCAATGTACGAGCGCTATCCGAGATTCGGCAAAATGGTGGCTCTCCCCAAGCCGTTCACATATTCCCTATCGGAGGACGGCAAGCCCGAAACATCGATTATTTTTTACGACAACGCAGGCGAACATTTTGAGCCTGGACTCGACATCGAGGAATCTCCGGGGGCTATGCATGTGGCGAGCTCCTCGGCGATATTCTTCTTGTTCGACCCGGTCTCCAACCGCAATTTTAAGCGCCTAATCGGCCAGCATCCCGACCCTCAGCTAAATATTGGAGGGCGAATCGACCAACAGGATACGATATTGTCCGAAATGGAAGTAAGAATTAAAAGGATTCTGTCGGTTGAGCCTTCCAAGCGCATCGACACTCCCATCGCAATAATTCTGGGCAAGTGCGATATCTGGCGCAATCTGCTGAAGGAAAATCTCGAAAACCCAATAAAAGACGGCTACCTCGACCTCTCCATTGTGGACTCAAACAGCGAAAAGTTGCGGCGCTTTATGCTGTCGATTGACCCGTCCATCCCGTCGGGTGCGCAGACAATATCTTCTAACGTAAGATTTTTCGCGCTTAGCGCGCTCGGGCATTCACCCGAGATGCTTACACTCGGCGAGTGCGCCGGGAAAATCGCGCCCATACCGGAAAAACTCAATCCGATAGACGTGGATATCCCGACGATTTGGGCGTTGTCGCAAACGACAAATTTGATACCAACGCGTTGAAATGGCATATCAACTGATATTCACAAGTTCGCCCGTCTCCCTAACAACGGGCAGAACCGGCTTCTCGACTGTCGCGCGGACTTCGGGAATGCCGGAGAAGTTGGCGGCGGCAGTCGAGAGGTGCAGCGTATATGAGGCTGCGCGCGGGGCGGTGTATTCGCACCGCATATTGTCGGTAGGTTCGCAGAAATGGTATTTGCTCTCCAAGATTAAAGATGCGGGGGTTGACTATACAAACCGCAATAATTTTCTCGCACACCATTTGATTTTGTCGCCCGAGGAGGCTGTTCAGCTAAATTCCAATCCTGCCGAAATACTCCTATTTTGGGGCGGATGGCTCGGCTCCTGGAGCGGAGAACCGCGCTATATTGAGCCTCCACAAGGCCTATCTGAAATCAAAGAAAAAGCGGAATTGCCGGCGAGGGAGTGGGAAAAAATATTTTCCGATGCCGGGAAAGCCGCGCTGCTTGGGGCGTCTGCTGTGAAAATTAAGGCCGAGATTTCTTCGGCGGAAACGCTCTTGAGGCTTTATGCGGAAAGTTTAAGGCTGTTTATAAATCCCGGGCAGTCGTGGGAAATATCGTTTACGACACATTTTAACGCGTCGGAAAACCCGCGCGATTTTATATGGCGCGCTGGTTCCGGGGCGGAATTCCAGTGCGAGATAGACGTCGAAAAACGCCTTTGCCCGCCAGCTCCGGACAATAGGTCGGCGGAGTATGCGCGCACCGGAATAATGAATAACCGCGAGAAATTCAATTTGAAAGTTTCTGGCCCGGACTTTGGAAAGCGCAAATTTAATGTTGTTGCCGATGCCGGCGAAGAGCGGACTTTATTGGATTGGAAAACTATTATTGTAGCTTCTTGCGCAGTCGCGGTGCTTGCGGTTGCTGCGGTTTTCGCGTTTTTCGGGGATTCTGGCGGCGAGGAAAAAGCCGCCGCGCGCGAAGTTCCCAAGCTTGTCCCAATAAAAAAAGCGCCCGTTCTTAAAAAGTCGGAAATGACGCTCTCTGAAACGCGAGACGCCGTAAGGCTTGAAATCGAAAACGGAAATTTCCAAAAAGCCCTGTTGATTTGGGACGGATCCACGCATTCAAAAAACGATCCCTCTTACCGCAAAAAAATATTGAGCGACATAGGGCACAGGGCAGACTCCCTCATGGATTTTTCGGAAAAAGTCTTTTCCCTCGAATCCGCATCGCAGGAGGACTATTCCAAGGCAATTTCAAACGTTTTTACCGCGCGCAGGGCGTTGGATATTGCAGGCGTGCCGCGCATCGAAGAACGCATGAAAACATGGAAAACTTTAAACGACAAAATAAAAAAATAAATGACTCCGCAGCTTTTAATAGTTAAAATACAATCCATACTCGGAGGTTCCTCCACCGCCGGCGAACAGCAAAAGAGAGCTATTGCTGCAGAATACTGCCGCATGTGCGCGGCCGCGAATGAACAGCTCGAAAGGGTCGTGGCGCTGATACGCGCGGGCAGGGAGTATCCGGCGCTACAAGTCGCGGAATCGTGCGGGCTGCTCGAATCGCTGAATGCGCTCGTATTCCCAGAGCTCCCGCAATGGCGCGACATTTGCGCGTCGGAAAACTATCCCGTGCCGCCGCCGTTCGACGAAGAGAGAATCGGGCTTGTGCAGTCTCTGTATTCCAAGGGTATTACACAGACACACCCGCTTTACAGGGACTTCCGCAGAGCAATGCGCCTGCGCGACTATCCCAAAGCCCTATCTGTCATTAGGACTATTGTAAAAATAAACTCCTACGATGCAGAGGCCGCGCGCGAGTGCGAAAAACTCCGCAAAAAAGTTGCTCAAAGCCTAATCGCGCCACTCGACGCCGCCCTCAACGCAAATGACGACGACAAAATACTTTCCATATGCGCACAGTTGGACCCCGATTCCGACGCCGTAATGAAAAGCTCCGTATGGGAGCGCGCGCAAAAAATAAGGAAATCCCTCGAAGAAAAGCGCAATGCAAAAAAGAAGTCTGAAATACTAAAAAAACTATCTTCAATAAATCCCTCGGAAGATTGGGAGGAGGCTATTTCTCTTTTGTCGGAATTGAGCCTTTTCTCTAACGAGGAGGATTTATCCGAAAGCGAAAGGCAGATAGTCGAAAAATGCCTTTCCGAATCCGAGAAAAAACATTCTGAAAAACTCGCCGCCGAAAAGGCCGCGCGCGCCCGTAACCAGATATTGATTGAGCTTGAACATCCATCGGGCGGGTCTTCCTCAGCAAACCTAAAAAAACTTATTGCCCTAAAGTCCGAGGCAGCGGACAAATTGGACGAAGAAACTTCAAAGCGCCTCGACGAGCGCATTTTGAGGCTCCGCAAGTCTGCGTTTAGGTCGGCTGTGGCAACTATCGTAATTTCTGCCGCAGTCTTGGGCGTCGCCGCCGGAATATCGTACAAACTTTACGCTTCTTGGAAGCAAAACCAGAGGCTTACTGCAGCAGATTCCTTCATTGCCTCCATCGAACAACTCGACTCGCCAACGTCAAAATTGGAGGCCGTCGAAAAATTCGGCACGGAAAATCCGGATCTCGCGGATTCGCCGAGATACTCTACGCGGCTTACGAAAATAATAGATTCCGCAAATGCCGAGGCGACGGAAAACGCAAGAATTTCAAAAGCTTTGGACTCCCTCGAAAAAATCGACTTTGAAGCGGCAAAATCTTCTGACTTCGACGATGCCGCTGCAGTATCGGGAAGCCTGTCAACGGATATTGCAGTTCTCGATTCCATAAAGCGCTCCGAGTTTAAAGAGAGGCTCGATGCGTTTGTCAAAAAACTAAATTCCGCAACTCAGAGCAGGAAAATCGCGCTCGGCGACCGCACGCGCGAACTGCTCGAAGAATATGAGAAAATCCTCGCGGACTACGAGGGCTTTGAGTCCGAATTGCCGGTTTTGATTTCACGGGAAGAAAAAGTATTAAAAGAATTGCGCCCGATAATGTCGGATACCTCCAAAAATTTCAGGCCGCACAATATAGATTCGGACAGATTTGAAGAAATAACTTCCAAAATCTCCACCGCGCGCTCTAAGTACGAAAAATTCGGCATACTGCGCGAAGCGCTGTTGTCTTCAAAAGATACTTACGACTACCTTGCGGCTCTCGATATGCTAACGGTTGACGGAACCGTGCCCGCGGAATTTTCGCGGAAACTATCGCCAATCGCGGAGCTAAGGCGGGAAATTAAAACAGGGCAGGCGGTGGAATTCGCCGACTTGGATGCAATAGCGAACCTTCCCGACGCCTTTTCGACGCCAAAAGCGGTATTGCCTGAAAGCAAAACCCTGACGAGCCTATACAGATATACAACAGAATCCGGCTCGCCCGTCTATACAATCGCCCAGGTTTCGGAGCGTACGCAAAAATGGAGCGGAGGGTACACCACGGTGCAGGAGGCGAAAGAAATTTCCCTCGGCGGAAATATCACATCCACCCGCTATATGAAAAGCAAAACGAGCGGCCGCGAGCCCGTTGGAGACTTGCTGACCGGCGGGGCGCTTACACCGGAATCTCTTGTCGGGGTTGAAGTTTTCAAGACGGCGGCGTCTAAGTCTCTCTTGGATGCGCTTGCAATGATAGCAAATTCTAATGTAAATCCTGCGTATAAAGCCTATCTTGAAAAAATTATAATTGAAAAATTGAAGGCAAAACCGGTTGAGACGGGCTTCGCGTATTCGCCGAGCGCCAAGGCGCATGCCGATAAAGTTCTAAAAAACACCTCCGGAATGTTCGACTACTCTTGGATTTTTGAAAAGGACTCTAAGCTCAAATATCTGAAATCCGAGCTGTATTCAGAAGTATTGCCCGATTTTGAGAAGGAAGCGCATATTTTCGCGAAAGCTGTTGAAATCGCGGAATCTTCACCCCTTGAACTCGTTGGCATTGTGCTCGAAAACGGAAAAATGCGGCTTTTTAAGGAGCCAAAAGGGGCATTGTGGGGAGTATCAAAAAAAGGCTTCGGACGCCTTGCCTCCAAAAACGACGCAATTGCGCTCAGCCCGGTTTTTTCTGAGACGCTCTCTTCCAAGGAGATTATCTCCAAAGCGAAAGAAAAATAAATGGCTAACTTCTATATAAAGTGGAAGGGCGAAATAAGCGGGCCGTTTTCAAATTCTGAAATTTTGGAAATGTTAAATACAGGTAAAATAGGCCTGTTGCACGAAATCCGCGAAGAAAATTCGGAGTCTTGGCAGTTTTTAAAGGATTTTGACATTTCCAAAGCGGAAAATGCGCCTCAAAAGAAATCGGACGCAGATATGATGTACGCCGCTTTTTTCCTCGGAGGGGCTTCTTTTCTCCACCCTATAATATATCTCTTTGCTATACTATTTGATGGATATATATTTTTTAGAGCGCGCGCACGAAAAAAAACACAGCCGGAATGGATAAGACTGGCCATTCTCATAACTGCCGTCTCCGGAATGGCGGGAATTATTTTTTACAAGAATATATATCCGGTACTTTGTGGCAAATGATTATTCTAAATGCGGGGAAATAGGTTGCAAAAAACATCTTTTGTGGGATAATACCCTAAAATGAGAAAAATCCTTTTCGTCGTAAACAAGACAAAGCATAAGGCGCGTGAAATAGCCGAAAGGCTGTCAAATGTCGCGCTGAAAGCCGGTATGGAAATAGAGCTTTGCTCGGATTTCCCCGTTCCCGAGTCGGCATTTGCCGGCGCGGATATCTGTTGCGTGGTCGGCGGCGACGGAACTATTCTTTCGTGTGTCAATGCAGTCGCAGATTGCGGAATCCCGATTTTCGGCATAAACCTCGGCAAACTCGGATTCCTCGCCCATTACAGCGATTCAATCGACGACGAATCATTTCTGACTCTCGCAATGGGAGAGGGCAGGTTTCTCGAGCGCGAACTCCTTGAAGCGAAGGTGGACGGGCATTCTTTCGTGGCGCTTAACGATTTTGCAATAAAGGCTTCCGGAGCCGCGACAGTATCGGGATTGAGTGTAAATGCCGACGGGGAATTTATAGCGGACTACCTCGGAGATGGACTGATATTTTCCACCCCGACAGGCTCTACGGCCTACAATCTATCCGCCGGCGGACCGCTCGTACACCCAAAGGCAAAAGTTTTTGTGATGACGCCTATTTGCCCGCATACGCTCTCAAATAGAAGCCTCGTTTACGACGCATCTGCCAAAATTAAGATTTCTTGCATATCGGGGGATTGCGTTTTCGTCTCCGACGGGAGGATTGTTGCAAACTTTCCCCGCTGCGCGCAGGCGGACATTTTTATATCGTCAAAAACTGTAAAATTTTCCCGCTTGCACGGGCATTCACATTTCAGTATTTTGCGCTCAAAACTCGGATGGGCGGAAGACCCACGGCACTCAAAAATATGAATTCCCCGGATATAAATGGCACCCAAAAGGTCGGGGCTTCGGAAAATGAAGCGCTTATAAAAAAGCTCCGCGCGAGGGACATGGCGGCTTATTTTATTTCTTACGCGGCGGTTGTCTTGACGCTCGCATGCGGAGTTTGCCTTTTTATCGTAGCCGACTCTTTCCCTCTAATAAGAAGATTTACGGAAACAGCTTTGGGAAAATCTGTCGCGGTTGACGCGTTTTTGCTTATATTTTTTATTTTTGGAATGCCGCAGTGGGGAATTCTTAGGTTTAAGGCGTGGGCTTGCGCGGGGGCAGCCGCGTATATAGCGTACTCGCTTCCGGAATTTGCCCAGCAGGCGTGGGCTTTTTGCGCTGCTTCAACGTTGCTTGGTGCGTGCACTCTCCGCAAGGGGCCCGTACTTTCCGCATTTATTGGCGTTGCGGCTTTGCTCGCGTGTGCATTATTCTATAAAATATTTCAACCCTAAAAAACTATGGATTCACCTAAAAAAAATTCGCTGTTTTTTACCGTAAAAAATTTTTTGACCACAAGTATTTGGGACCCCTATTACTCTGAAAAGAAAGGGCTGGCGGGATTCGGAGTTGTTCTATTGAGAATAATTGTTACGACGATAAACGGGATTCTCAAAAACCGCGTATTCGTACAGGCGTCGTCGCTATCGTACGCTACGCTGCTTGCAATCGGCCCGATACTCGCGATAACAATTTTATTCTCAGGAATATTTTTTAGGGATAAAGGAGAAAAATTTATATACGGGAAAATTCTCGACGCCGCAACTTTTGTTATGCCGGCTGTCGCGGAAATGATGCCACCTGCAAATACCGACTCAGGTAGCGTCTCAAAAATCAATCCTGTTGTCTTTAAGTTTATAAACAATATATCAAAGGGAAGCGTTTCCGGAGGCGCAATAGGAGTGGCGACAATGCTCGTCACGTGTCTATTGCTATGCAAAAATATGGAGAGCTCCATCAATTTAATTTGGGGCGCGCGCAAAGGGCGAAAATGGGTAGATCGAATAGTCTTCTACTTCTCGATGATTTTCTTTGGTTCCGTAGGCACGATTTTTGGAATGACTTTTTTGGCAACTTCCCAGCTTTCGTCGTTTGTGGGCGGAATCCCGATAATATCGGATTACGCCTCATGGATAACGTATTTGATAGGCATGGCGGTGATGACAGTCGTTCTGGCTTCGTTCTATAAATTCTTTCCGTGCGCGCGCGTAAAATGGAAGGCGGCGCTCGTGGGGGGATTTATCATAATGCTGATGCTGATGCTAAACAACAAACTTTCTTTCATATATATCGGATACATTGTTAAGCAGCAAAATCTTTACGGGTATCTCGCAATAGTGGCTGTGGCAATGTTTAGCCTTTATATATTTTGGCTCGTAATATTGTCCGGAAGCCAGATTACCTATGCCGTGCAATATATGGATTTTCTATCCGACGACGACGCTTGGAACGCCATGGGGCCGCGTATGCGCGCGCTGTGCGGGCTTGCTGCTTTCGCCGAAATATCCCGCGAATTCTGCCTTCGCGACGGGATTCCGACGCAGGAGACCCTTTCCTCCAAGCTAAAACTTCCGTCGGCGGCAGTGGCAGCATCGTTGGACATTTTGTCCGACAAGGGATTTGTGTGCAAAGTTTTGACGGCAGATACGCAGGAATCCGCCGGCTATAAACCTTCTGTTCCCCCAGAATCCGTCACGCTTTCGCGCTTTTTTGAAGAATGGGGATACAACCAGTGCGACAAACCCTCAATTCTATCCCATAGCGAACCAGCGGTTGCCGAGGCGCTTAAATCGATAGACGAATACGCGGGACTCGACATAAGCAAAAAAACAATAAAAGACCTGATATAATGGACATATTTGAATTTAGAAATGAATATCTAAAAGGCGGGCTTTCGCGCGCCGACCTCGACGACAATCCCTTTAAACAATTTGAAAAGTGGTTTAACCACGCGTGCGAGTGCAATGTCACCGAGCCCAACGCGATGGTGGTGTCCACCGTTTCGGCGGAGGGAGCTCCTTCGTCGCGCGTTGTGTTGCTAAAATCGTGGGACGAAAAAGGATTTGTGTTTTACACGAACTACACAAGCCGCAAGGCGCGCGAGATTGCAGAAAACAACAAGGTCTGCGCAGTTTTCGCGTGGCTTGACCTTGAGCGCCAGCTGCGAATAGAGGGGATTGCCGAGAAAGTCTCGGCAGCGGAGTCTTTGCGATACTTTCTATCAAGGCCGTTCGGAAGCAGGCTCGGGGCTTGGGTTTCAAGGCAGAGCAGCGTGATATCCTCCCGTTCTTTGCTTGAAATGCAGTTTGAGAAAATGAAGGAAAAATTCAAAAACGGAGAAGTTCCCTTGCCGGATTTCTGGGGCGGTTATAGAATTGTCCCAAACGCTTTTGAATTTTGGCAGGGCAGGCAAAACAGATTGCACGACAGGTTTGAATACGTCAAAAAATCCGATTCCAACTCTCCGGCGGTTTGGGAAATTTCGCGTCTTTCTCCTTAACAAAATTTTTTCAAGCGTTTGCTCGGAAGTCTGCGGATTCAGGCTTCTTTATTTCCGATGATTTGTTGCGGCGCGCCATTTGGGGGCAAGGCAATTTTTATTTAAGCTTTTCCGCTAGCGCAGGAGAAGATTCCAGCCCTTTCGGCGGCGTCTCTGAAATTACATCGTCGAACCTGAGCATAGGTCTGAATTGCGGCGCATTTTTGTATTTCAGATTTTTTGCGCCCCAGTAGGAGGGATGGTACTGGCAGTTGGTGTCTATCCAGTTAGATAGCGCGAGAATTTCGGTGTCTGAAAGCTTAATTTCTTTATGGATTTTTGCGAGTTCACGCGCGCGCGCCGCGTCTTGCCGATCCTTTATATCCACCGCGCCAGGGGCGAACGCGCCTATCAAAACGCTCGTCCGCGCTCCGAGACTGCCTGAGGGCAGGTACTCTACATTGTTGTCCTTTTGGAATAATTCAGATATGATTTTGCCAAGCAATCTTCGGTCTACCTTTATATAGTCCTTTTTCGCCATATTTGTCATTCCAATGCGCTCACCTTCAATATGGCAGTTTTGGGGAATATTCGTATGTCTCACATAGTCGGGAACGAGGGATTCGTACGATACATTGAAAAACTTTGTCTGGGTTCCCCGCAGGTCGAGACCCTTCTCGCACCGGTCTTGCCCATGGCACGACACGCATTTTTTGTCAAAAATCGGCTGGATTTGTGCGGCGTAGTCGAAAAGCTTTTTGGCGGATTTCTCCCCTTTCTGGGGCTTTAGCTCTTGCGGAGGTTTGCACAGCGCAAGAACCCGCGAGGTTTTTGCTGTCCGCGGGGTTTCGGATGCGCGTTCATGGCAGCCGATACAACCCCTAATTTCTCCGGGCATGTAGTTTACGAAAGTCCGTTCGGTTTGCAGCGCCATGTAGTTTTCATCCAAAATCTGCAAAAAAATGTTGCGGTTGGCAGGAACCAGAAAATATGCGCTTCCGTCGGGTTCAATTTCCGCCACGCCTAACTGGACCTTTACACCCAAGTGGGTATATCGACTTATAACAGCGTGTTGTTGCCCGTGGGCGTCCTCGGTTTTTTCACCACCCATTGCGATTCTATTCGCGCCCCACGGCCGCGCGATCTGGTCGAGAACGCGAACGTACTTTGCCGCGCCTCTTGGAATGTTATCAGTACCCGCGTAGACGTCTGTTATTAAAAGTGCTGCGAGATTCCGTCTTTCAAGGTCTTCGTCAGGCGCGGACGGAAGCACCGGCGGCATGGGGCGCGGGGCGACCGGAACAGGCTGAAATGCGGAATATTTTTTGTCCCTGTATATTCTTCGCGTCGAGCCGTCGGAGGACAAAATGGCAAGCTCGTATCCACCCGCGTCGCTCCATATGTATCCTTCGGGCTTCATAGCCACAAGAAACTTTTCGTCCGAAATTGGGTATGGGTCGCGGAAGAGTCTTCCGGACTTTCCAGACGGGTCGAATTCCCATTTTTCACCCTTTTTAAAATGGTAGCCGCTTTCATCGCGTATTTCCACGTCAGACGTGATATGGCGCATGGCGGATTCGGAGCGCACTCCTTTGGAAATATCTGCTACTATCACAGTCCCATTCGGGCCTTGCGGATAGTGTGGGGCGCCGATGAAAACATATTTGCCGTTCCCGCCGGGCAAGGGTCGCCCGAATATCATTGTGACAGGCAGCGCAATGTCGTTGCCGTAAATTTCAGCGGATCCCGTCCCGTCCGGACGCATGGCCCACAGACATTTTACGGCAGAAGCGCCCTTGTCTACGTATTCCCATCGCGTATACATTATTCTGCCGTCCGGCAAAACGCACGGGGAGTTTTCGCTCAACGCTCCATAGGACAGCCGCTTCATGCCCGAACCGTCTGCTTCCATCCTGTACATCGTGGCGACGACTAGATCGTCGGACGGATCGCATAGCACCCCGTATCTCGGGCGTGTAGATACAAACGCTATGCCCCCGTCGGGAAGCCAGCATGGATCCATGTCGTCAGTTCCGTTGTGGTATTTACCGCGCTTAAATTTTTTCGCGGTTTCTGCCTCGCCAGGTTCGGGAAAAGTCAACTGTCTAAGGTTGGTGCCGTCTATATTTGCAGAGTAAATTCTAAAACCCTCTCCGGCGGATTTTTTATATGAAAACACAATGCGCTTTGCGTCGAAAGATATGTCGAAGCGTCCGAATACGCCGCCCGACATCTGCGGGAAAAGTTCGCGCTCGCTTCTATCCTCCAAATTCAATATGAAAATTCCGCCGCCAGGTTTCCATGAACTGTTTATAAATTCCGTGTAATAGTGGTTAGGATCAAAAGTGTTGCGCTTTATAAATGCCAATTCGGAAAATCCCGACAATCCACTGTATTTTGCGAGTATAAGACCCGGAAATAACAGCGTTACTAAAGAAAATATCATTAGAAATGAAATTTTTTTAGGAAACATATTATGCGGATAGCTTTCTTTTTTAATGAAAGCCTTTGGCAAGAGAGTCAATAAAAAACCAGATATGGATTTCTATGTGGCGCTCCACGGATAGGAAGATTTATTATGTCTTTACAAATACCGCCATTTTTCTATTTTTATTATTTAAATGGAGTGTGTGTGAGCGGATTCTTTTCAAATATTTTCAATAAAACAGAGGATTCTGGCAGGAAAATTCCGGCGAATGCCTCCCTGTCCGGCGAGGGGGATTCTATCGTATTGCGCATTTGCGGAGATTGGCTCTTGAAAAATGTACGGACACCGTTCGAGAAAATCGAAGGCGAACTTTCGTCGCATAGGAACGCTTCCTCCATTAAAGTCGACGCGGAACGCCTTGGCGCGTACGATTCCGCGCTGGTCGCATTTTTGTTGCAAGTCTATGAACTCTGCGACGACTTGGATATAGACTTTGATATGGAGTCGGTGCCGGAAGGCCCAAAAGCCCTGCTTAAATTGGCAACTGCCGTGCCGGAAGCCGACGAAGCATCTAAAAAATCCGAAGCCAGAAGGAGCGGGATTCTCGGGAAAGTCGGGTCGCGCGCGATAGGCGTATTTAGCTCTTTTAATTCAATCTCAGGATTTATAGGCGAAACTGTAATAGCGGTTGCGCTCGCACTTGTGGGGCGCGCGCGCTTCCGTATGAGAGACCTTGCGCTGCTCGTCCAGCGGGCGGGGCCGGAAGCGCTTCCGATTGTCGCACTGATAAGCTTCTTGGTGGGGCTGATTCTCGCATTTGTGGGGGCTATTCAGCTTGCAAAATACGGTTCGGAGATTTTCGTCGCGGATCTTGTGGGAATCGCAATGGTGCGCGAAATGGGGGCGATAATGGTTGGCATAGTAATGAGCGGCCGCACCGGCGCCGCGTTTGCGGCAGAGCTTGGCTCCATGAAAGTTAACGACGAAATTTCCGCTTTCAGGACTTTCGGGATTTCCCCAATGGAGTTCCTCGTTTTGCCGCGCGTGTTCGCGCTCGTGATGATGTTTCCGTTGCTGACTATATTCGCGGACGTAATCGGAATGATTGGCGGACTCGTCATAGGAGTGGGCATGTTCGACATATCATACGAACAATACGCAAACCGTTCCATCGCGGCCTTGAACCTTGTCCAGCTCTCGACCGGCGTCGGCAAGAGCCTGATTTTCGGCCTGATTGTGGGCATTATCGGCTGCAAGCAGGGGCTCGCGTGCGAAAAGAGCTCTGCGGGTGTAGGGCTTGCTACAACGTCGGCGGTCGTGCAGAGCATAACTTGGATAATTGTAGCGGACTCTATCTTCGCCGTAATATTCACAATTTTCGACATCTGACAATGAATGCTTCCGAAATCAAAAATGCTGTGGAAAGCCGGCCGGAGGATGCGACTGGAAAAGACGGTGCCGTATTCAAAATAGATTCTCTCACAATGGCGTACGGCGACTACATTGTGATGAAAAACCTCGACTTTTCCATTAAGAAAGGGGAGATATTTTTTATAATAGGCGGCAGCGGTTGCGGCAAAAGCACTTTGCTTCGCCATATGATTGGCCTCGCAACGCCCGCTTCCGGAAAAATTTTGTATCGCGGAGAGAATTTTTCAGGAGCCACCGAGGAGCGCAGACTGGAAATTCTGAGGGAATTTGGAATACTCTATCAAGGCGGCGCGCTGTGGACGAGCATGACTCTTGCAGAGAATGTAATGCTGCCGCTCATGGAGTTTTCGGGGTTGTCGGAAAAAGAGGCCAAGGTAATGGCGGATTTAAAACTTGCGCTTGTAGGCCTAAACGGCTTCGGCTCTTTTTATCCGTCGGAAATCAGCGGTGGCATGGCAAAAAGGGCGGGGCTCGCAAGGGCGATTGCTCTCGACCCGAGCGTGCTTTTCTTCGACGAGCCAAGCGCAGGACTCGACCCAATATCGTCTTATAGGCTCGACCGCCTAATCCTGCAAATGCGCGATTCCCTCGGGGCTACGGTTGTCGTCGTCTCGCACGAATTGCCGAGCATCTTCTCAATAGCAGACCGCGTAGTTTTTCTCGACGCAAAGTCTAAAACCCAGGGCGCATTGGGGGCTCCGCGCGATTTGCTAAAATCCGGCCCCGAAGACGTCAGAATATTTTTGAACCGCGGGGTGGACCCGCTTGAAAAAAAGGCTGAGTATGAAAAATAAAATAAGTCCCGCCGCCATCGGAATGTTCGTCATAGCGGCTTCCATAATCGCAGTTGCTGCGGTAATGGTTTTTGGAGCGGCGAAATTTTTCTCGAGAACGGAAAATTTTATATCGTTTTTCTCTGAAAGCGTAAACGGTCTCGATGTCGGCGCGCCGCTAAAATACAAAGGCGTTAAAATCGGGAAGGTGGAGGGCATATTTATAAGCTCCTCCAAAAATATAAAAGAAAGCTCCGTTTCCGTGGTCTATTCTATCGACGTCGCCCAGCTAAGGCGCAAGACGGGCGTGGACATGAAAAATTACTACGAATGGATTGACGAACAAATCGCGGAGGGGCTTCGGGCAAGGCTAAACTACCAGAGTGTTGTCACAGGCATGCTTTATATAGAATTGGACTTTATCGCCGACAGGGGAGACAAATACGAGCTGAAGTACGGCGGCACGCGCTTTAAAGAAATACCCGCCGCAAACTCCGGCCTTTCCGAATTGGCAAAAGGGTTTGAAAAAACAATGTCGGACATCTCGAAAATCGACTTCACTGCAATCGGAAACAATTTAAACGATGCACTCGCCAAAATAAATAAAAAGCTCGACGACATCGACGTAAAAAATATCAGCGAAAATGCAGTTTCTACCCTAAAAAGCGTCCGCGCTCTCGCCGAAAACAAGGACGTTGAAGAGTCTATAAAAAAGCTCGACTCCCTTCTTGGCAACGCCGACGGCTTAATCACAGACGCGCGCGCGGAGCTTAAAAGCTTTTCGGGCAACGTTTCGGTGTTGTCGAAAAGAATGGACGAAATGCTGCTTAATGTAAATTCCGTCGTCGCGCCAAACTCGCCGTTTAGATACCAGCTGGCGCTATTGCTAAAAACGCTAAACGGCTCAATGCACAACATCTCGAACTTCGCCGACTACTTGCAGCGCAACCCAAACTCAATAATTACGGGCAAGGACAAGTCCGGGCGTTAAAAACAATAAAAATTTTTGCAATATGAAAAACTCCTCAAAAAAATTCCTGACGATTATCGCTGCGGCCGTGCTGTCTCTCGCACAATATGGGTGCCTATCCGATTTGCTCGCGCCCACAGCTGACCCCACAGTATTCCATGTAATCTCTCCAGTGCAGATCGAGAAAAAATACGACTGCAAATGCGATGTAAACTTGCAAGCAGCGCAACTGCCGCAATATATGTCGCGCCAACAAATCGTATCCCTCGCGGAAAGCGGAATATTGCTTGTATCTGAGTTTGACAGATGGGCGGAGTTGCCCTCGGACGGCTTTGAAAGGGCGCTTGCTGTCGATATCGAATCTTCGGGGGTCGCGTCGGTATTTATGTATCCGGCCGTATCGCCGGCTGCCGAAAAGGCTTGCTCATTGAGAATATTCGTCTACGAATGTTTGGGAAAAATTGACGGAAAAGTTGTTTTAAAAGGAAAGTGGCAGCTCGACGCACCAAACAACTCAAAAAGCGTCGTCAAAAACTTCTCTTTTGAAACATCTTCAAACGACGGCTACGGCGGCTATGCAAGGGCAATTAACAAACTCATTGCGGAACTCGCCGGGCAAATTTCGGCAGAAATATCTAAATTTTAAAAAATATGAAAACAGGATTATTATTCTCGGGCCAGGGCGCGCAGAGCGTCGGAATGGCAAAATCATTGTATGAGAACTGCGCGGCGGTCCGCGAACTCTTTGAAAGGGCCGACGAGGCTTTGTCTATGAAGCTTTCAAGCTATTGCTTTGAAGGCCCGATGTCGGAACTTACCAAAACAAGCGTATGCCAACCGGCTCTCTTTCTGCACGGTTTTGCGGTTGTCGAAGTTATGCGCCAAAAGGGCATTTTGGGCGAACCGTCAACGGCCTTGGGGCTGTCGCTCGGGGAGCTTACCGCCCACGCTTTCGCGGGAACGTTCAGCTTTGAAACAGGCCTTAAAATTGTGGCGGAACGCGGCAGGCTAATGCAGGAGGCTTGCGACGCCTCAAAAGGCGCAATGGCGAGCTTTATCGGCGGAACGCCTGAGGATGTCGCTTTGTATTGCAAAGAGTTTGACGTAGATATGTCCAACATAAACTGCCCAGGGCAAGTCGTCATTTCCGGTGAGGAATCGAAAGTCGCGGCGGCAGTAGCCGCGGCAAAAGAACGCAAGGCATTTAAGATGGTTGTGCCCCTCAAGGTCGCAGGCGCTTACCACAGCAGGCTAATGGAGCCAGCCCGCAAAAAGTTTGAAGAATTCCTCGCCGACATAGAATTTAAGAGCCCGCGCATACCGGTCTTTACAAACGTCACAGGCGACGCGGTTTTCGACCCGAACGAAATTAAGAAAAATCTCGTAAAGCAAGTCGTCAGCACTGTCAGGTGGGAAGACTGCGTGCGCAACGCGGCAAAGCTTGGTATCGAGCAATTCTACGAATGCGGCCCAGGAGGTGTGCTCGCCGGAATGGTTCGCCGCATAGACAAAACTCTCCCGGTTAAATCCCTTGCGGAATACCCGGATTTCCAATAATCGGTGCAAATCGCAAAAAATCCCAACCGGAAATTCCGGCTGGGATTTTTTTATCTTAGGCACACAATATTTAATGAAAAAGTCCGCTACTCCATAAGTATAGCGCGCAATCTGGGCTAAGCATGTGCTCGGTTCATCGAGAAAGAAACGAGGTTTTTATTTTAGGGCTATGTATATCTTGAAAAAAAGCTCCGCTAGTAAGCGGAGCTTTTTAAGTATTAGAATGCGGAGATAATCGCGCTTTGGAATATGTAGGTTGCAATACCCGCAAAATACCCGATTAGCGCCAATAGGGAAATGTATTTAAGATACCACGAGAATGTTATTTTTTCTATGCCCATAACTACGACTCCGGCGGCGGAACCAATTATCAATATGCTTCCGCCAACCCCGGCGCAATATGCCAAGAGCTGCCAGAACGCGCCGTCTTGCGCGTAATGCGCCAGATACGCGGGCTCGGCAGAGGCCAGAACCTGCGCTTGCGTGGGAATGTCGTACATGCCCATAGCGCCCGCCACAAGCGGAACGTTGTCAACTATCGATGATAAGAGCCCAATTATCGTGTTTATTACATATATATTATGGACTTCCTCGTCTAAGAATTTGGAAACTTCCGACAACACTCCGACAGCTTGCAGGGCTGACACTGCCATTAGTATGCCCAGGAAGAACAATATCGTGGAAAGGTCTATCCGCGCAAATACGTCGCCGATTCTATGCTGCTGGGCGCGCGGTATGTCCGTGCGGCGGTCGTAAAGGATTTCCATAAAAATCCAGATGGCTCCGAGTGCGAGCATTACTCCGATAAATGGCGGAAGCCCCGTTATCGCCTTGAAAATCGGTATAAATATTAGGCCCGCAATTCCCAGTATAAATATTGTCGTCCTTTCGGCGGGAGTGATGTACGAGGTCGAGGATTTGCCGTGCATTGCAGGCTCTTCTGTATTGCTACCGTCCAGAAAAAATGTGAGTATTACAAGCGGTACAAGCATTGAAACGAGGGAAGGCAAAAAGAGCTGCGTTATTAAAGCTCCGGTTGTGACGTTCTCGTTTATCCACAGCATTATCGTAGTGACGTCTCCGGTGGGTGTCCATGCGCCGCCGCTATTGGCTGCAAGTATTACCATTCCGCAAAATATCCACCTCTCTTTTTTTACATTTATCAGCTTGCGCAACAGCATTGTTATCAATATCGCCGTGGTGAGATTGTCGAGTATTGCCGACATGAAAAAGGTGAAGAATGAAATTATCCAAAGAAGCTTGCGCTTATTGCGAGTCTTTATCCTATCGGTAATGCAGGTAAACCCGCCGTGGACATCTACAAGCTCAACTATCGTCATCGCCCCGATAAGATAGAAGATTATTTGAACCTGCTCTCCAAGATAATGGATTATCTGGCTTTCGGATATGAATTTTATGCACTGCTTTCCTATCGGCAGCGAAGCGTATTCGGGATTTACAGATAAAAATTGCTTAAAAGCGTCTGAATTTACCCCCATTATAAGCGAGTTCCCCGCGTATATGTACATTACCCATAGTAACATACCAAGAGTGACCGCAACGGCCGCTTTGTTTATTTGTATTTTGTGTTCTATCGCTATCAATATGTAGCCGAATATGAACGTTCCTACCATCAATGTGACCATATAAATAATCCCAAATAGTCCTTTATAAGTAAAAGGGACATTCAAATTCGCAACAGGGGGAAGGTCAAGACATAGTTTATTTTTTTTAACCTTCTTTACAAATGCGCTGAAATAAAGACACAAAACAATCGCTCACATTATGCAAAAAATTTAGGCTGCAAACATCGCTTTTTTTTACGAGCCTGATGCGGTTAGGCGAATTGGCGCGTTAAAAAAATGCTGCAAACATCGCTTTTTTTCGAGCCAGATGCGCAATTTTTTAAAGTCAAATAATCAATATCTTACGTATTATTGCCCCTGGGCATTAGATTGCGCAAAATCACTGTGCTCTTTAATACAATACAAAAAATTTTCCAAATACGATATCGTCTTGTTTATAGGCTATGAGACAAATACGATGCCGCTTTGTTTATAGGCTATGCGACAGCTACATTAAAAAATAAATGCCGATGCAACCGGTAAACTATTTGAAACGTATCGAATCGAGCTATCGTAATCCGAATTCATCGGGGCGATGACAGGAGTCTCGGAGTTTTGCTGCATAGGATACATCTCATTGGAGGAGAAGGAGTAGTCTATACTCGGAAGGGGTGTCTTGGAAACTGCCGATGCTATTGCAGTATTTTCGGGCGTAGAGAAATTCAAGTCGTCGGAAACGGGGAGTCCAGGAACAAAAAGAATTGCTGCCAAAGCCGCCGCGCCAATTGGCACTATCGCCTTTATGGGAAATTTTAGGCTAAATTCCTTCCTCGGTTCTCGGAGCCTGCACATCATCTTTGATTTAAGGCGCTCGTCAAACTGCGCCCACTCCTCGTCAGTGGGGTGTTCGCACCTTTTGAGCCTGAGCAGATCTTCGAGTGTAGGTTTTTTGTCTGACATATTTAGCTTATATAGTCTTTAAGAAGAACTTGTAGCTGCTGCTTGGCGTAATGCAAGCGGGTCCTTACTGTGGCGGGGGTAGTTCCAGTTATCTCTGCGATTTCCTGGTGGCTCAAACCCTCAATTTCGTAAAGAATTACTACCGTTCTATGTTTTATAGACAAAGATTGAAGCGCTTCGTTCAATTTTTCGCGAATTTCCGACAACATCGCAGCTTTTCTGCCGCCAAAGTTTACGCTCAACTTCTCAACTACTTCCGCTGATGCCATCTCTTCGTCGGAATTTTCAAAGCTGAAAAATCGGCGCATGCGGGAGCGCTTTAAAAAAGTTATGCCCATATTTACGGCAATGCGGTACAGCCACGTGTAGAAGGCGCAAGATCCCCTAAACGACCCTATGCTTGAAAACGCCTTTATGAATGCGTCTTGCACTATGTCCATCGCGTCTTCGCGGTTGCCGAGCATATTGTAAACGACTCCAAAAAGCCTCTCGCGGTATTTTAGCGTAAGAGTGTCGAACGCAGACATATCTCCGTTTTTCACCCTTTCGACAAGCGCGGCGTCGCTATCCGCATCTTTAGCGGTTTGCACCGTCGTCGCGAGCCTCGCAGGATTGTCGTTTACAAGTTCCATATAACTAACTTCAAGGTATAGTTTGTGCTTTACCTTTTATTATTACAAGCATTTTTAATTTTTATCGGCCGAAATTTTTTTTAATTCATAGGCAAATACGGGAATTTTACCGTATTTTGTTCTCGCTGAAATTTTCGCCCTTGAATTCTCACGCTTTATGGGAATTTCATATAAACGCTCGCCGTTGGCGGATACGGCGTAACACTTCCAGCCTTCAAGCGGGGCGTCAAACGATATTTCTGCCGAAGCGTCTCTCGCAAGCAGGGGAAGTTCGCCCATATCCCACAAAATCTCTTTTTTGGGCGAAGCGTACCTCATAGCGGTATTTTTAATATCGCTTAAATGCAGTACAAGTATTCGGGAGCTATTTCTAAGCGGTTTGCCGTCAACTGCCGCGGCTAAAAATGCCCCCCACGACTTTACGGGCTTAAATTTTGCGAATTTTCCGCCGCCCTCCGTCCCCTCCGGGCCGACAAACGCCTCGCTTGCGCTTGTCGATACGCTGAGAGTTTCCTTCTTGCCGTCCATTTTAATTTGTCCAGTTGTGCTCGAATATACCTTTTCGTAGGCATTAACAAGACCCCCGCCCAGTATTCTCGACACTTCCCCAAGCGTCTTGGCGTCGTCGGCGAGCGGGGAAAATGCAGGAACACCAAATTGGCAGTTTTTCCACCTTTCGTCGGCGTACATTACAAATTTCGCTCCTTTGATTTTTATATTTTGAGGGGTGTCGGTTATCACTATTTTGGGGGCGCCTATTAAGCTCATTTTCCTGTACAATCCGCCCAGGTAAGTCAAGAGGCTGTTCTTCATGGGCGATGGGTAATCGAGAAAATCGCGGGAGACTACACACGGGAAAACTGCGTCAGCTTCGCGCACGTCGCCCCTTAATAGAAACAGGGCGGCGGCTCGCTCGGAAAGGGATATTACGGGATTTGAATCGGTATCGAAATATTTTAGGGTTGTTGGCTTCAAGTCGTGCGGGGCGTGGCGGTAAGTGTATCGGCACAGCATGTCAAGCCCCTGCATCGAGCCGTACGCGCCCATTATAAATGCGCCCTCCGCGGCGGTGTCGTTGTTGACTACGTGATTCCACTCGGTTAGCGTAAGCGGTTTGCCGGCAACTGTCAGCGTACCCTTTGTGACTGAATCCGCGCCGAGTTTGCCGAGGCTCGAATCGTTCCTAACTTTTACGGGCATCTGCCATGACTTAAATATAAAATTAGGATGCCCGTAATATGTATGGGTATCGACGACGTCAAATTCTTCGGAGCCGAGAGACTGCGGAATGGAGCTCATGTGGTTTTCGTCGGTCAGCATTTGCCGTACACCAATCGAGCGGAGAAAGTCTTTAATTTCTTTATAGAATGACGAGTGTAGCTCTTTTAAAAATTTTGCAAAAAGCAGTTTTTCGTTTTCAGGAGTTTCGGAAAGAGCGTTTGCCGACAGCCATTCAGCAAACCTTTTTCTGAAAAGGGGAGCTGTCGAGCCGTTTACGGTAGAGCCGATTGTGTCCTCGTTTACAAGGCTTATCGAAACGAGGGCGGGGTCGTCCTTCCACGCGAGTTTCGTGTATGGGTTTACGTGGTTTAGCAGGTTGGCGGAATATTTTTTTAGATTGTCGCGGGCTTTTTGCGACAGGTAAAAAAGAGACTTTCTCTCGGCGAGAGTGCTTATTTTTAGGTTGTGAAATTCGGGCTCGAGAGTCTTGGGGTCTATTTCGCGCGCCATATATAAGTCGGTCGTGTAATAAACTCCGCGCTTTCTAAGCTCGTTCGCAAAAAAGTCCATCTTGTCCATATGCCTCGGGTTTATTTCCGTTGCGCCATCGGAATTTTTAATCGCAAGCATTTTGTCGTAGAAATGAAAGCGGCATATATTGTATCCGGTTCTCGCGAATGTGTCGGCGACAATCGGGGCTATCTCCTTTTCCGGAAAGTTGGCGTGCATCGTCATATTGTTGCCGAAAAATTTTACGGGCACTTCCGGGCGCTTTTCAAATACTATGCTCTCTCCGGACGGCCTCGCAAAGCCGTATTTGCCTGCGGGGGCGTCGAGCAGAAATGAAAAGTCCAATACGCTGCCCTTAGCCACCGAGGGGGAAAATTCAATTGGAAAATAATTTTCGTCCGGAGCTGTAAAATTCCCCTCGCGCAGGTGCTTTGCCAAGTTTGCGTTCGAGGCAGTAGCCGCGTATAAAATCCAGTCGCTTTCGCCCGTATTTTTTAATTTGAGCGATTTGCCTCCGCCGCCGCACTCTATTTTCGACGAATAGAGAGCATGCACTTTTCCGTCGGGTTGCATAGCTCTCCACGCAACGGCTGCCTCCGAAGATTCCGCAAACCTGCCGTCGCAATCTCCCTTTGACAATTTTTGTGCCACACTAGTCCCGTCCGACTTTACAATTTCCGCCTCGGCAAGTGTATCGGAAACATCGGAAGAAAAAGTGCTTAGCAGGTATATGTATTTCGAGTCGCGAGGAAGAGTCAGCTCCAACGATTCTCCGGGCGCAACTATCTGCGCCTGGGCCGGAGAATCCACAAAATATTTTACTTTGCCGAAGTCCGGCTTTTTAGGCAGCCACTGCAGCGCGGCGGGCTTGGGAGAGGGCAGGGGGATTTTCGCAAAACGGTATTTTTCAAGTTTTACGTCAAACTCTGCGGAACATTTGCCGTTTTCCACAGGCAAGACTATGCGGACGGAAAAAGATTCCATATTCCATGCACGGTTGTCTTGCAGGCTCGCATTCCCGCTTTTTGGGACAATAGTCAATATTCCGTTGTCGGCAAAAAACGAAAAGCTCTTCGCGCCTGCGGCTTCGTATGACGCTTTTTCTTTTTTTATCGGAAGCTTAAACGCTTTGCCGTCTATCTGCAATCCGCCGTCAAACGACAGCCCTATCGGGGAACTTGCGGAAAATGCTACTTGGCGCGCCTTGAATTCGGGCGGCAGGGCTATTTCATACTTCAAATTATAGCGGCTGCCGCTTGCGTCAGACTTCAAAAGCTCCAATTTTTGGGAAACTTCCGCGCGGCTTTTTTTGCCGGGAAGCAGCAATTTCCCGCGCACTTGGTAAATGTCCTGTTCAAATGCGGGCGAGCCGTCTAAATGTCTTATGTCCCCCCAAGCTATCGAGGAACTATTCCATGCGTCGTCAAATATGGAAAGATTTAGGGAAACCTCCCCGGCTGTCCCATTCCCCGCGATGATTGCGCCGCCTTCAATGCTGAAATCTTTAAATGCCTTCCCGTAAGCTAAACACGCCGCCAATACCGCAGCCACAAAAATAGACAATTTCTTCATATGTATAAAAATTTGAAATTTACCTTTATTTTTATAACAATATTAATTTATGCGTGTCAATAATAGAGGCTTTTTTTGCCTAAGCTCCAAAGCTTTTAGCAATAATATATTGACAATAACTGCACTCTCAAAAAAATTTCCTGCAATTTTATACAATTAAAACCATTCAATAATTATGAAACTAATACAAATCGCGGCAATATCGGCGGCTGTCTCAATCCTGACTTTCGGGTGCCAGAAGAAAATAGAAAAGAAAGTCTCCTATCCGCCGACCCCCGCAACTCTCGCAAAGGCCGAGGGCAAAAACGTCCGCAAATACATTGATACCCTCGGAACTATTTCGTCGCTGCACAGCGTAAATGTCGTCCCGCAGGTTTCCGGGCAAATCGTAAAAATCAATTTTAAGCAAGGCCAGCACGTAAACGCGGGCGACGTCCTCGCGGAAATAGACTCCCGCCCGTACGAGGCGGCGGTCTTGCAGGCGCAGGGTAGCCTAAGGCAGGCGGAGGCCCAGCTGAAAATCGACTCGCTCGATGTTGAGCGTAACAAAAAGCTCGCAAAAGACAACTATATCGACAAGCAGACTTTCGATACCCTCGTCGCAAAAGTCGAGGTTGACAAGGGCATTGTGGAAACATGCAAAGCGGCCCTCATGACCGCACAGATAAATCTTGACTGGTGCAAAATAAAATCGCCAATATCGGGGAAGGTTGGGCTTTACAACATAAATTCGGGCAATGTTGTCGCGGCCGGCTCTTCGATAATCACGACAATCGAGCAGGTTGACAATCTGTACGTCGATTTTGTCGTCCCCTCCCAAAGCCTCTACGACGTTAAGCGCTTTATGGAATCAAACGGCGGCAAGACGCACGTTGACGTCTCTTACATAGAAAACAACCTCGGGAATAGAAAGACTGTCGCGGAGGTTGATATTATCCTGAACAAAATTAGATACGAATCGGGAACTGCCATACTGCGCGGTAAGCTCGACAACAAAGACGGACTATTTTGGCCAAACCAACCCGTAAAAGTCCGCGTAAATCTCGAAGAGCAAAAAGACGCGGTTCTGATTCCTAATATTTGCATTCAAATTGGGCCGAAAAGCCACTTTGTGTATGTGGCAACTCCATATAAGGATGGCGTCTATATCATAAAGCAGACCGATGTAGAAGAAGGGCAGCTGTTCGACAACGATATGCGCGCAGTCACCGGCGTAAAAGCCGGGGAATTTGTAGTCAAAAATACGAGCAACCTAAGGCTGCAGGCAGGCCCCTTCGTATATGCCGCAACTCCGCAGGGGCTTATTATCGGAGCGGACTCCAAACCGATTATAGATCCCGCAAAAATGCGCGAATTTATGGTAAACGCGACCAATGTCGCGGATGAGTTGCGCGCAAAATTTATGAAGCAGGCCGCCGAGGCCGCCGCAAAAAAACAGGCGCCTATCGAGGCGCTCAAAGCGGCCGAAAAAGCGGCATCAGGCGTAAAATAACAACCCTTTAAAAGCAAATAAAATGTCTTCCGATTTGAAAAACACGCCTCCCGCGCCGAAAGAGGACCACTCGAAGCGCCTTGAAGGGAAGGGGTCTATTTCCGACATATTTATAAACAGGCCGGTGATGGCCGTATTGTTGTCGCTCGCGGCAATGTTCTTCGGGATTTTCGGCTACATGCAAATGCCTGTAAACGACTTGCCGGGCGTTGACTATCCAGTAATCCAAGTGACGGTGAGCTATCCGGGCGCCGACCCGAGCATTATGGCGGCTAACGTCGCCTCGCCGCTCGAGCAGCAGTTTATGCAAATACCGGGCATCGAAATGATAACAAGCCGCAACAGCTTCGGCTCGAGCTCGATTGTCCTGCAATTCTCGCTGAGTAAAAATATTTCGGCCGCCGCCACGGACGTCCAGAGCGCAATCCAGCGCGCTATGGGCAACCTGCCTGCCGACCTCCCGTCTCCCCCATCCTTTACCCAAGACAACCCAAACGACCTGCCCATTTACATCCTCGCCGTAACGAGCGATGCTATGCCGGAAAGAAATCTTTACGACTACGCCTTCTCGGAAATCGCCCAGCGCATACGCATGATTTCCGGCGTGTCCAATGTGGATATTTACGCCGCGCCGCGCTCTGTGCGCATAGAGGTTGACTTAGACAAACTCTACAATCTCGGCTATACTGCAACTGATTTAAAAAATGCACTCGCGGTTTCGACTAATATGACAGGTGTCGGCAATATCGACGGCCCGACAACCCAATTCGTGCTGCTCCCCGACACACAGCTCTCCACTGCGAGCGATTACGACAACATCGTAGTAGGCTTCAAAAACGGTTCCCCAATATTTTTTAGGGATATCGCCAAGGCAATCGACGCCCTCCAATACGACACTCTCAACATATCGTTCTCCCTCGGAAATAAAAAACCGGAAGGCAGGCCTAAATCTTCCATCGTAATGGGCGTCAGAAAGCGCGCCGACGGCAACGCCATAACGACTGTCGCCGACATAAAAAACCTCGTCGAGGAATTTAAAACAATCCTGCCGTCGAGCGTTGTAGTGTCGGAGTTCTACGACCGCTCGACTCTCATTATAGACAATATCGACGATGTTAAGGAAACGCTGATAATAGCATTCCTGCTCGTTGTATTTGTAATATTTATGTTCCTTGGCAGAATCCGCGACACAATGATTCCGACGGTGGCGCTGCCATTCTCGATTCTCCTAACTTTCATATTCATGTACGCCTTCGGTTTCTCCGTGAACAACCTATCTCTCATGGGGCTTACGATGGCGATTGGATTCCTCGTTGACGACGCTATCGTGTTCCTAGAAAATACGGTGCGAAGAATGGAGGATTTTGGAGAATCTCCGGCGGTGGCAACTTTTAAGTCGGCGCGCGAGATTTCTTTTACAATCCTTAGTATGACGCTGTCGCTCGCCGCGGTGTTTATACCGCTAGTGTTCATGAGCGGCATAACGGGCAGGGTATTCATGGAGTTCTCTGTGACTATCATAACAGCGGTTCTAATGTCCGGCTTTGTAAGCTTGTCGCTAACTCCTATGATGTGCGCGCGCGTCTTGAAACCGCGTACCTCCGACCCGGCCGATAAGACGATAATCGAAAGAATGTCGCATAAAATTGAGGCGTCTTTTCTCGCCTTCTATTCCCCTACGCTCAAATGGATGCTCCGCCAGAATTTTCTCACTCTCGTAATAGTGGCGCTCTGCGGCTGGGGTGTATGGTTCTTCTTCGGGGCTCTCCCGCAAATCCTTTTCCCAGTGGGCGACAGCGGCTTTATGCAGGGCGTTTTTATATCCGACACTAAGACTTCATCGCGCGAAATAGGCTCACTTCAAAAGCAAATCGAGGAAATTTTTTACCGCACTCCAGAAATCAAGAATTTTGTGCTCGTATCGGGCGTTTCTTCATTCGTAAACCAAAATATGGGATTCGGCTTTGTGACCCTTGTGCCGCGCGACAAGCGCAGGCCAATTGACGTCGTCGCCGCGGATATAAACGCGCAAATTTCAATGATCCCGGGGCTGATTGCAAACTTCCAGCCCCAGCCAACCTTGAAAATCTCAACCGGCGCCACCAGCACAACCCAGGGCAAATATTCCTTCGCGCTTACTTCCATGGACCAAAATTTGCTTTACAGCGCCGCACAAACGCTCATTCCCAAGCTGTCGGCGCGCAGGGGAGACATGTTTTCGAGCATTCAGACAGACATGTACCTCGACAATCCGCAAATTGTCCTAAAACCGTTTAGGGAAAAAGCCGCAATGCTCGGGCTCTCGCCCAACAACTACTCCAACGTCTTTAAAGACGCCTATGCAAAGCTCTTTTACTACCTTATAAAAACTCCGTTCCAGCAATATTGGAGCATTATGGAGGCTTCCCAAGACTACCGCTCTTTTGAAAGCAACCTTTCGAGCCTCAACTTCCAGGCAGACGCCGTGCTGACAGGCGGATACCCCGTGCAAACCCTAACAGGGGGCGGCTCGGAGCCAAACCCGCCGTTTAACCTCTCGAGCCTGATTCCGTTCAGGTCTATCTCTGACACGGACACGATTCTCGCTCCGGTGACTGTCAACCACATCGACAACTTCCCGTCCGTAACTATATACTTCGACCTTCAACCCGGAGTTGCCATCGGAGACGCCGTAAAGTGGGTTTCGGAGGTTGCCGCCCAGACTCTCCCGCAGGGAGTCTCGGGCCAGTTTATTGGCGAAGCCGTCACCTTCAAGGAGACTATGATGAGCCTCGTGTACCTCATTGGCGTTGCGGTTTTCGTCATGTACGTAATCCTCGGCATACTTTACGAAAGCTATATACACCCGATAACGGTGCTTTCGTCGCTGCCTATTGCAGTCGTCGGAGGTCTCGGCAGCTTGTGGCTGCTCGATATGGAGCTCTCGATTTACGCTATGATTGGCCTCTTTATGCTTATGGGCATTGTTAAGAAAAACGGAATTATGATGATTGACTTCGCAATCATGCGCGAACAGTCCGGCATGACGCCCCGCGACGCCATTCACGAAGCCTGCATGGAGAGATTCAGGCCGATTATAATGACTACTTTCGCGGCCCTCATGGGAATGCTGCCAATCGCGCTCGGCTGGGGCAAGGCCGACGCCGAAAGCAGAATCCCGCTCGGTGTGGTTGTCGTAGGCGGGCTCATTTTCTCGCAGGTCGTCACTCTTTACATAACTCCCGTCATTTACCTGTGGCTCGACGCTTTCCAGAGAAATGTTTTAGATAAAATACCTTTCTTCGCGCGCGGAGAAATTGGAAAAGAATAAAGGTCTGCCGATGAAAGAAAAACTCCAATTCTCAACGGTAATTCTCGCGGCGTCGCTGCTCGGCGGCTGCGTAAATGTAGATTCCGAAGTCTCGGAAACCCCGTCAGTTTACTGGAAGGCTCCGCAAGACTCCCTCCCCAAACGGGTGATACAGCCCGAAGATATTAAAACGGACAAAATCATATCTCCGGAATCAAAACAAGCCGAACAACCCTCCGCAGAGAAGCCGAAAAAAGAGACGGTCGCAAGCGGCAATACTCTTACGCCGGCAGAAAAAATGCAGGCGGGCAAGCCACTGTTACTCGACGACCTCATCGACATTGCCCTCGAAAACAATACCCAGACTCGCATTTACTGGTTCCAGGCGAAAAGCTATGCGGCGCAGAAAGGTTCGGCAATGGCGGCTTATTACCCGCAGGTATCTGTCGGCGCGCAGGTTTACCGCAGCAAAGTAAGGCCAAGCCTCGGCTACGGCGGCTTTTCTATCCCGATTGGCTCTTATTACGAAACGGGATTCGGCCCAAGCGCCGAAATAAATTGGCTTCTATTCGACTTCGGCAAGCGCGAAGCCCAGGTTGAGTCCGCGCAAAATGCTCTGCTTGCCGCAAATTTCGACTACAACCAGTCTATCCAAGACGTAGTCCTCAATGTGGCGCTTGCGTACTACCAATTCTACGCAGCGTGCGGCAGTGTAGAAAGCGCAAGGCTTAGCCTCGAAGAAGCCCGCATTGCCTACGAATCCGCAAAGGCGCGATTCGACCAAAGTGTGGGCAACAAACAAGATATGCTAAATGCCCTCGCAAACGCCAAGAACGCCGAATACCTCTTGGAGGAGGCGCGTTCTTCGGTGGAGACTGCGCGCGCAAATATCGCCCAAGTATTGGGCGTAAGGGTCGGCCCCAATTTTGTCGTTTCGGAAACGGCCGTGGTGCCTACAAGTCCGGAAACCTCCAAAAAAATAGACGAACTCGTGGTAAAGGCCATGCGCTCGCGGCAAACACTGCTTGCTTCATATGCAAAACTTGCAAAATCAGCAAGCGACGTTAAAGTAGCCGAGCGCAACTTCCTCCCGCAAATAGGCGCTTTCGGACAATTCTCATACACCGACTATTCCCAGGATTCGCGCGGGCATCAAGACACATATACGGGCGGGTTCAGCCTCTCTTGGAGCATTTTTGAGGGCTTTGCGAGAAAGTATGCGCTAATTAACGCAAAAGTCGCCGAGAGAGCCCAGGCTCAGTCCTTAAAGGCGGCTGAAATCCAAATAATTTCAGACATATGGAACTACTACCACAAATATACGAGTTCCGTAAAGCAGGTGGCGAGCGCAACATCGGCTGTAGAGGCGAGTATGGAGGCTTTCATTGCAACTAAAACCGCCTATGAAAACGGGGTGAGCAATATTACGGAATTTCTGAACGCGCAAAGCAGGCTCGCGACGGCCCGCCAGCAAAAAGTTTCGGCGGAGGCCTCGCTTTCAATGTCTATTGCGCAGCTTGCCCACGCGACGGGCGCCCTCTCAGCAAACACCCAGGCGGACAATGCGGAAAATCTGCCTTCAATACCTGAATGATTTTTATCCGGTTATCGCAGTGCGCAACACTCAAAGCTCGCTCGAAAAAACGCCCTTTATTTCCGGGCGTTTTTTTTTATTTCTTGCCTGATATTCTCTTTGGCATATGATTAAGCCTTATGCAAAAAATAATCTCCATTGCGGCTATTGCCGCCGTTGCGTTTTCGGCAACGTTCGTTTTCTTTGTAAAATCTCCGCATGCAGATTCTGAAACCGCTACAACCGAACTTGAGGGGCGCCTAAAAACCGCAATCCCATACGAAATGGACGGCTGGACTTCAAAAGACTCCGGATTGGGCGATACTGAGGAAGTTCAGCGCGCGGCGGAAAAAGTTTTAAATGTCACGGACTATGTGAACCGCACATATTCAAAGAACGGAACCGATTTCACTGTCTATATCGCATACTGGAAGCCGGATACCATGGAAATACACCGCGCATCTTCCCACTCTCCCGACCGCTGCTGGGTCGCAAACGGATGGAAGAATATTGATTCCGAAAAAAAGGAATTCAAATCTCTCGATATTGGCGACGAAAAACTTCTCGGGGGATTCTCTCGCGCATACACGCTGCCGACAGAAATGGGGATTGTTAAAAGGTATGTTTGGTATTGGCATATTGTTGACGGAACTCCTTATGACTATGGAAAGTCCGACAATTTTACGCCTACTTTATCAAATTGGCTAAAAGGAATATTTTCTGCGGCTATCAAAGGTATGCCGGAACAGTATTTTGTAAGGGTTGATTCGTCGGTGCCGCTCGAAAACTTGAAGTCGGATCCCGGCTTCATAAAAGTTATGAAAGCTCTTGGAAAACTAACCCTCGAAGAAAAAAACAAAAATTAATTTGCGAAAATTATGCAAAAAATTCCTTTCTTTGCGCGCATAGATGCCGCGGTAGTAGCGGTTATGGCTTTGATGTTGACATGCGTCCTTTGGGATACGTGGTCGACGCGCCTCGATTACGCCTTCGGCTACCTTATGCCGGTTTTTATGCTTTATGTGATTTGGGACAGGCTACCTAAAATAGAGAAATATTTTCTCGGCAAACCTTCTCAGAATAAGGGCGGGCTGCTCGTCGCAGGCACAACTTTCCTATTCGGAGGAATGGCTGTTTGCGGGTTTGCGGGTTTTATGCTTTTTTCCGTCGTTTACTCAATCGCGCGCGGAACTACGGTGCCGTTGTTTGGCATGTCGTTTTGCTTCGCATTCGCGTTTTATGGATTGGCGTATTTTGCGGGGGCAAAAAATCTCGAAGGGCTCGATATGTCCTTCTCCGATAGATTTAAATTCGCAAACTTCTTCGTATTCCCGGCATTTGCGTGGATGGTTGCTTCCCCGCTTTTTAATTCTTGGGAAACCCTCATAAGCGGCTATCTGCTCTCAAAAGTTGCCGTGATCGTAACTGCGGTTATGGACTTTTTCGGATACCTCGTGGAACTTCGCGGAAATTCGATACATTTTCCCGACGGGGCAGTTGGGGTAGCCGACGCATGTAGCGGGATTCGCAGCCTTACTGCGTGCCTTTTCTCCGGATCTTTCCTCGCGGCGGTATTCCTCGACAAGTTTTGGAAAAAAGTGGCGCTCGTTGGAATGTCTATGGTCTTTGCCTTTATAAACAATATAATACGCGCGCTCTTCCTTTCACTTTGGGCGTATGAATATGGGTCGGACTCCATTTCGGGGTTTGTCCACGACGCCGCTGGATATGCCGTCCTCGGGCTTACAATTTTATGCCTGTTTATATTGCTTCCGCTATTTACTCTAAATCCCGTGCCGAAAGAATACCGCGACACTGATGAGTCGAACCCTGAATCTGAAAACGGCGAGGGCGGGGAATCCAAATAACATCCCTCAAACCCTCTGCAATTAAAAATCCCTCAGCCATAAAAAAAACGCCGTTAAAAAACGGCGTTTTTTTCGTTAACCCCCAGGCTATATCATGAATTCCTTGTTGTATTCGTATAGCGACGAAAGGTATTTGTTCGCGGATTCACGCCTCGGGAAGGCCATCTTTTCGGCATCGTATATGAGCTTGCCCTTCTCAAATATCGGAACTAGCATAAGCAATGACAATTCCGTAAACTCAGAGGCGTAGTCAAAGTTTGCCGGGGGCTGCTTGTTGTCGAAGCATGCCTTTACCCATTCGGCCTGCGGATTCCACGGATATTTTGAACGGGGCACGGAAGGGGCGGGCAGTGCGCCGGAACGCTTCATCTCCACCATTCTTTCGCGCGGGAATATTATTGGGTTGTCGCCGTATTCGGTTGTGAAAACTGTTTCTTTCGTCCCGACTATCAGTGTGCCGTTTGAGGTTTTGGGATCGTCGATAAAGCTCTGGTCAACTCTCTTTACGTTCTTGGGCTTGCGGCCACCGTCGTACCAATTCAGCATTATCTTGCCCTTGACGCCGCGCGGATTGCGGAATTCCAAGTGGGCGGTCGTCTGCTTCGGCCATGAAATATCGGTATACTCAGTAGCTTCGCCGCTGATTCTATATGGCAGTCCCAGTTCAAACGCCGAATACGAGGCGTCGAGTATATGGCATGCCATGTCTCCGCCGGCGCCTGTTCCGTAATCGCGGTATCCGCGCCAGTTAAAATGGGTGGAGCGCGGCGAATACGGGGCTTGCGGTGCTACGCCAAGCCATAATTTGTAGTCCAAAGACGCTGGAACTGCCTCTTCCGGCGGGCGCTTTGAAAATCCCTGCGGCCAGACGGGGCGGTTTGTCCAGCAATGTATTTCCTCTATTTTGCCGAGTATGCCTGCGTCGTACCATTCTTTTATTACGCGCCACCCGTCGTTTGTGTGGCCCTGGTTGCCCATCTGGGTGATAAGGCCGCTCTTTGCTGCTATTTCCCTGAGTTTGCGCGCCTCCCATACTGTGCGGACGAGGGGCTTTTGGCAGAATACGTGCTTGCCGGCTTTGAGCGCCCATGCGGCTATCGGAAAGTGCATGTGGTCGGGGGTGGAGATTGCAACGCCGTCGATTTCCTTGTCCATCTTGTCGAGCATGCGGCGGAAATCCCTAAATTTTGGCGCGTTGGGATATTCTTTTGCTCCTCCCGCAATTCTTGTGTCGTCAACGTCGCACAGCGCGCTAATTCTCGCCTCCGGGCATTTTTTTAGCGTGCTTATTGTAAGCGAACCTATGCCCCCGACTCCTATGAGGGCTATGTTCATTTTGCCGTTTATGCTCGTCTTTTCTGCTTTTGCCATCGACGGCAGAAACATTGCGCCACCCATAAGGGCAGAGTTGAGAATAAATTGTCTCCTTGAAATTTTTACCTTCTTCATATTTAAAATTTTTTATTCTTTTTAGTGATAAGTCAAACGAATTTACAGTTTTTGCACAGGCAAAATATCTCCTTTGACGACACTTATCTTAGTAGATTCATTGCACCTTATTTTCAAAGCTGAATAATATGGAAGCCAACACACACTTATCATTGCGGATACATTGCGCCCAATCTTAGGCAAAAGAATCCGCTTAGCAAATCAGATCCTCAAAATCCTTAAAATCTGCCTTAAATCCGCCCGGCAAACCTTTGCATATAACACCGACTGCGTCGTGCGAATGCAGGCTTTCAAGGTGTATGCATGCAATCTCAAAATCCTTTATGCGCTTGTCGGAGTTAAATCCGGCGTAAAGCAGGCGGGCGGCGTCTTCGATAAATTTTACATACGCGCCGTTTAGCTCCGCAAACGCCTGTTCGTCCTCTCGCCTGACCATTACCTGGGTTTCCGTATGCAGAGATTCTAAGCATATTGCGTGCATATCCTCTATTGAAACGTGCGCCGAGGGCTCTATCTCCGCCGATATGCGCGCCTTGCTCCTTTGCGAGTGCGGAACGCAATACACGTTGCGGGTGCGCCGCGCGTGCTCGCTAAGCTCCGAAGAGCAGGGGCATGCCGACGAATATACAAAGTCAAACACTATAAATTTCCTAAAAATATCCAGATCGTCCATCGTGCCTTCGTAGGAGCATTTGTAGTATTGCCATGCTTTTAGATTGCTCCTAAGACTCGTCTGCAATATCGGGTAGTTGAAATCGATTTTTATCCTCGCGCGCGATGTCTTTAACTGCTCTTTCATCTTGACGAGAATTTCTTCGAGAAGATCCGGCGTGAAAACCCTGTCCGCAAAAAGGTAAAACACCCTCATTATACGCGACATATTTATACCTTTTGAATCGGCTGCAAGCGACACTGTCGCCGTCACCGAAGCCTCGGCTTCGCGGATTCCGCAGTCTTTTGTCAGAAATTTTAGCGGCAACTTAAAATTGTGCATTCCCACCTGCATAATCGGCACATTTGCGCCGCTTATCGTGTTCTTGTCGGCGTTTTGCACGTCGGGGAGGCTTGACAGGTAGTCTTCGCGGACTTGAAAATTCTTTTCGTAACGGTGCACAGGGGAATTCTGGGCACCGACTGTCTCAGCCCCATTTTGAAATTGCGTCTGTTCTTTTGCGTCTTTCATCATTTATATAAAGCCTGTAATAATCGACTTTTTCCTTCGCGCGCGCAAGCTTTTTAAGATAATTTTCCCTCAGACGCCTTTGTCGCAATCGCCCTTATTGAAATCCATACAAGCCCACCGGATATTGCGGCAAATACAAGCCCGGGCATCGGAATTCCTACGGCCGCCATCAACCCCAAATCTATTATGCACGGGGGCGTTATCGCAATCAGCGCTATTTTTACGCACTTTAAATATCCGAGGCTCGGAAGCACCGCAATCGCGAGAGTCTTTCCCGCAAGCCCCATCGCGAGGCAATACGTCAAGTTCATCGCGCCGCTTACCACAAAAAATACGCACGGCAATATGATGTAAAGCATCGCGTTTTTCGTTGGAAATATTTCCGACAGCTTTATTGATTGCCCGCCCTGCAACAGAGTGTCAAGCGGCACTGCCTGCTCAATATTGCCGCCGTAAAATGAAAATCTGTCTTTCTCGACCGAGAACACCAATCCCTTAACCTGGGCGGCATCGAGCCTTCCGGGGGTCGCTATTGCGAGCAGCTTGCCGCTTTTGGACTTAAATTCAACGGGCTTGCCATCTGGCGTTTTAACGCCGTCTGTCGATATCTCTACGCTCCCCATGCGCTCCGCGTTTACGCCGATAAATCCGTCGTAAAATTCCGACACGGATTTTACGGACATTGCAGTTGTCGCCGCCGTGCATATTGCCGTCAGCGCAAAAAAATACCCTACCGCCTTCCACTTCCATTCAAACGCGGCCCGTTCATAGGCTTCGGGCGGCGCGAACGATTTTATCATCGCCTTAAAAATCTCCATGCTAAATCTTTTGTTTCTGCATTATTGCTTCAAAGCTTTCGGGCAGCTTCGCTGCCGCCGAAAACACAACTTTTTTCCCGGAAATTTCCGCTTCAAGCTCGGTGCAGGCGCAATGCAAAAAAAGCCTGTTTATTTTTGACATCGAGCGGATTTTCTTGTTTGCGGCAAAATTTCCGTAGGTTGCGTCCCCGAGTATCGGCATTCCGTGCTTTGCGCATTGTACGCGGAGCTGATGGGTAATGCCCGTCAGCGGCTCGAGCCTCACGAGGCACACTCCGTAATTATTTTTATCGAATCCCTCGACAAAAAATTTAGTCTCGGCCTTCTTTATCGACGAATCTGCCACCCTCACGAAAGAGTTGCGCACGTATCCGACAAGTTTGCGCTCGTATAGGGTGTCGCGCCAAGTGCCCGCCCGCACAGGAGCGCGGCACACGCACAAGGCGACGTATTTTTTTGATACCTTGCGCTCTAAAAACGCCCTTTTTGCCGCCGCAGCAGCCTCCTGATTTGACGCGGCGAGAACTATTCCCGAAGTTGGCGAATCGAGCCGGTTTATGAGCCAAAGCCTATTCGCTTCTCCGTCCGCGCCTTCCCACGAATAATATTCGCCCTTGAAATTGTACGGCGCCCTCACCATTGGCGCCGACTTCCCCCCGTCGGGGTTCGGGTGCGTTGCTTTCCCAGCCTTTTTGGATATCGCAATCAGCCCGCTTTCGTCGCACGATGCTATCTCACAACCGTCGCCAAGCGGTATGGTTTTTGCAAAAATTTCAACGTCGTTCATCGGTAATGAAAGGTTATTCGCACGTCCTGGTTGCTGTCGCCCAATACTGAAATCATTTCGCGGGTCCATTCGCCGTAGGGGGCGGTCGTCAAAATCGACTGCTCGCACAATCCGCGCCCGGTATTTGTCGAGTTTGAGTACAGCACAGATATTGAAACGAGATTCCCACTCTTGTCGAGAGAGTATTCTATGACGACCATCGTATTTACCGCCGTGTTCAAATCGTATTGGGACCCGAGCAGATTCCACTGCCTTGAAATCGCCTCTATCATTCTCTGTTGGTAGGCGCCGAATTCGCTGAAGCGCGAGTCCACCGCAATAGTCCCCTGGTTGCTTGCCCGCGACCTATTGTCGGCAAGAGGCCCCGCAGGAATCCTCATGCTAAGGTATGGGCGCGGCTTGGGGGCGGGCAGGGAGTCGTCGGTAGGCGGGGTGTCCGGCGCGGGCTGGGGTTGTTCTTGCGCGGGGATTCTCGACCCGTTTTCGGCTATCTCCGCGCCGTCGTCGGGCTTTCCTCCGCCGTCTGCCGCAGATTTTTTAGGAGGCGCGGACGAGGTGTTTATTGTTTGCTCCCCGCCGCCGGAGGGGGCAAATTTTTCGTCTGCAAGGCTTGTGTCGTTCGGCTTGTCGGTTGGCAGGGCATTTTTTCCGCCTGAGGTTTCCGACTTTGGTAGGCCGTCTTTCTCGCCCTCCGCGCCGATTTTTGTCCCTTCCGACTGCGACGACTTTTCGGCGGAATCCGCGCCGGATTCCCCCTCGGTGGTTGAAACAGCCGGAACCGGCTTGGGGAACTCGGATACGCGGGCGGGCTGTTCGAGGGGTCTCTGGAGAGTTTGAAAGGGTTGTTGCGGATTGAGTATGTCTTCCGGAGAGCTCGTGCCTTCGACAATCTTTTTCCCGTCCTTTATCTCGCCTTCGACATACGGCATTTTCGACTTTGACGAAGGGTCGGGAATGATGTCAGAGGCGCGCTGGTCGGTAAAAGAATCTGGCGCGTCGGGGGAGTCCGGCTTTTCAGTGTTGGCGAATGGATTCGCCTCGACAAATTCGGGCGGACGCTTCGATATTTCAGGCGGCAGGATTTCAAGCTTCAATTCGTCGCCTCCGCGCGTTGCAGTTTCGTATTCGGCAAATCGGTCGGGCGCTGCAAAGTAAACGAGCGCGTGCAGAAGCAGGGCGGCGGCTATCCCCGAAAGCGCGGCAATTTTGTCTTCCGCCCTGCCGCTTTCGTATATGTCAACTTCTCTCGTATTGCCGGCCATTTATTTATGCCATTAAAACTCTTTGAGCATTTTTTTTACAAGTCCGCACGGAAGCCCCATGACATTGTCAAAATTCCCGTCTATTGCCTCTATTATCATAGAGCCGCATTCCTGCGCCGCATAGGCCCCGGCTTTGTCGAGAACATTTACGCTTTTTAAGTATTTTTCTATATCTTCCGCCGAAAGCTTTTTAAATTTAACCCTCGATTCCTCGGCGCATACCAAGACTTTTTCGCCGCCCTCCGCCGCGAGCGCTACTCCCGTAAAGACCGAGTGAGTCTTGCCCGAAAGTTCGGCGATCATTCTTTTGGCGTCGTCAATCCCCGCGGGCTTGCCGTAGATTTCCCCTCCGAGGGCCACTATTGTGTCTGCGCCTAAAACTGTCGCTTCGGGGAATCTGGCGGAGACTTCGCGCGCCTTCGCAAGCGCGTTCCTGCGGACAATCCCCTCGGGAGAGTCAGACGAAGAATTATCCTCATCTGCCTTTGAAACCTCCACCGTAAACGGTATGCCAGCGCGCGCGAGCAGTTCGCTCCTCCGCGGCGAGGCCGAAGCGAGAATTATCTTGTTGTAATTTTTTCCGCCAATAATAGACATTGGAGAAATGATAATGAAAATCGCCGCACAAAAGGCAAAAGAAAAAAAAATTTTAGAAGCCCGCGAGCTCACATTTGAGGCGGGAAGAAAAATACTCGACTCCATAGACTGGACCGTCTACAAGGGGCAGCGCTGGGTTTTGCTCGGCGCGAACGGCGCCGGAAAGACCTCCTTACTTTCCACAATCTGCGCCTACAACACACCTTCATCGGGCGATATGTGGGTTGACGGGAAAAAATACTCGACTTGCAACTGGCAGAAAATGCGCGAAAAAATTGCGCTCGTGGGAAGCCAGGTTAAGCGGAGGATTAACCCCGACGAAAAAGTCCTCGAAGTAGTCGTAAGCGGCAAATTCGCGCAAATAAACTACTGGGGAAAAATCACGCGCCCGCTGATATTTGAGGCATACAAGAAAATGAAGGAGCTCGGGATAGGGAATCTCGTCGATGACCGTTGGGAGTACATATCGCAGGGCGAGCGGCAAAAGGCGCTCATTGCCCGCGCGCTAATGCTGAAGCCATCGGTTGTATTTCTCGACGAGCCGTGCACGGGCTTGGACCCGGTTGCGCGCGCTAAATTTGTGGAATTTTTAGACTCTCTTTCCGCCTCCCCAAAAATACCGGCTATCGTAATGGCTACCCACTATGTCGAGGAAATACCTCCGTCGTTTTCGCACGCTATAATTATAAAAGGCGGAAAGGTTCTTGTGTCGGGAGAAATCTCAAAGGTGCTTACGTCGAAAAATCTGAGCGAGGCCTATGGAGCCGAATGCGCTCTTTCAAGGCGCAACGGAAGATACGAACTGCGCATAAAATCTCTGCACTAACCATCACAACCCATCAATGTCCAATACAAAAAATATGCAGAAGTGCTCCATTTTTTGCGCTGTTCTGTTATCTGTGCAGCTATTTGCGCAGGCCGCACAGTTTCCCGGCCTCCCAAACAGGTTTTCCGAGGAAAATTTTAAGTTTGAAAAATTCGAGGATAATGCAAGCCCATACGCTGGGCCGCTGCCGCCGGCCCCGTCGGGGTGCGCAGATTTTGAAGTTGAACAGCCGGTTTTTCCGGAAAATTTTACGATAGTCAAGGCCGCAGACTTCGGCTTCTCTGAGGAAAACCAAGATTGCGCTGCCGCATTAAACGCCGCCATAGAGCACTGCAAAAAAATCGGAGCTTCAAAGCTTGAATTGCCGCAGGGCGTATTCAAATGCTTTGGCGCCGACGGAGTATTGCTCGATTCCCTCGAAAACTTTGTTTTAGACGGGAAGGGGGCTACCCTAATTTTCAGGAAAACCAAGGGCAACCCAAACTTCTCCATAACCAATTCCAAAAGGATAAAAATCTGCAACCTCAAAATGGATTGGGACTGGGAATCCGATCCGCTCGGGGCGTTTGTAAAAGTCGTGGGGAAGCATGTCGATAGAAATTCCGACAGCTACATCGACGTAGAATTTGTAGGGTACGAAAAATATCCGCTCTACGGCAAGCCCATGCCCATAAAAGTTTTGTACCTTATGGACGAAAAATGCGAGGGAGTGTCCAACGAGCGCGGAGTTGCGTACTTCGGCACAGGCGACGGGCATTATGGGACTAAAAACGAATGGCTCTCTCCGAATAAAGCGCGAATTTATCCGGGGGTTGCACCTGTCGGTCTTCCGAGGCCGGAGGATTACCCAAACGAATATTCAAAAAGTAAAAACTTTTGGATATCAAGCCGCGCAATGGTCGGGAGAACTTACAGAATTATGCACCATTATTACGGCAAAAACGCCTTTTCCATGCGCGACAGCAAACATCTTACCTTTGAAAATATCGACGTCTATTCATGCCGCGGTATGGGGTTTATCGTTTCTTACGGAACGGAATACTGGCAGGCTTTAAACGTGGCTTTTGTACCTAAAAAAGGCTCCAACCGCCCGTGCTCGACTACTGCGGACGTCGTGCACTGCACGTCAAACGGCGGCTTCTGCAAATTTGTGAATTTCCGCGCTTCGTTAAACCAGGACGATATTTTCAATTTCCACGATAAAGCTGCCGTCGGCAAAAAAATCTCCACCGATAAAATCGCCCTTGTAAATATGGGCGGCGCGCGCTATATAAACGCGTGCGAGGGCGATGAAATGGAATTCTTCCTGCCGGACTATTCCCCTCTAAACTTTAAGGCAAAAGTTGTTTCAGTAGCCGCAAATACATTAAAATTTGATTCCGCGCTGCCGAACTTCGACAATTTTGTACTGCAAAAAAAATCGCATCGCACCCAAAACATTTTGCTAAAAAATTGCCTCTTTAAAAACTACGTCGGCAGGGGAATCGTGCAAACAAGCAATGTCACCATTGAAAATTGCACGTTTGAAAACGGCATTAACTCCCCGCTGAGATTTCAGCGCGCTTACTCGGCAAAAAATTGGGCTGAGGGATACGGTTGCAAAAATGTCGTTGTAAGAGGATGTAAATTTATAGATTCCGAACTCCGCCAGCCCCTCTATGAAATATTCCACGAGATTTTTGCGGGAAGCAGAAGGATTGACAAGTCTTCCGATTTCTTAAAGTCGGAGACCGCTTCGGATATTCTTGTGGAAAACTGCGACTTCAAAAATTTGACGGCTTCACCATTATTTTGCCTATACGCCCAAAATGTCGTTTTTAGAAACAATTCAATAGAACTCTCCTCGAAGGCAAAACCATACGTCGGTTGCCCAATCATAGAGCATTCCGACAATGTCGCATTCGTAAACAATAAATTTTATGTTGATACGGCGGCAAATCTCGGCGCGTATGTGGGAATCGACTCCAAAAACGCGATAATATCCGGAAATTCCGTTATCACGCAAAATTCGGAGATTGGCGCAAAACCGCAAAATTAAGTCGGACTATTTTATTTGCGCCGCGTCGAATCTTCCGCAATCCAGTTGCTCGCCCCTTGTGAGGAAGCGCGCTCATATAAAGCATACCCTTGCCGCGAAGCCCGCCGCGCCAAGCTAAAAAAATCGCCACATTGCAACTATTGCTTCTTGCGCTTGCGCTGCTATTCGGGCTTTGCCGGAGTATCAGTTCCCTGCGATTGTGCGGCGGCGCTATCCGCCGCAAGTGCCTCTGCAAGCTTTTGCGCGGTATTGGGGAAGGGGGGATATATAAACGGTTCTATCGATACGGCTTTGCGCGCCTTCGCGTCTATGTCGATTACGCATGCGCATATTCGCGGATCGCCGTCGGCCATCAAAAATGCGCGCGGACGCCCGTCGATAAAGCGCTGCAAAATTACTTCCCACTTGCGCCCCAAGCACGAGGCCCACGGCCCGGTCATGCCGGCGTCGCTTAAAAATGCGAGCCCTTTGGGAAATATTCGCGCATCGTTCGTCGGTATATGTGTGTGTGTCCCAACAACTGCCTGCACTCTGCCGTCCAGATGCCATGCCATCGACACTTTTTCAGAGGTCGTTTCGGCGTGGAAATCGAGAAATATTGCGTCGCAAACGGGCTTTATCCTGTCAACCATTTCCGATGCCGCCGCAAAAGGGCAATTCGCCTTTATTTTCATCAGAGTCTGCCCCAAAAGCGAAAATATCCCGAGCTTCTCCCCGTTCTTTTCAAGTATCAAATATGTTCGGCCGGGATTGCTCGAAGGCAGATTTGCAGGCCGGCACACTCTTTCCAGTGAATCAATCTCGCCATCAAAGCAGCGTTGGTCCCAAATATGGTCTCCGAGGGTTATGGCGTCGATGCCAGCCCTGAAAAGCTCCTCCGCCATATTCTTTGTTATGCCGTTGCCTCCGGCGGCGTTTTCGGCGTTGGCGATTGCAAAGTCAATTCCCAACGCCTCGCGTATGCGCGGCAAGTTTTCCGACAATATTCTTCTGCCGGGCTTGCCTACAATATCGCCTATGAAAAAAATCCTCATTTCCCATTAAGCCCGAGCTTTTGGGCAAGTTCGCGCATGTCGGAAACAGCGCCTTTCTCAGACAGCTCCGGCGGTATCTCAACAAGGATTCCCCTCGATTTATAGTAGTCGACAAGCGGGAAGGTCGTGGAGCGGAAAACTTCGAGGCGCTTCTGGACAGTCTCTGGCTTGTCGTCGTCTCTCGTGTAGAGCTTGCCGCCGCACTTGTCGCAAATATTCTCCTTCTTGGGCGGATTGAATTCCTTATGGTAGGGGGTTTGGCACTCTGAGCATATCAGGCGCCCGGATATGCGGCGGATTATCTCGGCGTCCGGAACGTTCAAATATATGACGTACGCAATTTTTTCGCCGAGCTCTTCAAGAATCTTATCGAGCATTTCCGCCTGCGCTATTGTGCGGGGAAATCCGTCGAGTATGAACCCGTTTGCCGTGTCCGGATTTTTAAGGCGGTCTTTCACCATGGCGGCGGTGACGTCGTCGGGCACTAATTCCCCTTTATTTATATACGACTTGGCCAGTTTGCCGAGTTCCGTATCCTGCTTTATATTGTATCTGAACAGGTCTCCAGTGGAAACTTGCACGATGCCCAAAACTTCGCAAAGCGCAACCGCGCGCGTTCCTTTGCCGCTTCCGGGTGCTCCAAGCATTATTAGATTGGCTTTTTTCATGGTATAAAATTTAAGCTGAAAATATTTGCAACAATGCTAAAAATCGGCAAGCATTTTTTGCCATGCAGGAATCCGACAAGATGAATCGCATTTGCGGCTTAAGCTACGACGGGAACGGCAAAGTTTTGCTATATCTCGATTCCGGCGGCCGGCGAACGCGCGAATACGCCGACTTCCAACCTTTCGCTTGGATAACTTCCGATGCGGCGCAGACGCCTTTTGAATCATCGCGCGAGCATCTTTCGGGCCCCAGTTGGGCCCCCCTAAACACAATTGTCAATTTTCCCGGAGACTCCGCCGCAAATTCTTTTATGAAGGCGCGCGACAAATCCTTGCCCGTAGAAAAATCCGCATGCTCAGAAAATCTTTTCTTGGCGCGCAACAATCTGCGCATGTTCGCCGGAATGGCTTTTGAGGAAATCAGAATAACGGAAATATACGCCTCAATTTCAGATTCCCCCGACACTCTCGGAAAAATTTACGCCGTGTCTCTCGGAGGATTCGGAGGATTTAAGATTTTAAAATCTGCGGATTTTTCGGACGCCAGCGAGCGCGCGCTAATCGAATCTCTCAATGCCGAAATTCTCGCGCGCGACCCCGACGTGCTTGCAGGTCACGGCATTTTCAGAAGAGACTTGGCTGCAATCAGCGCAAGGGCGAAAAAATTAAAAGTTAGACTCGAATGGGGCAGGGCGGACGAAAGCGCAGTTTTTAAAAAAACGAGGCTCAAACTCGCCGAGCGCACATTTGGCTATTCGAGGTGCGACATTCCCGGAAGAACTGTCGCCGACACTTTTTTGCTTGTGCAACTCTACGATTTGAGCGTACGCGATATGGCGTCTTATTCGCTGGGGTATTGCGTAAAGCACTTCGGAGTGCGCCAATCCGAGCTGAGGTTCGCCCCGCAAGAGGAAATAAAAGCTTTTTCGGAAGACTTCGGAAAGTTCGAAAATTTCGCGAGGGAAAGGCTTGTCGACATTGAAAAACTTATCGGCAGGCTTTTGCCAACATATGTCGCGCAGGTAGGAAACTTCCCGATGACATTGCAGGAATGCATGTCGCGCGGGAGTGGCGCTAAGGTCGAGAGCCTGTTTGTCGAAAAGTACCTATCGGCAGGGGCGGCGCTGCCGCTGCCTTCCCGCAGCAAGTATTTTGAGGGGGCTTTGTCGGAAAGCTTTGCTTCGGGTATTTTTAAAAATGTTCTGCACTACGACGTGGCGTCTCTGTACCCGAGCATTATGTTGCTTCTTGGCAAATGCCCCAAAAACGACTATTTGAAGGTTTTTATACCGCTTCTAAGCTCCCTGCGCGAGTATAGGCTAAAATACAAAAAACTTTCCAAAACTGAAAAGAATCCCGCGCTCGCGCGCGAATTCGACGCGCGGCAAATGAGCTTTAAGATTTTAATAAACTCTTTCTACGGCTACTTGGGGCTCGACAACGCGACTTTTGCAGACGCCTCACTCGCAGAGGAAGTCACGGGAAAGGGCAGGGAGATTCTCGAAAAAATCATCGGCGCGTTTTCCTCCATTAAAGACTGCAAACTTCTCGAAGCCGACACGGACGGGCTGTATGTGCAAAGCGAAAAATATTTTGAAGCTCCACTCGAATTGCTTTCCATGGTCTTGCCGGTAGTTCCCAAGGGCATCGACCTCGAATTCGACGGCGCTTACGACGCCATGCTCTGCTACAAGGCTAAAAACTACGCCCTCTTAAAAGACGGCGCCGTAATTTTGAAAGGCTCGGGATTTAAAAACCGTTCAACAGAGCCTTTTTTGAGGGAGCTTACCGCAGAAATGGCTAAGGCTAAACTCTCCGGAAATATCGATATTTTGCGCGATAAAATTGAAGCCGCAAAAAAAAGTATCGCATCGGGGCAGGCGGACGTGGAGTCAATCTCCAAGAGCGAATATATAAATAAGCCCGTTTCGCAATATCTCGACGAGATTCAAAACGGCGGGGCGCGCAGGGCGCCTTTGGAGGCCGCCGCAATGCTCTCTCCTTATCCGGAAGTGGGCGACCGCATGTCGTACTACATAGCCCGCGGCGACGGCAAGCGCTCTCCTGACTGGAAGAACGCGAGGCCCTCCGCACTCTACGACCTCGAAAAACACCCCTACGATTCCGACTATTATTTGAGAAAAATAGACGATTGGCAAAAGCGATTTTCAGACCTTATAGATGGCGGGCAGCTCGAGCTCTTTTAGCCGCTTTGACCGATAATTCTTGATAAAAGCAACTCTTTTGAAATAATGGCTGCATAATGAAAATTTTAGACTACAAAAGCGCCGATTTCTGGCGCGAATTAAATTCCGCCTGCAAGCCGGATTCAGAAAATCCGCAAATTGCGTCTGCCGTTGACTCCGTGATTTCAAAAGTGCGCGAGTCCGGCGATTCGGCGCTCGAAGAATTGACGCTTAAATTTGACGGAGTAAAAATCCCCGCAGCAGATTTGCGCGTAAAGCCCGACGAAATTAAAAAAGCCCTATCGCTTGTCTCGCCTGCCGATAAAAAGGCGATAAGGGAGGCGGTTGCTTGCGTAAAGGCGTACCACAAGCATACGTTCCCGAAAAATTGGCGCGCTAAAAATCCCCACGGCGCGACTGTCGGCGAAAACTTTTATCCGATTAACCGCGTCGGCATTTATATCCCCGGGGGCAAGGCGCCGCTCGTATCGACGGTTGTGATGACAACTACCCTCGCCAAACTCGCTGGCTGCCCCGAAATCTGCGTCTGCACTCCACCCGCCCGCGACGGAACTATAAACCCGCATATTCTTGCCGCGCTTTCAATCGTGGGCGTATCCGAAATTTACAAAGTTGGCGGAGCGCAGGCGATAGCCGCAATGGGGATAGGGACGCAGACGATTAAACCTGTCGATAAGCTCTTCGGACCCGGAAACGCCTTTGTCATAGAGGCTAAACGCAGGCTCTTTGGCTCAACGGGCGTAGATCTGCTGCCGGGGCCGAGCGAAGTCCTCGTAATGGCGGACTCGTCCTCAAACCCGCGCTTTGTGGTGGCGGATTTGCTCTCGCAGGCGGAGCACGGAAGCGGAAGGGAAAAAATATTCCTCGTAAGCACGTCAAAAAAACTTGTGGAAAAAGTGAGGGAATCTCTCCCGGATGCGGCGGCAAAACTATCGAGAACACAGATGCTGATGAAAATAATTGCCGACGGATGCATAGCGATAATCGTCCCAAATCTCGACGCCGCATGCGAAGTCGCAAACTTCATATCGCCGGAGCACATGGAGCTAATGACGGATTCTCCCGAAAAGCTCGTCCCCAAAATCAAGACTGCGGGCGCGATACTCGTCGGAGAATACACTCCAACAGTATTGGGCGACTTCACCGCGGGGCCGAGCCATACCCTACCGACCGGGCGCACCGGCCGATTCTCGGGCGGATTGCAGCTTGTTGATTTTATGCGCCGAAGCTCCTATGTTAAATACGACAAAAAGTCGGTTCAAAAAGCTATGGGGGTTGTGGGCGCTTTCGCGTCTATGGAGGGGCTCGACGCCCACGGTTCCAGCTTAACCCAACGCATTTGGTAATATGCCGGCTTCCGGAGATGCATCGTCAATAGCAAGTCTTCTTAGAAAAAACAAAAGGCTTGCGAGAGAATTGTCGAGAATGGATGCCGTATTTAACGCCATACATTCGGCTATTGTAGTATGCGACGATTCCGGAGAGATTCTCTTCGCAAACTCTTTTGCAGACAGTCTGCTCGGCTTAAATCCGTCTAGCGGCGGCGTGTGCATTTTTAAGCTGCTTCCGGGTATGGACGACGCGCTCGCATGCGCGGCAAAAGGCTCTTTCGCCTTGCGGGAGTTTGAAATATCGTATCCGGAGCGTAAGATGCTAAGCGCACAAATTATCCCTTTCAACTTTGGCGAAGGCGGGACTTTCGCTCTGATTTTAAACGACATTACCCGCGAAAAACTCTCCACCGAGGAGCGCATAGAAAGCGAAAAGCTTTCGTCCCTCTTGAACCTTGCATCGGGAGTAGCGCACGAGATTGGCAACCCCTTAAATTCAATAAATATCCACTTGCAACTCGTTTTGCGCAGGCTCAAAAAAATGCAGGCGGGGGATAAGTCGGACGATATAATCGGGGCGATAAAAGAATCTGTAGAAATATGCGCTTCCGAAGTGTCGAGGCTCGACTCCATAATAGAAAATTTTCTAAAAGCCCTGCGCCCAATGCGCCCAAATATGGCCGACTGCGACCCGATAAAGCCCCTCGCGGAAACTTTGAAGCTTCTAAACGGAGAGCTTGAAAATCTCCGAATATCGGTGAATGTGGATATCGACGCGCTTCTGCCGACAGTTTACGCGGATTCCAATCTTCTAAAACAGCTGTATTTTAACATACTCCACAATGCAATGGAGGCAATGGACGGCGGCGGAAATATTTCTATTCGGGCTTCGGCAGACGACGATTTTGTAAAAATTTCCTTTGCCGATACGGGCTGCGGCATAGACGAGGAGGGAATGTCAAAGCTCTTTAAGCCGTACTACACGACAAAGACTGGCGGGCACGGGCTCGGAATGACAATAATACAGGCAATAGTGCGCGCCCACGGCGGAAAAATCGACGTCGAAAGCAAGCCAAATATCGGGACAACCGTCACTGTTGCGCTGCCGCGCACTTACCGCAGAATACGCCAGATAGACGCCTGAGAGACAACTTAAAATCGGTTTGAGTTTTTCTGAAAGGGGCTTTTTTGTTTTTTATGCGGAGCGCATTTTGAAGTGCTTAGCGCTGAAAACCTCAAAGTTTTTTACAGAGTTTTCTCTCGAAGTCAGATTTTGACACGCCGGTGATTCTCTCAAAAATCTCGTAGTCGAAATTCGGGAGATTAAGCGTTTGCTCTATCTCCTCAACGCTCGCGCGCTCGAATGCCTTCGGAGGATTGGGAAAGTTGAGCCATTTCGGAAGTTTTATATCGGATATTTCAACGTCAACGGGCTTGTTGAACATAAAGATTTTCGGAGGGATTGTATTGAAATAGCCAGAATTGCGGTTGCCGATATTCCATTTGCCCGAGTTGCGGTTGCCTACATTAAAACTGCCGCTGTTTGCAAATCCACGGTTGTAGTCGCCGCTGTTGTACGAGCCTTTGTTGAAATTTCCGGTGTTAGAGTGGCCAGTGTTGTCGCACCCGACATTGCCGGAGCCGCAATTTCTGTCGCCTACATTGTCGATTCCCGAATTGCTGTCGCCCGTGTTAAAGTCGCCGCTGTTGAGAGAGCCGGTATTGCGGTTACCCGTGTTAAAGTCTCCGCAATTCCAGTTGCCGGTATTGTGCTTTCCAGTATTGCCTACGCCCGTGTTTGCAAAATTTTCCGAGTCTGAAAACTCGGCGGGCGGCAGGGTAGGGACAAGGTCCGCTGTGACGTCTTTTAAAAGCCTTATGCGCGAGCAGCAAACCTGTTTTTCGACTCCCGCGCATTCCGCGCGGCTGACACCCTCAACTTCTACTTCGTAGATTTTCGCGCCTGGGACATACCACATGTTCCAGTATTTTGAGACATAGTATCCGTCGGAAAAAAGTTTGTTTTCCGGAATCTCCGGAAGCCATTTCCCGGGGGTTCCATTCTCGGAGGGCAAATATGGAGAATAATCGAACCGCTTGGTGGGAGACTTGCCGTCATCGGAAATAACTTTGTAGTATTTTTCTTCCATTCATTGCAATTTTCAAAATAAGATAAGAGATGTCAAAACGCTTTTATTTTATTGAAATAATTTTTTTCCATATTATATAAATTTCTATGAATAAAGAGATTATTTCAGCTTTTATTTTTGCATTTTGCGCTGTCGTCTGCAATATAGTAAAGGCGGATACTGGGGCAGGGGATGAAAATAAAACGGGGATATCCGCCGAAGATATGAAAACTCTAACCGACGGGATTGGCGGAAAAAATTTTGAAAGCGCCCGCCTTGCGTACGAAAACCTCGGATATGTATCGGGGCTTGTAGAGCTTGCCAAGAGAGATGAAAAAGCTAAGAAATACCTCGGGAAATTGGAGGAAAATCTCGCGAAACTGGCGTTAGAAAACGATAACTACGCCATAATGCGCCTTGCGGAAATCGCCTACTTGAAAGGCGACGCCGAACTGTTTAAAAAATATGCGCGCAAAGGGCTTGCCGAATCCGCCGCCTATGCCGCGGGAATTTTCGGTAAAAATCCGAGCCTCGATGGCTTAAAAAAGTTTAAGAAGAATAGTACGGTTGTATATAGAGATATGTTAAAGGCATATATGCGGTCGGGGAAAGATAAAGAGGCGGGGGATCTTTTGGATTCAGATTTATATTGCGAATTAAAAGATGGTTCTCCCGGCACTCTATTGTACGATTTTGGGAAAATGGGCAAGGAAACGCGGAGAAAATTAGTTTCGCTCCTAAAAAACCTAAAAAATAAAAATCTATCAACCTATGCGGCAATTTATGCGATTTCTCTGAGAGATAAAACTTTTGAAGCCGACGGTAAAAATGCTTTAAATGAGTTGGAAAAATATCCCGAAGCGATGAGATTGCGCGAATTGTCCAGAATGTGCAATTTCTTGAATTTGAAAAATGAACGTTTAAAAATATTTGAAAGACTTTATGAGCTTGAAGCCTTATCCGCATACGACGAGTTAGATCTTGCCAAAAAATGGCTTGGAGTTCCTTCATTAAATTATGAATTGTCTTTTAAAGATTTTTCGTCAAACCCCAAGCGCGAAGGAATATTGAAAATATTTGAGGAAGAATACGCATCTCAACCAGATGACTTTTATTTAATATCGAATCTTGCGGGAATGTACAGAGCTCTCGGAATGGAGCAAAAACGAACGGAGTTTCTTGAAAAAGCGATAAAAATTATTTCCAATCCGGGCACAGTAAAAACCCTTGCAGTTTCATTTGCTTTGGGAAGCGTCAATATCGATAAAAATACCCAAAAATTTGAAAAAATAATTGAGGGGTTGGGCAACTCGGAAAAAGCCGACGCCTATATTGAAATTGTGCATGGGCTATTAAACGGCAATTACTTTGAAATGATTCCGGAGAAATTAAAAGAAGCCGTTTCTTACAACAAAAAAGCAATGGAACTGGGGAATTTCTCCGAGTGCTATACAGTCTATTCCAAGCTTGGGGAAGAGGAATGGAATAGCCTGTTTTTAGAATATCCCGAAAATAAATATATAAAATTTTTAGAGGGAATGCACCTCGCGGAAAACGGCGACTGGGAAAAGGCGCGCAAGGTATTTGAACGCTCCTCCGGCATGGGCTGCGTCTATGCGAAAGGGATTCTTATGGCGTGCGCATTCCAGGGAATAAACGAAAAAAAGGATAGGGTTAAAGCTGAAAAATTGCGCTCCGAGATTGAATCGGCGTTTGACGGCGAATGTATGGATAAAACGCATGTTGGAATCAAAATATCGAACAATATTCAGCATCTGTTTACATTAGACAACGAGACGCAAAAGTATGTATATAGCATTGGCCGCGACAGTGAAGATAGGGGAGATAACTATCAGAATTCCATATATCATAAAATAAATTCCATAAAATACCGGGTGGACAGTGAAAAATATGTGGACGATTTATATCAAAAATGCGCCATAGAAAAAACAGGCATGGAAAATCTTACCTTTCTTATTAATCATTACGCATACAATAAAGATTACAAAAAGCTACTAAATTGCTCCAAGTTGGCCCATGAAAGGGAGAATCCGCTGGCCGTTTATTATCCCGCTATGCTGATGTTTGGTATTTCCAATGAAAAAGACGAAAAGTTGGCATTTGAAAAATTGAATGAACGACCTTACAACGACTTTTATAAATACCTTATTTCTTACGCTTACCGCTATGGAATAGGAACCGCAAAAAATATAAAAAAAGCCGACGAAATAATTTCAACAATTAGTGTCTGGACAAATTTCGATATGTCACTTTTAAGAGAAGTCGTGGACTTATCGGAGCATACGGAATATGTAATCAATTATCAATTGGGAAACAAAAACTTAAATGTCAATGAGCGTTTCTATAAGATACGAAGCCTTATTAGATTATATGAAGAATACGACGTTTCAAAACTCCCCAAGGCTTTAAAATTATACGAAGATTTTGCGAAAGAAAATCCGGCAGCATATAAAGAATTGGCGGCGCTATATAAAAATCCTTTTATTTGCGACCCTAAAAAAACTTTTGAATACAATCAAAAATATGCGCAATGCTACAAAAAATTATATTCGATAGACGATATAAATTCAAACCTCGACATGGCTTTTGCCTATCTTTACGGCATTGGGGTGGAGAAGTGCGAAAAGGAAGCTTTTGATATTTTTAAAAAGTGCTCTGAAAAACCGTACCGCAACGGCTCGATGAAGGCGTTAGAGTGCATGGCATTCTGCCTTGAAAATGGAATAGGAACAGCAAAAGATACAGCTAAGGCAGATAAAATACGCGAAGATATTAAGCGCATGGTGTCATACAATATAAAGCCTATGTATTTCGACGCCGTTTTGCTCTTGAAAGATTTATATCAGAAAAATGCGCTCGGAAATTATCCCAATAAGCGAAAATATTGGACAGAATTTTTTGCCAAAAATTCCCCCGAAGATAGAAATTCCAAGTTGTGCAAGCTTTATGACTTGTACACATCTGACAGAGAAAACGCCGACCCCAAAAAAGCTTTTGAAATTATAATGGAAATAGAAAAAAGCGGTTCCAAGTTAAGCGGGGAAATGGAACGAAGAAAAGCGTTGTCGCTTTATTACGGCATCGGCACGGAAAAAGATGAACAGAAAGGCATGGCGATTTTAGAGGAATTGCTGAAAAGAGGAGATTTTGACGCTGCTGAATCTCTGGACTATATTCACAAAAAAAGCGGAGACAAAACAGAAATCCCGGAAATTTCCGAACTTTTCCGCGTTGCAAGCCCCGAAATGCTTATCATAACCGCTAAGAAATATGTAAGTGGCTTGGCGGGTGCAAAAGATCTTGAGCACGCAAAATATCTTTTAAAACTTGCCGCAGACAAAAGATCAAAAGAAGCAAAAGAGTACTTTGACAATTTTGAAAAGTTTGTACGTCAAAATTCTTAGCTTTCCTAATACAAGTTCAGAACGAGCACTTTCTTGTTGGTTTTTTTATTCGCGCCTAAAAAATCCGCACGAATAAAGCGGAAAAAATTATGCAGTAAATAAAATTCTACTTAACATATTTAAACTCGACAGAATTTTTCAGGCGTTGGAGAATTTAAAAAAACTTAATGTGATAATTTAAATTCTATGGAGAAATTTCTATCGTCTTAGCGGTTTTCAATTAGTCTGAGAAAAATTTTTAATTTAAGGAAATTGTATAAAGATTTATCGCAAAAGATAATCTTTTTATAACTGAATAAATATTATAAAGATATGAAAAATATTAGAGATTTTTATTTGTCGTACAATGCGCATTATGTCTAATTGTAAAATATTAGAACACACTTTTTTATGAGAATATTTAAACATTTGTAATTGCCTTTTTTATTTATCATGAATTAATAGAGTAGATGTTTTTCGACCAAGAAAAGCACTATGACAAAACCGAAAGACCCGCCGTCTAACGCGTGACGATAGAAGAGTAATAGAGAGAATCTATAAAGCTAAAAAAACGCTATTTTAGAAACTCTTCTAAAGAGTATAATTTCTCCCGAGCATCCGCATTCCCTTGCCTGGCTGATTTCTTATACCATTTTATTGCCTCATCATTATTCTTCTCGAAATCCCCCATTTCATATTGCGCGTTCGCATTCCCTTGCTTAGCTGATTTCTCAAACCATTTATGCGCCTCATCATAATTTTTCTTTACTCCTATCCCATTTAGATAGCAATACCCCAAATTATATTGCGCGTTCGCATTCCCTTGCCTGGCTGATTCCTTATACCATTTAATCGCCTCATAATCATTCTTCACTACCCCTATCCCTTCCTGATAGCAATAGCCTAAATCACACTGCGCATCAGCATCCCCTTGCTTAGCTGCTTCGTAGGACAATCTAAACATCTTCACATTTCGCTTTAATCTATTGAGCTTACCACGAATTAAGCAAAACACGAGTATTAGGTATAAGGAGGTGAATGCAATTTCAATAAACTGCGAAACTTCAAGTGCTTTCAGACCTAGTATTACGAATAAATAAAGCAATGCAATGTTAATGAAGCGGATTACTCCTTTCACTACAATTTTAGTGTAATGCCATATTGCACCATTGTCAACAAATTCAGGCAACATATCCCTCGCCCCCGCATCAGTCTCTCCAACTTTCGAATCATTTACTTCGGCATCTCCTCTCCCAACCTTCAACATCTCCAACACTTCTACTATACTGCGCGGCCTTTCATTCTCATCCATCCTTAAAGACGCATCTATCGTCTCTAATAACTCCTTACTATACTCTCCTCTATACTCTACACTCAAATCCTTTATCTTATCATCCTTAACACGCGATAGCGCTTCCGGAGGATTCTCACCAGTTATCATCTTATACCCAACCGCCCCCACAGAATATATATTTGTCCACGCCCCCAGGTTTCCTCCTTCATAATATTGCTCCAACGGCGCATACCCTGGCGTTACCATCGCCGTTAACGGACGACTTCTACTACTTGCCGTAACCCACGCATCACCAAAATCTATTAATACGGGACTTCCATCCTCCCTTATTATTATATTCTTAGGCTTTATGTCCCTGGGGAATATCCCAAGCTTGTGCATTTCCTTTAATCCATCCAATATCGGCTCTAACACACCCCTCACTTCGGACTCAGTCTTCCTATCCCCTCCTATTAATATCTCCCCTAAATTCTTCCCAACCTCCAACACAGAATCCATGTATATCGTCCCATTCGCCTCAAATACATTGTTCGTAGATAGCAAATTCTTATGCCTCAAACTCGACAATATCCTCGCTTCTTCCAGAAACCTGCTCTTTGCCCACTCAAAATCCTTATTCAATGCCTGCGTTTTGCTCACCACTATAACTCCATCTTGCCCTCGCCACGCAAAATCACTAGGAATACATTCCTTCAACGCTACTTCCCTCGCTAATGTCTTGTCGTACGCCCTGTACGTTATCCCACCCCCCCCTTCTCGTAATATACCATCTATCCTATACCTGCCCAATACTTCTTCCCCCTCCCTCAACGCTATATTCGATTCAATATCCATCTCTAACCCATCCATTCACATTGATTTTTTTTTATCTTAGTTCAATTTTTTCTTATTATCTTTCCCAATTTATTTTTTGTATTCTTTTTTTGCAAGCTCAAAAATACAGATTAATTATAATACTCAAGTATAGTAAGTTGTTTTCTCTTTTTGCACCGACTTCTGGAATCCGTCAAATTCCCATAATTCTCATATTTTCTATTTTTATAAGTAAAAAATCAGAGAGAAAAATCTAAACAATATTTATTGCGTCAATGAATTTGAAAAAAAATATTGCCCATTAAACACGCCGCCTTTTGCCTAATTAAATATTATCTTTGGTGGGCTTTGGCAATTTTCTGCCCTGCACTTTTTTTACTCCACAATTTTTTCTGTGCGTTGCAGAAAAAATATTTTCTATACTTAATTTAAATAAATATCTAAAAAAATTACAAAAGAGCTGATTTTACCTGCGCTTTCTTAGTAAATATTATGGTTAAAATTTAAAAAAATATTTCCTAAATTCTTTCCCAAATAGTAGCGGCTTCGGCGATAGTTTTGCCGCCACACGAGAGATCATGCAATGCGCAATCGCAATATACGCGCGCAATGGAATCTACTGTATCTCCCATTTTTGCTTCGCGTTTAAATTTTATAGAATATCCGGCGAGCTTGCGCGATATTAAGAAATTGTCAGGCAGCGCTTCTACCGCCCTCGGTAGATATTTTACATTTGTTAGGTGCGAGTTAAAGTCTATATCGTCAAACCTAACTTTGCGCGATACCTTTGGGGTAAATTCACCGTTTTTTGCAATAGAACATATATCAAATATTTTGTCATATCCTTCAAGCGCGCTCATATTTTCAATATCAAAGGCTTCGGAATATTCGGAAATTTTACAAGGTCTATGCGATGGAATTTCCGCAACAAGGTAATCCGCTTCACAGCGGGCAAAAATTTCCCCCTTCTCGTCCTGCTGGATAAAGTTGACATACATTCTTGCGGCTGAAACGCCGCGAATCCAAACCTGAACTTTTACGCGCTCTCTCCAGAAAGGCATTTGCCCAGAAAAACGAGTTTCGACGCCGCTTATTAGCCATGTAAGAGAATGCCTTGCCATGTCGTACCCGGCGAGTCCTTTTGAAGTAAAATATTCGGCGGCGCATTCTTGAAAGAAAAAAGCCGCGCCTGTTTTAGTCAGCCTGTAATCGGAACCGATTTCAGAACTCCTGACAGAATAAAATGCCTCGTATGCCATATTAAGAGAATATGGCAGAAAGAGAAACGCGTTTTGCCCGAGTTGTCGATAAATAATGAAAAAAATTTTTATAAAAAAAGCTTGCCAAGCGAGGGGATAAAGGTAATGTGATGAGCTTATTATTAATGCTATGGACCGCTAGCTCAACGGTAGAGCAGTTGCCTTTTAAGCAATTGGTTCGGGGTTCAAATCCCCGGCGGTCTACGGCTTAAGAATAAAGGCTTTCCACTCGGAAAGCCTTTTTTTATGGGGTCAACACCAAAGGTTGTGGAATAGGTTGATTTTTTAGATTTGTCTTTCAT
>URAJ01000012.1 GCA_900545715.1 uncultured Opitutales bacterium
TTCTTAGCCTTTTTTATTCTGGAAATATTTATGGGTCATAAATTTTTCGCGCTGAGAATTTTTATGTTTTTTTGAATTTTCTATTTGGGATTCGGAAATTTTATAGATATTGATATGCGCGCGCATCTTGGCGAAGCTTGCCAATCGGGCATTGTCGGCGCTTTTTGGAGGAAAAAGTAAGCGGAGATATTTCTTGCGAACGATTCAATTTTCCAAGCGGTTGCGATGTTTGATAATGCGCGTAAAATGGGGCGTTCTTCAGCGCGGCTTTTTTGATTGAAAGCGGATTTTGGCAGTGTTATTTTTTAAGGCGACAAAGATGAAAATAAAAAGGTTGAAGATAGAAAACTTCCGCGGGATTGTCGATGATACGATAGATTTCGACCCGTCGTTCACCGTATTTGCCGGCCGCAACGGAGGAGGGAAGTCCACAATATTGGAGGCGATAGCGATAATGCTTTCAAGGATATCCGGGCGGATGTCGGGCCGCACGGGCGACTGCACGTCGTTGAGTGACCGCGACATCACTTACGGCAAGGACCATTGCATGCTTTCCCTAACTATATCCGCACCCGACGATACAATAACCCTTACGCTCGGCCGCGACCGCCGAGGCGTCGAAAGCGAAGACTCCGCCGCGGCGGACGCATATGCCGCAAAATTGCGCGGAGTGTTTTCAAAAGTGGACGATCCGGACTACGAGCTTCCCGTTTTCGCATACTACGGTTCCGACAGGAACACAACGAGCTTTTCTGCGCCACTTCCGTCCGAGGGGGAGAACAGAATGGGCGTATATAAAAACGCATTTTCCGCGGGGACGAATTTTGACGATTTCTCCGCGTGGTTTACCGCCGCGCTTCTCGAGCGCGAGTTTGCCGTCGCGGAGGCCTCCAGAATGCCCCTAAAACGCGGCAACCGCGCGAGGGAGGAAATCGAAAAAAAATACGGGTTCATCGCTTTGATAAAGAAGGCGCTGAAAGATTTTTCACCGTCGCTTGAAGGCTTTTATGTAGAGGGAGGCAGGCTTTTTGTGCGGCCGCGCGACATTCCGGCGGAGTACCTTTCTCAGGGGGAAAAGAGCGTAATTGTTCTCATCGCCGACATCGCAATCCGAATGGCGGGCGCAAACCCAAATATGAAAAATCCGCTCGCGACGGACGCGATTATAATGATAGACGAAGTAGATCTGCATTTGCATCCGGATTGGCAGTCCAGAATAGTCGAGGAGCTGCCAAAAATGTTCCCGAAGACGCAATTTATAGTGTCGTCGCATTCGCCTTCCGTTTTTTCGGTTGTGAAATCGCTGTACAGGCTCGCCGACGGGGCGGACGGCGTGACGCGCATAGAGCATACCTCCCAATACGGCCGCGCGCCGGCCGACATTCTCGGTACTTTTTTGCACGCCGACAGGGAAAGCTCCTTTAAGCGCGAAATAGACGCCATGTACGCGGCTCTCGACAAGGGCGACTCCGCAAAGGCGTTAAAAATAATCGGGCGGCTGCGCAAAGTCATTCCGGACGATCCGGAAATATTGCGCGGTGAATATCTGGCGCGCGCGATGGAATCGGCAAACGGCAAAGACAATGCGGCACATTGAAAAACCCCGCGAGAGCGAGGCGCCGGAGGCGTTCAAGGCATGGAAGCTTAGGCACCCGAACTCCAAATACTACCGTTTCAAAGACGCGCGCATAAAGAGGATTGTCAAAAACTCCCTCATTGTGCGCCAAAAGTATTTATGCTGCTATTGCGAGTCGCGCATAGACGAGAACAATTCGCACATAGAACATATAGAGCCGCAAATGGGCGGGCTTTCGGAAAACAGCATGGACTATTCCAATATGGCGGCATCCTGCATACGCGATCCGAAAAAAAATGAGCCCAATTTCATTCCCAAAACTTTTGACGAGCTTGTTGGGGTGACTCTGCACTGCGGACACGCGCGCGGCTGCAACCGCGTCGTATCGCCGTACGATCCGCGCTGCGAGAAATTCTTTGAATATTCTTTTTCCGGCAAAGTGAGTGTTTCGGAGTCCCTGACCGATCCCGACGAGATAGAGCTTGCGCGCGACAGCATAGAATATTTGCGCCTGAACGTGCCTTCGCTTGTCCTATTGAGGAGAATCGCTATGTTTGAGGCGGTAAAAATGCTCGGCGAGGGCAACTCTCCGGAATTCATATTGGCGGAAATAAAGGGCAAGCTGCCTCCGTACTATTCCGCCGCAAAGACCGCAATAGAGAAAACTTTGCGCGCGCAATTTGCTTGAAGGTTTTGGGCGATAGTCGAATATCAATAAAATATGCGGGAGAAATACGGAATATTGATAGGGCGCTCCGAGATAACAAGGAGAGTCGGGGAACTCGCGGCAGACATCAGAAAGTGGGCGGGCGAGTCGGCGGCTCCGATATGCGCCGTTTGGCTGGCGGAGGGCGCGATGTTTTTTGCGGCGGACTTGCTGCGCGGGCTGTCGGGCTGCGGTCTGGAAATATTCTCGGTGAAAGTTTCTTCTTACGGAGACTCGCTCTCGCCGGAGGGGCGCCCGAAAATATTGACGCCGCTCCCGGACGTTGCGGGAATGCGCGCGCTGTTAATAGACGATGTGCTCGATACCGGGGCGACTGTCGCAGAAGTTTCCCGCGCGTTGCTCGAACGCGGCGCGAAAGAGGTTAAAATCTGCGTATTGCTCGACAAACGCGTGCCTGGCGAAAAGCGCGCGGTTGCGGATTTTGTAGGCTTTAAAACGGAAGGGCGCTTTGCTTTCGGATACGGAATGGACTTGCGCGGAAAAATGCGCGAGCTCCCGGATATAATGGCACTTCAAAAGTCGGAGTAAACATGCATATAGGATGTCATTTATCGTTCTCTAAGGGATATGCGGCTATGGGCAAAAAAGCTCTCGAGCTGGGCGCAGACTGCTTCCAGTTTTTCAGCCGCAACCCGCGCGGCGGCGCGGCAAAAGCTTTCGACCGCGACGACGCGCTCGCGCTAAAAAAAATATCAGAAGAAAATTCGTTCGGGCCGATGCTCGTGCATGCCCCGTACACTTTCAACCCGTGCTCTGCCGACGAGTCCCTGCGCAAATTCGCGTTTGAAGCGATGTGCGAGGATATCGAAAAACTCGAATTGTTTGAAGGCGCGCTTTACAACTTCCACCCGGGCTCTCATGTCGGGCAGGGTGTCGAAAAGGGAGTAGAACTCACGGCGGAAATGCTTTCGCGCATAGGTGAACGCAATTTCTCGGCGGGCGTGCTTGTTGAGACGATGTCGGGAAAGGGCAGCGAGGTAGGCTCGACCTTTGAGGAAGTCGCCGCAATTATCGAGAAGTCGGGGGGATTCGCAGGCGTATGTCTCGACACTTGCCATATTTATTCGGCAGGGTACGACATCGTTGAAAATCTCGACGCCGTTCTCGAAGAATTTGACAAAACTATCGGCATTGAAAGGCTCAAAGCCGTCCATCTGAACGACAGCATGACTCCCTTCGCATCAAAGAAGGACAGGCATGCAAAACTCGGTGAAGGTTCAATCGGATTGGCGGCCATAGAAAGAATCGTAAACCATCCGCTGTTAAACAGTCTGCCGTATTATCTCGAAACTCCAAACGACGAGGCCGGATATGCGCGGGAGATTGTTCTCGTGCGGTCGATGGAGAAACGCGGGTGAAAACGGGCTCTACCCGCAAGGCGGGTAAACGCCCGCGAAAATCCCGCCGCGCCGGCGCGTTTTTCGCGCGTGTGTGCGCGTCTTTGCCGGCAATTCTTGCCTTTTTATTGCGCGCATTGTGGGGCATTTTTAAATTTCTCGTAAAATTGTCGCGCAAATATAAATTCGGCGCGGCGATTGTATTAGCCGCAGTTGCGCTATTGATAGTTGCCCATTGCAGGAAGCCGCGCGGCTATGTGAAAACGCCGGAGGAAACAGCGTATATCGAGCGGCTGCGCAAGAAATATGCGGTGGCGGAGCGGAAGTTGGGTATCGAAGCCGCGCTGAAAATTATCCGCTCGGCTTGCGGATTTATAACCCGCGCCGACAACGCTCCGAAAGGGCTTTACGACTCCGAGGAAGCTGAACTGTTGCTTTTGGGAACCGCCCTCGTGGAAAGCGACCTCGCCCCGCGCTTCCAGCAGTCGCGCGGAGACGCCATTGGGCTATTCCAAATAGAGTACGGAACTTTCCGCGATCTCTGGGACAGGTCCATAAAATACAAGCACCCGAAACTCTATTCCGCAATTATCCGCGAATTCGGAGGCTCAAAGGCGTCGATAGATTTTGAGGACCTGCAAAAAAACGACGTCCTATGCGCAATTTTTGCCCGCATGAAATACGCGGAATTTTCCGACAAAATTCCGTCCGATGCCAAGGGGCGCGCCGCCTATTATAAAAAGTTCTTCAACACCCAATACGGGGCCTCGAAAGAATCAGTGTATATCTCCAAGAAAGAAAAGGCTCTCTCTTCCTCAAAAAATAAAAAACTCTTTCAAAACTGGAAATTGAATTCTAAAAAATAAAAATTCTCAGCGCCGTAAAAGGCGGATTTAAAAATCCCGCTGAGGCTCGCACCAAAAGCACTCTGGCGCTCTTTTGCGGAGCGCAAAATTTAAGTGTCGGGGTTGAGCACGAACATCTGGCAGTTTGCGCAGTCGAACCTGAGCGGAAATTTGCCGTCGCGCGATTTTAGGAAAAACGGCTCCGAAAATCTGCGGTCAATTTTGCCTTCCTTGCGGCACATGCCAAGCTCCCGCAAGATGCAGTGGCGCGTGCGCATTAGCGGAATCTGTGAGATGTCACCACCTGTCTCGGGTGCGCGCGCCAGTATTTTGAATCCCATTTCGGCGTACATATTTTCGGCCTCGCGGTTGGCGATATTTGTGCGGGCGTCGGTTTCAAACGGCGGCTTGGAGAACTTTATTTTGCGCGGTAGCGGGCGCTCATAAGATAGCCTTTGCTTTTCGTATTCTTCGAGAATCCGCGTTTTCAGCCCCTCGGCAAGCTCGCGCCGCAGTGCGCCTATCTTTGAGACAGGCATATGGGGAAGGGCGCCGCACTCGATTTTCGGCTCAGCGCACTCAAACGGCGTGTCGCCGAGCCTCGAAAGCGCCTGTAAAAATTTATTCTTTTCCGACAAAAAATTTTTCGACTCCTCAAAGTCCGACTTGCGCTCTTTTAGAGAGAATGTAATGCCGCGGTTGTCGGAAGTAGAAATTGAGAACAAATAAAATTCGCCTGCGTCGGAGACGGATATTTGCACAGGCATTTTGCGCGAAATTTTTCCCGCAAGAGCCCTTTCAAATTTTACGTCGCGGTTGCGCCATATTTTCGCGCGGGGCGGAATGCAGAGCCTCTCTCCTGGCCGCCCGATTTTTACAGTATCTGCCTCGACTGCGCTGACGCCCGCGCCGAATCCTCCGCCAAGCGCCGTCTCGAAAAAAAGGCCGTCGCCGTTTGAAAATATCTTTTCGGCGTTTTTCATTTTAAATCCGCCAGGGAAAACCGCTTCTGCTTCGCCCAAAAATTCGCCGAGTGCCTTAGGTGTAGAAAAGCTTCCGCACCCTTTCTCTATGCCGCGCAAGTGGTACAGACAGAATTGGCGGTTGAAAGTTTTTTGCAGGTCGGGGGAAAATTCCGTACGGCTCTCCCCGTACGACGCGCGGGGAAGCCCGCGTTTTTTCAGCTGTTCGTCGAGCGCGGCGCGGTATGCGGCGGTCGCGTTTTTAACATATCCGTAATCTTTTAGCCGCCCTTCTATTTTTAATATGCGCGCGCCTGCGTCTATCATATCGGACAGCGCCGAAATTCTATTCATGTCGCGCAGGCTCAAATAATGGCGAGGCGGGGCTATCTCCGCCCCGTTTGCGTCTATAAATTCATAGAGCATTCTGCAAGGCTGGGCGCACTCCCCGCGGTTTCCGCTACGCCCGCCTATCTTGTAGCTTAAATAGCATTGCCCGCTGTATGAAACGCACAGCGCCCCGTGGACAAAACACTCTATCGGAACTCCTACGGCTCCCGCAGCCTCAGATATGCCTTCGAGCGGAGTTTCCCTCGCAAGCACGACTGCCGCAAATCCGGCGGCTTCAAGAAATCTCGCCTTGTCGGCGGAGTCGGCGTGGCATTGGGTGCTTGCGTGGAATTTTATGCGCCTCGACGCCACTTTTAAAAGACCCAAGTCTTGGGCGATAATCGCGTCGGCTCCGGCGTCCCAGAGTTCCTCAGCCATTTTTGCTGCCCTCGGAAGCTCGGCGTCGTAGAGTATGGTGTTGAGCGCAACGTAAACTTTGCAGCCGTACAAATGCGCAAACTCGCAGAGCTTTTTTATGTCTTCAGCGGAGTTTGCCGCGCTCTTGCGCGCCCCAAACTCGGGAGCGCCAATGTAAACGGCGTCGGCTCCGGATAAAATTGCGTCTATGGCAGTCGGCAGGTCGCGCGCGGGACTAAGCAGTTCGGGTATCATTTCTCTTCGGCGTTCTTTCCGCCCCAAAATAGAGCCGCCGCGCACATTACAGTAAGAATCCCGAGCGCAAGCCAACCGTCCGTCATTCCAGCCCCGCCGAGAATGCCGCGCGGGCCGTTTTGCGTAATGTCGAATACCTTGCGGTATATCATCAGGCAGAATACAAGTCCACCGTGAAAGCCTATGCACGGCCAAAGCGACTTAGTCTTAATATACAAAATGCACAAAAACGCCCCAAACATAAACAATCCGGCAAATTGCGTGAAGCTGAAGTTGTAAGCGATGCCGACGGTGTCGTACCATGCGACAAAAAATCCCATATCCCAAGTCGCGCTCCCGCCTCCCGGCAAATGGCTCCATATCGACGACGGAACTTTAAAATGCTTGTATGCGAAAAAAAGCGAGCTCAAAATTATCGCAGTAATAGGGCCTGCCGCCGTATAAAAAGAGCGCATTATTAGCCCCCTCATTATTATTTCTTCAAGAAGCGCCACAACAAGAGCGCCCGTCAATGCCCCACATATGGCCGAAATTATTGCGGATTTTTCAAATTCAGGATCGGGCGAAGAAACCCCAAATGCCCATTGCAACCCGAATATTCCCGCCGCAAGAATAATCCCGAACGCAAAGAACCCAATGAATGAAAGCAGGGATTTGCGGTCGAATCTAAGCCCGAGGTTTGATAGGGAAAATAATCCGCACTCTTTCATCATCCACGGGAACCCTATTATTATTGGACCCCATCTTATCCTGTCGTAGAATATGTCGAGCCTCTTGCCTAAAAGCCACGTAGTAGTTTCGGAAGGATTGACGGAATGCAGCCACTCGACAGCCCAATATACGGGCGGCGTCAGTATCGACGCGACGAGCGTCGCCCCCAAATATATAAATAGGAAAAGGCCGACACCCCTCATTGAATGTTCTTCGGCTGACAATCCGAAAAACATCATTTCTTTCTCGCGCTTCAATATCATATTGTTGAGTCTGACCCAAAAAAAATTTTTTTCAACGAATTTTAAACGGGAGTTGATTGAGATTTTTATTGAACGGCATTCTTCGATGTGTTAGCAATCTTTTATGAAGCGATTTGCTTGTATTTTCACGGTGTATGCCGCGCTATTTTTTTGTGCTAACTCTTTTGCGTCAGTGTCCATTGGGGCGGACGAATCTAAGATTGCAGTTGAGGTTTATGTGTCCTCAAGCGCGGGAGACGACTCTAACGACGGTTCTAAAAGTAAGCCTTTTAAAACATTTTCCAAAATTCCGAGAAAAAACGCCCGGATTTTTCTAAAACGCGGAGATGTTTTTTATGAGCCTCTAAGCGGCCTCGAAAACTGCGTAGTTGATTCCTATCCGAACAACGGCAAGAGGTTGCCGGTAATATGCGGGCTGCGTTTTATAAAAAATCCTTCGGCATGGGAAAATATGGGCGGCGGCATATGGAGGCTCGACATGAACGCCGATGCCAATTTTAGCGGGCGCAATCCCCCCGCCGCCACACGCGGAAACCTTTTTAACAATATAGGCGGTATTTACGACGCGTCTTCCGACACTCTGCACGGGCGAGTCCTTAAAAAACATTCCGACTTGAAGGATAATTGGGATATGATATCATCCCCCGAATTTCGCAAAGACAAGGTGACGGACCAGACTTTCAGATACCTGTACCTGAAGCTCGATGAAAACCCCGCAAAATATGGCGATTCCCTCGCCCTTATTACATACGGCAACGGAGTCAGCAACATTAGAAACTGCACCGTGCGCAATATAGCAATTAAGGGGTTCGGACGCCACGGCCTCACTGGCTGCTCAGGCGGAAAAATAGAAAATCTCGAGATAGATTTAATCGGCGGAAGCGTTTTGGTCGGTTTCCCGAATTGGGTACGCCTCGGCAACGGAATAGAGTTTTGGATTTCGGGAGGGCCAAACAGTAATATACACAACCGCGTCTCCAACTGCACTATAAGTCGCACATTCGACTGCGGCTCCACAATTCAGGGGCGCACGGACAACGGAAATGCCCTCGCGCTCGACATAGTCTTTACCGGCAATAAATACTATCGGTGCAGGCAGGCGTTCGAGCATTGGCTCGCGAGTTCCGGCAACGGGCCCATTGAATACCGCGACTGCAAATTCGTGCGCAATTTCGCTTGGGAAATGGGTGAAAACGAGTTCGACTCCCCGTACCTCCAAGACCTGAATTTCCTTACATACGACAGAGGAGTTGCCGCAATGACAATCCGCGAAAACGTCTGCTATGGCGCGGGCGCGTACACGGGAATCCCAAACTGGTCCACCGACTTCGGCGACAACACTTTCTATGTTTTGCGCGGGAAGCCCCTTGTCGCGGTGTTGCGCGGTTCCGGCAATATTGTAGTAAACGCCGAATCCGATGCGGATATAGAAAAATACAGGCAAATTACCGGCGACAAAACCAGCAAAATTTTTATTGTCGAAAAGGACGATTCTGCGCTTAGGGACAAGCTCCTGAACGGCGATTTCAAGTATGTGCGAAAATTTCTTAATAAAAAAACAACAATAAAAGGGGGAGTAAATGAACTTAATTAAGGCCACAGCATGCGCGGCTTCGATTCTCGCGCTGACTCCGATCTTCGCCCAGGAATACGGCGCGGACGAATCGCAAATAGCAACAGTTGTCTATGTGTCGTCGAGCGCAGGGGACGACTCCAACGACGGCTCCATGAAAAGTCCGCTTAAGACATTCGCGAAAATTCCAAAAGAAAACGCGCGCATTCTCCTTAAAAAAGGCGATGTATTTTACGAACCGTTGTCGGGGCTAAGCAACTGCGTGGTTGACTCGTATGGAAAGGGCTCGAAATATCCCGTTATATGCGGGCTCAAACTCCTTAAAAATCCGGATGCGTGGGAGGACATGGGCAACGGAGTATGGCGCCTCGACATGAACAAGACCGAGAATTTCTACGGGCGCAATCTTGAAATCACCAAGGGAAATTACCAGCTCAACAATCTCGGCGCCCTCTACGACGCCGCAAGCGACACGCTTTACGGTCACAAGGTAAAAAAGCTCGAAATGCTTGAAAAAGATTGGGACATCACAACCGGTGAAATATACAAGCCCGAGGACGTCAATGCCGAGAGCTACCGCTGGCTGTATGTAAAGCATGATAAAAACCCCTCTTCCGACGGCGCTGAGCTTGGCATACTGACGTACGGCAACGGAGTCAGCGGCATTAAAAATTGCACCGTGCGCAATATCGCAATCAAGGGATTCGGGCGCCACGGACTCACTGGATCGTTCGGCGGAAAGATTGAAAATGTGAAAATAGACCTAATCGGCGGAAGCACGCAGGTCGGATATAGAACATGGGTTCGTCTCGGCAACGGAATCGAATTCTGGATTTCCGGATCTCCGTCTTCCAACAATAGAAACCACGTCTCGGGCTGCACAATAAGCCGCACTTACGACTGCGGTTCCACAATTCAGGGAATAGTCGAAAAAGGGGAAATTGTCGCGAGCGACATTACCTTTACCGGCAATAAATTCTACCGCTGCCGCCAGGCGTTCGAGCACTTCCTCTCAAACCGCGCTAACGGAAGATCGGAATATATAAACTGCCACTTTGAGGGAAATTTTGCATGGGAAATGGGTGAAAACGAATTTTCAACTCCGGAACCCCGCGACAACAACTTCCTGACCTACGACAACAAGCGCAAGGGAATGATAATTAAAAACAATGTCTGCTACGGCTCCGGAATTTACGCGGGCACGCGCGGCTGGGCCGAGCATTTCGGCGAAAATACGTTCTACGTGGAACAAGGCAAACACAATCTCCTCTTTGTCTATCCGTGGAATAAGCAGGGTATAGAAATACCGTCCAACTCGGAAGCCGACATACAAAAATACCGCGAAACGCTCGGCGACACGACAAGCAAAATCATTCTTGTCCCCGAAGCCGAGATTGCTGAAACACGCAGCAACCTTATGAAAGAGGATTTCAAATACGTAAAGAAGTTCCTAAAACGCGGCGCGCTTAGCAAGTAGCCATCAGCTTCAACGCGCAATAACGAAACGCGGCGGGATTTTCCCCGCCGCGCTTTGCGTTTCTTTTTTTAAATCAAAAAATTTTTGCGCGCCTATGTTCCGCTTTCCTTCCTGACCCCTATTAGATATTCCGTATTCCCGTCGCCACCCAATATGGGTGAAGGCATACTGCCGATTATCCGGGCGCCGCGAAAATTATCCGATATGTAGCTTGTTATTTTCTCAAACGCGATAGCGCTTTCTTCGGGGCGCAATACTCCCTTTCGGATTCTTGCGAGCTTTGGGTCGCTTTCGAACTGGGGCTTTATAAGGCACACGGCGATTCCACCGTCGGAAAGTAGGCCCCACAGATTCCCGAATACCTTTTCAAGCGATATGAAAGACAAATCCGCGCATATAAAATCAAATTTCCCGCCTCCGAAAGACGATGGCGACAATGAGCGTATGTCGGTCTTTTCCATATTTTTTATGCGGGCGTCTGCCAACAGCTTTGGGTGGAGCTGCCCGCTGCCGATGTCCACGCATACGCTCGACGCTGCCCCGCGCGACAGGGCGCAGTCGGTAAAGCCGCCGGTAGAAGCGCCGGCATCGAGTATATCGACGCCGCGTAGGTCTATACCAAATCTGTCCAAAAACGCCTCCAATTTCAATCCGGCACGCGACACGTACCTCGACTCTGGCGCGTCTGCCGAGATTTCGAGGACTGCGTTTTCAGGAAGTTTCCGCGACGGCTTGTCGATTACTTTTCCCTCGAATTTAACCCGTCCCGCCTCTATGAGGGCGCGGGCTTTCGAGCGGCTTGGGGCGAGCCCGCTTTCCGCCATAATTTCGTCGGCGCGTTTCATTTGCCGCCCTTGGGTATATATATGACCTGCACGTCGCGCGCGTCGGCAGGGCGCTGGGCCGCTTTCTTTTCAAGCGTATCGACACCTTTCCCGGCTTCCGTAGCGAGAGTCCAAACGAGCGCCGCCGTCCCAAAAAGCATTGCGGCAGCCACAAAGATACCGATTGCCAAGCGCACGGCTTCCAGCGTATCTGAGCGCGCGCTTTTGCCCTTGTGGAATTTAAGGGAAGGCATTGTGCCTTTGCCCCTGCCCACGAGCTTTTCGGAAATTTTTCTCAGTTTGTTTTCGTCGATAATCATATTTTCCAAAAAAATTATCGCCCGCGGGAAATGTTTTTCAAACATATATTGTTTATTTGACAATTATGCGGGCCAAGTAATAATTTTGTGGAATACGTAAGGGCGGAACGTATAACTTTTTCTGCGGGGGAGAGGTTCACGCGGGAGTGTTCCGCGTCAGATTGTAAAATTATGAAAAAAATAACACTATTGATAGTTGCGCTATTGTTTGCGCAAGCCGTTTTCGCGGAAATAAAAATGCCGAAGATTTTTTCGGACAATATGGTCTTGCAGCGCGGCGAGCAGGTAAGGGTATGGGGAAAGGCATCTCCAGACGCAGACGTGCGCGTGGAGTTTGCGGGAAAGAATGTTTCGGCGAAGGCGGACAAAGACGGAAAATGGTCGCTATTTCTCCCCCCTCTGGAAACTTCCGCCCAGCCTCGGGAAATGCTCGTATTTGAAAACGGCGCGGTGTCGAAAAAAATCGGCGGTATTTTGGTCGGGGAAGTTTGGATTACCGGCGGGCAGAGCAATATGCAATTCGGGGCAAACTCGATGATAGGCTCAAAAGAGGAATTGGAGAATTTGCCAAAGAACCTTCGCTATTTCGCCCAAGATAGCGGAAAAATAAGCGAAACTCCGCTCTCGGATTTCGCAGGGTGGGCGCAATGGCTCGTGGCGGGGAAAGACAAGCTTGGAAATTCAAACGCTATCGCGCTGTTTTTTGGCTCGCGCATATCAAAGGCACTGGGGGATATACCCGTAGGTATAGTTGAAAGCTCCCGCGGGGGCACGCGAATGGTCGGATGGACTCCCATCGAATTTTTCAATTCCGATCCGCTAATGGAGCCCGCGCGCAAGATGTTTGACCGCGATTCAAAAAAGTGGAAAGACTCCGAGTTCGAGAAAATGTCCGCAAAATGGCGCGCGGCGCGCGATAAATACGAGGCGGAAGTCGCCAAGGCAAAGGCGGCGGGAAAACGCGCACCAATATGCCCGTGGGCGGCCAATATGCAGGCTAAGCCGGACATATCAAAGCCGTACGGAGTGAACAATCCGGCGCGCCTGTGGAACGCAAAAATCGCCCCGATGGCAGGCTTTACCGCGCGCGGTTTCCTATGGTATCAAGGGGAGTCTGACTATATGTGGAGCGGCTTTAAATCGATTTTCGAGGGAATGAAAAAAGCGTGGAGAAAAGCTTGGAAAAAGCCGGATATGTACTTTTTGTGTGTCCAGCTGCCGTCTTATAAGGACAACGGCTGGGAATACATGCGCTGGGACCAGATGCGCGCTTCCCTCGAAGATCCCAACGGCGGAATTGCCGTATCGATAGATACTGGTGACAAGGACGACGTCCACCCGCGCGACAAAAAACCGATTATCGACCGCCTCGCGAATATCGCTTTGAACGACGTTTACGGACAGAAAAAGCCCGCCGTTTACGGGCCGATTTTCAAGTCGGCAAAATATTCGGCGGACACCGCGGAATTGACCTTCGACTTGCGCGGCAGAAAGCTCGAATGCAGGGGCGAGCCGCGCGGATTTATCGCAAAATGCGCCGACGGGCAGTGGCGCGGCGCTAAAGCCGAATTTTCGGACGGGAAATTGACGGTTAAAACTCCGGACGGCTCGGCAATAAAGGGCGTAAGATACCTTTGGAAAGGCTGGGTAAAGCCCGATGTATGCCTTTACAACGACGCCGGAATACCGGCTTTTGGATTTACCGACGAAAAACGCTAACAGATTGTATATAAGCTTATGAAAATAAAAAAATTTTCCTATTTTGTATTGGCAGCCATCGCGGCTTCCGCCCTATCGGCTGAAATAAACTTGCCGAGAATATTCTCAGACGACATGCTAATCCAGCGCCAGAAGCCCGTAAAAATATGGGGAACTGCCGACGCAAACGCGGCGGTTGATGTAGAGTTCGCGGGCGCAAAAAAGTCGGCAAAAGCCGGCAAAGACGGCAAGTGGAGCGTCTTATTGGATCCGCTCGAAGCCTCGCGTGAAGGCAGGGATATGAAGTTTTACGAAAACGGAAAGCTCTCGCGCACCATAAAAGACGTGCTTGTCGGCGAGGTATGGGTGCTTGGCGGGCAGAGCAATATGGAAATGACATACACGTGGCGAAACCTCAAACCCGAAGGCAATCCCGACATACGGTATTTCTCAAACTCAGCCCCAAGCATATCCGAGACTCCCCGAAGCGACACTATGGCAGGCTCGCAATGGAAAAAAGCTGACGCTAAAAACGCGCAATCGTTCAGCATGGTGGGGTACGCATTCGCCCAAAAACTCTCGAAAGACTTGGGCGTTCCGGTAGGGCTTGTCTATACCGCGCGCGGCGGGACGCGAATGGAAACGTGGATTCCGTTCGATGCGATGGACAAATCAAAATATTTGAAAAGCCGCAGAGCCGAATATTTTGAAAAATTGCCTGAATGGAAAAACGGCGGCTATGAGAAAGCCGCCAAGGCGCATAAGGAAAGAATGGAACAGCACAAGAAGGCGGTCGCGAAGGCTAAAGCCGAAAATAAACGCCCGCCGACAATGCCGTGGAAGGACAAAATTGCCCCACGTCCGCAGACTCCGATAGTGGATTTATCTTCGCCTGCAATGCATTGGAACGGGAAAGTCGCGCCATTGGCAGGCTACACGGCGCGCGGCTTCTTGTGGTACCAAGGGGAGTCCAACCAGGGCGATTCCGAGGCGTTGTTCGTGCGCCAGTTTAGAATACTTGTAGATGCTTGGCGCGCGGCTTGGGGCGACAATTCAATGCCGTGGATATCGGTGGAATTGGCGTCTTACGGATACGGGAACGATTGGGGCAAGGTTCGCGCGGCGCAGGTCTTGGCTGCCGGAAGCGTCGATAATTCGTACATAGTTTGCGCTTCCGACACGGGCGAAAAAACCGACATCCACCCCGCCGACAAAGGTCCAATTTCCGAAAGACTTGAAAAAGTTGCAATGCGCAGAGTCTATGACGACAGCAGCGTGGAAGACAGATCCCCCGTTTTTGCCGGCGCGACATTCAATACCGGCAATGCCGTTGTGAAATTCGGGGCTTTTTCGGGAAAACTCGTCGGGAAGGGCGAGCCGAGGGGCTTCGAGCTTAAAATAGACGGCAAATGGATTCCCGCAAAAGCGGAGATTGATTCCGACTCAACAGTGGTTGTGTCTGCGCCTAATTCCCATTCTATACCGGAGGGCGTGCGCTATCTTTGGAAGAGCTGGGCAAAGCCCGACGCATGGCTGTACACCGACGGTGGTCTGCCTGCTTTCGGTTTTGAAAAGGAAAATAAATAGATTTTTTAAGAATCATGAAAGTTAGATGCCTTTTATATTTTATTGCGGCAGTCGCGTGGTCGTACCCGTTGACCGCAGAAATAAAGCTTCCGGAGATATTTTCCGACGGAATGGTGTTTCAGCGCGATATGCCCGTAAAAATATGGGGAACTGCCGACGCAAATTCACAGGTGGATGTGGAATTTGCCGGAAAAAAATCTTCCACAAAGGCCAGCGCCGACGGGAAATGGACGCTGAATCTTCCGCCGATGGAGGCTTCCGATTCGCCACGCAAAATGAATATCTTAGAGAACGGCAAGCCTGCTAAAACAGTTTCAGACATTCTCGTCGGCGAAGTCTGGATTTTGGGCGGGCAGAGCAATATGGAGTGGATTTTGTCGCTTACGGACGACGCAAAAGATGCAATAGCGCGCTCGAATTATCCGAACCTCCGCTACTTTAAGATGGATTCCAACCGCATAACGGAAAAGGAGCAATATTTTATCCCGGGCGGGAAATGGATACATTCAAATCCTAAAGATTCGGGCTCATTTAGCGCGGTAGGGTTTTACTTCGGCGAAAAGCTCCACAAAGACCTGAAAGTGCCCGTCGGGCTTGTGAACGTATGCAAGGGCGGAACTTCGATGCGCGCGTGGACGCCCGCGGAGTACATTGACAATGTGCCCTTCAACAAAAAGTGGATGCAGGAGTACAATAAAAAGCGCGAGGATTATTTAAAAAACGGCGGCTACGAAAAGCTCGTCGCGGAAATGAAAGTCCGCCGCGCAAAATACGAAGCCGCATGCAAAGAGGCCGACGCTAAGGGAACAAAGCGCCCGTCTGCGTGGGAGTTTAGGGTCAGCACTCCGTTAAAGTTTACGCATGTGCCGTTCACCGAAGTCCCGATTTGGCACTGGAACGCGAAAGTGGCTCCCGTGGCGGGTTATGCGGCGCGCGGAGTCCTGTGGTATCAGGGCGAGTCTGACGGCTGGGGGGAGAATCCAAAGTTTTCGCCGTCGTTTGTCTTCGACAAAATGTATATAAATATGGTGAGAGCGTGGCGCGAGCGCTGGGGCGACGGCAAACTCTTTTTCCTCGCCGCGCAAATGCCCTCCAAGGGAGACGCAAGCGCTTGGCCGCGCGTGCGCGCCCAGCAGATAACGGCAGCCGAAGAACTCGGGCATGCGGCATGCGCTAACATAATAGACACCGGCTGGAAGGACGATGTCCACCCGCGCGACAAAACTCTCGTGGGGCACAGGCTCGAAGAGGTGGCTCTGCGCCAAGTGTATGGCGACAAATCCCTATTCCAGACGCCGCGCGCAGTGTCTGCCCAATATGGGAAAGACGGCGTGCTTGTGAGGATAGACTCTTTTGGGGACAAGCTTGTCGGCAAAGGCGAGCCGCGCGGTTTTGAACTCAAAATCGACGGCAAATGGGTGAAAGCAAAACCGGAGATTCGCGGCGGAAATGTGTTCGTTTCTGCCCCAGAAGGTGGCGCGGCTCCCGAAGGCGTCAGGTATCTATGGACGGATTGGGCAAAGCCGGACGTATGGCTTTACAATTCCCAGAATACCCCTGTTTTCTCATTCAAATTTGAAAAGCCACAAAAATAATTAAAATGAAAACTTCTATTCGCATGCATATCTTCCAAGTCCAAAGATTTATTTTCGCGGCGCTTGTTGCAGCCTCGGCGGCGTCGTTGTCCGCGGCGGTAAAAATGCCGTCTGTTTTTTCCGACAATATGCTTTTACAGCGCGGTAAAAAGGTAAAAATATGGGGAACGTCCGAGCCGCGGGCAACGGTGGAGGTCGAGTTTGCGAATCAGAAGAAATCCGCGATGGCGGACGCCGACGGAAAATGGGCGATATGGCTTTCGCCGATGAAGGCTTCGGCTAATCCGAGGGATTTAAAAGTCTATGAAAACGGCGAGGAGGCCGCAAAAATAAAAAATGTGGTTGTCGGCGAACTGTGGATTTTGGGCGGGCAGAGCAATATGCAATTCACGCTCAAAGGCTCCGACGACGCCCATGTCGCAATCCCGCGCGCAAACTACCCGAATCTCCGCTATTTTAGAATGAGCCTCGGCGCGATGTCCGAGACTCCCCAAAGCGACTTCCCCGGCGGCAAATGGGAACTTACTTCTCCGGAAAACGTAGGAACCCAGTCGGCAGTGGGATTCTATTTCGGGGAAAAACTCTTGAAAGATTTGGGCGTTCCTGTTGGGCTTATAAACACTTCAATGGGCGGAACTCTCATGGCTTGCTGGACTCCCGCCGAATATATAGACCGCGTACCGTATCTGAAAGACTATTACAGCAACTACTTGAAGGCGTCTAAAAAATACGTAGAGAGCGGCGGCTATGCGAAAAAGCTGGAAGCCTACAAAAAAAATCTCGCCGAATACGAGGCTGCCTGCAAAAAGGCTGAGGCTGAAAAAAAGCCGAAGCCGCCCTACGATTGGAACAAGCTTTCGGTGCCGCTCGACTACACTCCGTACAGGAACCACGAAGTCCCGATAAGGCACTGGAACGCGAAGGTTGCGCCTATGGCGGGCATTGCCGCGCGCGGCGTCGTGTGGTACCAGGGCGAGCAGGAGAGCGGCTACGGCTCCGGCAATCCAAAGGCGGTCGAGGCTTTTGGAGATTTGTATGAAAATATGGTCGGCGCGTGGCGCGAAAAGTGGGGAGACAAAAAGTTGTGGTTTTTATGCGCCGAACTTCCGTCGTTTGGCGGCGGAAAATTGTGGGCGCAAGTAAGGAACAAGCAAATTTCGGCTTCGGAGAAACTGAAATTTTCCGGAATTGCAAATACCATTGACCTCGGCGATAAAAAAGACGTTCACCCGCGGGATAAAACGCTCGTGGGCGTGCGCCTCGCAAAGATTGCCGAAAAGGAAGTGTACGGCAAAAAATCAATCGCGGCGATTGCGCCGATGTTTAAATCCGCCGAATTTTCCGAAGGCGGAGCCCTTGTGAAGTTTAAAAAATTTGACGGAAAGTTGTCCGGAATAGGAGATCCGCGCGGGTTTGAGCTTAAAATCGGAGGCAAATGGGTGGAGGGTGCTCCGGAGATACGCGGCGGCGAAGTCTTTGTAAAGAGCCCCGAAGGCGCGGGGAAGCCCGAAGGCGTCAGATATCTATGGAGGCCTTGGGCCAAGCCCGATGCGTGGCTTTATTCCACCGCCGACCTGCCAGCTTTCCCGTTTGAATTTGAGAAGTAGCGCGCATGACAAGGGCACAGTTTTTGGGGCTTCTGCTCTCCGCCGCGTCCCTTCCGGCGCGTGCGGAGTGCGGCGTCTATTGCGCCAGGCGATACGGAGCGAAGGCCGACGGAAAGTCCGACGACACGCGCGCGATACAGGCGGCGATAGACGCCGCGGCGAAAAGCGGCGGCGGAATAGTGAGGCTTTCGGGCGGGGTTTTTCTATCGGGCACGGTTTATCTGCGCGACAATATAGGCCTTGAAATCCTCCCGGGCGCGAAGCTGAAGGCCTCCGCGGACAAAAACCTCTACAACCGCGACGACTTCTGCCCGCAGAACGCGGCGATAAAGTCCGAACGCGCTTCCGGCGCGCATTTGCTTGTGGCGCTCGAGGCCGAAAACGTTTCCGTCTTCGGCGGCGGCGAAATAGACGGAAGCGGCCTCGATTTCTGGATGCAGGTGCCGGAAAACGCTTCCGTAAAATTTCCGCGGAAATTTGCGTATCCGCGGTGGCGCCCCGGGCAGATGCTGTTCTTCTGCGAGTGCCGCGGCGTGTCCGTCCGGAACGTGCGGCTTTCAAACGCCCCGTTTTGGACCTGCTTCTTCCACGGGTGTTCGGACGTTTTCGCGTCCGGACTGTCGATAAAAAACGATCCGCGCGGGCACAACAACGACGGCATAGACATAGACTCGTGCTCGCGGGCGGTTGTGAGCGGATGCTCGATTTCCACCGAGGACGACTGCATAACCGTGCGGGCGAATCCCTCCCGCCTGAAAAACGCAAACGCTCCGTGCGAGGACGTGGCGATTTCCGGATGCGTTCTCCAGTCGACGTGCAACGGCGTCCGGATAGGGGTTGGCAGCGGCCGCATACGCCGGTGCTCGATAGACAACATAATTGTCAAAAACACCTTTCAGGGGATTTCTTTCATCGGCGCCTACCACGGCAGGGGCGGAGCCCAAATAGAGGACGTCCGCATTTCCGACGCGCTGATACGGGCGATGAGGCCGCTGAATATGCTTTCGGACAGCTTTAATTGGGGCAAGAGCGGCGCGAAGGCGTCCATAAGGAATGTGGCGTTTTCCGACTGTTCGTTCGGCGGGGACAGGTCGAGCATAATCGCCGGCCATCTCGAAAAAAACATATCCGGCATAACTTTCAGGAATTGCGACTTCGAGATGTCGGGCGGGGGCGCGATACCGAAGAATCCCGTGCGGGTCCGCAACTTGGAGGATTGGAAGAAAAACGGCGACTGCGTTCCCGCGGCGATTATGCTGCGGTACGCGAAAGACATTTTGTTCGACGGCTGCCGCCTGAAAACTTCCGGCGCGGATTCCCCGTGGAAGGAGGCGGTGGACGCGTTCGGCGTGGAAAACTGCGAATTCCGAAATTGCCTTTTTTGACGCTCGGGGTGCAAAAAAAAACGGGGGCTTTTGCCCCCGTTTTTTACACTGCGCGCCTATTTTTTCTCGGAGTAAATTCTCAGGTATCCGAAAAATTCCGGAAAGCCCTTTTTGGCGTTTGCGAGCTTTAATTCAAGCTTGTGTTTCCCGTTTGCAATGTCGCGCTCTGCGAATATGAAATCGCGCTCGTTCCGATATTTCTCCGTAAAGAATTTTGCCGTGCGGACTTTTTTGCCGTCGAGAACCACTTCAATCTCGCCCGCAAAACCCTTCTGTTTTTGGGCGTTTGCAAAAGCCTTAAACGCCTTTGAAAACTCCGCGCTTGGGTATAGTACGGCGCCGCGGCCCTCGAATTCCACGACTGTCGAGCCTGCGAGCTTTACCGGGATATTTTTCGACGAAACCTCGTTTGCCGACGGCGCGTCCTCTTCAAGCGGCAATTCCGCCAGCGGTTGCGCGGAAACCATTATTTTATCGCCTTCAAAATCCGCCCCGTTTGCTTCCAACACGGCAAGGGCTTGTTTGAGGCTTGTGGAGTAAACCTTTTCGGGGGAATACGAAGTCCCCATAAAGAGTTTGTCGCGGCTTTTTTCGAGGGGTTTCCTGAACTTTTCGGGTATTTTTGAATATCCGAGCGACGTGGCAAGTATTCCGCCGGCGCTCGCGGGATTGCAGTCTGAGTCTAGCCCGCAGCGCATTGAAATGTCTATGGTTTTTTCAAAATCGCCGTCGCCGTACAGCAGCCCGATAAGTATGTAGGCGCAATTATTGGGGGCGTGGATATCGCGGCTGCCAAAGTTGGCGTCGTGGGTTTTTACGTACTTGTCCTCAAACTTCTGCCATGCTTGTTTCCAGTCTTTCGGGTTTTGTTTGTGCCATTCGATAATGTCGGACATCATTTTTCTGGTGCGGCTCTCGGCCGGCACTACTTTCAGTGCCTCGGTAACCACAAATTCCATATCGTTTGAGACGAATGCAATGGAGTACATTGCCGCAACGTATGCCCCGCAATAGAATCCGTCGTTGGAATTTATCGAGCGACCCGCCGGCTCCGCGAATTTTACGGCAACGTTCGGCATTGCGGGCGACATAAGCCCGGCGTAGTCGGACTCTATCTGAAAGTCTATATCATTGTACATCGGGTTGATTTTCCATGAGGTCGGCTCTCCGCGCTGGAAGCCGTCGAGCCATGCGAAACGCAGCGCCCTGTTTGCCGCCCAAAGCTCGTATGTCGAGCCACCCACGGCGCGCTGGAACTCGATTCTTGGAGCATTAAACCCAAAGCGCTCGAAGACGTCCATAAAGGTGATGTCGAGGTACAGGTCGTCGTACAGGCCGCCGAAAATCCCGGTGGTAATCGGGCGGTTTTCGTCCCAATTTATTTTTACGTCGTCGGGTATCATTTTTTGCCTGTACCTAAATTCGGTTGGCCCGCCGTAAGTGCAGCCGATTATTTGTCCGGCCCAGCCGCCTTTGATTTTGTCGGCGAGTTCGCTTTTGCTGAGTTCAAGTTTTTTTTCGGTGCAGGCGGCAAGTGCAAAGAATGCCGATATGGTCGCTGCTACAGTAAGTGTAATCTTACTTATTTTTTTCATAGAAGTGATTAGTTTTTTTCTGAAATGTTATAAAAATTATGCCGAGAAATTTTAATATGTCAAACTATGGTTCAAGAATCGCGCAGACAATGCGCAATGTTTGCGGAGTTTTGGAAGCCGTAGCCCACTCTAAATCAGCGCCAAATATTTTCTTTGCGATGGCGACAACGTCAAAGCCGAGCGATTCGAGCGACGGCCTCATAGATTCGGGGCGGGGGCAGGGTTTATTTTCAAGTCTCGCGCATTTCGGCAATGGGCAGTTCGCGCACGAGCCCCCGAGAAGTACGAGCGAGCCCGACGGAGATTTTCTGCCCAGCGCAAGGAGTTTTGGGTCTATTTCAGCCCTTGCGGCGTCGTAAATGCGCCTTATCTCCTGTTGTGAAAGCCTGCCAATGCTCGATTCGCTTGGGGGAATGTCTATTTCATATAAGAAAAGCCGGCATTGCGCAGTTTTGGAGTCTAAAATCGGCGGGAGGCTCTCGAAAGGCGGGCAAGACCACATTTTCCCGAAGTTCGGGCACGCGCGGCATAGGCCCATAAACCTATCTACGTCGCGAAAATCGGAGACGAGCTTAGAAACTGGCAGTTTATGCGTGGAAACTTTCATGGTCTTCGCGGGTTTGCGTTTTCTGCCGCGGGTTGTGGGGATGCGTGGGTGTTGAATTTGGAATTTTGCGGGGATAAAAATACGCGCGCAATGCATCTATGCAAAGGAAGATTTTTTTTGAAAATGCAAGTTTTTTACGCTCCGAAAATGCGCCGATTTATGGAGTTTTTGTATTAAGCGAATGATAATCAATTTGTTGAGGTGTTCGTTCGCGGTTTGTTTAAAATTGAAAAAAAAAGAAAAAAAATGTTGACGCGCAAATATGCAAAATTCATATTCTAACTCTTACAAATAAAAAACGCCAGACAACTGGCGGCTTTTTTGAGCACGCCCCGGTAGCTCAGCCGGTAGAGCACGTCCTTGGTAAGGACGGGGTCGGCGGTTCAAATCCGCTCTGGGGCTCGCTGAAATTAGTCATCAACAAAACCTATCAAAAGAAAACCGAAAGAACCATGTCGAAAGAATCATTCGTCAGAACGAAACCACACGTAAACGTAGGCACCATCGGTCATATCGACCATGGCAAGACTACTCTCACGACCGCAATCCTGAAGGTTCAGTCGGACAAGGGCCTGGCTCAATTTAAGTCCTATCAGGACATTGCTAAGGGCGGCACTGTTCGCGACGCAACCAAGACGGTTACAATCGCAGTCGCCCACGTAGAATACGAAACTCCCACCCGCCACTATGCGCACGTTGACTGCCCCGGCCACGCGGACTTCGTAAAGAACATGATCACCGGCGCTGCCCAGATGGACGGAGCTATCCTCGTAGTATCCGCCGCTGACGGCCCGATGCCCCAGACCCGCGAGCACATCCTTTTGGCTCGTCAGGTTGGCGTTCCGCAGATCGTCGTATTCCTCAACAAATGCGACCTCGTCGACGACAAAGAACTCCTCGAGCTCGTTGAAATGGAAGTTCGCGACCTGCTCAACAAGTACAACTATGCTGGCGACGATATCAAGATTATACACGGCTCCGCTCTCGGCGCTCTCGAAGGCACCGAATTTGGCGTGAAGTCCATCGACCAGCTCATGGACGCTATCGACAGCGAAATTCCGGAACCGGAACGCCCGATAGACAAGCCCTTCATGATGAGCATCGAAGACGTCTTCTCCATCACCGGACGCGGCACTGTTGCCACTGGCCGTATCGAACGCGGCGTAGTAAAGGTCGGCGACGAAGTTGAAATCGTAGGTATGGGTGAAACCCGCAAGACCACCGTCACGGGCGTTGAAATGTTCCGCAAGCTCCTCGACCAGGGCCAGGCGGGCGACAATGTCGGCTTGCTCTTGCGCGGCATTGAAAAGAACCAGATCCAGCGCGGTCAGGTTCTCGCGAAACCCGGAACAATCACTCCCCACACGAAGGCCAAGGCCGAAATTTACGTCCTCACCAAGGACGAAGGTGGCCGTCACACTCCCTTCTTCACGAACTATCGTCCCCAGTTCTTCTTCGGCACTGCCGACGTCACCGGCGTTTGCAAACTTCCCGAAGGCGTAGAAATGGTTATGCCGGGCGACAACCTCTCCATCGAAATTGAGCTGCAAAAGCCGATTGCTATGGAAAAAGGTCAGCGCTTTGCTATCCGTGAAGGTGGCCGCACGATTGGCGCGGGCCGCATCTCGGAAATCATCGCATAGTTCCGCACCTTAAAACCTTCGCCGGAAGGGCAGAAAGAGCCTTTCCGGCTTTGGCGTCTAACGAAATCGCGCCCTCGAAAATTTTTTTATTGACGCGGGCGCAGTTTTCGATAAAACGCAACGCTTTTTAACAATAGGGGTTTAGTTCAATTGGTAGAGCAGCGGTCTCCAAAACCGCGTGTTGGGGGTTCGAGTCCCTCAGCCCCTGTTTGCTTTAAAATAACGCCGCGCTGAAAACGCGGATTTAAAAGTCGCAAAGCCGATAAGCGCCGGAGGCGGCAACAAAATACCACAATGACAAATCCATTCCGCAAAGTCAGACAATTCTATAATGAGATGGCCGTAGAGCTGAAAAAAGCTTCGTGGCCGACCCGCCCCGAACTGCTAAATTCGGTGGTTGTCGTATTTGTCGCCATAGGACTGCTTGGCGTATTTGTAAGTCTGGCGGATTTTTCAATTTACAATGTGGTCGATTTGCTGACCCAGTTTGCGAGAGGCGGAAAGTAATTTTATGGATTCTCCGTCCGATGACAATCGCAAATGGTACGCGGTCCAGACGCGTTCCAATATGGAAAAAAAGGCAGTCGAGTCTTTGAAGCGCCAGATAGACATCGAAGACATGGGCGAGTATATCTCCAAAGACGATATTCTCCTGCCGACTGAAACTGTATCCGAAATTAAAAACGGCAAGAAGAGGGTAAATACCCGCAATCTATATCCCGGATACATCTTCGTGCGCGTAAAACTTTACGACGACGATGACAACTTCCTCGAAAAACCGTGGTACTTTGTACGCGGAATAAACGGGATAATCAATTTTATGGGCGGAGAGCGCCCGGTCGCCCTCAAAAAGGACGAAATCGAAAGAATCTTCGAACAAATCAACCAGTCCAAGGGCACCGAAAAGCCGAAAGTGAGCTTTGAGGTGGGCGAAGAGGTCAAGATAAACGACGGGCCTTTCGTAAGCCTCACGGGCAGAATCGACGAAATAGACCCCGAACGCGGAAAATTGAAGGTAAGCGTTTCGATATTCGGCAGATTCACCCCGGTGGAACTCGAATATTGGCAGGTGACAAGGGCAGAGGATTCAAAATAATTTTACGCACAAATTAAATCGCACAGCCTCAGCGCGAAAAAATTCCACAGGAAAAGAAAATGGCAAAGAAAGTAGTAAAACAAATTAAATTGCAGCTTCCCGCCGGCGCAGCCAATCCCGCGCCTCCAGTAGGTCCCGCGCTCGGCGCCGCAGGCGTGAACATCATGGGCTTCTGCAAAGAGTTCAATGCCCGCACTAAGGATCAGGCGGGAATGGTATTGCCCGTAGTCATATCGGTCTATCAGGACAAGTCCTTTACCTTTATTTTGAAGTCCCCGCCGGCCGCAGTTCTCCTCAAAAAGGCCGCCGGAATCGCGACTGCCAGCGCAAAGCCCAATGTTGACAAGGTCGGCAAGGTCACAAAGGCGCAAATTAAGGAAATCGTAAAAATCAAAGAAAAAGACCTCAACGCTGCAAAGCTCGAAGCCGCATGCAAAATCATCGAAGGCACGGCGCGCTCAATGGGCATTGAAGTCGTAGGCTAAATTTCGTCGCCGCGTCGAGTGGAGTATCCGGTTGGCGCGGCTAAAAATATTTTAACGCCGTAAGGCAAATTGAAAACAACCGCACTGCATTAGCAGGAGACAAACAAAAATAGTCATGGTTAAAAGAAGCAAAAGATACAAGAAGGCGGCAGAGTCGCTCGCGCAAAAGCCGGCGGCGCTCGCCGACGCGGTGGCGACCTTGCAGTCAATGCCGAAAGCGGGCTTCGACGAAACTGTCGAGCTCTCGTTTAAACTCAATGTCGATCCCAAGCAGAGCAACCAGATGGTTCGCGGCACGGTTCGCCTCCCCAACGGAAGCGGAAAAAAGGTCAGGGTAATAGTATTTACCGACCACGCAGACTCCGCTATCGCTGCAGGCGCCGACAAGGCGGGCCTCGAAGACCTCATCAAGGAAATCGAAGGCGGCTGGATGGATTTTGACGTTGCTGTTGCTACAACTTCCGCAATGAAGGAAGTCCGCAAGCTCGCGCGCATACTCGGCCCCAGAGGCTTGATGCCCAATCCGAAGAGCGGCACAGTCACCGACGACATCGAATCCGCCATTAAAGAAGTTAAGGGCGGGCGCGTCGAATTTAAGATGGACAAAACCGCGAATCTTGCGGTGGTTGTCGGCAAGCGCAGCTTTACAAACGAAAAGCTTGTTGAAAACGCAAAAGCGGTTCTTTCGAGCGTAGCCGCAACTCGTCCCGAAATGATTAAGGGCAAGTTCATAAACTCCATAACAATCAGTTCGACAATGAGCCCGGGCGTGAAAGTAGCGCTCAGCGAAGTCGCAGAATAACGGAGGGGAACACATACAATGAGACCAGAAAAAAAATATCTTCTCGACGAGGCCCGCGCGACACTCAGCGCTTCCGAACATGTTTTCTTCGTGAACTTCACGGGAGTGACTGTGGCAAATGCCGCCGATTTCCGTAAAGCTCTCGCCGAAGTCGGCGCGCAATACCACATCGCCAAAAATTCAATCATTGCCCTCGCTGCCAAGGAGCTGAATCTCCCCGACTTCTCGGACGTCTTGCAAGGCCCCACCGGCATCATCAGCGGCGGCGAAGATCCGGCGTCAGTTGCAAAGGCCGTGGTAAACTTCTTCAAGGATCGCGAAAAGGCGACTATAAAAATCGGCATTCTCGGCGAAAAGCTCATGACGAAGGCCGACGTTGAGCACCTCGGAAGCCTCCCGAGCCTTCCCGAATTGCGCGCTCAATTCCTGTCGCTGCTTTCGACTCCTGCAAAGCAGATGGTTCGCGTGCTATTCGTTCACGCGGAAAAGCTCGAAGGCAAAACTGCGGAATAACCGCTCGCGGGCGCGTTGCCGCCCGCTTCCTAAAACGCATTTCCCGTGCCGCCCGCTTATCTGTCGCGGAGGCGCGGCAATTAAAAACAACTAAAAGGACATTCTTAGGGGGATTATCCCCTTAAATATTCCCAGCGGAATGCTAAGAGTCCAAAGGAGAAAATCACCATGGCAGACATTACAAAAGATCAGGTTATCGAATGGCTCAGCGGCCTTTCGGTTTTGGACATTGCAGCTCTCGTAAAAGAGCTCGAAGACAAATGGGGCGTTAGCGCGGCGGCTCCTGTTGCTGTTGTAGCAGGCGGTGCGGCGGCGGCTCCCGTTGAAGAAAAGGATACATTCGACGTCATTCTCAAAGCTGTTGACGCTTCGAAGAAAATCGCGGTCATTAAGGAAGTCCGCGCAATCACTTCCCTCGGCCTTGCGGACGCAAAAGCCCTCGTTGAAGGCGCTCCCAAGCCCATCAAGGAAGGCATTGCAAAGGCCGAAGCCGAAGAAATCGCCAAGAAGCTTAAAGACGCCGGCGCCGAAGTCGAAGTCAAATAACCGACTTTGGATTTGCAACATTAAGTCTTTCGCGGAGAGTTCGCGGTATCCCGTAATAGGGATTCCGCGACTGTCCGCTTTTTCCGCTTAAAATTCCGAAGCGTAAAAACGGAATAAAATTTAAGTTCTTTAAAAATTTTGCGAAACGATAATACCCCAAATATTTTTGAGCAAACCTGTCCGAAAAAGTCGGATTTTCTAAAAAAATATTTGGGCGGCGCCTGAAAATATCGGGTGAATATTGCCGAAAAAAAAGAACGTTATTTGCAACTGCGGCAGTCGCCGTAGGAGCGCGAATCGGTCGGGATTGGTATGCCGCATTTTTTAAATGCTTGGGCATTTCATTCCCGCAATGCGTTTACTTTTATTATCGGAGCAACTTTGCAGCAATAAAATCGGGCGCGCGTTTTTTTTACCCTCGCGTTAACTCGGGGCAATTTAACGTTTCGCAAAATTTTCAAAGAATCAAAACAACAAAGCATCTTCAAAAATATGTCAGAGCGAAAGAACTTTGGAAAATTGAAGGAAGTAATACCGCTTCCGAATCTTATTGAGAACCAACTCAATTCATATGTGGACTTCCTTCAAATGGACGTTCCTCCGTCAAAGCGCAGGCAGGTTGGCTTGCACGCGGTATTAAGCGAAATTTTCCCGATAGAAAGCTACGACGGAAAGCATAAGCTCGAATATGTCTCCTACGATCTCGTGGGGCCGAAGATGAGCGAAGTCGAGTGCATAAAAGAAGGCGCGACCTACTCAGTTGCGCTGCATGTCACCTTCCGCCTGCGCGAAGAGGACCGCACTCAAGAAGAGCGCATTTTCATGGGCGACATAAATATGATGACTAAAAGCGGCAGCTTCATTGTAAACGGCGCCGAGCGCGTAGTCGTCAGCCAGCTGCACCGCAGCCCCGGCATCTGCTTTGAGCAGACCCTCCACAGCTCCGACAAAATGCTGTACTCCTTCCGCCTAATCCCCGACCGCGGCACATGGGTCGAAATCCAGTTCGACCAAAACGACCTTCTCTACGTCTATATCGACCGCCGCCGCCGCCGCCGCAAGTTCCTAATCACAACTTTGCTCAGGGCGTTCGGGCACAGCTCCGACCAGGAGATTGTAAATCTTTTCTACAAAGTAGAGGACCTCTCCGTCGAGAAGGCGTTGAAGATGGAAAACATCTCGCACTTTGTCCTCGCCGAGCCCGTTACTGACCCCGCGAAGGGCGTAGTGCTCCTCAAACAGTACGAGACCCTCACCACCATAGCCGTCCAGAAATTCAAGGCGGCAAATATTCGCGAATTTAAAGTCATTGACACTACCGTCGATGACGGCGCAATAGTCCGCGCTATTAAAAAGGACAAGACCAAGAACGAAGAAAGCGCTTTAAAATACATCTATACGCAGTTGCGTCCGGGCGAACCCGTGACGACAGAAAATGCGCGCGCCCTCTTGCGCCGCACGCTGCGCGACCCCAAGCGCTACGACCTCGGCAGAGTCGGCCGCTTTAAGATAAACCAAAAACTCGGCCTGTCCACTCCCCTCGAAACCCGCATTCTTACAAGCGAAGACATCGTAGCAGGCACAAAGTACCTGTGCAAATTAAAGAAGGGCGAGGGCGTTATCGACGATATTGACAACCTCGGCAGCCGCCGCGTACGCACAGTAGGCGAACTGCTCGCCAACCAGTGCCGCATGGGGCTTGCTAGAACCGAGAAGCTCATCCGCGAGCGCATGAATGCGACCGACCAGAACAGCGACTCCCTAACGCCTTCGCGCCTCGTAAACACGAAGGTCATGACGACTGTCATCCGCGACTTCTTCGCGAGAAATCAGCTGTCGCAGTTCATGGACCAGATAAATCCGCTCTCCGAGCTCACCCACAAGCGCCGTCTTTCGGCTCTCGGCCAAGGCGGTTTGAGCCGCGAGCGCGCCGGATTTGAAGTCCGCGACGTCCACCCCTCGCACTACGGCAGAATCTGCCCGATTGAAACTCCTGAAGGCCCGAATATCGGCCTTATCAATTCGCTTTCATGCTATGCGCGCATAAATGAATTCGGCTTCATTGAAACTCCTTACAGAAAAGTCGAAAACGGAAAAGTCCTCGACAAGATAGACTATCTGTCCGCCGACGACGAAGAGGGTCTTACAATTGCGCAGGCCAATTCCGAAATTAAAGACGGCAAGCTCGTCGGCCGCGTTACAGCGAGAAAATTCGACGAAGTGTTTGAAGTCGAGCCCTCGGAAGTTGACTACATGGACGTCAGCCCCAAGCAGCTCGTATCGGTCGCGGCAGGCATCATTCCGTTCCTCGAACACGACGACGCAAACCGCGCGCTGATGGGCTCTAACATGCAACGCCAAGGTGTGCCGCTCCTCAAAACCGAGGCTCCGCTCGTCGGAACGGGCATTGAAGGCCGCGTTGCGACAGACTCCCGCACGGTGGTGCTTTCCGAATCGGCTGGCAAGGTTGCGAGTGTAGATGCAAAGCGCATAATCGTCACTTCCGACGGCGAAATGCCGAAAAAAGTCCAGGGTAAAATCAAAAATGACCCCGACAAGGGCGTATATGTTTATGAGCTCCGCAAGTTCATGCGCTCCAACGCCTGCACATGCTTTACACAAAAGCCGGTCGTCAAGCGCGGCCAGGCTGTTAAGGTCGGCACGGTTTTGGCGGACGGCGCGGCTACCGAAGACGGCGAACTCGCCCTCGGCAAAAACGTTCTTGTCGCCTTCATGCCGTGGAACGGATACAACTTTGAAGACGCTATTTTGCTCTCCGAAAAATTGATTAAAAACGACGTCTTTACGTCCATTCATATCGAAGAGTACGAAGTCACAGCCCGCGACACAAAGCTCGGGCCCGAAGAAATTACCCGCGACATTCCCAATGTCGGCGACGAAGCCCTCAAAAACCTCGACCGCAACGGCGTAATCCGCGTGGGCGCCGAGGTCAAGCCGGGCGACATTCTCGTCGGCAAAATCACACCAAAGTCGGAAACGGAACTCGCTCCGGAAGAAAAGCTGTTGCGCGCGATATTCGGCGAAAAGGCGGCGGACGTAAAGGATACGTCGCTCGTCGTCCCGTCGGGCGTAAAGGGCATAATAATGGACGTGAAAACGACCACTAAGAGCGACCGCGACAACGAAAAAATCTCAACGAGCGACATTCGCCGCCGCACGAGAAAAATAAACGAAGAGCACCGCGCCCAAACCGACAAATTGCGCGACGACCTCACCGAGGCGCTCTCCAACGTCCTCCTCGGCGAAAAAATCCCGCTCGACGTGCGCAATTCCGAAACCGGCGAAGTAATCATTCAGGCCAACAGGAAAATCACAAAAACACTCTTGCGCCGCCTCGCCGCCGTCTCCAAGAACATCGACATCGACCCGTCTCCCGTGCGCATAAAAATTATGGAGATTGTCGACAACTACCAGCGCAGGTTTGACGAGATTGAAAAGGAGAGGGCCCGCAAGGTCGATTCAATCGAAAATGGCGAAGGTTCCGAGCAGAATGTCATAAAGACTGTAAAAGTTTACATCGCAACCAAGCGCAAGATTCAGGTCGGCGACAAAATGGCGGGCCGCCACGGAAACAAGGGCATTGTCGCCCGCATAGTTCCTGAGGAAGATATGCCCTATCTGCCTGACGGCACCCCCGTTGAAATCTGCCTGAACCCCATGGGTGTTCCTTCCCGAATGAACGTAGGGCAGGTTCTTGAAACGCACCTCGGCTGGGCATGCAAAAAACTTGGAATCAAGGTAGCAACCCCAATCTTCGACGGCATAAGCGAAAAAGACATCCGCAAATACCTAAAAGATTCAGGGCTCCCGGAAAGCGGTAAGGTGCGCCTGATAGACGGGCTCACTGGCGAATACTTCGACCAGGACATCGTTGTCGGCTATATCTACATGATGAAGCTCAACCACCTCGTCGCCGACAAGATTCATGCCCGCGCGGTAGGTCCGTACAGCCTCATAACCCAACAGCCGCTCGGCGGCAAGGCCCAATACGGCGGCCAGCGTTTCGGCGAGATGGAAGTTTGGGCTCTCGAAGCGTACGGCGCGGCTTATACGTTGCAGGAATTGCTGACAGTCAAGTCCGACGACGTGCAGGGCAGAACCAAGATATACGAGCAGCTCGTAAAGGGCGACAGCTCCTTGCAGGCCGGAACTCCGCAGTCCTTCAACGTATTGATGAAGGAAATGCAGGGTCTGTGCCTCAATATCAGACCCGAGAACAGCGACGCGCTAAACAAATAGCGCGCGCTTTCCAAAGCCAATTTTAAAATAGGAATTTTTTTCGTATGGAAGAAAACAATACCAATCAGGCAAATCAGGCTCAGGCGCGCGAAATTTTGGGTTTTGATTCGGAATCGGGGTTCGATTGCGTTTCGATAGGGCTCGCCTCGCCCGACACTATACGTTCGTGGTCGCACGGCGAAGTCAAAAATCCCGAGACTATCAACTACCGCACTTTCAAACCCGAACCGGGCGGCCTTTTCTGCCAGAGAATTTTCGGACCTATACGCGACTACGAATGCGCATGCGGAAAATACAAGCGCATAAGGTTTAAAGACCAAGTCTGCGACCGTTGCGGCGTGGAAGTCACAACAAGCCGCGTGCGCCGCGAGAGAATGGGGCATATAGAGCTCGCAGTTCCCGTTTCGCACATATGGTTCCTAAAAAGCATGCCGAGCCGCCTTGGCTTGATTCTCGACATGACTGCAAAGGCCCTCGAAAGCGTAATATACTACGAGCGCTACGTTGTCATCGACCCGATGAACACCTCCTTTACATACATGCAATTCCTTACGGAGGAGGAATACCAGCGCGCGATAGACGCTGGCGACGAGTTCGTCGCAAAAATGGGCGCCGAGGCGATTAGGGATCTCCTTTGCAAAATCGACCTCGAAAAGCTCGAAGTCGAACTTACGGAGCAAATGCAGGCCACGCGCTCAAAGCAGATTAAGAAAAAGCTTTCCAAGCGTTTGAAGCTCGTCCAGGGCTTCATTGAAAGCGGCGCGCGCCCCGAATGGATGATTCTGGAAGTTCTGCCTGTCATTCCGCCGGACCTGCGCCCGCTCGTTCCCCTCGAAGGCGGCAGATTTGCCACCTCCGACCTCAACGACCTTTACCGCCGCGTTATAAACCGCAACAACCGCCTACTTTCGCTCATGCAGATGAAGACGCCCGACGTCATCATCCACAACGAAAAGCGCATGTTGCAGGAAGCTATCGACGCTTTGTTCGACAATGGCCGCCACGGCCGCCCCGTCACCGGCGCGGGCAACCGCCCCCTCAAAAGCATTTCCGACATGCTCAAAGGCAAGCAGGGGCGCTTCCGCCAGAATCTTCTCGGCAAGCGCGTTGACTACTCCGGACGTTCCGTTATCGTCATCGGCCCGGACCTCAAATTGCACCAGTGCGGGCTGCCGAAGAAAATGGCGCTCACATTGTTTGAGCCCTTCATTATCCGCCGCCTCAAAGAGCTTGGGTTTGTCCACACCGTGCGCAGCGCGCGCAAAATGATTGAGAAAAAATCCCCCGAAGTCTGGGATATTCTCGAAGAAGTGACCCGCGGCCACCCGGTAATGCTAAACCGCGCTCCGACCCTCCACAGGCTTTCGATTCAGGCTTTTGAACCTGTTCTTATTGAGGGCGACGCAATCCGCCTGCACCCGCTAGTTTGCGCGGCGTACAATGCGGACTTTGACGGCGACCAGATGGCAGTCCACGTTCCGCTCTCCTTGGAGGCGATAATGGAAGCCAAGCTGTTGATGCTTGCGAGCAACAACATATTCTCGCCCTCGTCAGGCAAGCCGATTTTGACGCCTTCGCAGGACATCGTTTTGGGCTGCTATTACCTCACCTATGAACCGAGCCTCAAAAAGGGCAAGGGTGAAAGAGTTCCCCTCCTCGCGACTCTCCGCGAAGTGCAGGGTGCCCACGACGAAGGTATGCTGCATTGGCACGACTGGATTGACTATGTCAACCCCGACTATGGCAAGCAGACTATTTACGGCGATCCGACCAAAAAGATAATCCGCACAACTGTCGGCCGCGTTATATTCAACACAATATGGCCCGAAAAGATGGGATTCGTCAATTTCACGGTTCCCAAGGGCAAGCTGGGCGACCTCATCTTGAACACGTTTAAGATCTGCGGCCGTTCCGAGAGCGCTCCTGTTCTCGACCGCCTCAAGGCTCTCGGCTTCCGCACGGCGACTCTCGCGGGCATATCAATCGGTATTGGCGACATGGACATTCCCGCCGAAAAAGCGGGCATCATAGCCCAGGCTCGCGCAAAAATCAAGGAGGTCGAAACCGAATACCACCGCGGTACTATTACAAAGGGCGAGCGCTCTAATAAAGTCATCGACATATGGAACGTAGCGACCGACGCAATCGCAAAGAAGGCGTTTGAAAAGCTCGCGCAAGTTCCGATAAAGACCTGCGGCAGGCAGCACATCAACCCCGTTTACTTCCTCATGGATTCCGGGGCGCGCGGCAACAAGGCGCAGGTTCGCCAGCTCTGCGGAGCCCGCGGTTTGATGGCTAAGCCCAACGGCGAAATTATCGAACGCCCGATTTTGTCGTCCTTCCGCGAAGGATTGAGCGTACACGAATATTTCATTTCCACGCACGGCGCCCGCAAGGGGCTCGCCGACACCGCCCTTAAAACGGCCGACGCCGGCTACATGACCAGAAAGCTGTGCGACGTTGCGATGGACGTAATCATCACCGAAGAGGACGACCACAATACAAACGGCATCTGGAAAGAGGCCATATACGACGGCGACGACGAAATAGTGTCTCTCTTTGACCGCATAGTTGGCCGCTGCTCGAGCGACGACGTCCCCAATCCGACAAACCCGAGCGAAATCATAATCCATAGCGGCGAGCTTATTACCGAGGCTATGGCAAAGAAAGTTGATGCGCTTGGAATAGAGCGCGTAAAGGTAATGAGCCCGCTCACGCACTTGAAGCGCAACTCGATTCCCGCAAAGGCGTACGGCATAGACCCCTCGACGCAAAAGCTTGTCGAGCGCGGAACGGCTGTCGGCATTATTGCGGCGCAGTCCATTGGCGAGCCCGGCACTCAGCTTACGATGAGAACCTTCCACATCGGCGGTGTTGCCCAATCCGTAAAAGCGCCTGAAATAACAGTCCGCAACGACGGCGTTGTCGCGTACCGCGACCTGCGCACAGTCGAGCTTTCGCATCTCGACCCGACGAGCGGCAAGGAAATCAAGGGTTATGTAGTGCTCAATAAGACTGGCCACATCTTGATTCTTGACGACGACGGCAAGGAGCTTGAAGACTACGCGATAGTGGCGGGCTCTTGGATAACGGCAGCCGACGGCGAGAAAATCAAGAAGGGCACGCAGCTTGCGCGCTGGGACCCGCACAACATTCCGATTCTTTCCGACCGCGAAGGCGTTGTGAAATTTATCGACATGATAGACGGCTTGACATTCCGCAGCGAATTTGACCCGTCCACCGGTCGTAGCACAATCACAATTTCCGACCACAAAGAAGACCTCAACCCGACAGTCGCGCTGCTCGACAGAAAGACGAAGGAGGTAATATCCCTCTACGCGATTCCGACGGGCGCGCAGGTGGTTGTCGCAAATGGCGACTACATAAGGCCCGGTACGATGATAGCCAAAACGCCCCGTTCAGCCGCCAAGACGCAGGACATCACCGGCGGTCTGCCGCGCGTTGCGGAACTGTTTGAAGCCCGCAGGCCCAAGGAAGCGGCGGAAATGGCGCGCATAGACGGCATAGTGAAAATGGCCGGAACGCGCCGCAAGAAGAAGCTCTTGAAGATAATCCCCAAAGGCGCGGACGAAAACGACGAGGGAGTCGAAGAGCACCTCATTCCCGCGAACAAGCGCATAACTGTCCAGGACGGAGACGAAGTTAAGAAGGGACAGCCCATCACCGACGGCGGATTCGATCCGAGCGAAATATTGGAGATAATGGGGCCGAGCGCCGTGCAAGAGTACATCCTGAGGGAAATCCAAAAGGTTTACCGCTCGCAGGGTGTTACAATTAACGACAAGCACATAGAAGTGATATTGTCGAGAATGTTGCGCAAAATCCGCGTGATAGAGCCCGGAGACTCAGATTATTTCTGGGGGCAGCAAGTCGATAAATACGAATTTATGGAAACCAACAGAAAGATATCCGAAGCCGGCGGAAAGCCCGCGACGGGAGAACCTATTCTGCTTGGTATAACGAAGGCGAGCCTCGAAACTGAAAGTTTCATAAGCGCAGCCTCGTTCCAGGAAACCACGAGAGTCCTGACCGAAGCGGCGACGCTCGGCAAGCGCGACGATCTCACAGGTTTCAAGGAAAACGTCATAATGGGCAATCTGATTCCCGCCGGAACCGGGCTTGCGGCGTACCGCAAGTTGAAGGTAATCGCCGAAGGGGAGACGTTCCCGTCATTGGCTGAGGACTCCGCGGCGGTTGAAAGCGGCGAGCCCACAATCCAGGAGTCTTAACCGACTTCTTTCTTTCGGAGCAGCCGGCGGATTTTTTAATGCAGGCGCGAGAGCGCTATAAAAAATTCCCGGCAAAAAACGGCGGTGGTCCGAATTTTGGTTTTGAAAAAAACTATGAGGCGGCGGCCCGAGCTCCAGAATCCCTCCCGGAGGTTGCCCTTGTTTTGGAATGCGAACCGCCTTCCCAAACTGGAAGGTCACCGAGCGTTTTAACAAAGCGCGAGGCGCCGGCAAAAGCGGCGCGGCGCATTCATGAAACGACGTTTGCAAAGGGAAATTTCGGGATACAAAAAATAATAATCCAAAAAATTAAAAAATAAAACTTGCCAAGAGCAGATGAATATATACTTTCATTCATCTTTCTCTTTATAAAAGACACAAAATATGCCTACAATTAACCAGTTAGTTCGCAAGCCGCGCACATTGGTGGTATCGAAGACCAAAGCGCCGGCGTTAAAGTCGAATCCGTTTCGCCGCGGTGTGTGCGTGCAGGTAATGACCCGCACTCCTAAAAAGCCGAATTCCGCTATCCGCAAGGTCGCGAAAGTGCGCCTTACTTCCGGATACGAAGTAATCGCCTACATTCCCGACGAAGGTCACTCCCTCCAAGAGCACAGCGTTGTCCTCGTGCGCGGTGGCCGCGTAAAGGACCTCCCCGGCGTCCGCTACCACATCGTCCGCGGCGCGCTCGACTGCATGGGTGTTGAAAAACGCCGCCGCAGCCGCTCCAAGTATGGCGTAAAACGTCCTAAGGCGGCAAAGAAATAAACATTTAAATTCAAGGCAGAAATATGTCACGCAGACACAGAGCTGAAAAAAGAGAACGCGTTCCGGATTCCCGCTATAAGAGCCCGCTCGTTAGCCACCTCATAAATATGGTGATGAAAAACGGTAAAAAGACCGTTGCCGAACGCATAGTTTACGGCGCTATTGAACGCGTCAGCGAAAAACTCGAAAAGGGCGATCCCATCGACCTCCTCTTGGGTGCTCTCGAAAATATCCGCCCCAAGCTCGAGGTAAAATCGCGCAGAGTTGGTGGTGCAACCTACCAAGTTCCCGTCGAAGTTTCCTTTGACCGTCAGCAGACGCTCGCATTCCGCTGGCTCATCGACGCCGCCAACAACCGCAAGGGTGTTGCAATGTCGGAAGCTCTCGCATCGGAACTCGTGGACGCCTACAACAACACTGGCACAGTGGTAAAAAAACGCGAAGACGTTCACAAGATGGCGCAGTCCAACAGGGCGTTTGCGCACCTTCGCTGGTGATAACCGCTAACGGATTTTTATAAATGGCAACTTTATCTCCAAAAAATTCCCCCAATAGGCCGAAGCCGCTCGAATACACGAGAAACATCGGTATATCGGCGCACATCGACGCCGGCAAAACGACTTGCTCCGAGCGAATCCTGTTTTACAGCGGCGTTGTCCACAAAATAGGCGAAGTGCACGAAGGCACGGCTGTCACCGACTGGATGGAACAGGAACGCGAACGCGGTATCACCATCACGTCCTCCGCAATCAGCTGCAACTGGACGACCAGAGAGGGCCCATACAAGGGTATCGAGCACCAGATAAACCTCATCGACACCCCCGGACACGTAGACTTTACTGCAGAAGTTGAGCGTTCTCTCCGCGTTCTCGACGGTGCGGTCGCCGTATTCTGCGCGGTTGCGGGCGTGCAGCCCCAGTCGGAAACCGTCTGGCGCCAGATGAACAAATACAGCGTTCCGCGCATTGCGTTCATCAATAAGATGGACAGAACGGGCGCCGACTTCTACGGAGCCGTTGAAGACATCAAGACAAAGCTCAATGGAAATCCCCACCCGATATATCTGCCTATCGGTTCAGAGGACAAATTGAAGGGTCTTATAGACCTCGTCACGATGAAGGCTTTTGTCTATGACGAAAACGACCCGCAGGGCGTAAAATTCGACATTGTTGAAATTCCCGCCGAATATAAAGAGAAGGCCGAACAGTACAGGGCGAGCCTCATTGAAGGCGTTGCGGATTTCGACGACGACATAATGGAGCGCTTCCTCGAAGGCGAAACCAATTTTGAACCCGACGAACTCAGGCGCGCAATCCGCAAGGCGACTCTTTCGCGCAAATTTGTCGCGGTAATTCCCGGCTCGGCTTTCAAGAACAAGGGCGTGCAGATGCTGATGAATGCGGTTGTCGATTACCTGCCTTCTCCGCTCGACGTTCCCCCGATTAAGGCCTTCGCGGAAGGCGACGAAGACACTCCGTCTCTGGAAATAGTTCCCGACGACTTTGCGCCGCCGACAGCTTTGGCTTTCAAACTTTGGAGCGACCCGTTTGTAGGAAAACTCATATTCGTCCGCGTATATACCGGCTGCCTCAAGAAGGGCATGACTGTGTACAATCCGCGCTCCCGCAAATCCGAGCGCATTTCCCGCCTGCTTATCATCAAGGCTGACAAGCGCGACGATATTGAAGAAGCATACAGCGGCTCGATATGCGCCATAATCGGCGCAAAGGACATCGTGACGGGCGACACTCTGTGCGACCGCGACCACGAAGTTCGCCTCGAGCCCCCGACATTCCCCGATACGGTTATCTCGATGAGCATCGAGCCCAAGAGTAAAGCCGACCAGGAAAAACTCTCCATTGCGCTGCAGCGCCTGGCTGAGGAGGACCCGACATTCGTCGTTAAGAGCGACTCCGAAACGGGGCAGACCCTCATTTCCGGCATGGGCGAACTCCACCTCGAAATTATCCGCGACCGACTCTTCCGCGAGTTCAAGGTCGAGGCCGATTCCGGCAAGCCGCAGATCGCCTACCGCGAAACTATCACCAAGAAGGCGCACGGCGTTGGAAAGTTCGTCCGCCAGTCCGGCGGCCGCGGTCAGTACGGGCACGCCGAAATTGACATCGAGCCTCTCGAAAAGGGCAAGCACTACGAATTTGTCAACGCAATTGTTGGCGGCGTAATCCCCAAGGAATACATAAAGCCGACGGAAGACGGAATAAAAGAAGCTATGCTCAACGGCGTTGTCGCGGGCTATCCCGTAGTCGATGTAAAAGTGACGCTCGTATTTGGTTCATTCCACGAAGTTGACTCTTCTGAAATGGCATTTAAGATGGCCGGCATATTTGCGTTCAAGGATGCGATGAAAAATGCGGGTCCGATACTCTTGGAGCCGATAATGAAGGTCGAAGTGACGACCCCCGACGAATATCAGGGCGACATCATGGGCGACATCAACCGCCGCCGCGGACAAATCCAAGGCATGGAGACGAAGGGCAACCTTTGCCACATCAAGGCGTTCATACCGCTGGAAACGATGTTCGGGTATGCGACGGACATACGCTCGCTCTCGAGCGGCCGCGCGTCGTATTCGATGGAGCCGAGCCACTTCGAGCAGGTTCCCAACAACGTCCTCAAACAGGTACAGGAAGGCGCAGCCCGCAAGGTTGCAAGATCGTAACATTTAAACAACGAAAGCAAAATGGCTACTCAGAGAATTAGAATAAAGCTCAAGGGCTACGATTTTCGCACAATAGACCAAAGCGCGAACGACATCGTCGAAACAGCGAAGCGCACAGGCGCGCGCGTTTCCGGGCCCGTTCCGCTCCCGACGAAAATTGAGAAATACTCGGTAAATCGTTCCGTGCATGTTGACAAAAAGAGCATGGAACAATTTGAATTGCGCACGCACAAGCGTCTGATTGATATAGTCGATCCTACCGTCAATACGGTGGACGAGCTCAAAAAGCTCAATCTGCCTTCGGGTGTCGATATCACGATTAACGTGTAGTGTCTGATTTTTCGGGGTGGGGAGAAAAAAACTCCCTCTCCGAAAATTCTTTATTCTTGCAAAATAAAAAAAGAGTTTAAAATTAAAAAGAAATTTTCCACTCGGAACTTATTTTAGAAGCAGGAATTTTTAAGAAAGCGCAGCGGATTGCGCGGCGGGAAATAAAAAAACCGTGAAAAATCCGACCGCGGGAGTGGCAACAGCCGCCGCCGCAGTGACATAAGCAAATTTTAGGGCGCAAATTTTTTGAAGCATCGCCGACCGCAAAAAAGCGGCTCAACCGGAGAGAACCAAAAAGTTTGCGCGAAATTTGTCTTTTTTTCAAAAATATCAAAAATTTATATTGACTCGATGTCCCGATAGGGCATTATCGAAACTCTTTACAAATTTTTTAATCAACATAAACAACTAAAGCAGGTAAGGGTCGCTCTGTTGTCTGAAGTTCAACTCGACGGCGAACAGCAGCCTCCAACGGAATTGATTCCGCCTGCCGCTTAGCAAAATGAGCCAAATCATAATAGGTAAAAAACTGGGCATGACCCAGGTGTACGACGGAGCAAACACTCTCGTCCCCGTGACTGTGATAGAGGCAGGTCCATGCCCGGTCACGCAGATAAAAACAGCCCAGAGCGACGGCTACGAAGCCGTGCAGATCGGCTTCGGAGCGCAAAAGACACAGCGCATGTCCAAACCCGAGCTCGGGCACCTCAAGAAAGCGGGTGCCGAACCCCTCCGCAAGCTTGCAGAATTTCGCGTTGAAAACGCTTCCGAATTTAAGCTCGGCGATGTAATCACCGTTGCGAAATTCTCGGAAGGCCAGATGGTCGATATCATTGGCACGACCAAGGGCCGCGGCTTCCAGGGCGTAATGAAGCGCTACAACTTCGACGGACAGCCCCAGACGCACGGCCACATGATGCACCGCCGTCCAGGTTCCGTCGGCTGCCGCCAGACTCCCGGCCATGTTTACAAGGGCCGCAAGATGCCCGGCCACATGGGTCAGGTTCGCCGCACGACCCAAAACCACCCGATTGTCAAGATTCTCGAAGACAAAAATATTCTTTTAATCAAGGGCAGCATTCCCGGCGCAAAAGGCGATATCGTAATCGTCCGTCCCGCCAAGAAAGCCAAGAAAGCATAAGGAGCCGCGCACATGAAACTCAAAGTTTATACAAAAGACGGTTCGAATTTTACAGAACAGGAATTTGAAAATATTCCGCAGTTTGAAGGTGACAAAGGGCTCTTCGCGCTAAAAGAAACGCTCGTAGCGTATCAGGCGAACGCGCGCCAGGGCAACGCTTCCACGCTCGACTACGGCCACGTTAGCGGAACTTGCCGCAAGCCTTTCAAGCAAAAGGGCGGTGGTCGCTCCCGTCACGGTACAATGAAAAGCCCGATACATCGCGGCGGCGCCGTCGTGTTCGGTCCCAAGCCGCGCGATTGGTCGAAAAAAATCAACCGCAAGGTGAAGCTGCTCGCATTCAAAAGAGCACTCTTCGACAAATGTGTCGAAAACGGAATTTCTGTAATCGAAGAATTCGACGCTCCCGAATCAAAGACTAAGGCGGTCAACGCAATCCTTTCCAAAATTCAGCCGAAAGGCAAATTGCTGCTGATTGACGATGTGTTTGCCGACAAGTTTGTACTTGCCAGCCGCAACATCGCCCGCGTCAACTTCTGCGAAACAGCCTCGCTCAGCGCGATGGAACTCGTGCAGTTCGACAACATAATCGTATCCCGCAAGGGGCTTGACACTGTTCTCGCCCGCGCAAACAAGGAGGCGTAAAAAATGATTAACTCGGAAAATATTCTAAAAGGCTTCCGCGTCACCGAAAAGGCCGCGAACCTGCAAGTCGGCAACAAATACACTTTCGTCGTCGCCGAATCCGCAAGCGCGGTTGCGATAGGAAAGGCCGTTGAAAAAACCTTCAACGTCAAGGTCGAAAGCGTAAACACCATGAACGTCAAGGGCAAGGTAAAGGTTTCCCGCATGAGCAGGAACAACCCCGGCGTAAAGGGCAAAATGAAAAAGGCGATTGTCACCCTCAAAAAGGGCGACACCATTCAGATCGCGTAAGCAGGGAGAATCCTAAAATGGCTATTATAAAAAGAAGACCTTTGACTCCGGCGCAGAGATTTCTCGAACTCAGCCGCAATGAAGTCGATAACAAGCGTCCCGAACGCGCGCTGACCGAAAGCAAGCACCGCGCAAAAGGGCGCAACTGCTACGGCCGCGTCACTTCGCGCCGCCGCGGCGGCGGGCACAAGCGCCTTTACCGCATAATCGACTTTAAGCGCGACATAATCGACGTCCCCGCGACTGTTATGGCGATTGAGTACGACCCGTACCGCACGGCGTACATCGCCCTCGTTCAATACGAGAACGGCGAAAAGCGCTACATAATCGCCCCCGACGGACTCAAAAAAGGCGACTCAATCCTCACAACCGGCAAGCGCCAGAGCGAATTTCCGGTCGGACTTTGCCTGCCGCTTAAACTAATCCCCCCGGCGATGAGAATCCACTCCGTGGAAATGCAGCCCGGCAAGGGCGCGCAAATAGCCCGCGGCGCGGGTGTAGGCGCACAGCTTGTCGGTGTTGAAGGAGAGCTTGCGACAGTCAAAATGCCCAGCGGAGAAGTCCGCATAATCAACGCGAACTGCCGCGCGGTAATAGGGGTGGTAAGCAACACCGAACACCGCAACCAGAGCCTCGGTAAAGCCGGCCGCAACCGCTGGATGGGTAAACGCCCGAGAGTAAGAGGCGTAGTGATGAACCCTGTCGACCACCCGATGGGCGGTGGCGAAGGCCGCACTTCCGGCGGCGGACATCCTGTTTCGCCTTGGGGGCAGCTCGCGAAGGGCTACCCGACGCGCATCAAGAGCAAGCCGTCCAACTCGATGATTCTCATACGCCGCAACGGCAAAAAATTTAAGAAGTAATTCGAAGGAGCAGATAAATGTCACGTTCAATTAAAAAAGGTCCGTTTGTAGATCCGAGTCTCCAAGATAAAATCGACGAAGCGCAGAAGACGAACTCCCGCAAGCCAATCCAGACTTGGTCGAGGCGTTCGGTAATCACTCCCGACTTCATCGGCTTGAACTTCAACGTCCACAATGGCAGGAAATTTGTAGCTGTCTATGTCACCGAAAACATGGTCGGCCACAAGCTCGGCGAATTCTCGCCCACACGCCTCTTTAAGGGACATCAACCGCACACAAAGAAGGCTACGATGTAATATGGCGTTCTTCGGCAGAGGCATTTTTGTTTTGGCGGCAGTTATCGCCGCGCTGCAAACTGCTTCGGCCGCAGGTCCCGACTGGTCGCTCGCGGGGTACTCGAACATTCCTTCGACAGTCCGCGAAATTAAGACCGAAGGCGACGCCGTTCTGATAAAAATAAATACGGGCTCCATGAGCGGTTTGGCGATAGGTTCCGTCTGCTACGTTTACAGAAGCGACGCATTTATAACCCAAGCCGTGGTGGTCGAAGCGAAAAGAGACGCTTCGGTGGCCAAAGTCCTTTCAGACGAGGCGGTCTTGTCCGGAGACAAAGTTTACATTAAAAGACAACCCGATTTACAATAGGAAACAATTATGGAAGTTAAGTCTTTAACAAAGTTTGCGCGCATGTCCGATAAAAAAGTGCGCGAAATAGCACGGGAAGTTCAGGGGCTGAATGCCGCCGAAGCTTTGGAAATATTGAAGCTCGTGCCCCGCAAAAGCGCGCGTTTGGTCGCCAAGACCCTCGCAAGCGCGATTGCGAATGCCGAAAACAACAACGGCCTTGCGGCCGCCAACTTGAAAATCAAGAGTGCGATTGTCAACCAAGGCGTTGCATTCAGGCGTTTCCGCCCTGTGGCGCGCGGCTCCGCGCACCCCATCAGGAAGAGAACAAGCCATATCTTGATTATCCTCAGCGACGAAAAATAATTTAAAATAGGCAACAATATGGGTCAGAAAGTAAATCCTAAAGGTTTTCGTCTCGCGGTTCGCCGCGATTGGGAATCGCGCTGGTTCGCAGGCAAGGGCGACTACGCCGAAGCCGTCAACGAAGACTACCGCATACGCGAATTCCTCAACAAAAAGCTGAAGGCTGCAAGCGTCCCGCGCATATTTATCGAACGCGCCGGACAGCGCATACGCGTTAAAATCTATACAGCCCGCCCCGGCGTGGTAATCGGACAGAAGGGATCCGCTCTCGAAACGCTCAAAGCCGATTTGGCAAAATTCCTCGGCAAGGACGTGCTCGTTGACATTCAAGAAATCAAGAAGCCCGACCTCGTGGCGTATCTCGTGGCAGAGAGCGTGGCTTTGCAGCTTGAACGCCGCGTGTCGTTCCGCCGCGCAATTAAAAAGGCCATTTCCAGCTGCATGTCCGCAGGCGCCGACGGCGTGAAACTACAAGTTTCCGGACGTCTCGGCGGCGCTGAAATCGCGCGTACCGAATGGCAAAGAAAGGGTCGCATACCCTTGCACACCCTCCGCGAAAACATCGACTACGGCTTCACCGAAGCGAATACCGTTTACGGCAAAATCGGCGTAAAATGCTGGCTCTGCCTCAAATCGGAGGACAACATCTAATCTTAGCGAAATCACACCATGGCTAATATTCTTCCAGCAAAAACAAAGTACCGCAAGGTTCACAAGGGCCGCAACCGCGGCATGGCCAAGGGCGGCGACACCATCGCTTTCGGCGATTTCGCAATCCAGGCGACCGAACGCGGCAAATGCTCGTCCGCGCAGCTCGAAGCGGCGCGCGTCGCAATCAACAGGCACTTCAAGCGCCGCGGCAAGGTATGGATGCGCGTATTCCCCCAGAAGAGCGTCACTAAGAAGCCCGCTGAAACCCGTATGGGTAAAGGTAAAGGCGCAGTAGAATTCTGGTGCGCGGTTATCAAGCCCGGCACAATACTATTCGAAGCCTCCGGCGTTCCCGCTTCAATGGCACGCGAAGCCATGAGGCTCGCCGACGGAAAGCTTCCCTTCAAATGCAAGTTTATCGTACGCGAAGGCGTCGAAATTCTATAAGGAGATTTGACACAGATGAAAGCCAAAGAAATCAGAGAACTTTCCCCCGAAGAACAGGCGAAAAAACTCCGCGACATGCGCGACGAACTGTTGAATCTCAACATACGCAAAGGCACGGGACAGATCGAAAACACAGCGCGCATAAGGCAGCTCCGCCGCGACATCGCCCGTTTTGAAACCGTCAAGACACAGAAGTAAAGGCTAAAAAATGTCCGAAAAATCAAGACAGTCACGTAAAACCATCGTGGGCGTCGTAACGTCGCTCTCGGGTGAAAAGAGCATAAAACTCACATATTTCTACAAGGTTCCGCATCCCCTTTACGGCAAAGAAATCCGCCGCAAGACGGTAATTCATTGCCACGACGAAAAAGGCGAATGCGCCCTCGGAGACAAAGTAGAGGTCATGGAAACGCGCCCCCTCAGCAAGCTCAAGAGATTCCGCGTTATCCGCATCGTCGAAAAGGCTCCCGTAGTAAACGCTGAATAAGGAGGTCACGATCATGATACAGATGCAAACAAAGCTTGTAGTCGCCGACAACACCGGCGCAAAAGAAGTTTCCATGATACGCCGCCTCGGCCAGCGCACGAGAATCGCGCATGTCGGCGATGTAATCGTTGTCGCGGTAAAGTCTTCGACTCCCGACGCCGCCGTCAAAAAGGGCACGGTAGCGAAAGCGGTTGTCGTCAGGACAAAGGCTCCGATACGCCGCAGCGACGGCTCGTATCTGCGCTTCGACTCCAACGCGGTCGTAATTCTCGACGGCTCGGGCAACCCGAAGGGCACGCGTATTTTCGGCCCTGTCGCCCGCGAATTGCGCTCCAAAAATTTCATGAAAATCATTTCCCTCGCACCGGAGGTACTCTAATATGAAGCAGTCAGTCAAAAAAGGCGAAGAGGTGGTCGTAATTTCCGGTTCGGCCAAAGGAAAGCGCGGCAAGGTCTTGGCGGTTATGCCGTCCAAGGGGCGTGTCATTGTGGAAGGCGTAAATATCCGCAAGTTCCATGAGCGCAAGAGCCAGAAAAATCCCGACGGAGCCATCGTCGAACGCGAGGCATCTATCCACATTTCAAACGTAATGTCGGCCGGGCGCTACGACTCCAAAAAGTCAAAGGCGTAAGCGGAGACTAAATAAATAACAACAATGAGCATTCCAGCACTTAAAAAAATATATCAGGAAAAGGTCGTTCCCGAACTCAAAAAGAATCTCGGAATCGACAATCCCCATCTGGTGCCCAACCTCGAAAAAATCGTCGTAAGCTCCGGCATACGCAGCGAAATGCCGAAGGAATGGGTTCAGGAAGTAGTCAAGGAGGTCGCCAAGATTACGGGTCAGCAGCCCGTCGTCACGAAGGCCAGCAAGAGCATCGCGAATTTTAAACTTCGCGAAGGCCAGCCCAACGGCGTGAAGGTCACCCTCCGTGGCGCCAATATGTGGGACTTCCTCTACAAATTTATATCCGTAGTTCTCCCCTCAATCCGCGACTTCCGCGGCGTGCCGACCAAATTGGACGGCGCAGGCAACTACAACTACGGCATTGCAGACCACACGATTTTCCCCGAAGTGACAGTCGATCCGGGCCGCAAGAACATCGGCATGGACATCACCATCGTGACGACCGCTTCCGACGACAACTCGGGCAGGGAACTGCTCAAACTCCTCGGCATGCCCTTCCGCAAACCGACGACGACCGCCAACACGAAAAAATAAATTACCATGGCTAAAAAATCATCGATACAACGCAATTTAAAGCGTCAAAAATTAGTTGAGAAATACGCAGCCAAAAAGGCGGAACTCAAAAAAGTGCTCGCCGACCCCAGCGTATCCGACGAAGAATTCTTTGCCGCACAGCGCAAACTTTGCAGCATTCCGCGCAACGCGTCCAAAATCCGCATCCGCAACCGCTGCTCTATAACAGGCCGCCCGCGCGGTTTCATCCGCAAATTCGGTTTATCACGCATCACCTTCCGCGAACTCGCCCTCGACGGCAAGCTTCCCGGTGTCACCAAATCCTCCTGGTAAGGCGAAAGGAACATTATTATGGCTACTCACGATAGCATCGGAGACTTTCTCACCATTATCCGCAACGCCAGCAAGGCCGGAAAAGAATCCTGCAAGGCCCAGTACTCCAAATTGCGCGAAGGCATTGCCTCGATTTTGAAGGACGAAGGCTACATCACATCTTATGAAGTGACAGGCGAAAAGGCGGAGAAATCCATCAACATCGTTTTGAAATATGTCGGCGGCGTTCCAGCTCTGACAAATATAAGCCGCGTCAGCACACCCGGTTGCCGCACTTATTTCCAATATCGCGAAATCCCCAGAGTCCTCAACGGCATGGGCATTTCAATCCTCACGACTTCCAAGGGCATTCTCAAAGATTCTGAATGCCGTGCTAAGAAAGTCGGCGGCGAAATAATCTGCAAAGTCTGGTAAGGAGGCGTCATGAGCAGAATAGGTAAACTCCCTGTTAAAATTCCATCAGGCGTTAAGGCGTCCGTCGCCGACAACAATGTCAGCGTCGAAGGACCCAAGGGCAAAGTCGCCCACTCTTTTGACAAAAACGCCATAAAAATAGTACTTGAAGGCGATGAAATCCGCGTCAGCCCGGCTACCGACTCGCGTTTCTCAGACGCAATGTTCGGCACGGCAAGAAGCATTATCGCGGGAATGGTAAAAGGCGCCGCCGAGGGCTTCTCTAAGGTTCTCGAAATCAAGGGCGTCGGCTTTAAGGCCGACCTCAAAGGCAAGACGCTGACTCTCGCGCTCGGATATGCGCATCCGTGCATTCTCGAAGTTCCGGACGGCATAACCATTGTCATCGGCGAAACTAACGACAAAAACCCGCTCTTAACCGTTTCGGGAGCTGACAAACAGCTCGTGGGCCAAGTTTCGGCAAACATAAAGCGCTTCTATCCCGTTGAACCCTACAAGGGCAAAGGCGTCAGAATCCACGGAGAATACGTCCGCCGCAAGGAGGGCAAGAAAACCGCGTAGTTGCGCGGCTCTGAAAGGTTATAGATATGAAAGTTTTGAAGAAAAAACAACTTGCACAAAAACGCCGCTGGCGCGTCCGCAACAAGGTCTCCGGTACTCCGGAGCGCCCCAGGCTCTCCGTATGCTTCTCGAACAAGCATATATATGCCCAGTGCATAGACGACACTGTCGGAAAGACCGTCGTCGCCCTTTGCACGACTTCAAAGGAACTCAACGGCGAGAAAATTCTCCCCAATGTCGCGGGAGCGCAGACGCTCGGTGCGAAATTCGGAGACAAACTCAAGGCGGCAGGCGTTTCCGCAGTAGTATTCGACAGAGGCTCGCGCACTTATCACGGCTGCGTAAAGAGCTTTGCCGACGCTGTCCGCGCCGCGGGCATAAACTTCTAACACGTTTAAATAATGAGCAGAGAATTTAAAAATAAAAAATCCGAAGCAGAAAAAGACGCCGGACCGGAGCTTATCGAAAAAGTCGTGCACATCAACCGTTGCGCGAAAGTCGTAAAAGGCGGGCGCCGCTTTACATTCTCGGCGCTCGTCGTCCTCGGCGACGGCGCGGGCAAAATCGGTCTCGGCTATGGCAAGGCGAAGGAAGTTCCGGACGCTATCAAGAAAGCGTCCGACAGAGCTCGCAAATGCATGAAGACAATCAGCCTCAAAGACACGACAATCCCGCACGAAGTGGTTGGCGAATTTGACGGCGGCATTGTAATGCTCCGTCCCGCAAGCCTCGGTACGGGCGTTATCGCTGGCGGCGGTGTCCGCGCGGTGCTCGAAGCGGTCGGCATCAAGGACGTCCTCAGCAAATCGCTTGGCTCTAACAACGATATGGCTATGGTCAATGCGACTCTCAACGCCCTCTATCGCCTCCGCACGGCTGAAACTATCAATTCCCTCAGGGGCAAATAAGTTCTGATTATGAAACTCCACAATCTTTCAAATCCCAAGGGCGCAAAGCACGCCCACAAACGTCTCGGCTGCGGCGTTGGCAGCGGACACGGCAAAACCTCGGGCAGGGGCGAAAAGGGCGCTAAAGCGCGCTCCGGCGGCCACGTCAGGCCCGGTTTTGAAGGCGGCCAGATGCCCCTTTACCGCAAGCTCCCGCAGAGAGGCTTCAACAACTATAAATTTACCACGGAATACTCTGTCGTAAATGTAGGCGCTCTCGAAAATCTCGGGCTCGAAGAAATCACGCGCGACTCCCTCGTAATTGCGGGGCTCGTACGCGCCTCGGATCCGCTCGTCAAGATTCTCGGCAACGGCAAGCTCACAAAAAAGGTTGTCGTAAAAGCCGACAAATTCTCTAAGAGCGCCGTCGAGAAAATCGAAGCCGCAGGCGGCAAGGCAGTCCTAAATTCGGCCGCGGAATAATCCGCAGACTAAAAAAACGCAAGGGTATAATACAGGGAAGTCATGTTTAGCGCTTTCACAAATTGCTTTAAAATTCCGGAACTGCGTCAAAGAATAATTTTGACGCTCGGACTAATTTTTATCGCTCGAGTGGGAGCAGGCATTCCCCTCCCGGGAGTCGACCCGGCACCGCTCCAAGCCTACTATGCGTCGTCCTCGTCGGACGGCGGCGGCTTGGCGGGGCTGTACAACATGTTCACTGGCGGCGCTATGGTTAACGGCGCGGTATTCGCGCTTGGTATAATGCCTTACATCAGCGCCTCGATTATCCTACAACTTATGGGCGCTGTAATGCCGAGCCTTGCCAGACTAATGCAGGAAGGTGACTCGGGAAGGCAGAAAATCGCCCAATACACCCGCTATCTAACAATCGTAATCGCCCTAATTCAGGGCACGATGATAACATACGCTCTCGTTTACAGCCCGGATACTATGTTCCAGGGCTTTGACAAAGGGCAATTCGGCAATATCATAATTGCCGGAAATATACCGGTATTTTTCATTGTCAGCGTAATATTGCTAACAACCGGTTGTATGATTCTAACTTGGCTTGGAGAGCAGATTACCCAGCGCGGTATCGGAAACGGCGTCTCAATAATCATTACCGTCGGTATTATAGACTCGCTGCCGGGGGCTGTCGCCCAAGCGTACCAGCTTGTATTCAATCGCGCGGTCGGCGCCGAAAGCGCCTCGATGGGCGTTCCGCAGGCCGTATTGATGCTCGCATTCCTCTGCATCGTTACGGCGAGCATCATTATGATTTTGCAGGCTGTCAGAAAAGTCCCAGTCCAGTATGCAAAGAGGGTTGTCGGCAGAAAAATTATGGGCGGGCAAAGCTCTTATCTGCCGCTTAAAGTCAACTATGCGGGCGTTATGCCAATCATCTTCGCTTCCGCTCTTCTGCTTTTCCCACAACAAATTTTCGGGCAGTTTAGCATAGGTTGGTACAATGTAATTTATGGCTCGCTGATTTTCGCGTTTAGCTATTTCTGGGTTTCCATAATGTTTAAGCCCCTCCAAATATCCGACGAACTCAAACGCAACGGCGGATATATCCCGGGCGTCCGCCCTGGCGAGCCCACCGCGCGCTTCCTCGACTACGTAATGACCCGCCTGACTTTTGCGGGCGCGCTATTCCTCGTAATCATCGCGGTAATCCCCAATCTTTTGATGTCGTACCTCGGTATTCCCCCGAAAATCGCAAACTTCTTCGGCGGCACAGGTGCGCTCATCGCCGTCGGCGTGTCTCTCGATACAATGAGACAGGTCGAGACTTATCTATTACAACGCCACTATGACGGTTTCCTCAAAAAGGGGCGCATTCGCGGCCGCAGCGTCGGCCAGACTCGCCAAATCCTCGACACGAGCGAAATCAAAAACCTTTGGGCCCTATGGACGCCCCTGTTGATAATATTTTTCATCGGGCTTGCGGCATGGGTCATTCGCAAATGGGCCTAAGTCCGAAAGGGCTTGGGGAGCCAGTTGCAAATTTGTTCTTTAAAATAATCCGGCAAAAAGTCATCGCGCTATGATACCTATTAAATCCGAAAGAGACTTGCGGGTTATGCGCAAGTCTTGCGAGATAGCGGCGACGGTTCTCGATAAAATATCGAAGCTTGCCGTCGCGGGAGTATCCACTTGGGACTTAAACGAAGCCGCCAAACGGCTGATGGATCAATACCATTGCCGCAGCGCTGCGTATAAATACAAATGCGGATCTCTAAAATATCCATGTCATGTTTGCATATCCGTAAACGACCAGGTCATTCACGGAATCGCCTCGAAAGACGTGATTCTGAAAGACTCGGACATAGTAAGCATAGACTGCGCGACGATTTACCAGGGGTTCGTCGGCGACAACACCCGCACTGTTTATATAGGGGAACCTACCCCCGAGGTGCGGAAGCTCGTTGAGGCGACCGCCGAATCTCTGAGACTGGGAATTGATAAGGCGCGCCCCGGAAACCGCGTGGGCGACATATCTGCGGCGATACAAAAATACGTTGAATCGCTCGGCTTTGGCGTCGTGAGAGAGTTCACGGGGCACGGAGTCGGCAGAAACATGCACGAAGAACCCGAAGTTCCGAATTACGGACGCGCGGGTACTGGACCGCTCTTGCGGCCAGGCATGACTCTTGCGATAGAACCCATGATAACCATGGGCAATCCCGAAATATTTGTCGGAGACGACGGCTGGACGGTTTACACAGCCGATGGAAAACCGAGCTGCCATATTGAACATACGGTGCTCGTTACGGAATCGGATCCCGAGATCCTGACCCTACCGGCTTCGGAATAGCTTCCGCCGCCGCGGGCTTGATTGCTTTTCGGGGAGAATTGTTATTTTTTGAAAAACCGACAAAAAAAACTTTTCAAATAAAAAAAAATATTCATTATTTAACGTCTTTTTAAACAACGGAAAAAATATGCCAAGATTACTCGGAGTAGATATTCCCAACAACAAGCGCGTAGAATACGCGCTCAGATACATATATGGTATCGGTCCGACGCGCTCTAAGCTCATCTGCGAAGAATGCTCAATTCCCGAATCCATGCGCGCCAACGAACTTACGGAGGAGCATATCAACAAGATTATGAATGCAATCGCCAAGCACCAGTTTAAGGTGGAGGGCGATCTTCGCCGCGAAGTGGTAAGCAATCTGAAGCGCCTCGCCGCAATAAAATCTTACCGCGGCTTGCGCCATGCAAAGGGATTGCCCGTGCGCGGACAGAGAACCAGCACGAATGCCCGCACACGCAAGGGCGCGCGCAAAACCGTAGGTGTCGTAACCAAGAAGTAAGGACATTTAAATGAGCGAAGAACAAAAGAAACAAGAAGCGGCGGAAGCCGTAGAAAACAAAGCCGCCGCCCAGCCGGAAGCCGCTGTCGAAGCAAAGCCTTCTCAGCCAACCGCCTCCGACCTCCTCTCCGAAGATGTCGGAGAAATTAAAGTTCGCAAGGCTAAGGGCAGCAAAAACGTCTATTCCGGCGTCTGCCACATCAACGCAACTTTCAACAACACGAAAGTCTCTTTCACCGATCCCGCCGGCAATGTCATTAGCTGGTCGAGCGCAGGCAAAATGAGCTTCCGCGGTTCCCGCAAGAGCACTGCTTATGCGGCGCAGGTCGTCACCCAGGACGCCGGCAAAGTCGCAATGAGCCATGGCATGAAGGAAGTTGCTGTCAGCGTAAAGGGCCCCGGAATGGGCCGCGACTCCGCAATACGCTCCCTCCAAGCGCTCGGGTTCATCGTAACGTCCATCGAAGACGTCACCCCCGTTCCGCACAACGGTTGCCGCGCACCAAAACGCCGCCGCGTATAATTTATTATAGATAGGAGAATTTAGAAATGTCTCGTTATACAGGACCGACAACTAAAATCAATCGCCGCTTCGGAATGGCTCTCTTCCCCGAAAACAAGGCGATGCAAAAGAAACCTTACATTCCCGGACAACACGGCCCGCATCTTCGCAGGCGCGTCACCGACTATTCGATGGGCCTCAATGAAAAGCAGAAGTTGCGCTTCATGTTCGGTCTGAGCGAAAAGCAGTTCCGCCTTACATTCGAACGCGCCAAGAAAGTGCGCGGCGTCACCGGCGAAATATTTATGCAGATGCTCGAAACGCGCCTTGACAACGTGATTTACTCGCTCGGCTTTGCACGCACTCGCAAGGCTGCCCGCCAGTTTGTCACACACGGGCACGTTCAGGTCAACGGCAAAAAAGTCGATATCGCAAGCTACGCATGCAAGCCCGGCGACGTCGTAGAAGTGCGCGACCGCACTTCCTCCCGCCAGCTCGCCCAGCGCGCTCTCGACGAATCGCAGCTCCGCCCGACTCCCGCTTGGATCGAAAGAGTTGAGGACGCCTTCCGCGGCACAATCAGCCGCTTGCCCATCCGCGACGAAATGGATAAGACGATAAACGATCAGCTCATCGTCGAATTCTACTCTCGCTAATCATCAACTTAAAAAAAACGGAGAAAGCAATGGCCAAACGCCTCGGAAAATTTGAACTCCCCAAGCGTCTTGTAAAAGACGAAGGGAGCGCAACAAGCACTTATGCAAAGTATGTGGCAGAGCCCTTTGAAACGGGTTTCGGCCACACCGTCGGCAATGCGCTAAGACGCGTATTGCTAAGCTCCATCGAAGGTGCGGCGATTAGCTCGATTCGCATCGAAGGTGTCGATCACGAGTTTCAGAGCATCGACGGCGTTGTAGAGGACGTCACAGACATCGTCCTCAATCTGAAAAAGATTAAAATTAAAAGCTCCCTGCGCGAAAATAAGCGCCTAATGATTGACGTTGACAAGCAGGGGACTGTCACTGCCGCCGATATTCAGCCCGACGCCGACATTCAGATTGTCAATCCCGAACAGGTAATCTGCACGCTCGACACAAAGCGCAGATTCGTGGCGGAAGTCGAAATATCGTGCGGTCGCGGCTGGCGCCCGGCCGACGAAAACAAGTATGAGGACCAGCCGATAGGGGTCATTGCGATAGACTCGCTTTTCAGCCCCATTGAGCTCGTAAAATACTCGGTCGATGCTACGCGCGTTGGCCAAATGACCGATTTTGACAAACTCACCCTCGAAATCTGGACCGATGGCAGAATCACTCCTGACGAAGCCTTGAAGGACGCAGCTGTAATCTTAAAGCACCACATCGATGTGTTCGACAAGGTAAACGATCAGGAAATCGAATTCGAGACGGTCGGCAAAGAGGTAAGCGAAGAGCAAAATAGGCTCAGAAAGCTCCTCAACATGAGCGTCAATGAAATCGAACTCTCCGTTCGCGCCGCAAATTGCCTCAACAACGCCAACATTACAACTGTCGGCGAATTGG
>URAJ01000013.1 GCA_900545715.1 uncultured Opitutales bacterium
GTCCTTGTCCAATGCGGCGTCTTTCATTAAAATCCACTGACTTTGGTGTTGACCCGATTTTTAAGCATATTTTTTGTTTAAGGACAACGCAATAATTCCCATTTTTTATTCGTTCTACGTCAAAGATTGTGGAATGGTGGAAAAAAAAAGAGGCAAGTCTTTCAACTTGCCTCTCTTTTACCTCAACCCTCTGGAGCGAAGTCGATGAATTGAACTACGCTAACGCTTGCCCTTCGGGTTTTTGCCTTTGGCAAAAATTCATTTCCCCGACTTCGCAGAGATACAAAAAAGCCCGAACTTTCGTCCGAGCTTTTTTTATCAACCCTCTGGCGTCCCCACGGGGATTCGAACCCCGGTTCTTGGAATGAAAATCCAATGTCCTAGACCGGGCTAGACGATAGGGACTCTCCAAAGAATTTTTGAAGCGTTCACTTCATACTAAATTCATACACTTGGCAAGCCTTTTTTTGGAATATTTAAAAAAAATTGTCCACTCTGACTAAAATCTTAATTTTTTCCCTCCCCCTCCAATGCTCCACAATTAGCTTTATCATAAAAGTGCCTTTATTATTTCTTGCGAAATACCCCATATTAATAAAAATATTCACGTTTCTTATGCCACAAGACTCCCCCAAAAATCAAATCGCTAAACTTCGTGCAGAAATTGCCGAACACGAACGCCTGTACCGTATCGAAAACGCACCGGTAATCTCCGACGACGACTTCGATCTCCTCGTAAGGCAATTAAAAGAACTCGAAGCAAAATATCCACAATACGCCGATGAATCCTCCCCCTCGCGCATTGTCGGAAACGATCTGTCAGGGGCATTCGTGGCTGTCGAACATCTCTCCCCAATGAAGAGCCTCGACAACGTTTTTAATTCTTCGGAACTCGAAGAATTCGATTCTCGCCTACATAAAACTCTCGGTCTCGGTGGGGATTTTATGTATTGCGTGGAGCCAAAAATCGACGGCGCCGGCATTTCCGCAGTCTATGAAGACGGTAAACTTGCGCGCCTTTTGACAAGAGGCGACGGTACTAAGGGCGACGACATTACGCGCAATGCCTTTGTCTTAAGAAATCTACCCGCGCGGCTAATCGGCAGAAATATTCCGTCCCTGCTTGAAATACGCGGCGAGGCTTATATGACACGCGCTGAATTCGACAGGCTTTCCGCCGCCGCAATCTCAAAAAATTCTGAACCCCAACACTCAATTTCCGACAATAACCGCAAATCGCCATACGCTAACCCCCGCAATCTCGCGGCGGGAACATTGAAGCTGCTCGATAGAAACGTCCTCGAACAAAGAAATCTTCAAGTGATTTTCTACTCCTTTGGCGCTGTGGAAGGATTTACACTCCACCGCCAGTCGGAACTTGCAGAAATATTGCGAAATTGGGGCCTGCCATCATTCTCATGGACAAGGCTTGCCCATGGACCGCATGAGGCGTTTGAGCGCATTTGCGAATTGGAGGAAGTCCGGGCGGATTTCCCATACAACACGGACGGAGCCGTCGTCAAACTTGACGATTGCTCGCTTTATTCGCGTGCCGGCATGACTTCCCATGCGCCAAGATGGGCTGTCGCATGGAAATATCGCGCGGAAAGGGCCCAAACAAAGCTCAAATCCATAACACTGCAAGTTGGGCGCACTGGCGCGGTCACCCCCGTCGCAGAACTGGAACCGGTTTTTATATCGGGCACAACAGTATCGCGCGCAACTTTGCACAACGCCGACAACATATCAGAAAAAGACATTCGCGTCGGCGATACCGTTGTCATCGAAAAGGCGGGGGAAATAATACCGGCAGTTCTCGAAGTCGTAAAAGAACTTCGCCCGCAGTCGGCAACGCCGTACGAATTCCCTCAAAACTGCCCGGAATGCGGCTCGCGTTTGGTAAGGTACGGCGCAATTTATAGATGCCCAAATTTGTCCTGTCCCAGCCAAGTACGCGGCAGAATTGTTCATTTTGCATCGCGCTCGTGCATGGATATTCAGGGGCTTGGCGTATCGGCAGTAGATAAAATCGTGGAAACTCTCGGAGTCAAAGATCCTGCCGACCTATATAAGCTAACGCTCGGCGACCTTCTAAAGCTCGAAAATTTCAAAGAAAAGAGTGCGGGCAACTTGTTATCGTCTATTGAGGCGTCCAAAAACCGCGAACTTTGGAGGTTGATTTTTGCGCTCGGCATACTTGAAATCGGCGAGCAATTCGCAAAGGATCTCGCGCGAAAATACGGTACGCTCGACGCGCTCATGGCGGCTCCGCTCGAAGACTTGGAAAGCAATCAAGGCTTTGGTTCGCGCTCAAAAAAGAAAGACTCGGATTCGTCAGGAGGCTCCGTCCGCGCCTTGTCTATACGCGCCTTTTTTGACGACCCAAATAACAGGGCTCTCATTGAAAGGTTGCGCGCGGCAGGCTTAAATTTTGGCTCAAAGCCGCTTTCAAATGTAGATGCAGCCTCCCTCCCTCTTTCGGGGAAAATATTTGTATTTACGGGGACCTTGCAAAGTATGGGAAGGTCCAAGGCGAAGGAAATTGTGGAGAGCCTCGGCGGGCGCTCGGCCTCCGATGTCTCTAAATCCACCGACTTTCTCGTTTCCGACGGCAAGATAGACGGCTCCAAGGCAGCCAAGGCCCGCGAATACGGCACGCGCGTGCTTTCGGAGAATGAATTCCTAAAAATGGTGAAAGACGCGCGCGGAAAGCTGTCGTTTTCAGCCGATAAAAGCGGAACTTCCACCGAATCTGCCATTCCCGAAAAAAGACCTTCGGAAATATTATCTACCGTGGAAAAATCCGCCCAGACGCGGGAAAACACTGAGACTGATTCTAATACCAATGGACGCGACAATCTTCAGACCGGCAATTTTGCCGCTTCGTCTGGCGGAAAATCTTTGCCGTCGGAAAATCGTGAAGAATCCGAAGTGCGTTTTTTGGCGCATGCAGCTAAAAAATCGGAGGACGGAAAAGTTTCTGATTGCGAATCAGACAGCCAGCTTGGGTTGGCATTGCATTCCGAAAGCGGAAGGGCGGGGCAGAATGCGGACGGATTATCAGACCGCAATATTAAGGAATCTGCCGGCGAATCTACTCCAAAAAAACCGGGGAAACACAAGAATGTTCCCCCGGAGAGTGGACAAATGTCGCTTGGAATATAGGGCTTTTTGATACAGCTCTAATTTATTTGGTTGTTAGATGTGTAGAACTTAAGCCTTGCCGTAATTCGGTAGGTAATCCGCATTTAAATGCGGCGCCTGTATGCGGCAAGTGCAAGAGCAATTATCCCTATTACTGCTGCGGCCTCGTAGGGTTCCGGCACGCTTACAGTCAGCATGAGATTGCTTCCGTTTACCCATTCGAGTTCGCTTGTGTAGCCGTCTTTTAGTGTCAGATTCTTTATCTCGATGTCGTCGGAAATTATGTCGCTAAAACCTTCGCCGAGGGAGTCTGCCGATATCAGTGTATATTCTCCGGCTTCCATATTTGCGTAGTTTATAAAATCGAATACTACTTTATCGAGGTGTTGGAATTCTCCCGCAATTTCCACAAGCGGAGTGTTTTCTATTAGAGCCTGGTCGGGTATATAGACAGTCAGGGTTCCAGTGCTATCTGAATTTAAATAGCTCCCAAAGTTTATGGATTTTGCATATATTTCGAGATTGCCTCTGTTTTTTATTCCTGTATTTGCCATTTTCACAGAATCAAAATAACCGTCTTTATTTGAGGCGTCTCCTATTATTGTAGTTCCATTTTCAAATTTTGCCTCTGCGTTGATTCGAAATGAAAAAGTACTTTGTGCGGCATCAGCATCGCGCACAAAAGATACAGTGCCGTACCCTATACTATGAAAAGAGTTGGTGTGGTATAGGAATTCTTCGTCTTGGCTATCGGACGAACCAAAAGTCACGGTAGCGGTCCTGGAGTATTTAAAAAAGGTATGTGGTTGCCCGCTTACGGAGAGCGAGTTTTTCAAAATTAGGTTTTGGGGAGATGTGTATAAGGTTGATTCCCCATTGTCATTCGTATAGTTTATGTCTCCATAGGCAAACCACTTGCTCCAATCTATTGTTTGCATCGACTGCAATGGCACACCTGTTCCGGAAATATCTATCTTATTATTTGCCCCCCATAGACCTGTGGATTCTTTGCCGTCCTTGCTAAATGTATAGTAGTTTGAGGGATTCGACATATCGTTTGTTCCGTTGGGCGCGAAGTCAGTGCCTCCTAAGAATACGTTAAAATATGTATCCTGGGCAACAGATATGCCGGCTGCGAAAATTAACGCGCAAAGCGTTTTGAATATTTTTGTTTTCATGATGTTTTTTATATCGTATATTTTTTATAGATATTTTTTTAATCAAGTAGTTGTCAACAGTTTTTTGTGCGGCGGCGACATTACCAAGTTATCCCCTGTGGAGAATCGTTGCGGACTTTTATTTCAACTCCCGGTGTTTTAGGTTCTTTTAGGCTTATTGTGCCAATCTTATAGCGTTTGTGGCCGTCGGAGTTTTCGAGGGGCAGTTCGTAAATGGGTGTTCCGTCGCGCTTGCCGACAGAAATGTAAACGCTGTATTCGCCAGCGGGGGTTGCAGGCGTCACAGGGCCTGCATAAAATTCGGCTCCATTGCGTTTTTCCATTTTTAGAGTAAATTCATTAAAAAATTCTGCGGGAGTCTTAAACCCTATCCTGAATTTGCCTTTGCTTTCTACATATTTTGGCGAGCCTTTGGCGGATACAGGCAAGTCTTTGACGTTTAGCGATTCGTCCACCATGACCGCGATTATTCCACCCTTGTTGTCTTTTATTGTAAGCGCGGGGAAGCCTCCTTTGTAGCACGGCGCGACTCCCAAATTTGCCCACTTGAACTCCACGGGAAATTCTTCGCCGATTTCCATTTCGGTCGGGAATTTTATTTCGGCGGGAAATAGCCGGTATCCGAGGCGCTTATTGATTTCACCCACAAATTCGGCGTTTTCCTCTAAAAACTGCTCCGGCCACCAATGGATTGACATGTAGCTTGCATGGTATTGCTCTACTGAATCCGCGAGTTTTTTGCCGTCCCATGCGCCTCTTGCTTTTGAGAGGCCGTAGTGCTCGTGCTCCAACACTACCGGCATTTTTTCCCAGAAAAGGCCTGCCATTTTTTCGTGGTACCATGATTTCTTCTTCTCGGTTGGAACGTCAACGAGAATGCTGTCGTCGCGCAAAGAAACTCCTTGCGAGAGTGCGTAATCGGTAGCGGGGAAGTGCGGACCGGGCGCGTTTGAGCCTGCGACGTCGTCGCTTATTACGAGTTGCGTCTTTTTAAAGTGTTTTTTGAATATGTCTATGTGTTTTTTTGCAACCGCAAGGCTCTCTTGGGCATTGAGCTTTTTGGTGAAGCCCGTATGCCCTTCGCCCCATATTCCGAAAGAGCCGATGTCAATGAAGGCGACATTCGGATTGCCGTCGTACCTTTCGGCGAGCTTGCCGACCATGCGGTCGAGATATTTTAGGAAAATTGGGTCGAGATAGTCGGGTTCCCAACATGGGCCGTCGGGTACGGGGCCTTTTCGTATGTGGAATTGAGTTCCCTTTGCGCCTTTGTCTTTTACCCACTTGGGTGTCGCCCACGGAATCCAATGTTCCGTGCATGTTATCCTTATTGCGATTTGTTTGCCTTTGTCTATGAATCTCTGGGCGGGAGTGTCGAGCACCCCAAAGTTGAATTTGCCTTCCTCGGGTTCTATGAACACCCATGGAAGCCTCATATATACGACCGATACTCCCGGAAACCATTCGAGCGTGTCGGAGGGTTCGAGAAAATATCCGTAGTTGCCGGTTCTGCATGAATAGAAATATGCGCACCAGCCCATGTCGGGATTTATTAACGCTTTTCCGTTGTCGGTTGGACGGTAAAATTCGTAGATTGTAGATTCCGCAAATGCTATGGACGATAAAAATATTGCCACAAGGAAATATATAACTCTCATATAAAGATATGATATATTTACTTATAAAAGAGTCAATTTTAAATCTGGCTTTTTATGCGTATGGGATTCTCCAGATGAGTGTTTTGAGAGAATGGATTGATTTTAGCGCGAACAAAAAAAGCCCCCCATGAAGGGAGCTTTTTATTGTCTTTAAAGCAATCGCGGAAATATCTGTTGAAAAATTTCTTTCCTGAGGCGGGCTGGCAAAGTTTTTTTATTTATGCCGTTTCAATCCATCTCGATGCTAAGCTCGAGCTAAAAAAGGCGCGAGGCAATATTTTTTTATCCCCGCCGCTTCAATCTATCGCGACAGCCGTTAGAAATGATGTTGGCAATGGTGCTTTTTATGAATTGCGGCGCATTATTTGCGCAGCCTTCTTTTGTATGCGGCAAGGAACAGCGCGGCCGCGCCTATAAATAGCGCAACTTCCGAGGGTTCGGGGATTGTTCCGTAAAGCGCGATATTAAGCCCGTTTGCAGTCGATAAAATTTTGTAATCTATGCCGCTTAGCTCGGCTCCGTTATAGATTAGGTCGGCCTCGTATTTTGACACGTCGCCGAATGCTTCTACGCCGGAAAGCAAGAGGGTGTATTCGTCGCCTTCAAATGTCATGTCAGACGCGAAGTCCGACAAGTCAACTTCAAATACGTACTTTGCGTCTTCGCCGCCTATTTGATTTATGCCTGTTGCGGATTCAAGCGTTGTGTGGTTGATTATAAGTTTTATCTCGCCGCCTTCCCAGTCTATTCCGCGCACAGAGAGAGTCCCGCCGACGCCCGCGTCGTCCCTTGTGGCGACTGCAAGCGCACCGCCCTCAAGCTTGACGCGCGAAAGTTCAACGTCACCTGCTGTGGATACGGCAAGAGTCCCGTTTTTTATTATTGTCCCGACAGAATCCAAATCGTTTCTATGCCACACGCTGCTTGTCGATGTGGAAACTTGGCGGATAGTTTGGGTAGCGTTTTCTGCGCCGTCCATTATTACGGTTATCTTTGCGAGTTTTGAACTCGCGCTCCAGTCGTCCATCAATACGCCTTTGAAAGATGCGTCTGACGTATTTGTGAAAACGAGGGTCGTGCCGCCTTCAACATTGTCGCCAAAATTATTTCTTACAGTTCCTGTGCCGTCTATTCCGTTTACCAAAATTACTCCCGACTTATAATTAGCACTGGCGGAAGATTGGTTGTTTATATACCATAGGGTAGTATTTTGGTCGTTTGGATTAGTCGGCACTGCCCCGTTTAGTGTCACGCGCCCAATATCTGCCGATATTGAGTTATCGGTGGCTGAATTATAAAAATAGTCGTTGCCGTTATTGTTGAAGGAAGTAGAAAATATTGTGGAAGTTGATACGGGGGTCTCGGAATCCGCGCCGATTGATAGTTCGCCCAACGTAATTTTCGAGAATGTAGAAAGTTTGTCCTGAGTGCCTGTATATACCGTCACTTTGCCCACTTTAATTGATGTATATGAAGTGGTATTGCTTGAAGATGAGGCTTGTACATTCGTAGTTGTTTTGAAAATAATCTCTTCTATATCCGGTGTATCGCCGTCTTTTAGGTATTTTACTGCAACCTCATTGGCGGCATCGGTATTTGTGTTAGAATCGAATATAAATGTGTGGCCCTTTAACCATTCATACGAACCGCTCGAGCCCCCTTTGGGTGACCAAGAGTTTGGGTCGTCCAGAGAGTAGTATGTTTCTTTTCCTACGTAATTATACACGTCTGCGTAAGCAACGGATGAAACGAAGATTGCTAAAATTGAGCAAATTATACTTTGAGAGAGAGGCTTTTTCATCTGCAGATATAAATAAAAGTTTTAGATTTAATATGTTTATAATGAGGTGATGAAAATGTCAAGTTTATATGTATGTTTATATTATAATATTTCAGAAAAATAAAATGAGACAAATTGTGAAAAATCTATTCTAACGGACAAAAACATGGTTTGCGCGCCAAAGTAGAATGAGCTAAAATCCTATACTTTGGCGAAAAATGTCGGCGCGCAATGCGACGGTTGCAATAGAGTCCGCTGCTAATTCTGCTTCCGCGGAAAGCTTCGGTAAAAAGCAAGAAAAATCTCCGCAGATAAAGAAAACATTTTCTTTAAAAATTGTCGGCTCAGATAAAATGTTTTTACATCGCCCTTAAATTTGAGGGCGACTCCCGCGAAAGAGTGCAAACCAAAGGATATTTTTACGCCTATAAAAATTATCCGATAGCTCCGCGGCGCGAACATGCAAATGCCGCAGATTCCGCCGCGCGCTCTGAGGCTGCCTCAATCCCCGCGCCTCCGAGTACTGCCGACACAAACCCCGCCGTAAATGCGTCGCCTGCCCCCACCGTATCCACAACTTCAACGGGCTTTGGCAGCCCCCTTAGCGGAGTTATGCCGCGCCCGTATATAATATGCCCTTCGGCCCCGATGGTGCAAACAAGGTATTTTAATGACGGATACCCTTCTAAAATTGCGTTTGCGGCTATATCGAAATCGGGGCTTTTTTTCGCGAATATTGTTTCAAAAACTATCGGCAATTCCGCGTCGTTTAGCTTTAAAATATCGGCGTTTGAAAGCGAAAAGTTCAAAACCTCGCGGTTAAAATACTTTTGGCGCAAATTGGCGTCGAAGACTTTTAGGCAATTTTTGGGGAGAACTTTTAATAACTCTCTTAAAGTCCCTGCGGAAACGGGCGAACGCTGGGATAATGTCCCAAAGCAAAATGCTTCGCAGCGGGCGACTATCGCCTTTGCGGCGGGGGTTAGCGCGATTTCATCCCATGCGGCTGGGTGGCGAATATCGTATTCCGGAAGCCCGTCGGGACCTTTTCCAACGTCAACAATGCCGGTCGGCAGGGTTTCGTGGACAATAACGGCGTCGGCATTTATTGAATTTTCGGATATTTTTTCGAGTGCCGCCTTCCCGAATCTGTCGCGCCCAACGGCGCTTATTATTGCGGCGTCGCAGCCAAATTTTGTGCAAAAATACGCGAAGTTAAGCGGAGCTCCCCCCAGAGTTTCGGTATTTCCAAAACTGTCCCATACAATTTCTCCAAACGACGCTATTTTGTTTTTCATTGGGCTATTTTTTTGAGGTAGATTTTCCCCGTTCCTCGAGTATCACCATTATTATGTAGATAAAGACGCCAACCGTTATCCCGCAGTCGGCGAAATTGAACGCGGGCCATCTATAATTTACAATCGGAAGGTGGACGTCTATAAAGTCTATCACATGCCCGTAGCATATTCTGTCAACGAGGTTTCCAACCACGCCGCCTGCGAATATTCCAAGCGCAAGCTGCCCGCACTTTGAGTCGAAACCGAGCTGCTTTCTAAAAATCCAAACCGCCGCGAGCGCAATGAGGGCTATTGATGTCAACAGATACGTCTGTCCCGACAGTATGCCCCAAGCCGCGCCCTCGTTTGTTATATGGACTATGTATAGAAAGTTGTCTATCAGCGCAATTGGCGAGCTTTCCGCGCCAAAATGGTAGGTCGGGTTCCCCCTCTCCCACGGAATATTGGCGACTATCGCCAGCTTTGTCAGCTGGTCGAGGATAATCACTAACGCCGCCGCCGCGAAAAATACGGCGGAAGATCTTTTTTTTGATGATTTTTCCAACTGTGGCAAAATATTTCTTCGTTTGGCGGAAGGGGATTTTTTCTCTCCTTCCGCCGGTTCTGTTTGCCGTGCAAGCCTACGACATATCTTCTTCGTCGTCGGTCGGGCCAGACTGGCCTTCGGACATATCGTATATGGATCTTTGCACTGATTTCATTTTGCGGTTTTCCGCCTCTTTAATCTCCTGACCGTGCTTTGTGCAACGCGTGAAGGGTATGGCCTCGAGGCGCGATTCCGGAATGGGTTCGCCGGTCACTTCGCATATTCCGTAAGTGCCGTTTCTTATGCGTTCAATGGCGTCGTCTATTTCGGCAATCATTTCCTTCTCGTTCGAGAGCAAGTTGTAGGCCATATCGCGCTCGAAACTCTCAGAGCCGGCGTCCGCCAAGTGTTGTCCGTACGAGGACAAGTCTCCCGAATCTTCCTTTGCGGAGCGTTTTAAAACCTCTCCGGAAATACTCTCGGCGCCCATTGAGTGCCTCTTTCTGAGGTCCACGAGCATATTGTAATATTTTTTCCATTTGCGCGGAATTTCCTTTTCCCTGTGTTTTTCAAGGGAAGGGGCTTCCACTGGATTGAATCCGAGAATATCGAATAGGCTTGCCGCCGCTACGGGATTTTTAGGGGACGAAGTAGCCTTCATCTGGACTTTCGCCGATGTTTCCTTTGGGGCGGTTGGCTTGCCCGGGATATTCTTGACCACAGCTTTTGCCTGCTGGGCTCCGGCGCCGGAGTCCCGCATTTCAAGATATGCGTCGAGATCTTCGAGAGTGAAGGCGATGGAGTCCGACGGGCGGATATGGTTTCTCTTTTGGCGCCTTGGCTTTATCGGCTCTGGTTGCTTGGTTTCGCGGACTTCCGGCACTTCATTTGCCGGCATATTTATGGAGATTTTTGCAGAGCCGTCGGGTTTGCGGGCTTTAGGATTCCCCTTGGGGGCCGATTTTAAAATGGTTTGAGCAGCATTTTTTTGCGAGCTTTTCGCGGGGGCTGTATCCTGTTTTAAGGCGGCCTTGAAAACGGTTTTATTCTGCGTCTCGGTTTTTTTAGGAGCCGGCTTTTTTATCTGAGCCGGCTTCTTTTTGACGGACTTTTCCGCGGAAGCCGGCTTAGCGGTTTTTACCGCGACCGACGGCTTGCTCGCAGCCGGTTTTTTTGCCGGCGCAGCGGATTTTGCCGCTACCTTTTTTTTGGGCGCGGCGCTATTGTTTTTTGCGGCTGATTTTTTCGTCATATATGTTCGGACATTGCTTTTTTGCATCGCGGACAGATGCCGTCTTCGGGCAGATCCGGCATTACTCTCCAACATCTGGCGCACCTGCGCCCCTCGACTTTTGCCGCGCGCACTGCGGGCGTTTCAAAATTGCCTTCGACCACCCTGACCGCCGATACGATAAATATCTCGGGCAGATTTCCGGACAATTCCCGCAGAGCCTCCGCCTCGGGCGAGGTTGCCCCCACCATTATCTCTATTTCGGCTTCGAGGCTCTTGCCTATCGTCTTGTTCTGGCGGAGCTTTTCGAGCTCTTCGTTTACCTTCTCGCGCAGGCTCAAAACTCTCTCGACCCTTTCGTAGGCGACTTCGTCGCGGTACTCGGCGCCGATTTCCGGCCAATCCTGCAAGTGGACGGAGTCTTCCGAATATTCCGCGCCGTTCTTGAAAGAATACGCTTCGTCGGCAGTGAAGGTAAGAATAGGAGCCGCAACTTTTATGAGGGCGTCGCTTATAATGTCTATCGCTGTCTGCGAGGAGCGGCGCTCGGCTGAATGTGCCGCGTAGGTGTAGAGCCTGTCTTTAAGTATGTCGTGATAAACTCTGGACAGCGTCACTCCGCAGAAATTGTCGATTAGCTTATAGACTTTGTGGAATTCGTAGGCGTCGTAAGCCTTCTGGGCTTCGTCAACAAACTGCGCAGTCTTGTAAAGCGCCCATTTGTCGAGCGCGTCGAGCTTCTCGGGGGCAACGGCGTCTTTTGCGCGATTGAAGTCGTACAGGTTGCCGAGCTGGTACATTATGGTGTTTCTCACGCCGCGGTAGGCGTTGGATATGTGCGAGAGAATGTCGTCGGAAATCGGAATGTCGTTTTGGTAGTCCACAGAGCTTATCCAAAAGCGCACTATGTCGGCGCCCCATTTACCGACGTACATGTCGGAGGTTTGCGGTTTGCCGTCCGCCGATTTTGAAATCTTCTTGCGGTCTTGTCCGACAACAAATCCGTGGGTTATTACCTGTTTGTACGGCGCGCGCCCGCGGGTTGCTATCGCCGTCCACAAAGAGCTTTGGAACCAGCCCCTGTGTTGGTCGGACCCTTCAAAGTAAAGGTCGGCGGGCCAGGCGAGGTCCGGATTGCGCGCCAAGACTGCATTGTGGCTCGAACCGGAGTCTATCCATACGTCGAGCGTATCGGTGCTCTTTGTGAGCTTGTCGGCCGAAGGCCAGCCCGCAGGAAGTGTTATTCCGTCGAGTATTTCGCTCGCGGACATATTGTACCACATGTTGGTGCCGAGCTTTTCGACTTTGTCGGCGACCGCTTTCACGACGCCGGCGTCGAGATACGCCTTGTCGTCGGCGTCGTAGAATGCCGGAATCGGGACTCCCCACGAGCGCTGTCTTGAAATGCACCAGTCCGGGCGCGATTCCACAGCGCCCCTTATGCGGTTTTCGCCCCTTTCGGGGAGCCATTTAACTTCCGATATCGCGTCCAGCGCCTCTTTGCGGAGGTTGTCCTTGTCGAGCGCAACGAACCATTGGTCCATCGCGCGGAAGATAACGGGCGTCTTGGAGCGCCAGCAGTGCGGATATTGGTGTGAAATCTTCGCCGATTTTAGCAGCGAGCCGTTGTTTGTAATTATTTCGAGGACTTTTTCGTTTGCGGCGCTCTTGCCCTCGGAATTTTCGAGGACGCTTATCCCGACGAGTTCCGCGGGAATCTGCCCGTCGTCAACGTATTTGCCTTCGTCGTCCAACGGTGAATAGATGTCAAGGCCGTGCTCGAGCCCGACTTGGTAGTCTTCGAGCCCGTGGCCGGGGGCGATATGCACTACTCCCGTGCCGGAGTCTGTCGTGACGTAGCGCGCGCAGAAAACTTTGCTCTTGCGGTTGATAAAGGGGTGGAAAGCCTCTATTCCTTCGATGTCGGAACCCTTGCCAAGAACTGATATTTTTGCGTCTTCGAGGGAGCAATCTTTTATGAAGGAGTCCGCGAGCGGCAGGCCTACGATAAAAGTTCTCCCGCCGGCGGATACCGCGCAGTATTCAACGTCCGGATTTACGGCCATTGCGAGGTTTGAGGGCAGGGTCCACGGGGTGGTCGTCCAGATTACGATTTCGGCGTCTTTGAGGCCGAGGCGCTTGTTTGATTCTTCGTCGAGCTTAAAGGCCACCCATATCGAAGTGCTCGTATGTTCGGCGTATTCGATTTCCGCTTCGGCGAGAGCCGTGGCGCAAGGTATCGACCAATACACGGGCTTTTTGCTCCTGTAAACGAGCCCGCGCTCTATGAACGCGGCAAATGTGCGCAAAATATCGGCTTCGTATGCGGGTTTCTTGGTCTTGTATTCGTTTTCCCAGTCCGCGAGAACCCCGAGGCGCACGAATTGCGCCCTCTGTTTTTCTATGAAAGATTCCGAGAATGCGGCGCACTCTTCCCTCAGCTGTGGAATGTCGAGGGTGCGTTTGTCTTTGCGCAGCTGTTTGACGACCTTGTGCTCTATCGGCAAACCGTGGCAGTCCCAGCCGGGAATGTAGGGCGTCGAAAAGCCCCTCATCGATTTGTAGCGCAGGATTACGTCTTTTAGAATCTTATTTAGGGCTGTACCTATATGGACGTCGCCGTTTGTGAAGGGCGGGCCGTCGTGGAGCACAAATTTCGGCGAATTTTCCCTGAGCTTCTGAATCTTTTTATAGAGGCCGATTTTCTCCCAATGCTCTATGCGCGCGGGTTCGCGTTTTACAAGGTTGCCGCGCATGGGGAATTGCGTATTCGGCAGGTTTAATGAGCTTTTGAAGTCTGTTTCTGACATTTTTCTTTATGCTGATTGCGCGTCCGCGCGTTTTGTGCGGGCGCGGGCGTCGGTTAAAATTTTATCGGTTGCCGTTAGAACGGGAACATGTGAAAGCCTTCGCTTTCGGACTCTTTTTCGGAAATGCGCTCCTCGGTCTTTTTCTCGACTTGCTCGGCTCTTTCCTTTGTGCTTTTCACCTCGGGTTCCTCTTCAATCTTGGCCAACCGCGCGGCGCGCTTGGCGGCGCGCAGCTGCTTTTTTAGCGCGCGGTTTTCGGCGCGCGCCATGGAAATTATTTCGGCGTCAAGCTTCGCCTGCTCGACAAGCTTGGCTTTTAGCTGCTCAACCTGTTCTTCGAGCTCTTTTATCCGTTCGCGCATTGAGTTTATATCGCTTCCGGCGTTGTCAGCAGCGGCCGTAAATTGCGCCGCGAAAGCCAAAATCGCGACGGCTGTTATTGACGCAAATTTTTTCATAGCGCGGGAGTCAAACAAAATATCCGGACGTTTGCAACTTTTTATTGAATTGCCTTTTTTGAATCAATCCGCCAAAATCGCGCGATTATGAAAAAAATTATTATTGTTGCCATAATTTCCGCCTTCGCCCTCATGCTTGGCGGGTGCTCGTCCAAGAATGAAAGCGGAGTCGAGATAAGCAAAGGCTGGTTCGCAATGAATCAAGTTTCCGATTCCACCGCTCTCTGATTGGAGAGTTTTTTATAGAATATTCTTTTTTTCACGCCCGCCTAACACAAAGGCGGTGAAAAAAATAACTCTGCTATTGGAGGTTTTGCGCAGTAAAATCTGCGCCTCCGATTTTTTGTCGTTTTAACGTGCGCGCAAATTAAAGCGCGCGCGCCGCTTGGGTGTTTTCTCATACCCTCAGTGTGCCCCGAATAAAATTTGGATATTATTTTTTCTAACCGCACATAAATTAAAATCTCTTTTGCGGAGATTTTGCGGGCTTATTTATCTTTGGTAAATAATATTTTGTCCCGAGATTTTTTGCGGCGCCACGCAAATTTGTCTGCTTGCGCCTTTGGATGGAGAAGGGGTTTAGAATTTTTATACGCGCAACTTAAAAAAAGGCGGCTCCTATCGGGAACCGCCTTGAATATTGTAACTTTTGAAGCGCCGCGCCGAAACTGTCGAATGTTGCCGGCGCAAAAAAAACGCCCCATTTTTGCAACGGACTGGCTATCTACCTGAAACCGGGCATTAACGGAGTCGAAACTCTCGCATGCGGGGTTGCCGCGGGAAGCGGCAAGCCCTTGCGTTTTTTATGCGCGCGGCTAATCGACGTCGACGGAGCGGTAGGCAGCTATCATTTTTTCGTCGCCCGCCTTTGTGCGGTCGCTCTGCCCGTGCTCCATTCCTATTATTCCGCGGTAGCCCTTGTTCCAGATGTGCTTGAATACATTTTTATAGTTTATCTCGCCGGTAGTGGGCTCGTTGCGTCCGGGAACGTCGCCTACTTGGAAGTATGCTATTTCGTCCCACGCTTCGTCTATATTGGGGATGAGGCAACCTTCCGTTATCTGCTGGTGGTAGAGGTCGTCGAGAATTTTGCAGTGCTTGCTGCCAACAGCCTTGCAAAGCGCGTAGGCCTGCGGAATCCTCTTCAACCAAAGGCTTGGGTGGTTCTTTATGTTGAGCGGCTCGAGCACGATAGTCGGGCCGTTGTTTTTCTCCAAGACTTCGCAAATGCGCTTTAAATGGTCGGCGACATTGGCAAATTGGTATTCGGGCTCGAGGCTCGGGTCTTCAAGCCCGGGGACTACCGTGCACCACTTCGCATTTACCCTCTTGGCGAGCTCGCAGACGTTTTTCATTTTGTTCGCCCAGTATTCGCGGCAAGCTTGCGGGTCGCGCGAGCGCTTTTTCATGTCAATTCGGTTGCCTGTCATCGAGGCGTTGCCCCATTCGGCGTGGGCGACAAATACGCCCATTTCCATTCCGAGCTTTTCCATCGTCTTTGCAATGGCGTTTTGAACTTCCACGGGGCGGCCGGGCATTCCGTTGTCTTCCAGCGCCCTAAACCCCCTGTCGTAGATGTAGCGTATTTTGTCTTCGGGCGACATCCCCTTGCAGGTGGCGTTAAAGTGGTTCAGATTCGGCGCAAATTTGCTTTTGAATGCGGGGTCTTTGCCGCCTTGCTGTTGGGCGGACACCATTGCGGGCGCGACGGCGGCTCCGCATAGAGCCGTAATTGCTGTTTTTGTAAAATCTCTTCTATTCATATATATAATGTATTGCGTTGATAGTTGAAGACAAAAGTATCTCCGATTTTTGGAGCAAATGCAATTTTTTTTTTGAGGCGGGAGAGGCTAATGGGCTTGAAATATGCTTGCATAAATCGGCAATTATGAAAATATAAGTTTTTATGAAACGTCTAATTTTATCTGTTGTGGCGCTCTTCTTTCTCGCGGGGTGCGCCCTCACGGACGGCGGCTCGGCCGCGCGCCCAGAACATAGAAAAATCGCTGTCCAGACTTGGTCCATGCACAAAATGACACTCGTGCAGACTCTCGAACGCATAAAGACGCTCGACATCGACGGCGTTGAGCTCTTCCCGGGCCAGAAGCTCGGCGGAAAATATCCCGACGCCAAAGTCGGCCCGTCGCTCAACCCGGAGCAGATTGCGTACCTTAAAAAAATCCTCAAAGACGCGGGCGTAAAGCCCGTAAGCTTTGGCGTCACCGGCGGCGGAAGCGAAAAGAATATCGAGGCGATTTGCAAGTTCGCCAAAGAAATGGGAATTACGCGCGTTCTTACCGAGGACCCAGTCGCCTCGTGGCAGATTTGGGATAGAATCGGCAAAAAGTACGGAGTGACAATGTGCGTTCACCACCACACAAAGACGAGCGCCAACCAATACTACGACGCCGAACTCGTAAAAAAATACGCTTCAAAATACGACAATGTCAAAGCCAACCCCGATGTGGGGCACCTGGCTCTCAGCGGAATCGACCCTGTCGAAAATCTGAAAATTTTAAAAGGCGAGATTGGCTCGGTCCACTTCAAGGATTTGGGCGCGAAAAGCAGGCGATGCGTGCCGTATGGCGAGGGGAATCTCGGTGTTGACAAGATGCTTGCGGAACTCGACAGCCAGGGGTATGACGGCTTCCTCGTTATCGAATACGAGGCCGATTGGGACAACAATCTCCCGCAAATAAAGAAGTGTGTAGAGTATCTGCGCTCCCACTAATCTGCCTCAACCGAAACATTAAATTGCAAGAAATTTGAATATGAAAAAATTATCAGCAATACTCGCCCTGACGGCGGCTCTCATAGCGGCCCCGCTCGCATCATTTGCGGCGGACCACCACCGCAAGATTGCGGTCCAGACCTACACTTTTAGGAATTTCACCCTCGAAAAGACGCTTGAAATGCTAAAAACTCTCCCCATAGACGGGGTCGAGTGCTACCCGGGGCAGACGCTCAGCGACAAATTCCCGAACGTTAAAGTCGGGCCTAAAATGCCGAAGGAAGCGCGCGAATACATGAAAAAGCTCTTTAAGGATTCAGGGCTTAAAATGGTCGCGTTCGGCGTAGTCAGCAGGTACGACACCGAGACCGAAAAAGACATAGAGGCCGTCTGCAAATTCGCCAAAGAAATGGGCGCCGACAGGGTTCTCAGCGAAAATCCCGTGGCGCGCTTCCCGATTTGGGACAAGGTCGGCAAAAAGTACGGAGTGACAATGTGCGTTCACCACCATTCTATGACGAGTCCCAACCAGTATTGGGAGCCGCTTGTGCTTGCCAAGTACACGTCGGGCTACGACAATGTAAAGGCCAATCCGGATATCGGGCATTGGTCGCTTTGCGCGATTGACCCTGTCGAGGGGCTTAAAACTCTGAGGGGAAAATATGTTTCGCTGCATTTTAAAGACCAGAAGGAGTTTGGCGTGCCGAAGAACCAGTGCGTCGTCCTCGGAAAGGGTGCTTTCGATATGAAGGCGATTTTGTCGGAGCTCGACAGCCAGGGCTTCGACGGCTTCCTGACTCTTGAAAACGAGAATATCGCGTCTAATCCGATGCCCGTCATAAAGGAGTGCGTCGAATATTTGCGCAAAAACTGACGATTTTCATGTTGTTTAAGCGGGCTCCGCATGGAGTCCGCTTTTTTTTGCGCCATTCAAAAAATTAGTGCGGCAAATTTTTTTCGCATATTTTTTACCGAATTTACCGAATAAAAAGTTTAGCGGGATTTTTTTTGGGGATTTTTTTATTTTCTTTCCTCCTTTCGCTGCAAGAAGGCGGCTTAAATGCAAAATTTTTACTGTTTCACGCGCGCGGGTGGTGAAAAAATTCAATGGGCGCAAATTTTATGAAAACAAATTTTTTTCGGGCGCAAATTGGCAGGTTTTAGCGTCGCTAAAATGCCGAAAATATTTTTTTAGCGACATGCAGTGTGTCTTTTTCTTGGTAGGGCGGGGGTTCTCCGTTTCCTCAAGCGCGCAGGGGGTCATCCGTTTTCGCAGGTGCGCAGGGCGTCATCCGTTTTCGCAGGCGCGTAGGGGGGTATCCGTTTCTGCAGGCGCGCAGGGCGCTTTTTTTAGGGTCTCTTTTCGCCTTGTTTCAGAAAAAATTTCACTCTTAAAAATATTTTCCGACACCAAAAAAAATAAGGGCGCATTAAAAAATGCGCCCTTGCGTCAGGTTGCTGAGCCTACATTGCCGACAGCTCAAAGAATACGCTCGGAATCGGGAGCTTTGAAGTGTCGATTTCCGCCTCTATGCGCCCGTCCGACTTCTTTAAGGGAAGCTCTTGCAATCTCGAGCCGTCCATATTGAGCGCCCAAAGCCTCATCTGTTTCCAGTGCGGCGTGGAGAGCGCTACCTTATATTTACCAGTCTCGACGAGCAACGGAGGCTTGCCTATGTTTATTAAGCTTACCATGTCTTCGTCCGTAAATGACATCTCGGAGTTCAGCGAATTCGGGGAGATTACAAGCGCGAACCTGCGCGCCTCTTTTATTGGCTTTAAGCCGTCCACCGCCGCGAGGGTGACGTTTGAATTGCGCTGGGTATAGATTACTTCAAAGTCGGAAAGCTTGGCGGTTTCTCCGGCGGGGGCGCTCATGCCTTGCAGGCGCGGAGTGTTTACTGTCATGTATTTGCGCGGAGTATCTATGTATATTTCGTCCGTGGAGCTCTCAAATATGCCTTTCAATACGTCCGTCCTATTGTTCTTTGAGAGCATTCCGCGCTTGCGCATTTCCTCGACAGCCGACGACAAGTCGAAGTCCGAATGCTGGGTATCTGCAATGTTCCCGTATGCCTTGTGGAGTATCAGCGATGAGCCGCCGAGCCTGTCGAAGGCAATTTCGTTTTCGGCCGGTTTGTATCTCGGGGAGGATTCCACCGACATCTTCGTGAGCAGGCTTAGCCTTGATTGGCGCGCGTCCAAGCCGTATTCGTAGGAATCGGACTTGTAAATATCCTTTTCGTTGATTTTTATGACGGCCTCGTACGCCGACTCGGCAACGTCGCCGCGCAAATACATAAGCGCTGTTAGAAATTCCTGCGACCTTATTGTGACGTCGGGGGCGTTGTTGAACGGGTAAACCGCGGGCGGGGTATCCTTCGCGGTGACGGGATTTGCGAAGCATGTTATGCCGTCAAAGCCTTGGAGTGCCGAGTGCGCGCCAGTGGCGAATCCCTGTTCGTACCTGTACTTATTCCAGAAGACATGCCCGTGTTCTGTTATAACGTAGGGAACTCCGTGCTCTTTTGTGGCGGCAAAAGCGCGCGATATGTTTATGCCCTCGCCGACGGAGCTTTTTTGCGATATGCGCGAGCCCATATCTATGAAGTTTGACGGGTGGGCGTGGTAGTTGTTCATCGCGACGTAGTCGGCGTTTTTGCGGGAAAGGATATTGCGCATGGACTTCCCCATATTGAAGTTTGTCACGGGGCCTTCAAAGCCCATTGCGCGGAACTGCCGCTTAAACCACTTTAACATGTCGCGCTCCAATTTTGTTATAAATTCGTTTATGTCGCGGGCGCGCTGGTCGAGCTTGTTGATGCCTTCGTCGCGGTTGAATGCGGGGAGCGCGTCAAAATCTTCAACTCCCTCGGGAAGCTTGTCTTTCCAGGCTTCGGAGAGCTTTTTGAAGTCGTTGCGGTATTTGCGCTTTAAGAATTTTATCCATTCGCCGCGTAGCTCGGTGTAAGTTCCGGGCTTTGAGAGCCCGAATTCAAGCTCGTTGTAGCCTATGACAAGGGCTAATTGCGGATCTTCCGCAAGCTTTGTGCCGGTATAGGGATTTACTGTGGTGAGAATCTTTTTGGTCCCGATTAGCCAATTCTTTTTTACTTTGTCGTCGCTGTATATTGAATATTTAAAATTGCGTTTTTCGCGCGGGTTCCACGAGTCTCCGATACTGTATCCGATGCCGCTTGCCATGGCGTCGAACTCTATGTATATGCCGTTCTTTTTCAGCTCGTAGAAATAGTAAAAGAGGAGGTCGAGCCTTTTTTCGTTAAATTCCCCGTCGGCTTTTGCTCCGTACATCAAATCGCGGTCTGGGGAGATTCTTAGCATGTTGTATCCGTTTTGGCGCAGTTTTGCGGCGAAAGCGGCCGCTTCTTCATGGTTCGACACTTCCCTGAAATCCCCGCCGATGTGTATTAAAAATTTTGCGGGGACATCGGGCGTCTTTTCAAATGCCAGGCGGCCTTTCTTATTGACTATTACGCGCCCCCTGTCGCCCGCTGTTTCCTTGGGGTTTAGGGAAGTCAGGTCGAGGACGCTTCCGGGCGCCGCGGGAGGGGCGTATTTTTCGGGCATGGGCTTCCATACGTCGTCAGCGCGGGTGGTGTAGTTCCACGTCTTCGGAAATGCGACGTCGCGCTCGGATATATTTGCCCCGAGAAGCACCCATGTGGCGACCCCGTTTTCAGGGGTAAATACCAGCTTTGCGATGTTCCCAAATCCGTCGGGAATCTTGAATTTAGAGACGCACGCAGTGTAGGTCTGCCCCAACTTTTGCCACGGACCCACGGATATGCAGTCGGCATTTGCGCCGGCGCGAGCGTAGTCGAAAACATTTTTTCCGGCTTCTATCGGGAATGTTTCCTTTTTGCCGCCGTTGCCTTCGATTTCCAATGTTCCTATTTTGTCGCCGTCTTTGGAGTTTGAAACGAAATGCAGGACGTACAAAAATTTACCCGAAGCCTCAATGCCCGCAAATTCCGTTTCCGCCCTTTCAAGCCCGGAGGGAAATGTGGTGGATTTTAATGCTACCGCAAATTTGTCTTTGTTGCGGTGGAAGTTGCGTAGGCTGAACGGAACATTTGCGAATTCCGTCTTTGAGGTGTCGAATTCCGAGGCGTTGTACCCGACCCCCGCCGGAGTGAACGCCTTAAAAGCCTTTATTTCGTAGTCTTTCTGCGCGTAGCCGATGTTCGCTATTTTTGCGAACTCAGCGAGAATGTCCTGCGAGGATATTTTTAGGTTTTTAAATAAAATCTTGCCCGACGACGATTCCACGCCGAGGTGCATTCTTAAGTTTTTAGATTCGAGCGGAACGTCCGTAAAAAACGAGGTCTCCGCCCAGTCGGATTTCCCCGGGGCTATATAGTTGCCGGCATAGACATAGAAATTGTCGCTGCCGCCCTCTATGAGGAATATCTTGCCACCCCACCTTGAAACCGAAGGCGTAAGGTCTTGCGCGAGCTCTACGCTCACGTATATTCTTCTTCCGGCAACTTTTTTTATAGGTAGATTTTTTACAATCTCGGCCCGGGATTTTTCCGCGCGCACGGGGTTTGTAATCTGCAAAACGCCTCCGGATATTATCGCGCAGTTTGACGGCGATATCTGCCAGCCGTTTAAGTCGGCTTCTCCGTCAAATTTTACCGATTCTATTTCCATTGCGCGCGCAGTGGCGCATGCGGTGATTGCAAGGGCGAGTGTGACAATGTATTTCTTCATACAGGTGTAATTTAAGCAAATTCTGCCGCGCAAATCGCGGGTGGGCAACAAAATTTTCCGTTGCCCGCGAATTAAGATGCTAATTGCAAATGTATTGAATCCCGAAGATGGAGAGATAAAATTCATTGTAAACCCGCTCTAATCGCGAAGCGCTCTTTAAGCAAAACGCGCAAGTCCGCCGAGGTCTATGGCGAAAATAGTCTTGAAGAAGCGCGCCGTTGTGATTGAATTCAATCTTAAATGAAGGCCTCAATGAAAACCACCCTTTTGGGGATAGGGCTTGCCGTCACGGTTATTCCGGTGGCGGGAATGTTTGCTTTTATAAAGCTCATGGGGGCCGATGTCGTACGCACAGCTACTTCGGAATTTAGGGGAATGGCCGTGGAAAACGCCAAGCGGACTACAATCGATATCCGCCAAATGTGCGAAATCGTTAGAATTAACGAAACCAACGCTTCCGACGCCGCGAGAGCCTCAATAATATCAGCTTTTGAAAAGCTCGGGACGCCGTCGCTTGCCGAATCGCCGTCCAATATCCCGACCCGCATTCTCGGAGACCCCGACTCCGATTCGATGCGCCAGATAAGGCTACTTAAATTTGGCAAGTATCCCGTGGATCCAAATATGCCCTCAGACGACCCCGCGAACGCCGTATCGCGCGTTATGGAGCGCCTAAAAGACGGGTTGCGCTGCGAAATAGCCATATATGCCAAGACCGACGACGGCTTGCTCGCCCTCGCGGGAACAGGCCCCGCCGCAGACGGAAAAAGGGCTGCGGGAGTGCTCTTGCCGTACTCTGACGATTCCTCCGAGAGAATTTCAGTGTTCAAATCCGGCACGGAGGCCGGCGCGAGGAGCACGGATTCAAACTACATACCGCTGGCTTCATCGGACGGCGAGATAATCGGCGGCATATATTTCGGGCTTAGGCGCTCCTCCACAGCGGAAATAGAGGAATATTTAAAAACAATAAAAATTGGCGGAAGCGGAATCGTTTGGATTGTGGATGACTCCGACCCCAAAAACCCCGTCATACGCGTTTCGGGCGACACCACCGCCGTCGGAATATCCGTTGCCGACGACAACATAAAAGTGCGCTCGGAATTTATATTGAATGCGCTGTCCAAAGCTAAGAATCTTCGCGGCTCGGAAGTTGCGGTGGACTCGCTCGTATTGCCGATGGGGCAGTCCGGCGACGCCGCAAGGCTTGTCACCTATACTTATTACCGCCCGTGGCACTGGCTTATCGGAACGATGATAGACGAGCGCGAGTTCCAGTCCGGGCGCGCCGACCTCATCGAACAGACCGACACTTTGACGCGCAAAATACTTTTTGCGGGCGCGATTTTCGCGGCAATGGCCATAGGCATCGCATGGATAATGGCAACGCGCATGTCGCGCACAATCCGCGCGCTTGTGAGGGTCGCGAACTCGCAGTCGCGCGGGGACATCGCTGCGGCCGAAAAGATTCTTTCCGGCAAGAGCAGCGTGGTCGAGGAATTCGACGAGCTCTTTACCGCCGTTTTGCTGATGGCGCGCAGTCTCACAAAATTAATAAGCGTCCTGAAGCTTATGGGGGTTGACGTAGCCGAGAGGGCGGGCAGGATTTCCGATACTTCCGACACCCTCGACACCATCGCATCTGAGGAGGCCGCATCGACAAAAAATACGGCTTCGACAGGCGCAAAGATTCTCGCAGCTTCCGAAGCTTTAAACAAAACCGCGAGAGGCTCGGCTTTTGAAGTCTCGCGGACTCTCGATATCGCGAGGGAGTCCGGCGAATCCATAAAGCTCCTTAAAAACAATTACGACTCCCTTACGGCGGCCGCGGAAAACGTCGCCGGGAAACTCGCGGTCATAAACGGAAATGTCGAAAAGATAACCGGCATAGTCACCGCCATTAACGACGTAAGCAGGCAGACAAATTTGCTGTCGCTTAACGCATCAATCGAGGCTGAAAAGGCGGGCGAGTTCGGCCTCGGATTTGCGGTCGTCGCAAGGCAGATTAGAAGGCTCGCAGACAAAACGTCGATTGCCTCCGCCAATATAGAAAACATTGTGCGGCAAATGCAAAGTTCGGTGAACTCGGGCGTAATGGAAATGGACAGGTTCGGCGCAAAAATGCGCCAAAGCTCCAAAATCATAATCGAAACCGCCGATATGCTCGCCCGCACAGTGTCGGAGATAGAGGCAATCGGCCCCCAGTTTGAGGATATCGCCTCTGGCATCGGCGAGTTGTCCGAAAACGCCCGCAAAATAAGCGCCACAATGCTCGAGCTGTCCGACTCCTCAGTCCGCGCTCGGGACAGAATATCGGAGTTCCGCGCCGCGGTGAAATCGCTCGACTCCGTGTCGGTTTCCGTGCTCGAGGCTGTTTCGAGGTTCAAGATAGAGGAGGGCGAAAAATGAAAATATCGCTCTCCAAGCTTCTGATGATTTTCTTTGTCGGATTGTCGGCTCTGCCTGTAATAGCGATGGCGGCCCTCATTCTCATTATGAACTCCGACATCCGCGCCATCGCCGAAAATGAATTCGACAAAATCGGCGAGCGCAACGCAACGCAGCTTGCCGCTGATATACGCGAAATATGCTCAATAATACAAAACTCCCGCGACGCCTCGATAGACAATGCGCGCAAGCTCCTGCTTTCAAGGCTTGCGGAACTCGGGCATGCAAGCTTTTCCGACGCGTCCGTGGAGGCTGAAATAACGAATCAAAACGATCCCTCCGACAAGCGCGTGGTGAAAATACCGGAGCTTTCGTTCGGCAAGGAAAAAGTGAAATTTGTGCTCGACTCAAACAGGCGCATAGTTTCTTCCGAGGGCAAAGTGCGCGATATCTTCGACACTCTCAAATCCGACACCGGCATGGAGTTCGCGCTGCTTGTCCGCGTAAACGAAGCGGGGGACATGCTGCGCGCGGTATCGACAGTGGAGGATTCCTCCGGCGGGAGGTACATCGGGAATTTCATTCCGGCGACCGGCGGGGAAGGTTCGCAAATAGTGAGGTCAATATTGTCCAAGCGCGGATATTCGGGCTCGGCGTATTCAAAGCGCATAGACTTCGCAACAAACTACGAGCCGGTAATCGGCAACAACGGCAATGTTATTGGGGCGGTGTGCTACGGTTTTAAACAAAACTCGCACGATTACGTCCTTAAATATCTTGAAGACGCAAGGTTTGGGGCAAGCGGCTTCGTGTGGGCCATTGAACTGACTCCTGACGATGGGGCGGTTTGGAGAATTTCCAAAGACGGGAAACTCAATTCAACTTCGGTTGAGTCAGACGGCGTTGACGACAGGCGAACTGCCGTTATGAAAATAATTGCCGAGGCCGTAAACGCCCCCGACGGGAAGATAGGCTCAAAGCGCTACAAAGTCGCGGAATCCGGCTGGGACGGCGACATTACGTCGGTCTATACATATTTCAAGCCGTGGAATATGGTAATAGGCGTCAGCTTCTATAAAAGCGACTCGTACGACGCCATGGCGCGCATTTCCCGGGCGGGCGAAAGATTCATATTTTTCCTGCTGCCCATCGGAATATTGATGCTCGGATTTTCCGCATTTACTGCGAGGCTTGCGGCCGACAGGGGAAAGGAGATGACGGGCGGGCTTGTGGAGGCGTCGAATATGATCCGCGACGGCAACTTGCGCGGCGCGCGGGAGGCGCTGTCCGAATTGACCGATCCCGACAGGCTGAGCAACAGCGAAATATTCGCGCTTTGCGTAGCCCTCGAAAAGATGACGGGATACCTTTCCAAGCTCGTTTGGCAAGTTCAAAGCGGAGGGGCAAGTCTCGCAGCGGGCGCCGTCAAAATCTCTGAAGGAGCTGCCGAAATAGAATCCATAGCCGTGGAAAAAGCGGGAGCCCTCAAAAATGTCTCGAAAGCAACGGAATCGATATCGTCCTCGGTGGAGCTGCTTAAATCCAAGGCGCGCAGAGCCGCCGCAAACATAGTTGCGAGCGTCAATGGAATATGCGAAGGCGAACAATACCTCTCAAACCTCACTGAAAACGCCTCGGGACTCCTTTCGGCGACAGAGTCGGTCGCTTCAAGGCTCTCAATTATCCAGGAGAAAACCGACGGCATATCTTCGGCTGTCACAACCGTTAATACAGTCAGCCAGCGCACAAACCTGCTATCGCTTAACGCATCAATCGAGGCGGAAAAGGCGGGCGAGTTCGGGGGAGGGTTTGCGATTGTCGCATCCGAGATAGGAAAACTCGCGGATATGACTGCGGTCTCGGCGATGAACATATCAAAAATGGTGTCGGATATGCGGGATTCGGTGGAGTCGGGCGTCGTGGAAATGCGCTCGTTCGTGATACTAATGCGGCGCTCTCTCAGGGTGATGGACAGGGTTTCGGACAATATGCGGGCCGTTTCGGAACAGGTCGCGGCAGTCGGCCCGAAGTTTGAGGAGCTTGCCGGCGGCGTGGAGACGCAGGCCGACAGGGCGGCGAGAATAAGCAAGACAATGTACGCTTTTAGCGAGTCGGCGGCGCAGACGCGCGATAAAATCGGCGCGTTCAAGGCTGCCACCGACTCCCTCGAAAAGACTGCCGAGCAACTGCGCTCAAAACTTTCGCAATTTAAACTTCCTAAAATTAAAGGAGACGGGGAAAATCCGTCATAAAAATCATATTAAGATATGGAAAATCTGACTGATAGATTAAAGAAGGCGCGTATCGTCGCGGTGCTTGCCGTAAACGATCCCGCCGGAGCCGTTGACCTCGCAAAGGCGCTTTGCGACGGCGGCGTCACAGCGCTTGAAATGACGCTCCGCACGCAGAGGGCTTTCGAGTGCGTTTCGGCGATAGCCGGCGCGGGACTGCCGCTCACTCTCGGCGTGGGGACTATCCTTACGCCCGAACAGGCGCGCGAAGCCAAGAGCCGTGGCGCCGATTTCGGCGTAAGCCCCGGTTGCAATGTAAGGGTAATCGACGCCGCGGCGGAGGTCGGACTGCCTTTCGCTCCCGGAATAATGACGCCGAGCGAAATAGAGCAGGCGCTCGAGCACGGCTGCAAGCTCATGAAGTTCTTCCCGGCGGAAAGCTCCGGCGGAATGAAGCATTTGCAAAGCATGGCCGCCCCGTACAAGCATCTTGGCATAAGTTTTATCCCGCTTGGGGGGTTGAAGCTTTCAAATATGAAGTCTTACACGGATTCCCCGCTCGTGACTGCCATAGGAGGCTCGTGGATAGCCCCGACTTCGTTGATAGACGCGAAAGATTGGGCCCAGATAAGGAAAAACGCCGAGGAGGCCGTCGCCAACTTGTAGAAAAAAGCGGGCGGCTACCGATCCATTAGGCGGTACGCCGCGCCGCAAGGTGTTTGTCGCGCCTTTTGCGGCAGCTTTTTTTATTTGTGCAAACCCGCAATTTTTTGCGCGGGATTCGGGAACTCTGAAGAATTGCGCGCATCGGCAATGCTTTAAGTTTATTCTTGCCGCTTGGCGAAAAAGGTTTTTTCGCAAGGGTGCGCCTGCGTTAAAACCGCGCTTCAAAAAGTAAAATTTCTTGCGGCTAAAAAGATAAATTCCCCCCGATTATCCAAAGCGGACATGGGGGAATTTTTTATGCGCGAAATGCTGCGGGAGTTGACGTAAGAGTCCCTGCTCTAAAAAACAGATTTGGGAGATTTTTATATATAATAGTTTTGACAATAGCGGCATTCATAAATTATTATTTTATTTGATGAAATTAGCCATTCTGATAGTTATTTTCGCGGCGCTTGGCGGCTGGTACTGCTACGATAAATACGGCGCTGAACTATTCCCCGCAAGCGAGGAATCCGCATACGTCGATCCGCGATTGGAGGCGCTTGAAAAGCGGGCGAAAGAGCTTTTTCCGACGCGCGAAAAGGACCGCGCGCGGTGGCTTGCCGACCAAAAATCCGCAATGGCGAAAATCGACCAGCGCAGAAAGGGAGTCCCCGCGTCCATGGGCGACGAAATCAGGGTGATGGCCGCAAAAAAATTTCCGAACGACTACGACAAACAATACGAATTTGTTTCAAAACAGGAAACCGCTGCGATTGCCATAAGGGACGCAATCAGGGGGTTTGAGCTCTCAAAGGACGAGTCTAAGACAATAATAAATTCAGTGGCGCGCATATATTCCGGCGACTACGCCGCGCAGGTATCCTCGATTATGCGGCTTGGCGACGCGTTTAACGCCGTTAAGGATAAATGGAGGGACGTTCCTCAGAGCGATTACAACCTGATACTGAAAAACACGCTCGGTAAGATGCACGAAAATCCGGACGAGGCGATAAGGTATTTTGACAGGCAGTTTTTGGCCCGGCACAACTATATCATGAAAAAATTTCCGCCCGAATTTGGGGATTTGAGGGCCGGAATACAGGAGACTTTTCCGGGGGATTTTTGCGCGCAGCTCGACGAGCTGAATGCGAGGCTTGACGCGGCAATTCGAAGAGGCAAAAAGCCCGAGGAATACGACGGCGGCGAAAAGAAAATGGAGGATTTCTTTTATAAAAACGTATTCATAAAACAAGTTGGAGACCAGTCGTATTGCACATATTTTCTGGAGATAGACGGGCAGAAGATTGTGCTGTTCCCGGCGGAAATGCTCGAAGTCATAGACGGAAAGTTTACCATGGACTTTGCTGACATTTCTTTTGAAAGCGACAAAATTTATGTCTCGCCCGATTCGATGTTCGCCTTTGCGATAGTCGGCAAAGATATTCCCGTCAACCCTGTGGAATTCCCGAAAGCTTCGGAGATTCCGGAGTCGTTAGAGGGCAAGAGGATTGCGATAATCGGCGCAAACAAGGAAGGGTCGAAGCGCACGATATACCCCGTAATGCGCAAGGGAGGGTTCTCGCTCGGAGCGGCGGACTACTCGAAAGCGGCGAATTTCGGCACCGGAGGGGCGATGATTGTCGATATGCGGGCGCAAAAGCTTCTCGGGCTCTTGGAGATAGCGCCGAGCAGGGGAATCGAGTTTTACAAGCAGACGGATATGTCGTACATATCGACATCGCCGTTTCAGATGCCTGGCAGCGAGAAAATCATAAAATCCGTCGAGAAAATAGTGCGCGAGGATATGCCCGCCCGCGCGAGGCTCGCGCCCATAGATATCGACCACTTGCGGAAGTGGCGCAAGTTCGACAAGGCCGAGTACGACAGGCAAAGGGACTTCGTTTTGAGAAAATGCCTCATGAATTACTGGATTATGAGGTTTGTGCGCACCAACACATTTATGGACGCCCTTGGGTCGGACATTGTGTCTAAGATTGCCGAACAATACCGGAGGGCCTTTTTCGATGGGCCGAGAATCCACAAGAGTCTGTTTTTTAGGAAATACAGCGAGTATTTTAAGCTGGTTGTAAACCATATAAAGGCGGCTAACCGCGGCGCCGCGAGAGCGACGATAAAAGAGCCTTATTATAGATACGCCGCCGCGGCCGCCGCGCAGGCTGAGGTCAATGCCGAAATAACCAAATACTTTACGGATTTTGTGGTATCAAATAGCGTAATGGAAGGTTTTATACACGTGGATTTGAAGGCAAAGCTCGACGGGGAATCGTACATGCCAAAGTATGTTATACCAAAAGAGGAAATGCAGGAATATCTTGGAATGTGATTTCTTGCGAAAGAGCTTTTTACTTGAAAAATAGCTACCCTTCTAAGAATATCGCGGCAATGAAATTTGCAACGCTTGTGGCGGCGGCTCTGCTTGCCGTAAATACCATATTGTACGCTTCCGATCCTGTAAAAATCGGCGACAAGTATTATTATGAGGACGCCGCCGGAAATCTCATTCTGGCTCCCGAAGGAAGTGTCCGCGAAGCTCCTAAGCGCAGGCCTATGCGCTCCGGAAAATACGGAATGCCGCATCCTTACTCATGGCATTCAGATACAGGCGCGGCGCCTTCCCAGAAAACTACGCGCTCCGAAAAAACTGAATCAAGCGGGAAAACTTCCACTTCGGATGCCCTCAGAGAGAAAATTGCCGCCGCCCGCGAACTTGCGGAAAATCCAAAAGCTGGGTGCGCGAAGAAAAATATCAAAGAAAAAGAAGAACTTGAATATTATTCGTGTAAAATAGTCGAAATAAAAGGCGGAAATAGGCGGTTATTGGGAAATGCGGAATTTTCAATGCCGGCGCAGGCGGATGTACCAGAAAACATCGTTTTGGCCGAATGCGGCGAAACCCGAATTGTCGCTGAAATTTCCAAGCGCCAAAACTAATTGACATACCCAAGATTTATCCATTTATTTTTTTCATTATGACAAAAACGAAATTAGCAGCTTACGCGACGGCATTGATGTTCGCCGTCACATTGTCGGCGCAGAAGTACTCCATAACCGTGGAGACTCATATTGCCGGCAGGCCGGAAGATAAGTTTACCTTTGTTCTTTCCGAGGGGGAATCCCAATACAAGGGCTTCGACGGCAAAGTTCTCGCGAAAAGGTATATGGCAAAAGGCTATCCTGCGCCCTCTGTGGATATGGAGGAATACTCCAATTCTTCCGAGAAAACCGCTAAAAAAGCTGCCGAAGTAAAGAAAATCGCCCCCATCGACGAGGCTCGCGGAAAGCTAATCGGCCTAAAAGGTGAAATCACCCGCCTTGAAAATCAAATTACCGGTGCGCAGGGCAGAATCGGTAAACTTTCCACCCAGATAGAAGATCTCGAAAACGCGATAGAAAAAGGCGAGAAAACCGCATCTCTCTTCGCGGGCGAATACAAAAACTACCTCGATAAATACGAGCCTAACGCTGAACAAGAGGCAAAAGACAAACGCGTTGAGGCTATGTTCAGAAACAGGCCGAAATTGCGCGGAGATGTCGAAGAGTTTGATCTAGGTTCGTTTTGCGCTATGAAGCTGTTGAAGGTCAAGGGCAAAAAGCTCCTGTTGAATATGGACTACATATATTCCAATCCCGTCTCCTACTTCTACGCCGACGGCAACAATAACGGCAACACCATTATGAAACAGCGCCAATTTGAGCGCTTTGAGCGCAAGATTAGGGACTTGGTTCTCACGGTAAACCGCCCGTACTGCATACAATTTGAACGTCCGGATCTCACCAGCGACAAAACCCTCTCCGACGCCATGGCGCAAACCACGCTATTTTCAAAATCCGGCACTACAAGCGGCTCCGCTGCACAGTCGTCGGAATCTGCCGCCCCGTCAAAATACGATGCGCAGGGCCTGTACTCAGACATACGCAAGCAGTTCCCGACGGGGCTTGCCAAAACTGCCCGCATAATAATTACCGTTAAGAAAATAGGCGGCGCGGACTCCGACTAAAACTTTTTAGGAAAAATTCTGTCCTATCCGATAATATAGGTTATATCTGAAAAAAAAGAAAGGTTAGTTTTATGAAAAAATATAAATGCGAAGTATGCGGCTATATTTACGATCCCGAACAGGGGGATCCCGACAACTCTGTCCAGCCCGGGACTCCCTTTGAAGACATTCCCGAAGACTGGGTTTGCCCGCTTTGCGGAGTCGGCAAAGAACAGTTTGTAGAAGTGGAGGAATAGGCTCCATGAAAGAAATCGCGAGCGGAGTTTACTATTGCGGTTTGCACGACAAAAACCGCAAATTGTTCGATCAGCTCGTTCCGCTTCCCCAGGGAACGACATACAACTCGTATCTTGTCAAAGGCGCGCAGAAATGCGCCCTTATAGACACCATGTACGAAAAACTGCTCGACCCGTATCGCGATATGCTTTCGGCGTGCGGCCTTAAAATTGATTATATCGTATCAAACCACGCCGAGCCCGACCATAGCGGCGCGATACCGACTCTCTTGGAAGCCTATCCGGAGGCGGTTGTGCTATGCTCCCCCAAATGCGCGGAGAACTTGTCGAATATGCTCGGGGTGGATCCGTCCCGAATGAAAGTTGTAGCCGACGGCGAAGAAATAGATCTTGGCGGACGCACTCTAAAATTCTTTATGACGCCTTGGGTTCATTGGCCGGATACGATGTTTACCTTCCTTGTGGAGGATAAATTCCTTTTCCCATGCGACTATTTCGGCGCCCACTACACGGCAAACGAACTCTTTGCCGATTGTTCGGAAAACCTTGCGGAGGCCGCTCGGCGCTATTACGCTGAAATAATGATGCCGTTTAGGGGCTTCTGCTCAAAGTATCTCGATATTGTCCGTAAGCTGGAGCCGAAAATGATACTACCGAGCCACGGCCCGGTTTACGATAAACCCGATTTTATAATCAACCTTTACTCCGACTGGACTTCCGATAAATTTTCGCGCAAAGTTCTTATCCCCTACGTCTCTATGTACGACAATACGAGGATAATGGTTGACTACCTCGAAAATGCCCTGAAATCGCGAGGGATAAGCGTTGTCAAGGCGGAGCTTGTGGACGCGGACGAAGGAGAGCTTGCTATGCAGCTAATCGATACGCCTTGCGTAGTTTTCGGAACATCTATGGTTTTGACGGGACCGCACCCAAAGAGCGTATATGCGGCATATTTAATAAACATTCTAAGGGCAAAACTAAAATATTATAGCGTAATAGGCTCTTTTGGATGGGGTGGAAATCTGACGGCTCCGATTGAGGCGTGCTTTAAGTTGGTGAAGCCGGAAAAAATTCCGGGGGTGGAAGTGAAGGGAAGGCCTGTGGAGTCAACATTCCGCGAACTCGATAGGCTCGCCGAAGAAATCTCCTCCCGGTTTTAAGGCGGGATTTTGGCGCATTTCTGCGTCACTGCGAAAAGTCCGCACAGGTCACGTACGTCAATGTACGCTCCCAGCGCGGACTTTTCTTGTTTCTTGAACTGCGTGCAAAATCCCGCCTTAAAACTATTGCCGGACTGGGAGTTTTTTGAGGAATTTCTTTTACGTGAGAGTGGTAATTTCTTTCTCAAAATAATTCTGCGAAGCAGAGTTTTTTAGGATAGTTTTTGTATGCACGTTAGAATCTCGTCTTAAAACAATTCCAATAGTTTATTATTATGAAAAATATTTGTGGGGTAAATCTGCTTGCAAATTATGCAAGTTAACGTCTTCCGCGAATCGGAATTTCTATGGAGAATATCAATCTTTGCTCGTTCTTTATTGCGGAAGGCGAATTTATTGAATCGTAATCGTTTGTATATCTCAGCGCGAGCGACACTATTTCTTCGGGCATAAAAACCAAGCCTACCATTATATATATCGTTCCTTCATTTCCGGTAGTTAGCCCCATGCCCATATATCCCTTGTGTTCAAACCGGAGTATGTCTGTAATATCCCACGTCAGCTGCTCGTTTAGTATCGCCATGGGTATCCAGTGGTAGTCGTAATCGTAGGCGTCTATATATCTGACGGCGGGGCCGAACGAAACGTCCCATTTTATCCCCCATTCCGGAAGCTCGAACGAATATCCCAAGCCCACTGCGTTGTCTATTTGGTCGTAGATTTGTTTTATTCCGTCGTGCCTATAAGATATTATATTTGAAAAAAACCAGTCTGAGTTTTCCCCTAAAAAATTCCACCTAAAGTCGGAATTTGCGCCGTATTTATCCGTTGTTGTGGAAGTCACTCCCGCCGTATCGGTTTGTGTTTCGTAGTCGTAAAAGGCGTCGAACGAATAGAAAAATTCGTCCCATTCCCTCTTTGCGGAGCCCCCAAACGAAAAAAGTGTTTTTGATGTTGTAGTATGTTCTATTGTAGCTCCGCCGCGCAGATTAAAATCCCACCCTTCGGGCACCCAAGATTCCAAGAAAGTCCGGTACTGCTTTTTCCAAGATATTATCTTGGTCTCCAATGTATCTTTTGCGTCGTTTGTGGAGCCGCTGTCGGGAAATAGCGCCGGCGGCTCAATCCCCACTTCTTCAATCCCTATTCCGTTTTCAACATCAAGCGTTTCGGCCGCGCCGTTTTCGGAAGTTGTGTCGGAGTTCGCAGAGGGTGGGGGGTCATCGACGGTTTCTGTTTTTATCGCCGTGTACGGTATTTTTATATCTCCGTAGGCGGTTCTTACTTCAACGTTTTCGGCTGTTTTGGTGAGAACTACGCCTTTTATTATTTCACCCGTTTCAAGCACGAATGTAGAAGATGCGGCTGCCTCGCATGCGAGCCACAACAACAGTATCGCGCTTTTTGCGAGCTTTTGCATATTTTGCAACTTTGCATTCAGTGTGCTTGGGTTTCAATTAAAATTTTTTCGGCGCGCAGTTTTTCCTGCATAAAATTTGCTCTTTTATTTGTACGGATAATTAAGCTCAAAATCCTGTTTTTAGCTATGTGTTTTCTCTGCAGCCCTCCCAAATTTAAAAGGCCCCCGCTTATCGGAAACGCGGTAAAAATAGATTGATATTGCGCCGCAACTCTTAATAATATTAAAAAAAAAAGATGGCGGCCGACTCCACAATCGATAAAGAAAAAAATATTCCACCTTACGAGGGTATGTTTAGCGCCATCGTTCCATGCCGCGACGAGCGCGAAGCTCTGCCGATTTTCTACGACGAATTTATTAAAGTAATGGATTCTGCAGGCGCATCGAACTTTGAGATAATTTTTGTCGAAGACGGCTCGAAAGACGGCACCCTTGAATTTCTGCGCGAATTGGCCGCGCGCGACAAACGCGTAAAGTACATATCCCTTTCCAGAAATTTTGGCAAAGAGGCTGCCATGTACGCAGGTCTGCGCGAGGCAAAAGGCGATATCGCCGCCATCATGGACGCCGATTTGCAGGACCCCCCCTCGCTGTTGCCGAAAATGTTCGAGATAATGCGCGAAGATTGTTGCGACAGTGTTGCAACACGCAGAAAAAACAGAACGGGCGAGTCTGCTGTCCGCTCGTTTTGCGCGCGCGCTTTTTACAGAATTCTCAATTCTTTGTCGCCGTTAAAATTTGTGGAGGGCGCGAGGGACTTCCGCCTAATCAACCGCAGGGTAATTGACGCCATTTTGGAAATGCCGGAGTACAACCGATTCATAAAGGGAATGTACGAATGGGTGGGCTTCAAGACAAAATGGCTGGAATTTGAAAATGTCGAACGGTGTGCTGGCAAAACCAAGTGGTCGTTTATGGGGCTTGTGATGTATTCGCTCGACGCTCTTACTTCATTCTCAACGATACCGCTTGTTATTGCGGCGGCAATCGGAATATTCTTTTGCCTATTTTCAAGTGTTGCCATTGTAGTACTATCCATAAGGCAGTTGATATATCACAACTCGGCGTATGGATGGACGTCTATGATTTGTGTTATTTTCTTCCTTAGCGGCATGCAGCTTTTCTGCCTCGGGATACTCGGACATTATATGTCCAAGCTATATCTCGAATCGAAGCGGCGGCCTGTTTACATGATTAAGGAAAAAAATTTTTAATTCCTTCGATTGTGCTGGGAGTTGCCGCGCGTTCTATTGCGTGCGGGAAAGAGATGTGCAATATTTGCGGCGTTAGCCGCTAAAATATTTTTATCTTCTGCTATCCGGTTTCCATTCATAAAAACTTTCGGGCGGTTGCTGTATTGTATTCTTTTTCCGGCTTATTTGGATATTATAGGACTCTAATTCTTTTTCACAGTTGCCGCGATATGGTATTCTGTATGGCAGAATTATAAAAATGTTGAAATTCTCATTTTGTGACTCGGCGCTTTTTTTGCGATTGCTTTTCCCGCATGTTAAGAGCTTTTAAAACGGATTTTAAATTTTCTTTTTGTGCGCGCCGCAGGATTTTTTATTTTGCAGTGTAAAGTTAAATACCAGTCTCGTTATCCGCAATTTTTTGCGGGTAAATTTTCGATAGATTTAGTACGGCATTAAAAGGCAATCTTCTCCAATTCTTCCGCAAGGTGAAATGCAGAGTTTTTCCATTTGCCGAAAATATAAAAAAATTGCGCCTCCCCATTGTGAGGAGAGGCGCAAACTTTCGCCAAGAATCCGTTATCCGAGGAGGGATTTTGCGTTTATGCCAAAAGCTTCAAACAACTCGGGACCGTCTGCCGAAAAACCAAAGTCGTCGGTGCCAATGACTTTGCTGGCGTATTTATACCACATGCCGGTGACTCCCGCCTCGATGGCTATCCTGTTCTTGCAGTCGGGCGGAAGGACTTCCTCTTTATATTGGGTGTCCTGCCGCTCGAAAAGCTCCATGCACGGCATTGAAACTACGCGCGTCTGGGGCTCTATCTTGCCAGCCTCCACTGCGTACTGAAGTTCCGAGCCGGTTGCTATGATTATCTTTTTGAGCGTTCCCGTTTCGCGCTTTGCAATGTATGCGCCGCGCAACGTGCCGAGTCTGCGCGCTTCAAGCGGAATATCGTTTAAAATCGGCAAATTTTGCCTCGATAAAATGAGCGCTGTTGGGCCGCTTTTCCTCGAAACGGCATGGGCCCATGCGGCGGCGCACTCCTCCGAGTCGGCAGGGCGCATGACGTCGAGCCTCGGAATGCTGCGCAGCATTGACACGAGTTCCACGGGCTGGTGGGTCGGCCCGTCGAAGCCAACTCCGATGGAGTCGTGCGTAAACACGTATTGCATGCGCAGGCGCGAAAGTGCTGAGACTCTTATTGAGCCCATCATGTATCCGGCGAACGTCAAAAATGTTGCGCAGGACGGCTCAAACAATCCGTAATAGGCGATTCCGTTAGTAATCGCTCCCATTGCGTGTTCGCGAACCCCGAACCATATATTCCGCCCGTCTCTGATGTCGGCTGAAAAATCGCCGAATCCCTTCAAATAGTTTTTCGTGGAGCCAAACAAGTCGGCAGCCCCCGTCACCATGTACGGAAGCTTGGCGGCCAGTGTATTCATCACAATTCCGCCTGACACGCGGGTTGCGCTCTTGTCGTCAGTCGGGAACGGAGGAATGAGTTCCAGTAGTTTTTCCGCGGACTCGGAATACCTCTTTGTGGCACATGCCTTCAACTCGTCGGCCTTCTCTGGATTGGCGTTTTTCCATGCGTCAAAGAGGGCGTCCCATTCGGCGGATACTTTTGCGCGCTCCGCTTTTACTTTATTAAAAAATTCGTATGTCTGTGCCGACACCGAGAATTTTTCGGCGGGCAGCCCCATATTCTTCTTAGCCTCGTCCGCAAATTTCGCGCCGCCCTCGCCGTGGCCTTTCGCGGAATTTTCAACTTCCGGAATGCCCTTTGCAATGACAGTCTTAAATATTATGAGCTTGGGTTTGCCGGAGCCCGAATTTTTGGCGTCTGTAAGAGCCTTGCGGATTGCGGGAATATTGTGGCCGTCGCACTTCGAGACTTCCCAGCCGTAGGACTCAAAGCGCATTGCCGTGTTTTCCGACATTGTCTTCGAGGCGTCGGCGTCGAGCGTGACATCGTTGGAATCGTACATCAGCACGAGGTTGTCGAGCTTCAAAAGTCCCGCGATTGCGGCGGCTTCGGCCGATATGCCCTCTTGCATGCAGCCGTCGCCGGCGAGGCACCAGACTTTGTGGTCGAATATTTTTGCGTCCGAAGTATTGAAGCGCGCTTCCGCCATCTTTTCGGATATTGCCATTCCGACGGCGTTGCCGATGCCCTGTCCGAGGGGGCCGGTTGTAGTTTCTACGCCTTCAGTTTCGCCGTATTCGGGGTGCCCGGGGGTTTTCGAGCCTTTTGCCCTAAATTTTTTCAAATCCTCTATCGAGAGGTTGTATCCGGATATGTGCAGCCAAGAATACAGAAACATACTGCCGTGGCCTGCGCTCAAAATAAATCTGTCGCGGTTGGGCCATTGGGGCCGCGCGGGGTCGCACTTTAAAATTTCGCCGAAAAGAACCGCGCCTATCTCGGCGCAGCCGAGCGGAAGCCCAAGGTGCCCAGACGAACGCGCGGCTATCGCGTCTATCGCCAATCCTCTCGACTCGTTTGCGGCCTTTTGTAGAATGATATCTCTTTCCATATTTATTTTCTCCCTTAAAAATACTTTCGGGGAATTGATTTTCAATGTTTTTTTCCTCGCGTTTTAAGTATTTTCCCGCGGTTTGCAAGTTTGCAACGCTTGCTGCCGCCGATTTTTAAAATGCCTTAAAAAACTGTTGAAATTGTCGAGAGATTTTAGATACTTAAGAAATATATGACTACAATTTTTAAAAAAGTTTTGCTTTTGTGCGCGTGTTTTCTGCCGTTTGCGCTTTTCGCGCAAAATAAGGTGACATACAAGCTTAGGCCGCTTGATGTTATCGAAATGCGCGTATTCCAAGAACAGGATATGGATACTCTGTGCAGAGTCAGCGCAACCGGTGAAATTGTTCTCCCCCTTATAAATAACGTAAAAGTTGCGGGTCTATCACTTCAAGAAGCCCAACGTAAAATTAAGGAACTCTACGAGAAAGACTACCTCGTAAACGCCAATGTCAGCCTCTTTATAAGAGAATATGCGCCGCAGCGCGTGTATGTAAACGGACAGGTAAATAAACCAGGTGAAGTCATCTTCCCGCCTGAGGAGCAGATGACGCTATCCCGCGCTATCGCAGGCGCCATGGGCACTACGCGCATTGCCGGCCAAAGGTCGATAAACGTCAAGCGCAGGATGCCGGACGGCAGCATAAAGGTCTTTGAAGTGGACCTAAAGGCAATTCTTTCCGATAAAAATGCTAAGGATTTCCAGGTTTATGATGGCGATACCATAGAAGTCCCCGAAGCTTGGTAATTAAAGCCTTATATCCTAACGATGGAGATAGCATAGAGATTCCCGAAGGAATGCTATATTTTATTCATTAAAGACAATAGTGATTTACCCTGTATATCTAATTTACACCCACTAAATTTCTCATTATGGAAAATTCCGACCCAAAGAATAACCCGGGACAAAAAACCGTAAAAAGAGTTATAAAAAAGAGGATAATATCTGACGCATCCGGAGCTTACGGCTATGGCAGCGGCGGCTACGGCGGCGGTTATGGAGGCTACGGCTATGGTGGCGGCTACGGTGGCGGTAACAGCGCCGGCGGCGGTGGGGCAGCGGAACGCCCCAACAGAACCTTCCGCGATTATATGATGATTCTTCGCGAAAGATGGGCGTATATCGTTATAACTGCCTTTATTATTTTAGCGGGTGTCATTCTTTACACCTTGCGCGTCACCCCGATTTATATGTCCATGGCAAGGGTTCAGATATTGCGCGATGCAGACGTTGCAATCGACGGCCCGGGCTCTACTGAAAAAAGCCGAAACTTTACAATTCTCTCAATGGAGGACTTTAACACACAAGTTAAAATCCTCGAAAGCAACGAAATCATAAGGGCGGTAAAGTCGCGCATGAAGGAGGACGAAATAGTCCGCTTTATGGCTCCGTATAACGATATGTTCACCCTCGGCCCACGCAAGACTGAGGAGGAATTGCTCGCGGAAAACCGCACTATCGCGCCTGAGAGAATGTCGCTCATAATCCGCATTGTATTTGAGCATCCGGATCCAGACATGGCGGCTACTATTGCCAACCTCTTTGCTCAGGAATATTTGAACTACACCCACCATACTCGCGTTCAGAAAATTCTCGACAGCATTGACGAACTCAGAATAAAAGTCGCCCAACAGGAAGCCAAAGTTAAGGAGCTTGACAAACGTCTTGTAGAATACCGCGAACAATACAAGGCAATTTCCCTCGAAAACCTCGACGACGTTGACAGAAATGAGTTGAGGGATTTGAATACAATTCTAACATCCGACAAGCGCGCTTTCGACTCGGCCTCAACCCAGTGGAATCTCGTCCAAGAATTTAAGCGGGAGGGCAAGCCCCTGACAGACCTTCCCTTTATTGCGGAGCTTCCGCAGATAAGCAAACTTCTCACAGATAGATCGACTCAACAGGTGTTTGTAGCTTCTTCCGAGAAACGCTACAAAGAAAAGCATCCGCGCATGATAGAGGCTCGCAAGGCGCTCGACCAGCTCAATAAGGAGATTGATGTAGCGGTGGGATCGGCCGAGCAAAAAGTTCAGGCTGCGTATGAGGCTGCCCGCCAAAATTACGAGCAGTCGCAAAAGAGACTGCTTGAAAAGAAAGAGGAGATACTCGACCTCGGAAGAAAGGCGATTGTCTATAAATCCATTGAACGCGAAAAGCAAGTTGCTGAAAGCATGCATGCGGGACTCATTGCTTCGATGAATGTGCGTCTCGCGCAGGTCAACCTCATAAACGAGGGTGCGAATATAATCGACAAGGCCTCTCCGGCAATCCGCCCGGTAAGCCCGAATATTCCGCTTAACATAATATTGGGCATATTTGGTTCTCTTGCGGGCGGTGTCCTTGTAGCGTTTATTGTTGCGTTTATGGACGACAGGGCAAAGAGCGCGTACGACATTGAGTCGGTTGTTGGATTGCCTTTGCTTGGCGTCATTCCGCGAATCAGAAAGCTCAATTCTTCCGAAAAGGCGCAAGTCGCGGTCTCAAATGCTGACAGGGCGACTACCGAAGCTTTCCGCTCGCTGCACTCTATCCTAAAAGTCAATACAATCGCAAAAGACTCGAAAGTATTGCTCTTTACTTCGACAACCCCCTCCGAAGGTAAATCGTTTGTCGTTACCAATCTTGCACTCATGTGCGCCATGCACGGTGAAAAGACTATTATAATCGACGCCGACTTGCGCCTGCCGGCAATGGCTAAAATTCTTGGAATTGAGTCTCAAAACGGGGTAGTGAGCCATATCGAAGACGGAAAGCCAATCGAGGAATGTGTAATTAAAGACTATTATCCGAACCTCGACGTCCTCCCTTGCGAAAAGCGCTCGCAGAATCCCACGCAGGCTCTCGGCAGCGAAGAATTTATATCAATGCTTGCTAAATTCCGGGAGCAGTACGACAGGGTCTTTATCGACTCTCCGCCGGTGGGAGCCGTTAGCGACGCAATCGCACTTCTGCCGTATGTTGACGGTGTTGTGTATATTGTAAAATTCAATTCAGTTTCCCGCAAGGCCATACAGAAGAACATCAGAAGACTCATGGTTTCCAATGTGCCGATTGTCGGTGCCATTATGAATATGGTTCCGCAGGGAGCTGCTTCCGGATACAACCTGAATTATTACGATAAGTCATACCAGAACTACTATACCTCGCAGGACGAGGAATCTGAGGACGAAATAATCGAGGAAGAAGATACATCGGAAGAAGAATCTTCGCAGGAAAGCGATGCCGGGGAAGACGCCGGCAAAAAGTAATTCATTTTAATAAAATGTAAAACCCCGCAGTTGCGGGGTTTTTTTGTGATTAAAGAAAATCTATCGATTTAAGACGCGTCTTCCGTTTCTGCCTTTGACTGGCGCAATGTATTATCGGGGCGCAGCGCCTTTTAGATAGTTTTTAGCGCGGGGCGCAGTGGGCGGCGCGTTTTTCGTCGTCCCATAGCCGGATGTTGCTAAGCTTAAACTTGGTTTTGTACAATACGATTGACGCAGAATGTCTTATTGCTTATAGTTATGCCTCAAAGTAAAATGAATCTAAAAATTGCGAAAGACTAATGAAACTCATTGTAAAAATAGCTGTGCTCTCATATTTAATATGCGCCCATTTTGCCCAGGCTGACAGACTTTCCGAACCATACGGAATATGCGCACACATAAGCCGTTCGGGCGAGCGTCCGCACATAGACAAAACTTTGTCGGCGGCAAAAGATGCGGGAATCTCATGGATTAGAACCGATCTGGACTGGGTCGGAATGGAGTTTCAAAAGGGGAAATGGAAGTTTTCGCACATAGATTCAATGTTGGAGAAAGCAAGAGCGGCAAACGTAAAAATTTTGCCGATACTCGCCTATACGGTTCCTTGGGCAAGCCCGGCATACAAGCACTTAGACGAATGGGGTAATTATGTAAAGACAGTTGCTACCCGCTACAAGGACGACTTCTATTTTTGGGAGGTTTACAACGAACCAAACGTAAAAATATTCTGGAAAGAAGACTCCCCAAAAGGAGCCGACTACGCGAAATTGTTGGAAAGGTCGTGGCGCGAAATAAAATCGGCAGATCCGTCGTCAAAGGTTTTATATTCGGGAACTGCCGGAGTGCCGCTCGATTTCATAGAGGACTCTCTGAAGGCGGGCGCCGGAAAATATTTTGATATAATGAATATCCATCCCTACAACTGGGGCTGGGGCGGCAGGCCGGAGGCGATAGCAGGCGAGGTCGAAAAACTTAGAAAATTGATGGATAGGTACGGCATCGGCGACAAGCCTATATGGATAACAGAAGTTGGTTGGCCCACCTCTGCCGTAGCAAGCGTAGAGGAGCCTGCGATTGCTGCTCTTAAACGAATCGGCATTGACAGCTCAAAAATTGTCGTTTCTGTGGTGTCGGATACCAAAGCGGGATATGATGGGGTTAAAAACCTAAACTATGTAGGTTTGGACAAGATTTTTAAAAGTATGCGTACTTTTGGGCTTTCGCAGATTAAGAGCCTCGACGTCAAAAAATTTCCGGTTCTAATACCGTCGTTAGGTGAATCTTTCCCGGAAAAATATATGGGGGATCTCGCAGATTATGTCGGACGCGGCGGAACCATTATTTTCCCGACAAACGGATTGCCGCTATTCTTTGCGCTCTCATTGGAAGGCGGAGCCAGAAAGACAGTAGGCGATCTTTATCTGAAAAAAATGGGAGTTGCTTGGGAGACTTGGTGGACAAAAAAAGGCGTTCCGGAAAAAGAGCAATACCAAAAGCCTGCGCCTGGATTCGAATCGGATTTCAATTTTGAAATGACCCGCCCGGCCTCGCGCTTTCTAACAACTGCCGCCCTCAAAAATGGCGACGAGTTTATACCGCTCATCGAGGCCGGTACAAAAGACTACAAGGGGGCAGTCGCCGGAATATATAAGTTTAAGGGCGCTGGAAATATAATCGTTTTCACAAACGCAAATTCGGTAATAACAGAAAACGCCCAAGCTCAAAATTTGGCAGTTGCCTACATAGTGGCGCTATCTTCGGGAGTTGATAAAATGTTCTGGTACAACCTCAGGGCTGGAGAATGGAAGACTTCAGACCCAGAGGCTAATTTTGGAATTGTCCACAAAGATATGTCCCCGAAGCCCGCATACAAGGCAATGCAGGTTTTGTCGAGCGTCCTTCCGGAGGGGGCAAGCCGCCCAAAAATATCAAGGTTTGGCGATGTGTATGTGGCGGAATGGACGAGGCCCGACTCGGTAAAAGTTTCCGCAATTTGGGCTCCTTTCAAAACGAAAATGAATCTTTTATTTGACGGAAACGTAAAGTCGGTAGTCGATTTTATGGGAAAGTCCTACCCGGCATCTATTCCTGAGTACGCATCTGCAAGCCCATTTTACATAGAGGGCGTATCCAATGCTCGGCCGAGAAATTGACGTACGTTTGCAAACGCTTGCGCGATTAAAAAAACTTATGCGAGATTTTCAGTTGGCGCGGCAGGGCAGGCGATAAATTTCTTAAAAACGCGCGCCAAATGCCGCGCTACACTGCCGATTTTCCGAAAAAATAATAGAAATTCTAAAATTATATTAAAAAACTTAGCGCCAGTTGCTCCTGAGCCATTCAGGGGTTTTGACAAACCTTATGAATTTTTTGATTCCCTTCACTTTGCCCGACAGGGCTTGGTCGGGAGTGGGATTCCCGTGGAAAACAATTATTTTGGCTTTTTCCGGGAGTCTCGGCTCAAAAAAGAAATTAAGGGGGAAGGGATACATGCAAATGTATTTGAAACTCGGCAGCCATTCGTCGGGCCAGAAGTTTATCATTCCCCTCTTTGAGATTGCGTCGCTTACATACGCCTGCTCGTGGCGGAACGACGATTTTATCTTTTGCATATTTTCTATAAAATCGTCGTACAAAAATTTTAGCTTTCCGGCCTCGAAGCGGTAAACCGCCGTCTGCCCGACGCCCTGTTTGACTGAGGGCTTCCAGTGCCTGATAAATATAAAATCGCCGTCGATTGTAAAAAAGCCGTCTATGTTCCCGACTATCACAACATCGAGGTCGAGAAACAGCACCCGCCCCTCCAAGCCCACATCGTCCCGAAAGAGCGACAACTTCCGCCAGCCTCTCTCTTTGTCGGGCGGAAGCGGCATATCGGGAAGGGGGCGCACAGAAACTTCCGGCAACAGGCCGTCGGCATTGTCGGTGAAGCAGATGAATTTAAACGGCAATGTCGTATTGCGCTCGACCATATTATACAGTCTATTGACGTACTCGGGGCCGTATTTGTCCCCCCATTTCATGCATGCTACCGTGTACATAAGAAATAAGTTTTTTTATATAATCCCAAAATCGGCGCGCCTGTCAACTCCCTACTTTCCGATAATCCGAGGCGTTGGCGGTTAACAGATATGCTGCAATGTACAGCGCGCCAAATTGCATAAAAAGCACTACTTTGCCCCCGCAACCGAAAACTTCCGCAGGTTTTTTGAATAAAGGCGCCGCATATCGAGAAATCCCGGCTTGAGAAAGAAAAACAGGTGGCGCTTTATATAGTTGGCAAGCGCCGCAAACGGCCGGAATTGCCCAAAAATATCGTCGGCTTTCCCCGCGTACGGCGTTTTAGACAAATAATAAAAATATGCAGGAGTGTACGGATGCGCCAAAAATGTGTATGGAATCTTCCACGGTTTGTCGGGCCCCGTAAAATGCACGATGCCTGGATTGTACACGGCGTCGCGGATATCGCTTTGCACGGCATATTTCATTTTGGGCTTTCTTCTAAAAAGGGGGGCTACAGAGTTCCATCTCTGAGGCAGAAATTTTTCATCGCCAGAGAAAATAATATTCAGCGCGTCTTGGTCGAGATATTTTGTTTTGCCTGAGAGTTTCGCGCTTATTTCAAAGAGTTTTTGGGCGGCGTTTATCTCGCGCATTTTTGCCAGATTTAAAAGCATTACTCCGGAGTTAAAGTATCTCGAAAGTCCCAGAGATTTTATGTAAGACTCCCTTATAACATCGTCAACAACCCCTGCGCATACGTCTGAAATATCGATGTCGAAAAGTCCGCCTATGTCGCCCAAGACTATTGTGTCGCAATCTAAGTATATAGCCTTGTCTATGTCGTGCTTGATTCTCTCTATGCAGTAGCGGTAGCAGGATTCGAGCGAAATATGCTTGGCAATTACATAAAAGTTCTCAAAGAGCGATTTATCTACTTCGAGAAAATCAACGCAAACATTTTCAGTGCATAATTGCGCAATATTGCCTTTTGAACATTCTGAGAGGCCGCTATTAAGTATGTTAAATCGCAATTCGCGGCCGGTATTTGCGATAATAGACGCCATTGAGGCGCACAGGTGCGGCGCGTAGTTGTCGTCGCTTGCCATAAATATCTCAACTGGTTGCCGCTTTGGACGCATATCTAAAATTTTTGGCAATTACATCTGTTTTTATCCCATTATGCAACCCAAAACGCCCTTCGCCTTTCTTGTTCCCGAATGCGAAGTTTTTATCCCGCAATTCTATTTTTAAGACCGAATAAAAAAAGCGCCGCTTTGTCGGCGGCGCCTGAAAAGAAGAATTGAGTTTTGAGTAGAACGGACGGGAAATAGAAAGGGGCGCACCCGTGCAGGGCGCGCCCCCGTATTGCCTATTAGTGTCCTATTGTTGCAATAAAGTATCCCGCAACGAGGGCAGTGCCTATGACGCCCGCAACATTCGGTCCCATGGCGTGCATGAGCAGGAAGTTTGTCGGGTCCGCCTTTTGCCCTTCGATCTGCGATACGCGCGCCGCCATCGGAACAGCCGACACGCCCGCCGAACCAATCAGAGGATTGACTTTGTCTCCGCCAAACAGGTTCATGATTTTCGCCATGATTACGCCTGCCGCAGTGGAGAAGCCGAAGGCGACAACGCCCAAGGCGAGTATTGAAAGAGTATCAACGCGCAGGAATCTGTCGCCGGTCATCGTAATGCCGACAGACGTTCCGAGGAATATAGTAACGACGTTTATAAGCTCGTTTTGCGCGGCCTTGCTCAAGCGCTCGCAGACGCCGCATTCGCGCAGGAAGTTGCCGAGCATCAGCATCGCGACAAGCGCGGAAAGGTCGGGCACGAGCAATATGCAGAATATCGTGACGACAAGCGCAAATATCAGCTTTTCCAAGCGGGAAACTTTCCTTAGGCTCTTCATTCTGATCTTGCGTTCCTTTTCAGTTGTCAGCAGGCGCATAATCGGCGGCTGGATAATCGGCACAAGCGCCATATAGCTGTATGCGGCAACCGCTATCGGGGCGAGAAGATGCGGGGCGAGCTTGTTTGTTATAAATATCGAAGTCGGGCCGTCGGCGCCGCCTATGATGCCAATGGAAGCCGCTTCCTGCGAAGTGAACCCGAGGTATACCGCGCCTATGAAGGTCGCAAATACGCCGAACTGGGCGGCTCCGCCCAACAGAAGGGTTTTCGGGCGCGCAATCAACGGGCCGAAGTCGGTCAAAGCGCCTACGCCGAGGAAAATGAGGGGCGGGAATATTTCAAGAAGAACGCCCATTTGTATGTAGTAATACAGTCCGCCGGTTCTCGCGCTGTACACGTCGACGAGCTTTTCGCCGTTTACAACTCTTTTGCCGGGCGCTGTGAGCACATCGGTGACATCACCGGTAGTCTGCGCCCACACCAGCAGGTCGGAGCCTTTCAGGTCGAGCACTTTGCCTTTGAAGGGCACTTTAAACGACATGTTCGCTTCCGAAGCCTCTTTGTCCGTTTCCGCGTCCGAATAGTCGGGGCGGACAACTGCTACGAGGTCCGGTATGCCCTTCGCTTTTTTTAGAGTGTCTTTGCGGCTCTCGGCGCTTGTGACGTCTTCAATAAAACGGAAGTAGGCCTCGACGTCCTTCTGGGCTTCGGCCTGTGTTTCCTCTGCCTTTTTTACTATGTCGGACACCGACTTTGGCAGGTGTTTCACTACCCTCGGAACGAAAACCTTGTCACCTTCGGAGACAAACAGGGCGGTAGTTGTCCCTTCCGCGGGGGAAATAAGAGCGCCGGCAGGCTTGTTGAGCACGCCTTCCGTCGGGAGGTTCGCAAGCAGCGCGCCGAACGCTATCGGAACGAGCAATAGCGGCTCGAATTCCTTAAATCCCGCCAGATACATGAGCACCGCAACGACGCCCCACATTACAATCATTCGCCAGTCGACATACAGGAACCCTGTGTCGCAGGCCAGATCTATTAAGCTTTTTATCATAGTTCGACAATCGGTTGGAAGTTATTTCTTTGAATTTTCAAAAGTCGTAAAAAACTTACCGATGAGGGCCGTAAGTATCGACTGGAACGCCAATACAAACATCACCAGTAAAAATCCCGCGGTGCAGAAGCCGGCCATCTGCCAGATGGTCGGGTGCATCGGAATAAGTGTTTCAGCGATAATCATATTCTCTCCTTTTTTTTAGATGAAAAATTTAAACCATAAGCATACCGCGCTAATAGCGAGCGAAATGCCGGTCACTATCACGCCGTACTTAAAGAAATACATGAATGTAATTTTATGCCCGTGCTTTGCGGAGTTTTCCGACACTATGACGTTGGCCGCAGCGCCTATAATAGTCATGTTGCCGCCAAGACACGCGCCAAGTGAAAGGCTCCACCAGAGCGGGTGGGCATATTCGGCGCCCATTACTTTCTCGATTTCAAGAATCATCGGAGCCATGGTCGCCGTGTAGGGAATGTTGTCTATTATCCCGGATATTATTCCGGAGCCCCAAAGGATAATCATTGAAGTGGCGGACTGAGAACCGTGGGTGGCGTCGAGTATGGCGTCCGCCATCATCTTTATGCCCCCTGAGGCTTCAAGCGCGCCGACTATTATAAAAAGCCCTATGAAAAAGAATATGGTATTCCATTCGAGTTCCTTGAATACTTCTTCGGGCTTCTCAAAAATAAGCAGAACAGCCGCGCCCATTAGGGCTATCGTAGAAGTCTGCATGCCTATGGCGTCGTGGAGGGCAAATCCTAATATTACAAGCCCCAAAACCACTATCGACCTTACCGCGCACGATACGTCCGTCACGCACTTTTCCTTGCCGCCGGAGCGTGCCAGTTCGGCTATCTTATCCTCCGACGCCACAAGGCTCTTTCGGAAGGCGAACATCAAAAACGCGCAAACCGCCACCATTATTATCAAAACTATCGGCGTGAGCTCGTTTATAAAATCCATAAAAGACAAGTTGGCAGCACTTCCGATTATGATGTTTGGCGGGTCTCCTATAAGAGTCGCTGTTCCGCCGATATTTGACGAAAATATCTCGGCTATCAAGAAGGGCACCGGATTTATATCGAGCTTTTCGGCTATTGCAAATGTCATCGGCATTACGAGAATGACGGTAGTCACATTGTCGAGAAATGCGCTTATGAAGGCCGTGAAAAATGCGAGTGCGGGGAGTATAAATATTGGCCTTCCGCGCGTGAGCGAAAGCAACTTTACCGCCGCATAGTTGAATATGCCGCTCTTTGCTGCAATTGAAACGATTATCATCATCGAAATCAGCAGGAAGATTACGTTGAAGTCGATGTAGTTTATGTAGTAGTGGGCGTTGGCGGCGCCTTCGGAGGTTTTATCCTGGCTCACCAAGCCGAGAAATATGGCAGCGCACGCGCCTATGAGCGCCACTGTCACTTTGCTTATTTTCTCAGTGGCTATAAATATATAGGCGAGAATTAAAATCAGCCCGGATAGGAAAACCGCATGCGCTTGGGCAAAACTGTGTATTGATTCCATAATTATTCCAACTTGTACATTGTTAGGCTCGGGCGGAATCCGCCCACGGCGATAATTTGCCGATTAAGACAAAGATATTAGGACGCAGTTGACATAAAGCGTCCACAGTGCAAACAGTACAGTTTGCCTCAAATTAACAGATTGCAGATAGTATGCGAGTGTCCGCCGCTATTTCTAAAAGAAGTCTTTGGAAACGGACAAAAACGGTGGTCGTTTTCCGAAACGACAGCCAAATAGAATAAATTTACAATTTCTCTTACGGCGTATTGAGGAGCGCATGCGGAGTCGAAGCAGTCAAGCTTTTCGCGCAATTTTGAGCGCCTCTCGCGCAGCTTGTCGGCGGAAGCCGAGGGAAAAGATTGGGGTAGGGCATATATGCTCAAAGAGTCAGCCCCGGAATGAATGAAAGACGAGTCCCCATTCCCGTCGGGGAGTTGGCAAACGCCCCAGTCGGCCTTCCCGACAGCCGCTCCTGCGAAGGTTGCAAAAAATAAAAGGACTGTTATTATCGCTTTCAATTAAAAAAAAGCAAATTTTCCGCCTTTTGCCAATTAGTCAAGCATTTATTTTTGAAATATTGCAGAGTTGCCGGAACTTTTTTATCCTAAGCGCAATCGATATGCCTTTGCCTTATTATCTTCTATTTTTTACATCAATGTTTGGCGGTTTTTCCCCAAGCATGTTGCGCTTGAAATTGTTTGTGACTTTGTCCGGAGGAATAAAATCTACTCCGCTTGAAACAAATTTTATTGAGCCGTCGGGAAGGGCTATAAAATAGACGAGCTCGCAATTCCAAATCTCGGTATCCACTTGGCAGTTGGCTTTTTTGCACAAATATTTAAGGGCGGCCTTTACCGTAGCCTTGTGCCCGACCAAAATAAAATCGCCACAATCGCCCTCCAAAGCCTCCTCTATGGTTTCCGCCACACGCGCGTCGAGCTTTTCTCCAAAATTGTCCGCATATACCCAGTTGTCTGAAAGTTTTGAGTCTTTGGAAATTAACGATGGAAATAGCTTGTCGAGCTCGGCGAGGCTCCTGCCTTTAATGTCTGGAATGCCCTCTTTGTGGGTGCGCTCTTGTATTTCCGGTGTAAGAATCATTTTGATGCCCAACAGTTTGGAGATTTCAGAAGCGGTCTCTACTGTCCTGAGATACGGGGAAACATATATTTTCCCTTTAAAGCCAATTTCTTGAATGCGCTGTGCCAACAACTTTGCCTGCTCTACCCCCAATCGAGTCAGAGACGGGTCTCCGCCGGATGTTCTCTGCCCGTGCCTCGCGACGTATATCCGCCTGAAATCGCGCGAATCCGAAAAACTTTCGGCATTTGAGAAAACCCCGACGTACGCCAGAATTATAAAAAATACGAAAATCTTTGCTGCTTTCATGTTGCTTATGACAACTTTGACCGACAAATGTTTTAATTTGCAATGCCGACTTAGATTATGAGCCAATCTGCTAAGCGCGGCGTGTACAACCGGGCGCGCCTTGCCTTTACCCATTAAAAGTTTTGCGTAAAGAGCGAAGTATGCGAAAAAAAACTACCGCCGCAAATACGCGCCATCTTCGGAACAGCCGCGTACATAAAATCTAACAACGCATTTCTAAGAAGAATGCGCTGTTAGCGGCAAGATTTTGTTCTCATCTCAAAAGACTGCGCGGCAATCTGTGCAATCCCAAGCCGGTTTATTTTTTAAAGAAAACTTTAAAATCGCAATCTGAATTTCTTGAAGAATCTTTTCCTTTAAATGTAATTGCGGCGACGCCGTCGGCGACTTCCGCGGAAGCCTCAGCCGTCGATTCAACCCTGTCGAAAGAATATCCCTTTGGAATGGAAACGAACATTTTTAGAGGGAAGTTCTCTACGAGTGAAATGGTGCCTTCGAGCGAATTTTTTGAGGAGTCGAATTTGGCGGATTTAAACTCAAAGCCGCTCTGGGCGATATGCCTGTCGGTCGCGAGAATTTGCGGTGCGGGGGAAGCCTTGCGCAGTATGGCGATTCTCACCCCGCGCGCAGGAACTTTTATTGTGAGCGGAAGCTTTATTTGCCCCATATATTTCTGGGTCCAAAATTCAAATGCGTCGTAAGCCACATCCTGGCAAACTCCGAGCTCCTTGGCGGATGTGGATATATCTGCCTCCTTGTCGGTCCAATTAAAGAACGCAACCACATTGTAGTCTCCCAATACGGGATTTCTAACCGTGAGATTCCATATCGGAAGCATCGAAAAATGCGGATAAATGGACATCGGGCGCACATCCGCCACAGGGAGAGTCTGTTGAAGGATTTTCATTTTTTCAGAATCGACCCCCGCGAGCTTGTCGCCAAAAAATGTAAGCTGGCCGGGAAGCGCGACAATCGTAGCCTCGACCCTTGCAGTCTCGATAGGCAGATCCTTTACGAGGATGGTGTCGGGGTCGGAAATCATCGATATGTTGTGCGTAAATATCTGGTTGACCGTGCACTTTGCCTGATTGAGAACATTCTTCCATTGAATTGGCATATTGGGGTGTACGACATCCGCGCCTGTGCGCGACATTTCAGCGTACGCGGCTTCCGGTCCCGAGGTGTGCCCTTGGCATGCGAGGAAAATGGCATCGTCGCCAATACCCTCCCTGAATGCAATCACGCACAGTTCAAATGGGTTCGGGCATGACGGATCGCTAAACTGTGCGCGGATTTCCGGCCTTTCGTATAGATGCGCGCAATACCCATTGTTGCGCCCGGACATTCCGTCGATTTTGAAAAATTCGTAGCCCCAGTCTTCGCGTGCGATTTTAAAAATATTGCGCAAGTGCTCGCGGGCGGCGGGGACTGTCGGGTCGAGAGTATATTTGCCATTCCACGATGAAATGGGCTTTCCGTCGGGAGAATGCAGAAACCAGTCTTTGTGCTGGCGGTAAAATTCTTCGTTTCCCGTTCCGAAGGGAGCCATCCAAATGCCGGGGCGGAATCCGAGAGCGCGAATGTCTTGCGCGAGCTGCTTCATTCCCTTTGGGAACTGATTTTGGTTTGTTTCGAGATTCATGTTGTAGAATTTCGATACGGGCAGTTGGTCGGAATTGCCCTGCCAAGATTCGATAGACCATATTTCGCAGCCGAAAGGTTGAAGAAATTTTTTGCCGATGCGCGCCTCAGCGAGGTTGTCTTCGGCGGTGGCCTTGTCGAAATAAGTGTTCCAAGACATCCAGCCCGTCGGAGTTTTTGGACAGCGTTTTTTGTCGAGCGGCTTGTAATAGGGAACGTATCTATTTTTCAGGAAGTCTTTTTGGATATCGAAAATGAAGTGGGCTTCTGCGGCCTCTGATATTTCACCGGAGAGGGAGAAGTCGAAACTTCCGTTGCCGAGGGAAGATAATTTTACGGAGTCTGAAAATATTCTAAGCATAGTGTCGGACTGCGGAGAGAATAGGGAATCGCAAATTGCGGAGTCCGGAGAGTTGACGCCAAGCTGAAGGACGCGCTCGCCTTTTTGGGGAATGGAGCTGCATGCGAAGGCGTCGGAGAGGAATGAAATTTTGCCGTTGAAAGAAAGCCTTCCCTTATATGATTGGGCAGTGCGGTGGTAGAAGAATATTTCGAGGCGGTTTGAGTTTTCCGGGAAAGTGATGTAGCCCTGGACGTCGCCTTTATTGTCGACTATGGCGAGCCTGTTTTTTACGCCGTCGCGAGAATCTGCGATTTTCCAGTTATTGCCGTTGTTGGAAAATGAAAATGAACCTGCAATTTTCACTGAGCCATTGTCGGCCTGCAAAGATGATGAATTTTCGTCGAAAGATAAATTCCAATCTGCGAAAAGCGAGGACGATATAAGAGACGATATTAAAATGAGAGTTTTTATAAAGGTGCGCATAGTAAATTAAGAATGTAATAATGAGTGCATATATGTCAATGAAAGATGCTATTAATCCCTAAAAGAATCGAAATAAGAGAAAAAAATCAGGAGTTGTATTTTTATAGGATACAAAAATTGAAATATGAAATTGAGCGGAGTAAAACCAGTTTATAGATAATAGTATGGCGAGTATTGCAGGTAGGGAGATGTAATGAGAGTGTGTGAATGTGGAAGATACTTTTGGTGGGGAGAATTTAAACAATAAAAAATGCGTGTGAAGATTAGCGGGTGTGATATTAAGGAAAGTTCTTTAGAGAGATAAATATTTAATTTTAATTATGCAATGGGAGAGTGAGGGTTGCGCGCATTTTTTGTAGACCGCTTTGTATTTAAGCTAAAAAATTAGAATGGAAGGAATGGATAAATATGTAGCGAGTGAGGTCAATAAATAAGTAAAGTGGTGGAATAGAGGAGAGAGTGTGGTAGATTCATGAGATGTGAATAAAAAATTGAGAAATATATTGACCGAGCGGAATATAGTGTGGTAATTTAAAAAGCTTTAAAAGGAGAGATGACAGAGTGGCCGATTGTGCCTGACTCGAAATCAGGTGTGCGGGCAACCGTACCGGGGGTTCAAATCCCTCTCTCTCCGTTTAAAATTTCACGCAACAAGCCCATTTTCAGCAAGTTCCGAATCTGGGCTTATTTATGAGACAACACCCCTGTTTACAAGTAATTGATTATTAGGGTTCAACAAAAGCCAGAGCACACCAGACGGGGTCAACACCAAAGTCAGTGGATTTTAATGAAAGACGCCGCATTGGACAAGGAC
>URAJ01000014.1 GCA_900545715.1 uncultured Opitutales bacterium
CGTTCTCTTTGCCCTCTTTTTTTTCCACCATTCCACAATCTTTGACGTAGAACGAGGCAAACCCCAAAGTCAGTGAATTTTAATGATAGACGCGTCAACACCAAATATTGTGGAGGGACTCGTTTTTTTAGTTTTTGATTTCATAGGTTTACTGGTCAATTCCTAAGTCAGAGGAATACGCCACATTATACGAGGACTTTTGCAAAGTTTCGGTATCCGTAAGGGCGTCTTTGTATTAGCTTCATCTTGCGGTGGAAGCCCTCCTTTATCCCGTTATTTTTATCCGACCGCCGTTGATTTCCGGCCAAACTTATTGCAAGTGCGCAAATCCTTAAAATCTCATTTATTTGTTTTGCATTTTACTTTTGCCTACTGCGTTTGCCTGCAAGTAGCTTAACTCCATAAATACGCGCGTAGCTTTTAATTTCAGCTTGTCCATTTGCCTTATTTTTTTTAAATTATTTTTATGCGCAAAATTCTAATATCCTTTCTACTTACAATTACTGCGGCCTTCGCATTTTCTTCTACTCAACCCGACAATATAAATGCACCTCTCACGGAAAGCCAAATTAACGATAGAATTGAGCGCGCAAAGGCGGAAGCGCAAAGGCAAATAGATGCCGGCATAATCCAAGGCGCCGTGTTTGCCGCAACAAACATACCGCCGACTCCCGTAGGATACCAGCGCATACACCCCCAAAAAATACCAATGACAGCCAACTCGCGCTTCGACATTGCCTCTGTCACAAAAACATTCACGGCCGCCGCCTGCGCCCTTTTAATATGCGACGGCAAAATCTCACCGGACGCTCCATTTACAAAATACCTTCCCAAATCCTCTCTTGGCAAAGACTGCGACATTACTGTGCGCGACTTGGCAATGCATGTCGGCGGATTCGACAACTCAAAACCATATTGCTCGCCCGATATGGAGGTATTTTATCGCGAACTCTACAATTTGCGTCCTGTCCGCCCCCGGCTCTCGGCTTTTGAATACTCCTGCGCAAACTTCGTGCTTCTCGGAAAAATCGTAAACAGCGTGGCAAATTCAGACTTGGACTCTTTCGCAAAAAAACGCATCTGGAAGCCCCTCGGAATGAACCGCACGCTCTGGAATCCTCCGGGGGACGGGCCCGACGAAGTAGAACACTGGTTTCCAAATCGCCCCGCCGGACAGCGCAACGATCCCGTCGCTTTTAACTGCCCATTCCCGGTCGGAAACGCCGGATGCTTCTCGACTGCAAATGACCTGATGTTGTTCGCATCCGACCTGCTAAGCAAAAAAACCTTTCCTAAAAAATATTACGACCTCCTTTTGACACCCGCTTTCGATAAGAACGGCGACAGGCGCTCCTTCGGCTGGGATATGTCTCCCCGCACGCGCCCGGAAGGCCTTTCGGACAAAACTATTCTCCACTCCGGCTGGACGGGGCAGACCATTTGCGTGGACCCGGAAAACAACTTTGCCGCCGTAGTGTTGACCTCCCGCACCGGAAACCATGGAGAAGCTATGAAAGGCCGCGCTAAAATTATCTCCATTTTATTTGGAAAATAACAGCCTTCTTTTGGGAAAAAACGTAAGTTAAAAAAAAACTCTTTCACAATCGAAGATTTCGCGCGTTCCGTAGTCACTGCCCATTGCAGCAAAACCTCGTCTCCGGCTTTCCATTTCTAAAAATCGTAAAAAAAAACTTTTTACGAGCGCCCAGCCTATCGGAAAGCCGCCGCAATTTCCGCCTGCGGAGCCTGCGCGCCCTCAATATTTTTTGCTCGAAACTCCGCCAGCGCGCCTGCCGCCCCCAATATTTTTTTTAATCACACAAAACACCGCCCGCAAGCCAGCGCGCCTTTCTGATGTGCAAAAAAAAATTCCCGCCTTGCAATATCAATACTTTAAGCTAAAATTTTATAAAATTTTCCCATAAAAAATCTATAATTCTTCGCAATGCGCCATTGCCCTATTGCAAATATCCATAGCGCGCAACAGAACCATTATCAAAACCCACTGTCAGACTCTATAACATGCTAAAATTTATATCAGACATTCTCCCTCAAGAAGGCATTTTCGGCTTGCACAACGACTCTGCCGCCTCCGCAATCGTCATATCGGCCCTCGTTGTATTCACTTATGCGGCTACATATTCTATCGCGGCCATCCTCAGGAGATTCTTCGCCAACATTCAGCTAAAAAAATTCTCGCGCGAGGCTCAAATACTCGCAGACAACAGAATGTTTAAAAAACTATCCGCCCTAATCCCGCCGATAGTATTCCTATTTGTAATACCGCTGCTATTCCCGCGCGAAGATGTCGGAGACACTATATTTGTTGTCACTGAAAAAGTTCTCTTCCTATACTTCTACATCGTCTTATGGATCTTCCTCGTGGGAGCCGTAAATGTCTTTAACGACCTTATTTCCGTAAGAAGCCACAAATACATGCGCGGCTTCGTTCAAATGATGAAACTTAGCGTCGCGGTCATTGTAGTCATATTGGCGGCCTCAACATTCATCGACAAATCCCCATTCCGCATACTCGCAGGACTCGGTGCTTCCGCCGCTGTGCTAATGCTAATATTTAAGGACGCTATCCTCGGATTCGTCGCGTCCGTACAGCTTTCCGCCAACGATATGTTACAATGCGGCGACTGGATTTCCATGCCAAAGTACGGCGCAGACGGCATTGTCACGGAAATTGGCCTTACTGTCGTTAAGGTTAGAAACTGGGACAACACCATCGCAAATCTCCCAACTTATGCGCTCGTAAGCGACTCATACATAAACTGGAGAGGCATGTACGAAAGCAACGCAAGGAGAATCATGCGCCACGTACTCATCGACGTAAACAGCGTCAAATTCTGCGACGACGCTTTCCTTAAAAAGCTCGCCTCCGTCCCCGCCCTATCGGAATTCATTTCCAACATCATAAAAAACAATCAGGACCCCAACAACCCATATTCCCGACTTACAAATTCGGGACTTTTCAGAAAATACCTCGAACTTTACATCGAAAACAATCCGCGCACTGTCACGTCTATGGTCCATTTCGTCCGGCAGCTACAGCCAACCGAAAACGGCTTGCCGCTCGAACTCTACTTCTTTACCACCACTGAATGGGTCGATTACGAAAAAATACAGTCCGACACTTTCGATTTTGTAATAGCATCGGCTCCACTATTCGACATCAGGATATTCCAAGTAGAAAGCGACGCCGCAAACGCGCCAGAAATGGCCTAACCCCCGCGCGAAAATCCGCAAATCTCGTCCGCCCAGACATTCCCGGCATACCCGTTTTGCCCGCAGCAAACCGCATGCCGCGCCAATCCGCTCTTTCTCTCTTTTTTTCTTGCGGCTGGCGCATGCAAAAAATTAAGCGCATTTCACATGCGCCGCGCCAAAATCTTCTTAACTGTTTAGCTATATGCGGCAAATTTTGCGTTGCAACGCGCGCCCTATAAAAATAACTCTCTAACATAACAGGAGGAAATTTATGCTAAACAGGCGCAACTTTATAAAAAATGCAATTCTCGGCGGAACAGCTCTCGCCTCTATAAACGCGCTTGCCGACGACATTTCGGCATCTGTCCGCAAAGGTAAAAGTAGAACACAAAAATTTAATATGCACGGCTATGCCGCACCGCGCATCGACGACCTAAGAATCGGCGTCATCGGACTCGGCGGGCGCGGCTTCATGGGAATTTCAAGATTCCACCTGTTCGAAGGCGCGCGGACTGTCGCTATTTGCGACATCGTGCGCGAAAAAATAGACAAAATAGAAAAATACCTCGCCGAAAAAAAACTCCCCAAAGCCGCCTCCTATTGCGGAAACGACGAAGAATTTAAAAAACTTTGCGATAGGGACGACATCGACCTCGTGTTTATCGCAACTCCATGGAAATGGCACGTCCCAATGGCAGAATACGCCATGAACGCCGGAAAACACGTCGCCGTTGAAGTGCCCGCGGCGAGAACCCTCGAGGAGGCTTGGAGGCTTGTGGAAGCGAGCGAACGAACAAAAAAGCACTGCTTCATGCTCGAAAACTGCGTTTACGACTTCTTCGAATCGGCCACCATAAACATGGCAATCGACGGCGTATTGGGGGATTTAATACATGCTGAGGGCGCATACATTCATAAAATAATACAAGCCCTTCCCAAAAAGGAAACTTGGCGTTGGGAGGAAAATAATAAAAGCGGAAACCTATACCCCACCCACGGACTCGGCCCGGTATCGCTTGCAATGGGCATCAACCGCGGCGACTCCTTCGACTACATGACCTCTATGTCAAGCGACGACTTCACTTGGTTTAAAAACGCAAAGCGCGCAAAAGAGGAAGTTCCGTCCATTCCGCTTTTCGACAAATACCGCGGCAATATAAACTCATCGCTCATACGCACGAAAAAAGGCAGAACTATCGTCCTTCAACACGATGTCTCGTCTCCTCGCCCTTACGATAGAAGGCACATTTTAAGCGGAACAGACGGTTTCGTCCAAAAATATCCTTCGCAAACTATTTTCCTCGGCGGGAAAGAACTTTCAAAAGAGGATTCGAGCAAAATCCTAAAAAAATATTCCCCGGAGACTATCATAAAAATAGGCGAATTCGCCAAAAAAATCGGCGGGCACGGGGGCATGGACACCATTATGGTTTACAGGCTAATACATTGCCTGAGAAACGGCCTGCCGCTCGACATGGACGTTTACGACGCCGCCGCTTGGTCGGCTGTCACACCGCTTAGCATTTGGAGCGTCGCAAACCGCTCCGCACCCGCGGACTTCCCCGATTTCACCGCCGGCGCATGGCAGACGGCTAAACCACAAAAACTTTCTTAGCTCACATACGGCTGTCGGTTGCGGCAAGCAAAACTCTATTGAAGAAATACCGAAAACATTTTGCCCTATAAGCGCCTCACGCTTATGGACAAAAAGGAAAGTAAAAAACCTGCGCCGCCGCAAGGCAATCGTCCATACGGCATTTTCTGCCGCAAATTACAGGCTAACTCCGTAAGAATCTCGCGCAAATTTGCGGAGATTCACAACGGATTTTTTCATCTCCATCTCTTCCAAAAACTTCATCAGACCGTCGAAGTCCGGAACTCTGTGCTCGGGAATTTCTACTTCAAAGTCGGTTTTTAGCGTCACAAGTTCCAAGTTCCTGCGCAACAAGCCTTCGCCTTCTTTAACAACCGCCCTGAACTTGTCGGGCTTCAGCCAATCGTAACGCCTTATTATCGTATCGAGATCCCCAAAATCCTTAAGCCACTTGGCGGCCGTCTTCGGACCTACGCCGTGCAAACCGGGTATATTGTCGGCAGTGTCCCCGACTATCGCCAAATATGCCGGTATCTGGGCGGGCGACACTCCAAATTTGCCCTTTACGCCTATTGAATCGAGAGGCGTCCAATTTTTCTCGCGCCCGGACGGCGGCAGTAATTGCCTCACTCCGGGGCCCACAAGCTGCGCAAAATCCTTGTCGGCGCTGACTATCGTAGAGCTCCTATCGAGCTCCTTTAACTTGCATACGGTGCTCGCGAGCAAATCGTCAGCCTCTATGCCCTCCTCCGATACCGTATCAAAGCCAAACAGCCCGCATAAATCTTTTATGGCGGGAATCTGCCGCCTAAAATTTTCGGGCGTTTCAGCGCGGTTTGCCTTGTACTCAGGATAAATTTCGCGGTGCCTAGCAGACCCGCCCTTGTCAAAAAAAACAGCTCCCGCATGCGGCGCGTCGAGCGCGGACAGTTTCAAAAGACTCTGAAAAAACGCATGCAACGCCCCCGTCGGAAACCCGTCCGAACGCGAAAGGTCGGGCATTGCGTAAAAGCATCTAAACCCAAGGTTGAATCCGTCTATCAAAAAGCAGTCCATTGCCATTACATTCTCAAATGCGCTCAATGCGCGCAAACATTTTTTTTCCTACTTTTCTGCGCTTTCTCCAATATTTTTTATATATTCAAGCCGCACAGGAACTTCAGAACAGTCCTCAAAAGAGCAACCCTCAACGGATATATTTTCCCCCACCCAGCCCTCCGCCGCCGCAGACTCGGGGAACTTTGCAGAAGCGTATATTGCAGGCGCGCCCTCTTCAAGGCGCCAATGGTTGCAATTTTTAAACGAGCAATCCTCTATTTTTATGTCGCGCGGTGCAGGCCCTTCCATCCACTTAGAAAAATCGCACCTCATGTATATCGCCGGAAGCGCCGTATCCGCAAAAGTGCACCCTTTTACCTCCGCACCCTCAGTCAGCAAAAACAATCCCCGCCCCCTATTTGAACCAAATTTGCAGTCAACTATGTCCACCCTCGGGAAAGCAGTGGCATTTGACACTGGCATTCCCGCCTTCGCGTATTCCGGCAGCGGATTCTCGCACGTTATATACACCTCTCCGGGGTTCTCACCAATTTTGCTTTCTACTACCACGCTCTCAAATTCAGGCCTTAGCCAATTTGTTTTGCCACCTATCCGCAGCACGTCGCCACTGCGCGGCGCAAACTCTTTTATCAGACCTGTCAGCCGCCTTCCCAATTTTATTCTCGCAGAGTTCTCTCCAGTCCTCTCGCAAAATACCCAGTACGTCTGGCGGATACTCACGGCGTCGTCGCCCGTGCCATAAAATTCGCAATCCGACACGCGTATCTTGCCGCGGCAATTATCCAGATTTATGCCGTCCGCCGTCGTGCTCAATATCCCGTCTCCTTCGGGGACTACCTTGATTTTGTCGAGCAACATATTTTCGCTATTGCAGCCGAATATACCCGCCCCCGCGTGCGACTCTATCGATATGTTCTCAAACCTCACATTGCGGGAATCTACTACTATCACCGCTGGCGGGGCGTAAACCTGATACCTCAAAACAACCACCTCACCTGCCTCGGGCATTTTCGCCGGATTCTCAAGGGGAACGCTCAATACCCATGGATCCACAGGCTTGGCAAATTTCCTAAAACGCGTCTGGTAGGCGTCTGTTTCCGACGTAAATATTTTGCGCCCTATATCGTACGAAGTCACCGCCTTCACATACCTCCGACTTGCCGCAAACGGCGCAATCAGCGCGCATTCGAAATTTCCGGACTCTTTATCGATTTTTACGACCCGCCCAACCGCGTATGGCATTTTTAAATCCCTTATTTTTACTCCGCGAACGCAAACATTTTCGCACTCGGACATTCCGATGTACGCGCCTTCCGAGTGCCCCACAAATGTCGCGCCCCGCCCATCTATGGCAATGTCGGAAACACCGGATAGCCCTATCGCGGCAATCCCCATTTTAAGCTTCTTAAAATCGTATGTTCCCCTCTTGAAAACTACGCGGGTTCCGGGAATTTCTACAGCAGATTTTATCGCGGCGGCAACGGCGTCGGTGTCGTCGCGGCCGTCGTCGGCAATCGCGCCAAAATCAGATACGTACACGGCGTTGGGGTATCTTTTTAAAAATTTTTCGTAATCGGCATCGTATAACTCCGCCCGCAAACAGGCGGGCGCAAATGCAAATATAGCCGTTAAAAAAGCGGCGGCCGCAGTCAAATGTTTTCGGCTCAAATTCACCCGCAAAAGTTTTCGCAATTCGGCGTAAATTCCTAATGCTGTTCTTTTACGGCTTGTGCTCAAACTTATCCGCATTGGCACTAAATATCGCAATACGACTGACAACTCCCCCCCCAAAAAAATAATAATGCGCGGCAGCTTCTGCCCTACTCAAAAATCATCTGTATGCTGGCGGATTTTCCACCTCGGTTTCCACTGGAACTTCACGGTTTTTACCGGGCTCTTTCTTCCAAGTGCGCTCGGTAGTGGTTGCGTCAACGTCGGGCGTCAGTGCGGGGCCAACGGCGTCGCAACTAAATCCGGTGCTTTGGCAGGAGCTTAATATTCCAACGGCAAAGGCTGCAATCAACACTATCGCGAGTATCTTTTTCATATCTAAATTAAAAACCTATACACGCGTCAAAGTTTCGCAAGCCGTTTTTTGCAAATCATATTTCCCGCATTTTATCTTTAACTGCTGCACCCCCACTCCGATTTATTGCTAAAAATTCAAAATACCACAATTTTTTCATAAATTTGGGTTTGACATTCATTTTTTAGCCTCCAAAACTTTAATCAAACGTTTGAGATGTAATTTTTACCTTCATTACAAAATGCATAGACGCGATTTTATTAAAACATTTTCTGTCGTAGCAGGCGCCGCTTTATTCTCGGCGCACTCCTTCGGCGCGGACTTTAAAAAGTTTAAAATGAAATTCTCTCCGCGCCTCGGATTCTCTTTCGGAACTCCCACCGCCGGGAACGACCCCATCAAACTTATGCAGTACTTTAAAAACTGCGGATTGTTGGCTGTCGAAGGCGTATGCCCCATAAACCACTCTAAGAAAATTTCCAAGCAGGATATCGAAAAACAATTACAAATCGGCGAAACCGCAAAAAAACTCGGCCTCGAAGTCGGCTCACTATCCTCAATGAACGAAAAAGACGTGCCGACTATGACAGCAAACAAAGTAAAGCGCCCAGACGGTTCGATTGTCGCCGACAAGCCCGCACTCCGCGCAATGCTCGAAGAACAGCTTGAAAATACTTTCGGAGTACTCTCGCGGGTAGGCTCAAAAATTCTCATTATCGGCCCCGGCGCGCTCGATAAAGAATTAGACTGGCGCAAACAATACGACAACGTCATCGACAATATGTCTTTCTGCGCCGACATATGCAAAAAACGCGGCTTCATAATGGAAATCGAAGCCCTCAATACCGTAAAGGAACACCCCGGCGTATTTTGCGTAAACAATACCCTCGCCGCGCGCATCGCACGCGACGTCAACAGCCCCGCATGCGGAATTCTATACGATATCTACCACGAATACATGCAAACCGGCAACCTCTCGTCACTCGACGACGAAAATGTATGGAACCGCATCGTCTCCTTCCACGTCGCTGACGCTCCGGGAAGAAACGAACCGGGCTCGGGCGAAATCGACTACGCCAAAGTATTCAAAAAAATCTGGGACAAGGGCTACCGCGGCTTTATCGGGCTTGAACACGGGCAGTCCATAAAAACTCCAGAACAGGACGCAGAAATTCTTAAAAGATACCGCGCATTCGACGCGCAAGTTTAAAACATATAAGGGAAAATAGGAAATCATTATGGATAGAAGAAACGCTATAAAATCAATCGCAGTCGCCGGAGCAGCAGCGGCTTTGCCGAAATTCTCGGCCGCCGAAGTCGGCAAGAAAAGCCAGCTTAAAGTAGGCCTTGTTGGCTGCAGCGGACGCGGCATCGGCGCCGTTGAAAATATGCTACAAGCCGCAAACGGCTCTGTCAAAATTGTAGCCATCGCCGACCTTTTCGCCGATAGAAACGACCTCGCCATCAAGGCATTCGAAAGATACGCAAAAAAATTCGGCAAGGACACCATCGACGTCCCCACAAGCCGCAGATTCTCAGGCTGGGACGCCTACAAGCAAATCCTCGGCGAAGACATCGACATTATAATCCACGCCACCCCGCCCGTTTTCCGCCCTCTCCACATCAGGGAATTTGTGAAGGCCGGCAAACACCTGTTTGTCGAAAAACCCGCGTGCGTCGACCCTGTACAATGCCGCGAAATGCTCGAAATTGCCGACGAAGCCGATAAAAAAGGCCTCACAATTATCCCCGGAATACAGCGCAGATTCCACGCTGGATACCAAGAGGCAATCAAACGCATGCAGGACGGCCAAATCGGCGAAGTGCTCGGCGCACAGGCATACTGGCTAAACTCGCGCTTCTTTATCCAAGACAACGGCGTTTTGCGCCTCCAAAATCCCGATCCGGAAGAAATGGAATACCAGATTCGCAACTGGTTCATTTTCAGGTGGACATCCGGTGACTGCTACGTCGAACAACACGTCCACAACCTCGACGTAATCCTATGGGGCCTCGGAAAAGATCCTAAGGAAGTATGCGGCATAGGCGGCAGAAGATGGGATATCGAATTCCCAAAATACGGCGACCGCTTCAGCCACTTCGGCGTAGATTTCGACTTCGGCGAAGGTCTGCACTGCGCAAGTTATAGCCGCCGCGAAAATAAGTCCGCCGACATAGTCTGCGAACGATTCATCGGGACAAAAGGCGTTCTCGAAACAAATCTCGACGGCAACCGCATGCGCATTCTCGGACAAAAACCTTGGAATGCTGACGGAGACTACCCGCAAGCTATGGTCGAAGAACACAGAGTGCTTATCGACTGTGTACTTAACAATAAACCGCAAAATCTCCTCCGCGAAATGGTGAAATCGACAAGGCTCGCCATCGCCGGCAGAGAAAGCGCATATTCGGGCCGCAGCTTCAAATACGAATGGATTGTGAGCCGCTCCAAACAATCTTGGGCGCCGCAGGAATGGAAATTTGGCAAAAAGCCAATTGACCCGATTCCGCTCCCAGGCCAATACCAGCTCGTATAGCAATATTTTTATTGCAAAAAGGCGCACAAAAATTTGTGCGCCTTTTTTATCCCGAAAAAAGTTCCCTCGAAAAATTCAGCTTTTAACAAATATTCCGCCAACTGCCGTAAAACGGAAACATAGCAATTCGGTTTACCGAAAATCTGCGGATTTCCACATTTGATTTAATGCGGGCAAAACCCCGCAAAAAAACTTTAATTAAAATAAAGCGCCACTACTCTTTGACAAACACGTCAACTCTCGCGGGAGGTATGTTCAACGCAACAAACGAAACCTTCTCATGCTTCATTTTTTTGAATCCCAACGACTCCGGAGAACGCACCAAATTATATGTAAATTGTATAAAGCGCCCGCCCTTTGGAAGAGCGTTTTCAGAGGCATTTAGTATTGCCGATACAACCTTTCCCGGAAGACTCACCAATGGAAGGCACGAAACTATCGCCTTCACTCTTTTGGAATCCTCGCCGGCAAGTATTTTTTCTATATTTTCGGCACTGTCGTTCACAACAACCGCCTCGGGAAACCTATCCTCCAATATCCTCGAAAGAGCCCCGTCAAATTCCACGCAATAAAGCTTAGCGCCCCCGCCTGCCGCAAGCGGGCACAGTTTGGACGTCACAGCACCCGTTCCGGCCCCAAGCTCCACTATTACATCGCCTTCGCCAACACTGCCGACTGCCGCCGCCATGCGCCGCGCAAGAAAGCTCGAACTCGGGCATACCGCGCCTATCCTCGCGGGATGCCGGACGTATTTACACATAAATTTTAACGCGTCTTTTATATTCATTCCCATGCGTGCGCCCAATTATTGCGCCTGATATATGTCGTGCAGCCTCACAAGCCCCTTGAAAACACCGTCGCCGTCAACCACCGGCAATACCGACAACTTCGACTTGCGCGCCTCCATTAGTTTTACTGCCTGCCCCAATGATGCGTCAACACCCGCGCATACGGGCGTTTTTGTCATTATGTCGGAACATTTCATCGAGTCTAAATCGAACGTTTTTTGCAGCATTCTGCGCACGTCGCCGTCGGTGACCAAGCCCTCAAGCTTTCCGTCGGCCGAAACTGCGCAAGCAGCCCCGAGCGGCTTGCGGGTCATCTCTATCACTATCTTGCGGACGCTGTCGTCCTTTGAAACTGTCGCGCAATCGCTTGCAGGCGTCATCACGTCGGCTACGTCCAACAATAAATTTCTGCCAAGCTGGCCGGCTGGATGAAACTTCGCAAAGTCCTCTTTCGAAAATTTGCGCGCCTTCATCAGCGCGCACGCAAGAGCGTCGCCCATAGCCATCGCCAAAGTCGTAGAGTTAGTCGGCACTATCCCAAGCGGATCCGCCTCGCCGTGCGAGGAGGCGTCGAGTATTATGTCGCTCGACCTGCCCATCGGCGAATCTATATTGCCTATCAGCGCTATTATCGTTGACTTGAACTTCTTCAATATCGGTATCAGCCTCACGCACTCGACAGTCGCGCCGCTATTTGATATCAATATCGTCGGATCCCCAGGCTCGTACACTCCAAGATCTCCGTGCACGGCGTCGCAAGCATGCAGAAAAACCGCCGGCGTACCCGTGCTCGAAAGTGTCGCCGCTATCTTCTGCGCCACAAGCCCAGACTTGCCCAAGCCGCATACCAACAATTTACCCTTGTGCGATAGTATCGCGTTTACGGCCTTCGCAAAATTCGCGTCGAGCCTGTCAACCGTCGCCAATATCGAATTGGCCTCGCATTTTAATACCTCGCGCGCAAGCGATATTATTTCACCGTCATTCATGAATTGCGCTTTCTCAAAAATTCCTCGGCAGCTTCAAGATCGTCGGGAGTGTCTATGCCTATCGACTCGTATTGCGTCTCGACAATGTCAAACTTCCAGCCCGCGGCTATAAACCTAAGCTGTTCAAGCATCTCGCACTGCTCAAGCTTCGACACCGGAAGCGAATCGTACCTTACAAGCGACTTCTCCGAATACCCGTATATCCCTATGTGCCGCCAATAATCGCACCTATCCAACCATTTTGCAACGTCCGGCTCGCCCCTATTGTACGGCAGCGGACTGCGGCTAAAATACATACCGGCGCCGCTGTTGTCCCTCAGCACCTTCACAACATTCGGATTCGACAGCATTTCAGCGTCGGTTATCTTGGACGCCGCAGTCACTAAATCCGATCCCCTCGAAGAATGGGCCTCTATCACCGCGTCTATTAGCTTCGACGATATGAACGGTTCGTCGCCCTGCACATTCACGACAAAATCCGCATTTATCTCGCCAAAGGCCTCTATTATGCGCTCAGTACCGGAACGGCACTTCTCAGACGTCATTATTGCGGGCGCGCCTATCTTGTCGGAAAATTCCATTATCTCTATGCTGTCCGTCAATATCACTACCTTCTCCGCAAGTTCGCTTTTTACGCAGCTCTCGTACACTCGCTCCAGCACGGCTTTCCCCCCAAGAAGCGCAAGCGGCTTTCCGGGAAATCTCGTTGAACCCATACGCGCGGGTATCGCTATCGCCGCCCCAAGCAACATCGCCCCCTGCAAGGGCAAGTCTTTTCTCTTATTCACGTCCTCCCAGAATTTTCGGGCGTCGCTAAGTTCGTCGTCGGGTTCTTCTATATAATTCTTGTACACGGCAAGCCCCGCAAGGCACAGACATATCAACCCTATTACCCTATAAAAAATCTTGTAGCCGCCAAGCGATACGCCCCAAGCCTTGAACTTGGACGTCTGGTAGTTATCATTGTATGTCTCAGATCTGCGCAATAGAAAAATCGCCGCAACAAAAAGCGGCAACGCCACATACGCAACTTCCAATATCGTATAAAATATCTTTAACATGCAGTACCGTTTTTTTATTATTGCTTTCCCATATGTTAAACGACTTCCCGCAAGCTCGTCAAACGTTTTTGCCGGCATGCATCAGCGCAATATAAAACCCGCCAAACGCCGCCCAAAGAGGATTTATCCCCCCCCCTCGCGCCGTTAATAGACAACACAGCAAGGCTCAAACGAACCGTTCCGCAAGGGCCGCACTCCGTTTGCAGCAACGCCACCCCGCGCTACCTCACCCGCGCCGCACTTTAAAAGCAAAGCTGCGGCGCACGGGCTACACTACTTGGCAGCTTCCAATACGGATCCCGCTATATATTCAAGCTCGTCTTTTTCAAGCTCTGGATATATCGGCAATGCTATCGTGTGCTTCGCGGCGTATTCGCTGTTCGGGAAATCCCCTTCGGAATATCCCAATGCCTTGAAGCACTCCTGCACATGCAGCGGCAATGGATAATATATCTCGCAGCCTATCTGCTTCTCGCGCAAATGCGCAAGAACCTCGTCGCGGTTGTTTACGGATATTATGTATTGGTTGTATATCGAATGGTTGCGCGGATCTATGTACGGAATAACAACAGTCCCGCTGCCGGAAAAGGCTTCGTTATAGAAGGCGGCATTCGCGCGGCGCATATCGCCCCACTTGTCCAAATGCGGTATCTTAGCCAACAACCCCGCCGCCTGCAATGCGTCGAGCCTGAAATTACCGCCGACTCTCTTGTGGTAATATTTCGGTTCCATTCCGTGGTTGCGCAGCTCGCGCACTCCGCCCGCAAGGGAGTCGCTGTTTGTCAAAACCATTCCGCCGTCGCCAAGCCCGCCCAAATTCTTCGACGGGAAAAAGCTCAAACACGCAGTGTCACCAAAATTGCCGACTTTAACGCCGTCGCGCGACGCGCCTATCGCCTGCGCACCGTCCTCTATCACAGCTAACGACCTCGATTTGGCTATCTCCCGTATCCTTTCCATCTCGGCGCACTGCCCGTACAAATGCACGGGAATTATCGCACGGGTCCGCGGCGTTATCTTTTCGAGCACGCTGTCGGGATCTATATTGTAGGTTTTCGGATTTATATCCGCAAATACGGGCCTCGCCCCGGCGCGCCAAACCGATCCGGCCGTCGCAAAGAAAGTGTACGCCGGAACTATAACCTCGTCGGCCTTGCCTTCGTCGAGCGGCGAGCGGTATATTCCAAGCGCCATCAACGACACCAACAGCGCGTCCGTGCCGCTCGATACCCCCACTGCATGCTTCACGCCGGAATACTCTGCCACAGCCTCCTCAAATTCGGTCACGTATTTGCCGCCTATAAAGTATTGGCTCTCCAATACGTCGCGTATCGATCTCTCTGTTTCTTCGCGAACTAACGCGTACTGTTTTTTTAGGTCTAACAGCGGAATTTTCATAATCGTCGTATTTAAAGCCCTTTTGACGGAAAATGGCAACCCATATTTGCAGCTAATTTATCGCCCTCCCTTTAAAAAAATACTTGATAAAAAAATTTTTTGAATATAATCAATACTATCTCTTAGCCCCTATTCTTACTTTCGATTACTTTATCTATCAAAAAATTATGGCTAAAACAAACGCAAAAAAAACAGCGCCGAAGAAAGCTCCGGCCGCCAAACCAGCAAAAAACGCAGCTAAAAAGGCTCCCGCTAAGCCGGCCCAGAAAGCTCCGGCCAAAAAGGCTCCCGCTAAACCCGCCCCAAAAGCAGCTCCTAAAAAACCCGCTCCCAAGGCGTCAAAACCGGCTCAAAAGCCCTCAAAAGCGTGCGCATGCAAAAACGACCCCAAAAAGGCTTGCGATTGCAAAAACGATCCCCAAAAATCGTGCGGCTGCCAGGGCGGAAACTGCTTTGAAAAACTTATCGCCGAAATTTTCGGAAAACTCGCGGACGACTCAAACGTCGCAAACCTCCTAAAAGATTTCTTCTATACGGAGCTCCTCAATAAGGGCATCGACGAATCCGCCGCTTCCGATATGGCAAACCGCATTGAAATTGAAATAAAATCTTTCGAGGCAAATATAGAAATTGCCGAATAGCGGCGTAAGCGCAATCCGCACATTTTTTGCAAACCGCATTAAATGAGCATTGACGCTTAACTCTTTTTAGACCCGCCATTGAATCAATTCTTTGGCGGGTTTTTTATGCCGCAATTTTGCGATATTTTAAGTATCTTATCCAAAAAACTCGAATTCTAAAAATCCATCCACCCCGTAAAAAAACCGCGCGGAATTTTCCGCGCGGCTCTTTGCATATTGCACTGCTGAAAATCTGAAATCAAGCGCGCCGCAGTCTGCTTTCGCCGCTAATGCCGCACCTATTTCAATATTCCCTGCAAATTCCCCAAAATCTTAGAAATTGTCGGCAAGCACCTCAAAATACGCTTTCGGATGCGCGCATGCCGGGCATTTCTCAGGCGCCTGAGAGCCTACATACACGTAGCCGCAATTTCTGCACTTCCAAGCTATGGGTGCGTCCTTCTTAAATACGCTCCCGTCGGCTATGTTCTGCGCAAGCTTCAAGTAGCGCTCCTCATGGTGCTTCTCAACCGCCGCTATATTCCTAAATACTGCGGCTATCTCGGCAAAACCTTCCTCTTCAGCCTCCTTCGCGCCCTTGGCGTATATCTCGGTCCATTCCTCATGTTCGCCGGCCGCCGCCATTTTTAGGCACGCCGCGGTGTCGGCAAGGCCGCTCGAATATACGGAATCCACTGCGACAGTCGCGTCTCCCAGAAACTTGTAGAAGCGTTTCGCATGCTCCTTTTCGTTGTCGGCTGTCTCCTGGAATATCGCAGATATCTGCTCGTACCCCTCCTTCTTAGCCACGCTCGCAAAAAACGTGTATTTATTCCGCGCCGCCGATTCCCCGACAAATGCGGCCATTAGATTCTTTTCAGTTTTTGTTCCTTTTAACGATTTCATTATTATTTCTCCTTGTTTTCGAGTTCCATTTTTTCTACGCACTTCGGGCAATACCCCGTAAAAGCTATGTTGGCCCAGTCGGCCTCGAAACCCTCACCAAATGCGGACAGCAGCTTCTCGCGCTCTATGCTCCCGATTGGGGCGTCGTATATGCCGCCGCAACACCTGCATACAAAATGAGAATGCTCCGATGTTTCGCAGTCAAACCGCGATACGCAGCCGTCCCCCAAATCCACCCGGGATATGTCACCGTCGTCCGCAAGCATATTTAAATTCCTGTACACTGTACCCAAGCTTATATTCGGCATACTCTTGCGCACTTCATCGTACACCTCGGCCGCCGTCGGATGCCCCAACCGCCCCGATTTCACGAGGTCGAGTATTTTTTTCCTCTGCTTCGACATCCTCTTGCAAGCCTCGGTTCCATTTTTGTCAGCGTTTCCGCTCCCCAAACTCCTGCGGGATTCTTTTAGCTTAATAATAATCATTATCGTTATTGCTATATTCTTGACTCGCCCTGTCAACACATTTTATTGAAAAAATAATGGAAAATTCCGCAATTATACCACTCGCCCTTACCTTTATCGCAGGCGCATCCACCGCAATAGGCGCCGCGCTAACTTTCTTTATGCGAAAAAACGACTTCCGCGTACTCGCGCTCGGAATGAGTTTCTCCGCGGGCGTTATGATTTACATTTCCTTTATGGATATTATGCCTATGTCCGTCGATTTTATATCCGGCGGCGAAGGCTTTTTAAAAGGCAAGGCAGGAATCGCACTCGCATACGCGATGTTTTTTGTCGGCGTAATCGCAGCGGCTGTAATCGACTACTTCGTGCCCAGCCATGTCGAATCCGAAAAAATCGGCGCCGCTCCGCAATGCCCGCAAAAAACAAAGGCAAAACATGCGGCCCTCATGACTGCAATCGCAATCAGTATTCACAATTTCCCTGAGGGGCTCTCGGTTTTCGTCACAACTCTCGAAAACGTAAAAATGGGCGCCGCAATCGCACTTGCCATCATTCTGCACAATATTCCGGAGGGAATTTCCGTGGCACTCCCCATCTATAACTCCACCGGAAATAAAAAACGCGCCTTCTGGATTGCCTCGCTTTCCGGCCTCGCCGAACCCGCAGGCGCACTCGCCGCGTACCTCGTCTTCGCGCCATTTATCACGCAACCTTTCATAGGCGCAATACTTGCCCTCACCGCCGGAATTATGGTCTTTATTTCGCTCGACGAGCTCCTACCCATGGCAAAAGAATACGGGCAGGAGCACTACGGAATTATCGGAGCTTTCGCGGGTATGGCTTTTATTGCGGCCGGCTCTCTCATTTTATAATAAAGGCAATTTAACCATTCGCATTCTTTATGTGGCAGACTTATGCGCTTCTATCGGCATTCTTCGCCGCCCTTACCGCAATATTCGCCAAAGTCGGAGTTTCCTCCATAAACTCCAACCTAGCAACCGCTGTAAGGACTACCGTAATACTTATAATAACTTGGTTCGCGGCTTTGGCGTTCTCGGATTTATCGCAGATTAAGCGCATATCAGCAAGCTCGCTTCTATTCCTCATTCTCAGCGGCTGCACTACCGGACTTTCCTGGCTTTTCTACTTTAAGGCGCTCAAAATCTCCGACGCCTCAAAAGTCGCGCCGGTTGATAAGTTAAGCGTCGTTTTTACTGTCGTTCTGGCGTTCATTATCCTCGGCGAACAGCCTTCCCTCAAAGTTATAGCCGGATGCTCCCTCATATTTATGGGCGCGCTCGCCATTCTCATTTGACGCGAATAAAAACGGCGCTCCCGTACTCAACCTACACCGCCGCTCTACCCGCAAACTACATTATACCCCCACCGTGCAACCTACGCCGCCAATACTACACCCGCAAAAGCGCCCCTTAACAATTTTTCCATGACTAAATAATTAAGTTATAACTATATTTTTTATTTTTTGCTTTTTCTGTATCAACCGAATAAAGCTATTCATACTTTTAATTTTTTTGCTTAAAAGAAAGCATAGGCAATATCCGCCCCCCGTATGATAGCCTCTGTTCCGCATACCCGCGAATCTCCCCTTCCGCCTTCCATTACAAAAAGCTTTACAGAAATTTCTTTCAGTCGTATAAGGCTCGTAAAATAAAACTTCGTCGGTATATAATATCCGGCGTCACCTGAATGCTAAATCATAAAAAATATGAAATCCACACTCGCCTCCTATTTTGAAAAAATATACGGCAAACCCGCCGAAGTTTTCGCACAAGCCCCCGGAAGAATTGAATTTATCGGAAACCATACCGACTACAACGGCGGCTTTACAATGGGGGTTGCCATCGATAAAATCGTAATGGCAGCCCTCGCCAAGCGCGACGACGACAAACTTTGCTTCGCAAGCATCAGAACAGGCGAAAAAGTTTACGTCGATATCAACGACATTAAAAAACAAAATAAAGAACACAACTGGGTAAACTACCCTCTCGGCGTATTTAAATACCTGCTCGAAGCGGGCATGACCGCAAACTCGGGCTTCGACATGCTCGACATGAGCTCCGTTCCCCCGGGCGCCGGCCTCAGCTCCTCCGCTGCCATCGAGCTTTCCAGCGGATACGCCATGTCAGCCCTCTACGGATTTGACGTCGACAAAAAAACTCTCGTGCGCATAGGCAGGCAAAGCGAAAACCTGTTTGTCGGCATGCCCTGCGGAATACTCGACCAAGGCGTCTCAGGCTACGGTAAAGCCGACTCTCTCGTGTTCATCGACTGCCTCACGGAGGAATTCTCAAACTTCCCGCTTCCGCACAAATGCAGATTCTGGCTGTTCAACTCCACGAAAAAGCATGCACTCGTTGACGGCCTCTATGCCGAAAGGCATGCAGAATGCATGGAAGCCGCAAAAATTCTGTCCGAGGGCGGAAAAATGCGGTTGCTTCGCCACTTCACAATCTCCGACCTCGAAGCGGCTAAATCGAAAATGACTCAGAAAGTCTATAACCGCGCAAAGCACGTCATCGAGGAAAACGAAAGAGTGCTAAAAGCCAAAGACCTGCTTCTACGCGGCGACATCACGGGCGTCGGAAAGCTCCTCAACGCCTCTCACGAAAGCTCTAAAACGCTCTTTGAAAACTCCTGCGAAGAACTCGACTTCCTCGTCGACACCGTATCAGGCATTGAGGGCGTATATGGCGCAAGGCTCACAGGCGGCGGCTTCGGCGGAGCAGTCATGGCGTTCACAGACGACACTTTCAGCCAAACACAGGCAAACGAAGTGTCGCAAATCTACGCCAAGAAATTCGGCAAACAGCCAATGATATTTACATGCGCCTCGGGCGACGGCGCAAAAATCGTCCAGTAAAACCGGCAAAACCTTTAACTTTAAACCATAATAGTAAATATGAATGTACTCGTCATCGGCGGAGCAGGCTACATCGGCAGCCATTGCGTAAGACAGCTAATTGAAGCCGGGCACAACCCAATCGTGCTCGACAACCTCGTATACGGACACAGAGCCGCATTAAAAGAGGGCGTAAAGTTCTATAAGGGCAACCTCGAAGACAAAGAATTTGTCGGCAAAATACTCGACGCCGAAAAAATCGACATCGTCATGCACTTTGCCGCTTTCATCAATGTTGGGGAATCGGTTAAGAACCCCATAAAATACTACCACAACAACCTCGCGGGCGTCATCAACCTCATCGAAACAATGATCGCCCACAACGTCAAAAAATTCGTGTTCTCTTCCACATGTGCCACATACGGAGTTCCAAAAAAACTCCCGCTCACGGAAGACCACCCGCAGCTGCCAATCAATCCATACGGACAGACAAAACTCGACGTCGAAAACTTCTTGAAAGCGTGCGCAAGAGCCTATGGGTTGAGCTTTGTAGCGCTCAGATACTTCAACGCCTCCGGCGCCGCCGAAGACGGAACCATCGGCGAAGACCACACCCCGGAAACACACCTAATTCCCCTCACTATCTTCGCCGCAATGGGCAAGATTCCGTCCATTAACGTGTTCGGACAAGACTACAACACACCCGACGGCACATGCCTGCGCGACTACATTCATGTTGACGACCTCTGCCGCGCGCACATCGCCGCTTTCAAAAATCTCGAAATTCCCTCTTCGTGCTCTTTCTACAACCTCGGAACCGGCACCCCAAACTCGGTAAAGGAAATTATCAAGGGTGTCGAAGAAGTGACGGGCTTGAAAGTCCCTGTCGTGTACGGCGCGCGCCGCGAAGGCGACCCCGACGCCCTATACGCAAACTCACAAAAAGCCAAGACGGAACTAAACTGGAAAATAAAGTTCAACGACGTGCGCGAAATCATCGAAACCGCATGGCGCTGGCATAAAAACAATCCCAACGGCTTCCCAAAGGACTAAAATATGACTATCCAGGAAAAATTTTCCAACGCAGGCCAAAGCCAAGTATTTAAATTCTTCGATTCCCTCTCGGAAGAAGAAAAGAAAAGTTTGCTCGCGCAACTCGAACAGGTCGATCTCGGCGAGCTCAACACTCTGCTTGACGAACTTGTCTTCAAAACGCAAACAGCGGAATCTGGTATAGACTTCGCAAAGTTGTCTCCGGCACCCTTCACTCCCCTGCCGGAAGACAAGGCGTCCGACCCAGTATGGAAAGAGGCTAAGGAAATAGGAGAGGCCGCTATCCGCGCTGGAAGGCTCGCAGCGTTTGTCGTTGCCGGCGGACAGGGCACGAGGCTCGGGTTTAACGCACCCAAGGGACTTTATAAAGTCTCCCCTGTAAAGCAAAAAAGCCTCTTACAAATATTCGCGGAAAAAATCCTTTCAGCCCAGCGCAAATACGGAGTAAAAATTCCGTGGCTTATTATGACAAGCCATATCAACAACGACGCAACACGCGCCTTCTTTGAAGAAAACAACTTCTTCGGCCTCGATAAAAACGACGTAATATTCTTTAAACAGGGCCTCATGCCCGCCGTGGACAAAAACGGCAAGATAATACTCGAACAAAAGGGTAAAATCGCCATGACCCCCGACGGACACGGCGGCTGCCTTCGCGGAATGTGCAGAAGCGGCGCTGTCGACGAACTCAAGCGCAGAGGAGTCGATTGCATAAGCTACTTCCAAGTTGACAACCCCCTCGTAAACATTATCGACCCATATTTCCTCGGCTTCCACATAAAGGGCGGCTCGGATATGTCCTCAAAAATGATACCAAAAGCATATCCGCTCGAAAAAGTCGGCCACTTCTGCCTGCTCGACGGCAAAACATGCGTCGTGGAATACTCCGACCTCCCCAAAGAATATCAAGAACGCCTCGATAAAAACGGCCAGCTCGAATTCCGCGCAGGAAGTGTCGCAATACATATACTCGACCGCAACTTCGTCGAAAAACTCGGCGGCTCGTCCGGCGGCGCTAAGCTTCCCTTCCACCGCGCAGACAAAAAAATCCCATTTGTGGACGACTCCGGAACGCAGGTAAAACCCGACAAGCCAAACGGAATAAAGTTTGAAATGTTTGTCTTTGACGCCCTCCCCATGGCTAAAAATCCGGTCATTATCGAAGGCGCGCGCGGTGACGAATTCTCGCCAGTGAAAAACGCAGAAGGTGTCGATTCGCCCGCAACCTGCAAAAACGACCAGAAAAAACAGGCCGCAAGATGGCTAAAAGCTGCCGGAGAAAATATCGAAACATCGGCCGACGGCGTGCCCGTATTCGATATCGAGATTTCGCCGCTCTTTGCAACCAATTGCGAAGACTTCGTCGCAAAATGGAAAGCTCTTGATAAAAAGCCGCAAATTAAAGACGGCTTGTACATAGAATAATCTAAAACAAACTTTAACAAGAGGCCGGGACTTTTTTGTCCCGGCTTTTTTAATTTACAGTTAACTAAATTTTCATTCTTTTATTATTGAAGCTTAAATATGGGTGAATATTTATACTTATGAAAAAGAATAGTATGCGCATATGAAAAAATTACCTGCACTTTTAACTACTTTAGTTGCCGCTAATAGCATTTTTGCAGCAGACCTTTCCTGGAATGGCAAATTTAACGATTCAAAAGAGTACAATTCAAATATCGTAAGAATAGATAAAGACGGAGTGTGGTCGCAAAACCAAAAGCCGACGGCGGCTGACAATATCGATATTTCCTACGATTACAATTCGTCCTCAGGACAAAATTTCTCATCGGTCATAACGGGGGAAACTTCCATAACGGCAAACAATATGACATACAATATGAAAAATGTCGTATTCTCCGACAAGAACCAATGGGATAATTTCAACTCCCTATTGCTCCTCGGCTCCAACGCAAGGCTCGACCTTTCAGGAAACCTTGAAATTAACATTCAAAAATCATCGTCCTTTTCAGGAGGATATATTTGGACGAGAATAAACTCATACGGCAATTCCGCAATAAATGTAGGCGGAGACCTAATTGTAAATTCCGACGTAGAAAATAATTTCAGATTCTCACAAGAGGGGATTCAGAGCGGCCAAGTATCGGGATTTGATGTATATATAGGTGGAAACCTCGTGAACAAAGGCAATACCAACTTCATATTTTCAAATTACTACTCGACTGTCGATGGTGTTGTACAGTCTGGAACGGGCATGTTAAACCTTGCGGCAACCCCCATTGACGTCACAGGGAACGCTCCGGTTGACAGCGTGAAAATGACATTCGGCGGAATAGAGGGAACCGGCTCCATACTAATAACAAAACAATACAAATCCGACCTCACAAGCTCCAGAGAAGCATACAACGCCGCACCGGTAGATCTCACCTTCACAAATTCCGGAACAAGCACCTTCAAAGGCGCATTGCTCACAACCGACAACAACACCGGCAAACTAAATATACACATGGCGGGCGCGGAAAATTCGAGGCAAATTCTAAGAATCACAAGCAGCTCTACAACTTCTTTCAATGAAGCCCAATCGTACTCAACAAAGAATGTTTCAAACGACGGCATCGGCAAAGTGACAGTTGGCTCGGGACGAATTGACATCGGAATGTTCAATGGCAAGAGCGCGGGCGACATATCCCTAAACGGCGGCAAGCTAAGCGCTATCGGCCTCGATTCCGAAGTCGGTACTCTCGCGGCAAACTCTCTCGTTTGGAGCGCAGGCACCTTAGTTGTTGACTTCTCGGAAAACGGCGCCGACCTCTTGCAACTCGCGGGCGCACTCTCAATTCTCGAATCGGCTACTCTCGAAATATCCGCAAGCGCCGCCGATTTGTTAGGCTGGGGCATATCCGAAGGCTCAAAATACACTATCATAACTTTCGACCCCAATTCCGGCATCTCGCAAGACGATATCAATTCAATTAAAATCAGCGCACAGTCCGGTATAGACGCTGAGCTCATAGCAATTCTCGACGAATCAAACAATATTTCCGGAATTGGACTGCAATTTGTTCAAGTACCGGAGCCGTCCACGTTTGCCGCAATATTTGCATTGGTAGCTGCCTTCGCGGCTTTCAGGCCAAGAAAGAGATAATTTAATTTTCATTTGTTTAAAGAGAGCCGTGCTCGGCTCTCTTTTTTTTTGGCCTTGAAGTTTGCCAATTATATAATGTGAATGGCGCGTTTTTATATTTCGCCCCAATCTAACGTTAGAGCCCTTCACCGCAGGCCGATTTACTTTCTCTGCGCGTAAATATTTTTATAAGTCAGCGGACTTTTTGTAGAATTTATTTGAAGCCTAATGCCTACACTAAGATTTTGAAACATTTCCACGCACTTCAAATTCTAATCTCCGCTAAATCCATATATAAAAACTGATTCTTTCCACTATAAAAATACGCTGCTTACTCGAAAGAAAAGAAACGCAAAAAAAGAGCCGCCAGATTGTGGCGGCTTTTTCTTATCAGAAATATCGCTATTTTTGCTCCTCAGTTTCCTTTGGGGCGTCTTCCAAGTGAACTATAAGGCCTTCGTTTATCAAGTCGTTCGACAGCAACTGCACGGATTTCTTGGTCATTCTAACGCGCGGCTTTATCTTTGCGGCGCGGTCGCGGGCAGTAAGATCCATAAGTTCGCGGAACAGGCCGTCCACCATATACACAGCCTTAGCCCTCTTGCCCTCGGGAATCTTTGCCTTAGCCTTTTCCGACAGAAATACTATAAACATCTTGTCGTCGCGCGGATGCTTACCCCATATGCAATCTTCACCCATGTGGGCAGTCGGGCTGTCGTAGCTCTTCTTTTCGGCGTCCCACTTGCGCTCAGATAAGGGAGTATTGTTCATATTCTCCCATGTCGGGATTGCCTTGAAAAGTTTTAGCCGCGCGGGAATTTCCCTTATAAATCTATAATTCGGCGAATTTATTGTGCCACCGGCCCTGCCGTACCAGCACGTCCACGAACCGTTTATAGCCGCTGAAACCGATTCGGCAAGCATTCTGCCAGTATCGGATATATTGGGAGTCGAAGATCCAACGTGCGCATGGTCGTAGCCGCCTTCCTGTATGCGCTTGTCCGAAACAAACGCGTCGCCGTCGCCTTCCTGCCACAAAAAGTCGAACTTGTAGCCCTCCATGCCGCGCGTTTTCATCTTCTCAACAAGTTCAGGCGTGAGCTTTTTTATCCAGCCCTCGTAAAGCTTGTACGGCTCCGACATCATCTTTATATTGGGATTAATCTTCGCGCCTTCCGACCTAAGCTTGTTATAATAGGCAAGCTTGCCTTCCGAGTATGTCTCGTACTCGTGGGTGCAGCCCTTGAAAGGTATGCTGCTGTCTTTGCCTGTCCAATACGCGAGCGAAACCTCCTTGCCCTGCGCCTTGTGTATGTCCTTTACTTCCGGCTTTGGCGGCAGACGAAAATTTCCGCTCGGATGGGGGACGTCCCACGTAAAACCCGCAAAGCTAAAATCGGGATTCACCTTATTTATGCGCTTTATGCGCGCCATCATTCGCCCGACAATGTCGTCTATCACTTTCTGCTGCTGGAAGTCGAGCGTCAACGAACGCTGGTTGGGCGGGACAAACCAAGACGAAGCCATATTGTACGGGAACTCCTTATCGTGGTATATCACCACGTAATGGGACTGTATATCGTCTATTTCCTTCTGGGAATATTTCTTGTCGTAATCCATCATACGCAGGCGCGCGCCGAACTCGGGATCCTCAATGAAAAAGCTCATGCCCTTCGCCTGAGGAAGCTTCTCCATTCCACTGCGGTAGACAACGTGCGTATGCCCCATCTGGCGCGCATAGTCGAGCACGTCGGAATTTGTGTCGCTCGACCAGCATATTCCAAAAAAGTTTCTGTAATCGGATAAGTCGTATTTCAAGCTTTCCGTTTTTTCACAGCTATTATCGCTCTTCTGCTGCTCTTCCCCATAGACGCAGCCACAATACAGCGCCATAGAAAATAGCGCGGCAACCGCTCTCCTTCCCATATGTAAACTGAAATATTTCATTCTCTTACAATACCGCACCCCGACTTCCCTTCAAGCCATATATACCCCCATTATTTTAAACAGTTTAATTTATTCCAGACCCGCTATCCGCGCAATATTTAAAGGCACTCAAAAATTCCAAAAATTTTGGGCCAATCCAAACTTCCCAAAGTAAATTTGCGATCTTCTCAAAAATGCGATATTGTGGAACTCATGAACACGCAACCCGTATCGACAAACGCTTATTCGCGCATCGAAGGCCGGCGAATAAACACGATAAGAAACCTCCGCCCGGAGACGCTGTCCCGCGCACTCGAAGCTTTTGAAAACGGCCGACCCGCCGCAGCCGCAAGAATATTTGAGGCAATACTTGCCCGCGACGACGCAATCTGCGGCCTCAACCTAAAACGCAAAAAGTCAATATCGCGCCTCGACTTTGAAATCGTACCCCTCGAAGACTCCCCCAAAGCGGTTCAACACCAGCGCACCCTAAAAAATTTTTACTCGACACTCCAAGCGGGCTCATACGGCGACCTCGATAAAAAAGGAGGCATCCGCCTGCTAATAAGCCAAATGATGGATTGCGTCGGAATGAAATACAGCATCCATAAAGTCGAGTTTCAAAACGACAACGGCACCGTCAAAGGCATTTTCACGCAATATCCCCTGTGGCTTTTTGAAAATACCCAAAAGCGCCTTAGAATCCTCGACCGCGAAGGGCAGCTAACCGACGGAAGGGAGCTCGACCCGGACGAATGGCTGATTGCCTGCGGCGACGGGCTTATGTTCGCATCGTCAATCGCCTATCTATTTAAACAACTGCCGCTCAAAGACTGGCTCATCTACTGCGAACGCAACGGAATGCCCGGCATAAAAGCTAAAACCGACGCATTCCCCGGAACCCCACAATGGGAAAATGTATGCGAAGCCGTGCGCGAATTCGGGGCGGAATTCCACGCAGTGTTCTCTGAAGGAACGGAAATGGACGCGATAGACGTTTCAACCCGCGGAGAGCTCCCCTATCCGGCGCTGATTGAAAGGGTTGACAGAATGATGAGCGCCCTTTGGCGCGGAAGCGACCTGTCCACATTCAGCGCAACCGACAGCGTGGGCGCAAGCATGCAATGGTACGAAGAAACTCTCATAGAGGAGGACGACGCCTCCAATATTGCCGAAACCCTCAACAGAAAAATCGACGCCCTCGTAATAAAACTCGCCCACGGCGATTCCGTGCCGCTCGCAAAATTCAGGCTGAAACTCCCGGACTACGAAGAGCGCAAGCACGAGCTTGAAATCATAGAGAGGCTCTGCGCAATCGGCTTAAAGCCCGACCCGCTCGAACTCGCGCGGCAATTCGCTTTTCCACTCTCTGAAACCCATTCGGAAACCTAAGCCACACAATCGCAAGACGACCCGAAAAAAAATGAAATTTGAAAAATCCATCGTTCAGATTCTCAGCCCCTACGGCGAATGGCCCCATAAACTCGGAATGCAGCTCGTCGATGAAAGATCGCTCGAAAAAATGAAAAGAGCCGCGAGGTTTTCAACTCTCGTTGGCTGCGGAATCCCAATCTTTATCGGCCACCCTGACGAATCTCCGCGCTCAAAAGCCGTTCCGGTTGGAAAAATATCGCGCATATTCGGGCTCGGCGACGGAATCGCCGTGGAAGCCAAATACTCCGACGAAGCTTTTAGAAAAATCTCCGAAGGCAAGCTTAAATCTATGTCGCCGCGCTGGCGGATGGAGAAGCTTCCGGACGGAAAATTCAGGCCGGTAAAACTCATATCTGCGGGCCTTACAAACAACCCAAATATCCCGGACAGCGGAAGAATCGTTAAGTCCCGCGAAGATGCGGCAACCAAAGCGCGAAGCAGTGCAAAGATAAAGGAGATAAAAAAAGCCGCAGCAGCTGCGCATGCGGCGGCGGCGCGCTCCGAAAAATGCGCCGCATCCGCAAAGGAGCTCAAAAATCTGTCGCGCGCGGCGGTTGTCGAGATGCGCATGAGGCTCGCAAAGGCTTCGCGCCCAAACTCCCCCGCCCCTCAAGACTCCCGCCCGCGCAAAATCTCCCCCAGAGAACTTGCCGAGCTTGCCTCAAAACGCTCGGCGGAACTCGGAGAGCCATATCTGAAAAGCTTTTCCGCTATACGGAAACAATACGTTTTCACAACCCCTAAACAAAAGGAATAAAATGAAAATAAACGAAAACATTGCCTTTGCCCTTCGCTCTTTCAGGCGATTGGCAATAGGCAAATACGCCTTCTGCAACATAGCCGAAGGCACGCACGCGGGCTCGGTGACGATGAAGGCTTCCGAACCGATCGACTCGCAAAATCTGCTCGTCGCAGCGGGAGAAATCGAGGGAGAGTTCTCCGTCGCCTCGGCCTCAAAAAAACCTATTGGCGTTTGCCTCGACGAAGGCTCCGCAGGCGATATTATGAGCGTCGCCCTGCCCGGATGCGCCGAAAGCACCTTCGTCTGCAAGACTGCCGCTTCGGTATCTGCGGGCGATTCCCTATATACCTCCGCCGGCGGAAAAGTCTCTCCGGTGGCCGCTGACGGCTCATACAAGGTAGGCGTCGCACTGTGTTCCGCGGCCTCCGGCTGCCCCGTTGAGATTGACCCTCAGGGCTTCGGAGAGCGCGCATGGCAAGTGTACTCGTGCGGCATATACGCTTGGACCGGCGCTTCTGCGACAGAAACGCTACAATCCGCCGAGCTCACTTCGGACGATGTCGTGTTCGCCTCTATCACCTCCGCCGGTGGCTCGGCCAAATCCGTGTCCGCCGCAGCGTCGGAAAGCGGAATCACATTCACGCTCGACGCAAACGGAACTGCATCAGAAACAAAAATAGCGTGGATGATTCTGCGCAAAAACTAAGGCAAAAATATGTCAGAAATTATATCCGCAAACGAAAACAGATTCTCCGCGGGCAACTACTCGGAAGCTCTTACCGCATTCACTGTCGGATGGAACGACCCCGAAAACACCGCTAAAATCCTCGACTTCATCGCCCCTCCCATCGCGGTCGGCAGAAGGTTTGAATTCAAGAGAAGCGACAACGCGCAGGCGTTCTATTCTGAAAGCGACGACGTCCGCGCAATTGGCGCCGAATTTAAGCGCGTAAGCTACTCAGGAGAATCCGTAAACGAAAAGACAATCAACAAAGGCCTTACAATACGCGTTGACCACGACGAAGTCGCCGGCGACGACTGGCAGGAAAGATACGTCCAGATGCTGCTGCAAAGGCTCCTTAGAAACGAGCTCCGCCGCGCGGTTGCCGCAATAGACACAATCGCGGCGGCATCCGCTGAAACTAAGACCTGGAATGCCCAGTCCAACCCCGACGCCGACATAAGGGAAATGCTAATGCAAGCCGCCGACGAGAGCGGAGTGCGCCCAAACCGCCTGCTTTTCGGCGAAAGCGCATGGGACTTGCGCATGACGTCCCTCGAATCGCAAAACAGCGCGGTCGCATTCAAGGGCGCGGCAATGGCGAAAGAGGAACTTGCGGGCAAATTTATGCTCGACGCGTGCGAGGTATTGTCCTCCCGATACCAGTCGGCGCCGTCCGAAAAAAGCAAGATTCTCGGAGACTCCGTATTCGCGTTCTTCGCGCAAAACTCGCTGTCAAAAGACGAGCCTTCAAACCTCAAGCGCTTCTATACGCCAACGGAAGAAGGCGGCGCTTTCAGGGTTTACTGCGACGAACACGCTAAGTACACCGACATCACAGTCGAACACTATTCGAGCATAGTCGCCACAAGCTCGCTTGGCGTTCGCAAACTCTCTGTCCAGAAAGGAGCGTAATAAAATCGCGGGAGACGGATGAGTCCGCCTCCCGCACTCATATACTTATGGACTGGATTAACATAACACCATCCGACCTCGAATGCGTACTAAACAAGCCGCAGCTCGACATATTGAAGGCGCAGTCGCTAAAAACTCCGGGAAGAGAGCCCGCCGCCGAAATTATAGACTCGATAGTTGTCCGAATACGCGCGGAAATCGCCGCCTCCGGGCTAAACTCAATCGACCCCGACCATTCGAGAATCCCCCCCGAACTCAAAGAATGCGCCCTGAGGCTCGCCGCCGAAGCCCTTCAAACGCGCCTGCCGCAAATGGAGCTAACCGAGCGCCAATGCAAACTTGCAGACATCGCGCGGGTTGCGCGAGGTGAGCTTCCGATAGGGGAGCCGCTCGTAGGCATCAGGACCGGCCTTCCCAAAAAGGGCGCCCACTTCGGCACCGCCGCGCGAATCGCTACAAGGCGTTCTACAAGGGGGCTTTAATATGGGAACGCTCGAAAGACTTCAACATGCCGTATGCGAGATTCTAAGCGCTATAAACGACTTGAAATTCGCATGCGTGCGCCTCCAAAACGATTTCTCCGACGCGGAAGGTTCGTCGGAGGGCCTCGAAATAAAAGTTCTCAGACCAATCCCCTTGTCCGCCTCAAAATACGCCGCGGGCCCGACATTTTCGGACGTTGAATTGAGGGTGGAGACAATCCGCTCTAAGTTCGCCGCCCCGAATGCGCCCTCGCTGCTCACCGCCTGCGAAATCGTTTCCCGCGCCCTGCACGGCGCCAACGCCCCGCTTGAATGCGGATATGGAAGAATCGCCCTATCCGAAAGTTCCCCATGGAAAGAGGAAGCCGAATCGCAATCGGATAAAATCACAATATGCTTTCGCGTGCAATCGGTACTGCAATGAAAATAAGCGTCTCACAAACCGCGCTAAATCCCGGAGGGGAGGAGCCGAAAAACCTCCTCGTCAGGACAAAGCGCTCCACTAAAACAGAGTCTGCAATCAATTCGGAAAAAGCGCTCGTATTCGACCGCGGGAACTCCGCAATTACCGCGAGTTTCGAGATTGAGCGTGCGCATAAAACACCGGCTGCGGCGGAATTATTCGCGCTCTCGCATGCGGAAAAAATACAGGCCCTGCTACCGGCGGACCTGAATTTCGAGACTGGCGAAAACAAAAAAATTTCTCTTCCGCAATGCGTTCTGTCGGAAATACGGATTTCCGTGGACGGCTCCGTGACAAACTCAAGATACGAATTTAAGGCAAGAAAGGCAAACTATGAATAACGAAGACATCGAAAACGCCGTGGACGCGGCTCTCGAAGAAATACGCAAGCAGCTCGACTCGCTCGAAAGAAGCATTTCCAGCATTGAATCTACAATATCGGAAATATCGTCGCAGCTTGAAAATCTAAAATCCGGAATGTAAGATATGCAAATAATTGTCAGGCATAGCGGAGAGGATATTCCCATTGAAAATCTGTCGCTTTCTGAGGCGGTAATTATCCGCAAGAAGTCGGCCACCGACGAATTCCGCGCAAAGTTCACAGATCCCGCAGGCGCAAACCCTTTTTCGACCGGCGAAACAATAGAAATATACTCGGACGGAATCCGGAAATTTAGGGGACGCATTGCGCGGCTCGACACCACTCTCGGCGGCGATGACGACTCTGTTTCAATGACCGCGAAAGGGCCGTGGTTCGACCTTGAAAGCATAGTATATCAGCAAACGTGGAAGGCCGCCCGCCAAAATAGCTCCGGCGCCGTATTGCTCGAAGACTGCGTGAGGAGCAAAATCGTTCTCGGGCAGGATTCCCAATCCAACAAAATCGACGCCGCCACACAACTCTACGACATTTTTAACTATGCCATTTCGAAAGGCGCGGAATTTTCCATTGGCAACATTGTCGCCGCCGCAGATATCCCCCTTGACGAAGCCAAAGATTTGTCGTGCGCAGAGGCGGTATCGCGCATTTTAAAATGGATGCCCGACACGGGCGTTTACTTTGACTATTCAGCCCCAGGGTTTCCGGAACTGTCGGTTCTGCCGCGCGGAAACCTCGCTACGCAAACGGTTGATATATCATCTGGAAACGTAAAAAGCGTAAAAGTTGGCCCGCGCCCCGATCTCCAAGTTTCATCAGTCTCCATAAAGTACGAAAGCGAACATTCCGACGGCGACAACTCATGGCTCACTGTCACCGAAGACAACTATCCGCCAAATTCGGAATACGGCGGCAAAAACGCAGTTGTAATGAGCGTGGAGTTGGCGGGATATAAAGGCTCATGCCAAATATACGAAATAGAGTGCCAGTCGATTCAACTAAACAGCCCGCAATGGTGGCGCAATAGAATTCCGGCATTGTCGGAAGCGGAAGATCTCGAAGTGCTTTCATCGGAAAGAGAGGAAGGCAGCCTAAAACTTCCGCGATTCCTTGCGTCGGGGACTATCCACCCGTCAATGAACTTTTCGGCGGAGCGGGAGCGCGTTGACGCAGTTGTAAAATACACAGACGCCGACGGCTCCGTGGTTAAGAAAAATATAGGAGTGAGATTTGTGACGACAAACGCATCAACCGGTACATACGCCGTGCGTTCGGCCTCCCAATACGCCGAACCCGTCCCAAGCGGACTTGCAAAAGCAATCTACGACGCCTCCTCCGCTCCGCAATACGAAGGCGCCGTCGAAATATTTGGCGGCGACGCGGCAGACTTCGCCGCGGCAAAAATCTGCCTCTCAGGAGGAAATAGCGAATGGCTTTCAATGAATTCCCCCGTGTATTCGGCAAGCGAAAATCTCTCCGACAATACCCTCACAGTAAAATTCGGCCCACCAACCCACCTTTATCCTGACAGGATTGCGGAAATGTTCAGAATCGGCAGGCCAAGAGTCGTTCCGTATTCGAGCAACGCAAAAAGCGGCGGGATATCGGCGTCGAGCAGGGTTTATTTTTCAGGAGTTAATTCCGAAAACGACGGCGGCCAGGGCGACACTTCCTATTTAAAGTTTGTAGTCACCCAAGACGAGCAGGGTTCAATAGAGCTCGACAGCGAATCTATAAAAAAGGGAAACACTGCAAAGATGCGCGAGATATACGTCACAAAAAACGCGCGCCTTGCAAAAGCTAACGCGCTTATGACCGACCCCGAGGAAGTGGAATAGACATGAAAAGATTTATATATCCGTCACCATTCCCGACTCCCCCCATAGAGAGGCAATTACCCGAAGAACAGGTTTCGCTCGGACCGTTTACGCTCGCGGAAGCAGTAAGAATATTTTGGTCTCTAAAAAGTCTCGACCTCGATATGAGCCTGACTGTGAATTATGCGACAGAATATGGCGACCCCCTGAATATAAAAGCCCATTATAACGACCTCCACCCGTCTGCGGACAGCATCGCCGCCCGCGAGCCCTACCGCCGCTGCACAGCTCCCCCGCTTTCCATACTAACTATGGAACGCGACCAATACACACCTCATTACGGATTCACTCTTGAATACCCCATAATGCTGCCGCAAGAAAATCCCTCAGATGACTACGCCGACAGAATGTTTGCCTTCCCTCTCGACATATACTTTGGAGAAGAGCTTGTTTTATTGTCGAGCCATTCCCTTTACGGGCCCGACCATTTGCTCGATTTGGCGGGGACAGTTCCGATAACGATATTCGGAAAGACAACCGACATTTTCTTGTTGGTGAGCAAAAGCATTACCGAAGCTCCGGAAGGCGTAAGCGCCTCTTATTCGGCTAGCGCCACAATCACCCCCGTATTCGACGAGTCCGAATTGGAGCCCGAAATTACAGGCGAACCGAATCCCGCAGAGTCAGGCGGAAACAGCCCTAATTTGTAAAAATAAATAAATGCAAAACGCGCTTTCACGAAGCGAGCGCGCGCAAAGATTTTCCGCTGCGTCTCTGTTTGGGAATCAACGCAAAATTGCCAATGCCGTTTTTTTGGGTCAGCAACATATTGAATAAATAAAAAACTTAAAAAAGGGAAAATAGGAAAGCCCGCGCTTTATTACGCGGGCTTTTTTTTGATTTCAAAAATTGCCCGAAAGTTTCGAGTGTTCTGCCTTTGCACTCTACGCGATATTTTGCGGCGCCACTAAACCAACATAGCAAAATATCTTATCTCTTGCGGCGGCGCACGGCGGCAAGCGCGAAGGCGGCAGCCGCTAAAACCGCCGCAATATGCGCGGGCTCGGGAACGGTTGTAAACTCCGCCACAAGTGCATTGTCCCTTATAAACAGGTTTGCAAATATTCCGTCGCCCAAGTCTTCGGCTATAAAATCCGATTCTTTCATATTCGTGCTACCAAAAGTTATCAATTCGTACTCTATCGAATCTCCGCCGCTCGCAAGTATCCATTCGCGTATGTCGTAGGTATCGACGTCAAATTCGACATTTATTTCCCCAAGCCCAGATTTCGTCAGCGCACCGCTGATTTCTATTTTATCTGCGGATAATTTTGTAATGGTAAATTCTATCGTTCCGCGGTCGAATGTCGCTGTCTCAAACGCCAACTTTCCAGTATCGCCCGCTGTCAACGACGATATTTCAAGCCTTCCGCCGGTTCCGGAAATTGTCAGGTTGCCGTTCACCATTCCATCGTACGTCGCAAAATCAAGCGTGCCGTTCTTGACAGTCACAGAGGAAATTGCGGCAGCCTCGGCTACAACTCCGCCGTCGTACTCTGCATGTCCGCCTTCTTTTATATATAGTGACTGCCTGCCGCTTTGCGCGTCGGCAGCGTCCATTATCACATTAAAAGTGTTGTCGGAATCAACTCTTGAAGCGTATGTACCGGTGTACGTAAACGCTTCGGAATTTGTAAATTTTAAATTAACCATTCCGTTGAGACCATACATTGTCTGCAAAGCGCCACTGCCTTTCAAACCGCCTATTGAAATATCGGAAACCGCATATTCCATGTTGGTATTCGTTAACATATCCCAAATTCTGGTTCCTGACCTATTTTCAGTCATATCGACATATCCGCCGACCTTAAATACGGGAGAAAAAGTCGCGAATGTTATCAAGTCATTCGTTTCCCTGTCGGGGCTGGTGTACAAGTCTTCCAGTAAAACATTCCCTTTTACTTCAAAACTTCCCCCCAAGGCATTCGTATTGCCTATAAAAAATTTCAAGCCGGTCGCTCCAAATCCAGGGGCGTCTTCCGATGGCGATGGCGTTGAATTGACGAGCCTGAAATCTCCCTCTATGGATATAGAAGTTGTAGTTCCCCCTTCCATATAAATTCTTACATCCGGAGACCACCATTTTCCCTGGCTATTTACTGTTATGTTCATGTCGCCGCCGACATTTAACTTATGTTCCTCCGCAACCAGAAGAACACTATATCGGCTATTCACTATTGTTATATTCGCCGTATAATTATGTATATTCCACGTATTAGCATCGTAACCAAATACAAGGCACTCGTCCTTGGTAATTGCGTCGGAACTTATATAGAGATTATTATTCGGCGAGTTCACAACTCCGTCAAAAACCTCTCCGTCCGGTGAGCCCACATTCCAAGCCGCGGGATTTTGCATATAGCGGTCCGCAGACCAGCCGGTCGTGTTGAGATCTTTATTGTAGTACAAGTCGGTGTAGGTTGTCTGCTCTTGTGCGTGTAGAACAGCTGGGCACACTGCGGCAAGCGCAATTAAAAACTTAACGCAAGATAGTTTGTACATACGGCATAAATAATTTATATTTATATAATGCCAAAACCATATGAATGTCAATACATTTTAAAAGATAAGTATCTAATTATTATTTCATTCCAGTTACGTTTAACTACGAAAAAGCGCAGGGATTATTTCCCTGCGCCAAGAAATAATATTACATACCAAATTATTTTCTACGCCTTATAAAGGCAAACGCCAAGACGGCAAATCCCAAAAACGCAGCTACATCAGCGGGCTCGGGAACAACATTTAGTACGAGACTATTGCCGTCCCATGTAAAGTTGTGCTCTATGCCCATTGCGTTTAAATGATCGTCGTTTATATTGAAATCCGTGAGCGATCCTCCTTCGGCAAAACCTTTCGACCACGAATCAACGAAGAGAATTTCATATTCTCCCGCACTCAAACCTTCGACGTCTGCATAAGTAAAATCTATATTTATAACACTGTCATCAAGTTTTGTCGTTGTGCCAAAATAGAAAATTGGTCCATCTGCGCTGAGTTTATTAATGTGCAGGTTTACAGTCGCGGATTTCGTCTCATCGTCACTTATAAAAGAGGTGGTTGCACAGTTTATTTTGTTTACATAAAAGTCGAAAAGCAACGTCTTAGGATTTCCCATCACATCGATTGTATCCGCATAAAAGCTGTCAATAAAACCGGTGGACGAACCCAAATATAAGTTGTTTCCGCCGACCCATAGAAAACTGCCGTCAACATGGATATTTACCTCGCCTGCCGTCGTTTTTGTAAAATGGGCGTTGGTTATAGAATTTAAATTTATTTCTTTTGCCGTCAAAGTAATGCTTTCTGCGTCGGCAAACTGGAAGTCAACGTAATGATTTATTCTGGCAAACATATTGGCCACAGTGAAGTCGCTATTAAATACGATTGGATCCGGATTTTTTATATTTGCATCGTTAAAAGTGACTGAACCATCAGGCTGCAAATCGCCCAAACAATAGCGGTTGAAAATCACGTTCGATTCCGCCGTTATAACTGAGGACTGGACGGCATTTATTGCACCGGCGCGATAATTTCCCTTGTCGAGTGAAACTCTTTCGTCCGTGCCTACCGGGAAAAGTTGAAATAAGAAAGTATCTCCGCTTGAGTTGTAAGTGGAAAGGTTTACCCACTGGCTTCTGTCGTTGGCGTTATTTATGCCCCCGTTGCCTGCGATAAAAAAGAATGTATCAACCCCATAAGCACAAGTAATCGAAAGTACGAACGGAGCAAATATAGAAAATAATTTATTTTTCATATATAATTTCCCTAAGTGGATTTAAAGAATTGTCAATGTAAAATAAACTATTATTTATATATAACAGGCCCGCATATTTCTCCCCTCATGCGTGTCGCGAGCTAACTACCCGCCTTTATAGATGTCAAATTTTTAACCGCAATATTCCCTTGCTCCAACTATCTTATGCCTTCTCCATTGATAATGACGACGTTTACTTTGCAAATATTGCGTTACTGAAAAAACGCGCACAATCTGCGCGAAACACCCGCTTTCCCCACACTGCGGAATATTCAACATATTACGAAGCTATAAAATTATCCGTACCCACGTTAAACGCTCGCACTCAAAAGCGAGCACTACTTGCGCGGGATTTTTAAAACCTGCCCTGGTTTGAGGGAAGATGCTGTTGCGAGTCTGTCGCGGTTTGCGGAAAATATTTCGCGCCACTTGTTCGGAGTACCATAGATTTTTCTGCTTATGCTCGACAGCGTATCGCCCGCTTGAACCGTGTATGTTGACGGCACGTCGCGGCTGACCACCGGCGCCCTCTGCTCAGCTGAAGTTGCGCGCGCCTGTCCAACGCGCTGCGCGGCATTTCCCGCACTTTGCCGGCCTGATGAGGCAACCTGCGTCTGGCTCTGGACACGAACTGTTTGCGTTGCCTCCAAACGATCTATTGTAGCGGCAGCCGCAGCAAGTTTTTGTTTTAATTCGAGATTCTCCTTCTGCAATTTTTGCAATATCTCTTCAAGCTCAATGCGCCTTACATTGTTTTCATATGGGCTCTCCGGCAATTTTTCCGCAAATTTCTTTTGCGCCGTTTCAATCATCTGCCTCACCATCGGCGAAGATTGCGAATTTGGCTTTAATTCGAGATATTTTTTGAAGTGGTAAATGGCGGTATTGGGGTCGTCCATATGTTCGAGGTATATGCGCCCCAATTCAAAGTGCGATTCCGGAGCGTCGCGGCGCTTCTCGGAAACTTTCAAGAATGCGCTGAGGGCCTCGGATATATTTCCCCTTCTCAACTCCTCCTGTCCTCTGAGAAAGTTGGGCTCGGAAGTTTCCTTTACGACTTCGCCGCTTCCGAAATCGCAACCTCCGGCAGATAGGATATAGAGACACGCAAGCGCCGCAAACAGCATTGTAAGCGTTATCTTTGCCCTGTCGGACAGCCTGCGATACTCCACACCCATCGTCGTAAAATAATTAGTGGCGGAAGTGGCGAACCCCCGTGAACACCATTGCCATATTATTTGCGTCAGCAGCCGCAATTACTTCGCTGTCGCGGACTGAGCCGCCGGGCTGGATAGCCGCGGTAGCGCCTGCTTCGGCGGCCGCGAGCAATCCGTCGGCAAACGGGAAGAAAGCGTCGGACGCCACAATGCTCGGCCTGAGCGAGAGCTTGGCTTCGCCCGCCTTCCATACCGCTATTCTCGAGCTGTCCACGCGCGACATCTGGCCCGCGCCTATTCCGAGCGTGCGTTCGCACCCCGCATAGACAATCGCATTGCTCTTGACGTGCTTGACAACTTTCCAGCCAAACAGCAAGGCCTTCCATTCTTCTTCCGTGGGCTGGCGCTTTGTCACAACTCTCATATTGGCTTTCAGCTCCTCGATATCGTCGGGAGTTTGTGCGAGCAACCCTCCTACCACGCTCTTTACGCGCAGTCCGCCGACTTTTTTGCAATTCCAGAGCATCAGGCGCAAATTCTTTTTCTTCGAGAATATTTCAATCGCGCCGTCGGAGAAGTCGGGCGCAATAATTACTTCGCAGAATATGTGCGAGATTATCTCGGCGAGATCCGCTTCCATTCTTCTGTTTACGGCGATTATTCCGCCGAACGGGGCTTGTCTGTCGGTTTCAAACGCCTGCTCCCAAGCCTGCACGAGATTGTCGCACGAAGCGACTCCGCACGGGTTTGTATGTTTTAGGATTGCGACTGTCGGCTTTTCAAATTCGGCAATGAGCTCAGCCGCGGCCGATATGTCGATAATGTTGTTGTAAGAGAGCTCCTTGCCTTGGAGCTGCCTGAAGATTTTATTAAACTCGCCATATAGGGCTGCGGACTGGTGCGGATTTTCCCCGTAGCGCATCTTTTGCTCGAGGGGGAGGCCTATATTTAGAGTCGAGGGAAGTTCGCCGTTATTAAATTTAGCATTCAGGTAGTTTGCAATGGCTGCGTCGTACGAGCTTGTGCGTTGATATACTTTTAGCGCGAGCTGCCTGCGCAATTTCTGAAGCTGTTCGCCGCCGGCGCGGAGCGCTTCGAGGACTCTTGGGTAGTCGGAGCTGTCGCAGACTACCGTCACGCTCGCATGGTTTTTTGCGGCGGAGCGCAGCATTGAAGGGCCGCCGATATCTATATTTTCGATTGCGTCGGCGATTGTGCAATCCGGTTTTGAAACTGTCGATTCAAATGGATAGAGATTTACCGCGACGAGGTCTATCATGCCAATTCCATGCTCTTGCGCCTGCTGCATGTGCGCGGGATTCGAGCGAAGGCAGAGGAGGCCTCCGTGGATTTTCGGGTGGAGGGTCTTTACGCGGCCGTCCATCATTTCGGGAAATCCGGTGTAATCGGATACTTCCGTCACGGGGATTCCCTCCTTTGCAAGAAGCTTTGCCGTCCCGCCCGTGGACAGGATTGTATAGCCGTGTTTGCGAACGAGTTCTCTCGCAAATTCAACGACTCCCGTTTTATCGCTTACTGAAATTAGTGCCCGTTTTTCCATACGGATTATTTCAAATAAATTGGGGGTTTAGGTTCAAGTAAATAAAACCTTTTTTTTAAAATTTTTGCTTGATAGACAGCAATATTGCCGGTTAGGGAAAGTTCTTGACAAAAAAATGCGGGATTTTTGTATATACGGAAACAATGGGAATTGTTTGTCGGAAAATTTTCCGGCAATTTAAAAGCGCAACTTCCCGCCTTGCATGGGTTAGGACGTTGGACATCATTTAAAAAATAGTGGTTTGAATCCAATGGGGAACGCGCTTTTATTTTTTAGCGGCGCCTATTCAATTAGGAGGGAATTTTTTAGTGTAATCGGATTTTATTCGGAAGGATATTTATGGAAATCAAAAATACAGCCCGCACAGTCTTAAAAAAAGCGATAATATTTTCACTGCTATTTGCAGGGGTCACATGCGCATACTCGCAGATACTCGATAAGAACGCCCTGCTGAAGAAAAAGGCTGAGCTCTCGGAGCAAATTAAGGAGCAAGAGGCCAACCGCGACACCCTTTTGAAACAACAGCGCCAACTATCGCAGCAAATGAGGGAAATTGGCCAAGCGGCAATGGAAAAGCTGCAGGCGGCAAAAGGCGCGACAACCTCGGAAAAGCAGTCGGTAATGCGGCTGATGAAAGAATTGGAGTCGGCTTTCGACAACATCGGGGAAAATTCAAGCATAGCCGATTTAAAGGGGGCTGTTGAAAAAATCTCCAAATTTGACATCTCTACCTGCCCCGCCGAAGTTGGAGAAAAATTCAAGGCGTTTGTGGACAGTATGAAAACCCACCTCGACGAGCTAGGGAAAATATTTAATGAAATAAAGCTCGACGACAAACAGGCCCTCAAAAAGGCGCTTGAAACCTACGCAAAAGACAACCCTGAGATTGCGGAAAGGCTTGAAAATGCCTCTGCAACATTGCAAAAGGCGGTTTCCGACTTCTCGATGGCGCTTCTCCCGTACTTTGCAAAATAAAAATCTGCCGACTATATATCTTCGGCGGAGTTCTTATTATCCATTAAAAACACTCAGAGGAAAATACTCGGGGTGTTTTTTTTGATTTTTATCTGCTGTTGTCACTCTCAAACCTACTCGAAGTGGATTTTTAATCTTTTTCTGTTTCGGCATTTAAAAATTTGCGCTGAGAATAAAAAACTGTTTGGGCGGGGTAATCTAACCATTTTTCTAATGGATAGAGTTTAGATTTTATAGGCTATAGGCATTAAAAAAATATTCGGGATTTTTTATAAGTTTTTTGAGTCTCCGTAAACAGCATTTAGCAGATTTTTCAGATGTCAAATGTGACTGTCAAGAACGCCACTATTGCTAAAAATTGGTGACGCGCCAGCCGCAAGCATTAAAAAATTGCGAGGGTTGAATTGATTTTTTTCAACAGCAAAAGCCCCCCGCTAAGTAGGCGGCGCGGAGGGCGGCAAAACAGGGAGGCCTCTCGGAAGTAGAGCACAAAAAACAATACTTGCTCTAAGTAGGCAACGCGGAGGGCGGCAAAGAATTGAACGAGGAGTCGAAAAAGCGCCTCTGCGAAGCGGCAAAGACTTGGGATAGTGTCAACTTTGCGCTAATAGTGTCCGACGGATTGTCCGCGACAGCCGCAAACGAGAACGCGCTTGAAACAGTCTCCGAGCTTGTAAAGCAGCTACCGGCCGACAAATGGAAGATTTCCCCCATAATGATAATTCCGTTTGCGAGAGTAAAAATACAAGTCTACATCGGGCAGATTCTTGGGGTAAGGCACTCGTTGGTTCTGATAGGAGAGAGGCCTGGATTGGGGTCGCCCGACAGCCTGAGCGCGTATTTTACATACAAGCCGCGCTGGGAATCGGTGGAATCCGACAGGAATTGCATATCCAATATACGAATGCAGGGAATGCCTCCGAAAATTGCTGCGCGGAAATTGGCGCTGCTTTTGGGAGAGTCGCTAAGGCTCGGAATAGGCGGAACTGCACTAAAAGACAATATTGACGACGCCAAGCTGCTTGAATCATAGATACAGCCACTGCCCGCAAGCGAGTATTGCCGCAGGAGGAAAGTTATGGCTTTTCATAGCGGCGGCGGAAGCGCCCCAAAGCTCGGATATTTTGCAATGCGGAAGGGGCTATAAATTTCCGCCTCTTTGTTGGAATGGCGCATTGCACCTTTAAGCGGACGAAAACCGCCCGTTGAGGTGCAATATGCCGATATTATTTATGGCGCATCTTGCCGAAAAAAAATTTTTCAATTTATTCCGCAAGCACGTCCGCCTTCAAAATAAAATGTCAATCTTATGAAGGCTAAAAATTATTTTCTGCAAAAAATCCGATATTTTGCGGCGGGGGCGGAGCTTGCGAACGAAACATTTTGCCGCAAGCCCTACATTTTTAGATTTATATTTTTTTTATAAAGCAAATTGCCGATTGAAGCAGCGCAAGAGCGGGTCGATAAAACAAAAAACTTTTGCGGCTTGACAAACGGGTAATTTCGAGCACGTTTTTAGTAAATTTCGTTTGGAAACGGAAGTTCGTTAAATTCGAACGCGGACGCGCCGCTGTAAGATCCGTAAATCCTCCCATAAGCCACTGATTAAATCGGGAAGGCGGGAAGATTAAGGATACAAGCCAGAAGACGTCCAAACGGAAACAACGACATGGGATTCGCGAAATATTGCCGTGTTTTAGCAGCGCTTTTTATGGCTGACTGTTAAAGCTGCAAATATTGGCGGGTTCCAGAATAAGGCCCGCAGATGTCACGCCAAAGTTTACGTTTCCTTTGCGGCTCTTATTTCAACGAGACAACGCGAAAGGAATAAAATGAAAAAGTATTTTATTGTATTGGCGGCAATGCCTTTTTTACGGAATTTCCGGCCGGGCGAATCGTGCGCCTATGCGGGTTATCCGAAAGAGTTTGAATTAAAAGAGCGCCAAAGTGATTGGGAATGCGGCTTTGAATGCGCCAATTTTACAGTTTTAGCCGCCATGCGCACAACTATTTCCAAAGAAATATACGAACAGTTATGCGCGCCCGCGCGGCTGTAAAGCGGCTGGGAGCTTGACGCTTAAAACCGAGAGCAGGCTTATGATTGCAATTATCGGACGGCACTGCGCCTGATTATTTTTTTGAGGAAAGCTATCGGGCAAATGCTGGAATATTAAATCCCGACTCAATTAAGAGTTTAGTTCCCGCGCAAAAATGCAGGCAATGTTCCATATGGGACTAGCGTTTTGTTTTTAAGGGCAACCGTTGGCAAAGCGCTACTAAAACCTGACAGGCTCGCCAAAGCAATCGGCGTTTAAAACCGACCCGCGCGACGAAGCATGGAAGTAAAAAAAAGTGGCTTTGCGGAAATACCGCGGCACTAATTTATCGCAAAAGAAAGAAGGATTTTATGAAGATTTTAAAAAGAAGCGGCGCGGAAGCCGCATTTGACATCAACAAAATTATCGCCGCCGTCACAAAGGCCAACCAAACGGTGGATTTAAAAAACACGTTAACTGCCGAGCAAATTCAGGCAATCGGCAAATACGTAGAGGGCGTGTGCGCTGCGCTCGACAGGGCGCTTTCCGTCGAGGAAATCCAAGATATAGTTGAAACGCAAATTATGAAGGCGGGAGCCTTCGAGGTGGCAAAAAAATATATTACGTATAGATACGTGCGCAGCCTCGTTAGGCAGGCAAATAGCACGGATAAACAAATTCTGACGCTAATTGAATGCAACAACGAAGACATAAAGCAGGAAAACTCCAATAAAAACCCCACCGTAAACAGCGTCCAGCGCGACTACATGGCGGGAGAAGTTTCAAAAGACATCGCTTCCAGAATCCTGCTCCCGCGCGAAATTATCGACGCCCACAACGAAGGCATAATCCACTTCCACGATATGGACTATTACGCGCAGCACATGCACAACTGCGACTTGGTAAACCTTGAAGATATGCTGCAAAACGGAACGGTAATCTCAGGAACGATGATAGACAGGCCAAGAAGCTTTTCGACAGCCTGCAACATAGCGACTCAAATAATAGCCCAAGTTGCGAGCAACCAATACGGCGGCCAAAGCATAACACTCACGCACTTGGCGCCGTTTGTCGATGTCTCACGGCGCCGCATACGCACGGAGCTTATCGAAGAACTTGGCGAATTTGGGCTGACCAAAAAAAACCTTGAAAGAATCGTAGAAAAGCGCGTGCGCGAAGAAATCGAACGCGGAGTGCAGACAATTCAATACCAAGTCGTCACCCTAATGACAACCAATGGGCAGGCCCCGTTTGTGACAGTATTCATGTATCTTGGAGAGGCGCGCAACGAGCGCGAAAAATCCGACCTTGCAATAATAATAGAGGAAGTTTTGAAGCAGCGCTGCAAGGGAGTAAAAAACGAATCGGGCACCTACATAACTCCCGCCTTCCCAAAATTAATTTATGTGCTGGAAGAAGAAAATATAGAGCCCGAAAGCCCCTACTACTATTTGACGGAACTCGCCGCGAAATGCACGGCCAAGCGAATGGTACCTGACTACATTTCCGAAAAAATAATGCTTGCCAACAAAATCGACAAGAACGGCGACGCCCACTGCTATACTTGCATGGGGTGCAGGAGCTTTCTGACGCCCTACGTCGGCGAAGACGGCAAACCCAAGTATTACGGCAGATTTAACCAGGGGGTTGTTACTGTCAATCTACCGGATATAGGGCTTTCGGCGCACGGGGATATCGAGGCATTTTGGAAGATATTTGACGAGCGCATGGAACTTTGCCACAGGGCATTGCAATGCAGGCACGAGCGGCTAAGCGGAACCTTGTCGGACGCCGCCCCGATTCTCTGGCAACACGGCGCGCTTCTGCGGCTCAAAAAAGGGGAAAAGATAGACAAGTATCTGCACGGAGGCTATTCGACGCTTTCCCTGGGCTATGCCGGGCTGTGGGAGTGCGTATTTAGCCTGATAAATAAAAAACTAACCGAGAAAGAGGGAGAGGAATTGGGGCTTGAAATAATGAGAAGGCTCAATTCGTACACGGCAAAATGGAAAGCGGCCGAGAACATAGACTACTCCCTGTACGGAACGCCACTCGAAAGCACAACATACAAATTTGCGAAAACCCTACAACGCCGCTTTGGAGTCGTCGAGGGGGTTAGCGACAGAAATTACATCACAAACAGCTACCACGTCCATGTCGCCGAGCCGATAGACGCCTTCGCAAAGCTTTCGCTTGAAGCAAAGTTTCAGACGCTCTCCCCGGGAGGCGCAATAAGCTATGTCGAAGTTCCAAACATGCAAAACAATATTCCCGCGGTGCTTCTTGTAATGCGATATATATACGACAATATAATGTACGCCGAACTCAATACAAAAAGCGACTATTGCCAAGTATGCGGCTTCGACGGAGAGGTAGAAATTGTAAAGGACGAAGACGGCAAACTCGTCTGGCAGTGCCCAAAATGCGGCAACAAAGACCAGAATAAGATGAATGTAGCCCGCCGCACATGCGGATACATAGGCACGCAGTATTGGAACCAAGGGCGCACCCAGGAAATCCGCGAGCGCGTTCTCCACCTTTAACTTTTTGGAAAGATGAACTACGCGGCGATAAAACCTTTGGATATTGCAAACGGCGAAGGCATAAGGGTGTCTTTGTTTGTTTCAGGCTGCACGCACCGCTGCAAGGGCTGCTTTAATTCCCCCGCATGGGATTTCAATTACGGAAGCCCGTACACGGAATCCGTAGAACGGGAAATCGCAAAGCTTGTGGAATGCAAGTACGTAAGCGGGCTTTCGCTTCTTGGCGGCGAGCCGTTTGAACCGCCCAACCAGCGAGCCCTGCTCTCCTTGGTAAAACGCGTTGCGGCAATGGACGGCAAAAACATCTGGGCATATACGGGCTACACTTACGAAAGCGACCTTCTAAAAGGAGGGCGGGCGCATTGCGAAGCCACAGACGAAATACTCGATTCAATCGACGTGCTCGTTGACGGAGAGTATGTGGAGTCGCTAAGAGACATTTCCCTGCCCTTCTGCGGGTCATCCAACCAGCGGGTGCTCGACATGCGCGCTATGCGCGGAAGCGGGGATAAAAATATTTTATGGCGCAAGAGCATGTGAAGTTAAACAACTGTAAATAAATTCCGTTTAGATGTAATATGGAGTTGCCAAAAGCTTGCGCCATACCGCCTCCGCCCCGTTCCGTCAATAAGCCACAAACTTCAAGGCTATTAAAAAGTTTGCGCAGAGTTTCCCACTAAAAAAACGCAGTAAAAAAGTTTTTTGATGCGCATTGGGACGGATTGGCGAGTCCCAATTAAAAGAGCCTTAAAATTTACGGTTAAAGAATATGAGCTTGAATAAATGAAGTTCTTCCCACAGGTTAAAGCATCATCAAATTCATAATAAAGCCATGGCAAAAAAAATTGATAGCGGGGAAAACCTAAAAAGGATATCAAAGTTTCTCCTTGATTTTGCCGACGCCCTCATGATTTCCGGGACGCAGACTTCCCGCATAGTAAGGAATGTCCAGCGGCTTTCAGAGCTTTTCGGCTGCGAGGCCAATTTGATAATGTTGCCAAAAACAATAATCATGACCCTTACGACAAACTCTGGCGAGGCTGTCACATCGGTCAGAAAGATATCGCCGGACAGCCCGAATTTTACGAGGCTATCGGAATTGAGAATTTTGTCGTGGGAGGCTTTGAGCAACGGATATTCCCTCCGCGAATGTGAAACGAAGTTTAGGGAAATAATGGCCGAAAAGAAGAGGAGCTGGATAGTTCCCGCGCTGACAATCTCCATTGGCAACTCTGCATTATGCCAGCTTTGGGGCGGAGACGCGCTTCTCATGCCGCTAATCTTTTTAGGGACTTTTATCGGCTATGTTCTAAGGCGCGAACTACTGAAAAAGAAGCTTGGAATGAATCCGTCTTTTGTTTGCGCCGCGCTCATATCAGCCCTGATACCGGGAGTCGGGGCGGTTGTGTTCAATCTTAATACTGACATCGCCCTGTCAACAAGCGTCCTATGGCTCATTCCGGGAGTTCCCCTTTTAAATTCTATCATAGACCTGTTCGAGGGGCACATTCTTGCGGGATTTTCCAGACTGATAAAGGCGGTAGAACTTATATTGTCCATAAGCTTCGGCCTTTTGATTGCGATAATTATCATAGGGCACTCAATTATATGATAACGAAAATAATCATAGACTATATTTTTTCCGCAATAGCAGGAATGGGGTTTGGCATAGTATTCAATCCGCCCTTTAAGGTGCTTATTTTCTCCGGACTATTTGCAGGCGCAGGGCATTCACTGAGGCTTTTGCTAATGGCGCAATATTCGGTAAATATTTTTGTAGCCACCCTTGTCAGCGCATTTTTTATCGGCATACTTGGATTTTTAATGGGGAGAATAGAGGGGTGCCCGTCCGAAATATTCACATTTCCCGCGGTGCTTCCAATGATTCCCGGAATCTACGCCTACGAGACATTTCTAAGCGTAATAAAGTTTCTCTCTGAAAACGGCGAAAGCAAAATGCGCGAGGAATACCTTATGGCTGTAATGTCGAACGGGATAATAGCTTCATCAATTTTAGTCGCCATAGTTTTGGGAGCGTCCGCCTCTGTCTTTATCGACACGTTGTCCAGCAATATAAAAAACCGCAAATTGAGAATCCGGCTGAAGAGAAAATATAGAAATGCAATAAACTAATATGCCGCATTGGAACGAAAGCGTCAGAATGCAAAAACGGAAATAATCCATTCCTCCATTTAAAAAAATTTATATATAGTTTGCAGATAAATTGCAGGCAAAAGAACTACTTTATAAATGCGGCAATCGCTTTTCTCTTAAAAAAGCGCAGGATGTATAAAGGCTTACAAAAAGAGCTAAGACATTTGCCAGAGTAAAAAATTATATAATTAAAAATTGGCGCAATTTAGCTCCTCAACAGCGGCTTATATCGTGCGATACTGAGAATTGGACTATCTTACGTAAAAGTGGAATTGGCATTAAGGCTGATAAAGTAGCCCCTTTAATTTTTTCGTAAAATATTGTGCGCTTACCAACCCAATCCTGATTTTATATAAGTTGGAGAATTAAAACTTTTTATTCTATGGCCCTTTTCGTCGCATACAATGATGACTTTTGAGGTTTTTGTCGCAATGTAAGAATAGGTTGTAGAATTAAAGCTTATAAGAAAGCCGCCGCGAACCATAACAGGGCCTTTATCTTTATAGATGTAGATGGAATTGGATTTCTGGATTGCGTTTACTATCATGGCAAAAAAAAGTTATTTTTCTTTGGACGTGGATTAGATGAATATTCAGATGTACTTATCTGGATTGATAACATAATTATATTTCACATAAATAAAACGCAAGGGCAATTTTTACACTATATATCCCAATATTATAAAATATCCTCATTTGCAAATGCCCACACCACATAAGAAAAATAACTTCCCGTTAAATTGACTCGCTACATTGCCGCATATTCAGCAGGAGAACTTAAATAAATTTAAAAATTCAGCTTGATTGCATAAATAAATATGCTTTTTTAAAAAAACAATATGAGTAACGAGTTAGGGAAATTTTTAAAGACACGTATTATAAATGCTGGAATGTCGCAGAAAGACTTTGCACAACAGCTCGATTTATCCCCCACAGCCCTAAGCCAAATAATTACCGGGAAGGTCAAACCGCGGCAAGCGACAATCTCCAATATAATGAAACTGCTAAATCTTTCGCGCGAAGACGAACAGACGCTCATAAAAACGTTTGAAAATTATTCGTCGCTGCCGGAGGACAAATCCTCGCCCAAAGATCCTATTCGCGTGTATCAGGAAAACCGCGAACGCGCATTCAAGTATATAGAGATGAAAGCGAGGTCTATATTATTTAATGAAGAAGTCGAAGGCATTTTGAAAGATTGCGGTGTAAGATATAAAAAGAATTATATAAAAAACGGGCTAGTTTGCGACTTTCTTCTTGAAGATGGACAGGTAGGCCTCGAATGCAAATTTAACGCCACTCGCGATGTCGAGAAAACATTCACAACACTAAAAATCCTGTTGGATAATTTAGAGTTAAAAAAAATCGCGCTCATAGTGCCGCTAAAATCCGAAATATCGGAATCTATTATTAAAGATCTTGGGGTACTCAATATCAGCGTCATAAACCTATATGAGCTCGGGAACTTTTTTAAGCGATAAACTTGAAATTCTAAGAAAGCGTCTAACCGTATAAAATAGAGGAAAATGTTATGGAAGTCATGGAAACTATAAAGGATTTCCCCGACACGGGTAATATTGTTTTTGATTATTTGTTTACCGCCCTAATGTTATTTTTACAAGCCTATCTATGGTGCGTTGATAAAATATTAAAATACCCTGTTGTAACCGCGATTTTCCTCATCGTTGTTCTTATCCTTGCGATAATAAATAGGACGATTGTGACAGAAATACGCGGCAATTTGTGGAAGTGGAGAAAATAGGAACACAAAATAGATTCTATTATATAACTTTTGCAGTTTCACAAAATGTTGCCGCCAAATTGTGGCACCGAGCCGCGATTGAAACTTAGGCGCATATATTATAATAGTGTAATAGTTTTTTACGCCTAAAATATACAATTTTTGGAGATATAAATATTTTGTAGAAAACAGTCCGAATTCAAAATTTAATAAAATTATCCTGTTGTGCAGAATCTAAATAGTGAAAGATTTGCAATTGCATACTTTCTTTGCTTTCATCAAAAATTCCATTGGCATAACTCTTAGCTAATTTAAGGGCTTGTTCAATTTGAGCGGACGTCATTTTTTGTCTTATAATGCGAATTGCTTTTGTTGTTCCATTATCTCCATTTGCGCATGCTGCGCAAACCCATGCAAGAGCTTTTACATTATTCTGAATTACCCCGTCTGCATTATAATAGCAAATTCCCAGATTATGTTGTGCTCTGGCATAGCCTTGCTCAGCGGATTTTCGATACCATTTAACTGCTTCCTCTACATTTTTTTCAACTCCGTATTCGCTGTCGTAACAAACGGCAAGATTATATTGCGCTTTGGCATAGCCTTGCTCAGCAGCCTTTCTATACCATTTGATAGCCTCCTCTAAATTTTTTTCAACTCCATCTCCACAGCGATAGCAAACTCCAAGACTATATTGCGCTTCAGCATTGCCTTGTTCAGCTTTATTCTTCAATTCACTGATGTTCGCGCCAAAAGTCATAATTGCAGAAATAAATGAAAATAGTAATATGAATGATAATCTTTTCATGCTACAAATACAAAATCTTAATATTTTTCATTGCAATATAAAATACATAATACTCCTTTATTGAGGCTGTATCGATAGCGATAGTTATGTATTTTTAGTCTCCCGATAGATTTTAGAAAAAAATATTCGCACTCTATCACAACTAAATGCAGACTAAAAAAAGCATTGGAACCCCACGCTGTCTCTGCTTAAATTTTAGCATATTTATTTTGGGGAAAATGGAAAGCCTGCCGCAATGGAGCGCGTGAAAACAAATCATGGGGAATTTGAAATATCAATGCAGTGCGTTTTTATTAAAAATTAGTCTCTGATAAAATGGGTGCGTACCCTCGGCTCATAAACGGGCTTTTCAATTCCGTTTTTTCTTCCGCTCTCTATGCATTTTGGGTCAACACCAAAGGTTGTGGAATAGGTTGATTTTTTAGATTTGTCTTTC